>CADADN010000008.1 GCA_902786665.1 uncultured Prevotellaceae bacterium | reverse complement strand
CGATTGCCTCCTTCCCAATTTCCCAGGGCGTTGCCCTGGGCTGGAGGCTTATTGCCCCTTCGGGGCGTTATCGGAAAGATGCGGATAATCATTTTTTTTTAATTATCTATCTCCTGTCTTTTTTAATCTTCAATAATCTTTATCCTTCCTTGTGGCTGTTTGAATGCATCTCCGATGTTGCTGCCGAGGGTGCTTGTAAGATAGTCGGCAAGGATGTCGCGACTGAGCAGCGTGGTGTTTTTGAGCACGGTGCAGTCTTTCAACATGCCGTCGAATCCTCCACTGTTGTAGTAGTCGGTGGTGCTGACGGAATATTTCTTGTTAGGGTCGATGGGAACGTATTTGCCTGTGGCAGCATCGAGCACTTGGATGTCGCTGACGGTGTGGCTCACGCTGTGGATGGTGTAGCGCAACCCCGACACCTGTGGGAAATTGCCGTCCTCCTCAGGCACTTTTGCCGAGCATTTCTCCAGTGTTGCGATGATGAGGCTTCCCGGCACCTCCAGGACTACCATTCGGTTGTCGAAAGGCAGCACGTTGGTCACGTCGCCGTAGGTGATGGGTCCTGCTGCGATGCCGTTGCGTATGCCGCCACCATTGTAGAGGCCGATGTCGGCTCCTGCATTGTGGCGGAATGCGTCGGTGATGAGGTCGGCCATATTGGTCTCCGCGCGCCGCACCTGTCGTACTTTATTCCCATCAAGGATTTCCAATGGGTAGTCGCAAGACGAGAGTTGGCGTGTGGTCACTTGCTCCAGCAATGTTTTCACGCTGTCGGTGGTCAGAGTCACGCGTGTGTTGGTGTAAGGAATGTCAGCGGTGGGGAGCAGGGTGGGGTAGATGGCTCCATCCGTGGTGATGAGCAGTTTGCCGATGTTAGCAAACTGCGTGCCCGTTTGGGTGATTTTGATTTTCTTTCCGTCGAGGTTGGGCACTTCGTCATAAGGGATGGTGGAGTGCGAGTGCCCGTCGAGCACCACGTCAATGCCCCTCGTGGCCGCCACCAACTTGTGGGAGTCGATGTTCATGGCATCCGATGCCTCACCCACGTGGGAGAGCAGGATGACGTAGTCGGCACCACCTCTCAGGCGGGCGTCGTCCACCGCCTTTTGGATAATCTGGTAGAATGTCTTCTCACGCAGGTCGTAGAGTTGGTTGCCCGCCTCGTCGTAGAACGAATAGCTCTCGGCGCGCATGGTCTCAGGTGTGGTGGCTCCTACGAAAGCGACGCGTGTCTTGCCATATCGACGGATGATGAAGGGTGCGTAATAAGGCTGTGCCGCCCCCATGTCGAAGAAATTGGCGCAGACGACAGGACCTTGTAACTTTTGCAGCAGTTCCTTCATGCGCGGCGTACCGTAGTCGAATTCGTGGTTGCCCAAGGTGACGGCGGTGTAGCCAACGTTGCGCATGATGTCGATGATGTACTGTCCTTGTGAGATGGCTCCGCTGGAGCCTCCCTGCAGGTAGTCGCCGTTGCTCACGATGGCAGCATATGCCGTGTCGCTGTTGACGATGGCGTCGCGCAGGCCTGCTATTTTGGTGTAGCCGTCGATGCCGCAGTGGACGTCGTTCTCATAAAGTACGACTATGCTCTTCTGCTGAGGCCTATACTTGTCGTTGATGTTGAACAACAATGTGTTTTTACAAGCACAAAGTAGTGCTAACGTCGCTATCGATAAAAAAATCTTTTTCATAACCGAGTCATCTGTTTTATAACCGCAAAATTAGAAAAAAAAACGATATCTCGTGTCTTTATAATCAGAAATTTTCACTTTTCAATCTTTGAACCGTCTTGCAGATGTTCTTTTTGGCGATTTCCGGTTGAATGGCCTCCTCAAAGGGTAGGTCGGTTGGGTTGATGCATTCCACGTGTGCGAAGCCGGCATCGAGCAGGTGCCGGCGGTCGCTGATACGGCCTGCCAACAGCGCGACGGGCACGTCATGATGCTTGGCGCGTTGGAGAATGCCATATGGAAGTTTGCCCATCAATGTCTGGCGGTCGGCGGAACCTTCGCCGGTGACGACGAGGGAGGTGCCTTCCAACAACCGGTCGAAACCAACGGCATCCAGCAGGAGGTCTATCCCCCGTCGGCATTCCACGGCTTCAGACATGCCGGGTGTGGCCTTTTGAGGATGGCGCATATATTGCAGGAAGGCGTACCCCAGTCCACCGGCAGCGCCTGCACCGGGCCAATCCTGACAGTCGTAACCGAAATGGCGGGCGGAGATTTCCGCAAAGCGTCTTGCACGTGCGTCGAGGATTTCCACCATCTCGGGCGTGGCTCCCTTTTGTGGGGCGAACACATGGGCTGCGCCATTCTCACCACATAGCGGATTGCCGACATCGGTGGCGATGGTGAATCTGACATCACTGAGGGCGGTGACCTCGTCCCATGAGCCATGCTTGGCGAAGGCATCGATGATGGCACGGAGCATTCCGATGCCGCAGTCGCTGGTGGCACTGCCGCCGAGACCTACGATGATGTGCTTGCTGCCACGACGTATGGCATCCACGATGAGTTCTCCTGTACCGTAGCTGGTGGCTCGCAATGGGTTGCGCTCTTCCGCCGTCAAAAGGGTCAGGCCGCTGGCTTGGGCTATCTCAATGACTGCTGTGTCATCCTTCTTCAGGTAATAAGCGTGGATGGGGCGCATCATCGGGTCGTGGACCCTGACTTCCGTCATTTCGCCACCAAGGGCTGAGCTGAAAGCTTCCAGCCACCCTTCACCACCATCACTGACAGGGATTTTCAGGATTTCCGCACCAGGGTGTTCACGAAGGATGCCGTCTGCTGCCGCTTCATTGGCTTCCTTCGACGAAAGGCATCCCTTGAAGGAGTCTAATGCCACAATGTATTTTTTCATGGATTCAAAAAATGTTTTGTTCCCGTTTTTATCCCGAATTGTCGAATTCAAGAATTGTTAGTGTATCTGATTTATCCCGAGTTGTCGAATTAGAGAACCCCGAAGGGGTGGAAAGAACACAGGCAGGTGGTGGAGTGCGAAGCACGGAACCCCTGCTAAACGATACACCACATTAATCAACCCCGAAGGGGTGACAGAACTATTTAGTCACTGAACGCATAACGTTCGTCGTATTTTATTCCATATGCCTCCAAAAACAATCTATATTCTTCTTGGAAAGACCGCTTCTTGTGATGCTCTTTTTGCCCACGAATGTATCTTATCGTCTTATCAAGCAATGATGGACTAACAGAGAAAGCACCATATCCCTCTTGCCACGCAAACTGAATATAGCATCTATTCAATCCTTTCAGCCACTTGCTACTATCGGCCTTAATGGCTCGTACGAAGTCGGCCAACGACATAGTCTTCGGTAACGATGTGAGAATGTGAATGTGGTCGGGGCGTCCACCTACCTCTACGGGCAGTCCTTCCATACTTTTAATGATTCCACCAATGTATGCGAAAATACGTGGCAAATCTTCTTCGAGCATTTTTGCTCCCGTGGTTTTGACGTGGAAGATGAGATGCACGTCGATTTTTACCAAGGTACTTGCCATATTGATATTATTCTGTCACCCCTTCGGGGTTGTTATAAAACTTGCAATGGTTTCGTTTTCAGGGGTTCCGCTCCGCTTCACCGCCTGCCTGTGTTCTGGTCACCCCTTCGGGGTTCGTTTTTGGCTTGTATGCGCTTCCGGACCCTTCGTGGCTTGTTTGGGGATATGAGTGTCGTTGTTGGCTAATCCCGAATTGTCGAATTAGAGAATCGGTTGTGTATCTGATTTATCCCGAATTGTCGAATTAGAGAATTGTTTGTGTTTCTGATTTATCCCGAATTGTCGAATTCAAGAATTGTTTGTGTATCTGATTTATCCCGAATTATCGAATTAGAGAACCCCGAAGGGGTGGAAAGAACACAGGCAGGTGGTGGAGTGCGAAGCACGGAACCCCTGCTAAACGATACGCCACATTAATCAACCCCGAAGAGGTGACAGAACAGATCATATGCTCATGTCCAGAACTCCTTCTCGCCGGTCTCCTCCATTCTTCCTTCGCATTTGGGGCATGTCTTTTTGTCCCATATGCGGATGTTCTCGCTTCCGCAACGCAGGCATAGCCGCCCCACCTCGCTGCGAAAAGAAGGGGCGACATCGGAGATGATGCCGCCCACTACGAGATGTTGGATGGTTTTGCAATCGGGACAGCTTACTGCCGTGATTTCCTGACGGAACAGCCCTCTTCCCTCATAAATGGCAGCTTCGTAACTGCAATCCACGCATCGGA
This sequence comes from uncultured Prevotellaceae bacterium, assembly GCA_902786665.1. Lineage (GTDB taxonomy): Bacteria > Bacteroidota > Bacteroidia > Bacteroidales > Bacteroidaceae > Prevotella. The sequence continues at coordinate 83,479 of CADADN010000008.1, read as the reverse complement.
ACTTGATTTTCCACGCCATTTCAGCCAAACAATCGTTGTGCTTCCTCGTAACTGTCGAGCGAGCCGATATCGTAACGCTCACCTGGCATCGTCCACGCGTGTATCGTCGTCACGTCCACCAGGTAGTGGGCGAGGTTGCCAGGAGCGTCGTAGCCACAGCCGTGTGACAAACAATCGCGGATGAGGGGCAGGTCGGCACGGCGATAGATATAAAAAGGTGGCACCGCCAATTCCGACACGGGATTTTCGGGCTTTTCCTGCATTTCAAGCACCCGCATGTTGTCGTCCACAGCAATAACGCCGGTGCGTTGTAACCGTCGCAACTCAGGTTCGTGGTAACACATGATCACCGAGGTCTGGCAAGTTTTGAAAAAGTCGACAAACCCTTGGAAGGAGAAGGACAGCAAATTGTCGGCTGCCAGCACCATGATGTCATCGTCAACGGAGCAACGCTCCATGGCCAACAGCAGGTCGCGCACCGCACCAAGGCGGTTGTCGTTGCTCGTCGTTCCATCGTCGATGATGCGGATGGGTTTTTTGTATGACGTGGTGGAGAGCCATTGCTCGAAGATGGGAGCAAACTTGTGGTTGGTCACAATGATGTGCTCGTCGATGTCGTCGATGCCGTCGATGTCGTCGAGCATCCGGTCCAGGATGGAGCGTTTGCCTATTTTCAGCAGTGGCTTCGGGAAATTCTCTGTCAAGGGGTAGAGTCGTGTGGCATATCCTGCCGCTATGATGATGTCCTTCATTTCCTTGTTTCTCTTATTGGTTTTTATTTCCTTGGAGTTTCTCGAGCAGGATGTGCCAGAGGAAGAGCGGGTTGCCCACCACGTAGCGGCGCCACATGCGCCCCGGTTCCATGCATAGCCTGTAAAGCCATTCCAAGGAATGTTTCTGCCACCAGAGGGGGGCGCGACGTGCCGTACCCGCAAAGAAGTCGAACACTGCGCCGATGGTGCCCACGTGGCAGTTGATGTGCAGTTCCTCCCAGTGCCGATAGGCCCATTTCTCTTGTTTCGGAGCGGTCATCCCTATCCACAGCAGGTCGGGTGCGGTTTCGTTGATGGCGCTGATGATGGCAGCGTTGTCATCAGCCGAAAATTCCGCCTTGTAGGGAGGCGAATAGGTCGTCACCTCGATGTTGGGATACACGTTTGCGGCGCGTTCCTTGATTTTCGCCAACACCGCCTCGCTGCTGCCCATGAACATGCATCGGCCGCCACGCTCGTTGAGGCGTTGCATCTCCATTTCGAAGAGGTCCCAACCCGCCACACGCTCCACAGGATGCGACACGGCGTGTTTCAGCCATTTGCAAGCCATCACGATGCTCGCGCCGTCGGGCAGCAGGTAGTCGCCGCGGGTCAGTGCTTCAGCAAAGGCAGCATCTTTCTGTGCCACGTTGAATGAGTGCGCGTTGATGGTGTTGATGAGCACCTTGCCAGCTGGGATGGCTGCAGCTGCCGCCTTGGAGGGCACGATATGCAGGGAGGACAGCCTCATAATGCTTCCAGTTCTTGGGTGATGCGGGGATTCACCGCCTCATAAGAATATAGCGCACGTTCCCGTTCCAACATCTGGTTGGCAATGGTTTCGTAAGAACCCTCATCAAGGATGGTTTCCACTTTTTCTGCAAAGGCAGAGGGCGAAAGGCCTTTCACCACCAGGCGGTCGTCGCCAACGATGGAACGGTTGAAGTTATGGTCGCTGACAATGGGGATGAGGCCTTGGCTCATGGCCTCGCTGAGTGCGTTGCTGTGTCCCTCGCAGGGTTCGCTGGTGGGGAAGATGAAGAAATGATGGGATTGCATCTTCTCCTTGATGAAAGAGAATGGCGACAGCCCGTGGCGCTCGATGCGGTCGCGATAAGGGGATTGCGCTATCATTTGGTCGATTTGCGAGACATACGCCTTGCTGTTGCCAGGACCGCCGATGATGGTGAGGTGGATGTTGTCGTGACGTGTGCAAAGCGCTTCGAAGCACTTGATGACCACGTCGATGTTCTTGTTGGCGTCAATGCGTCCGAAAAACAACAGGCGGACGGTGTCAGTGGGACGCTTGGGGAGTGTGGAGGGGATGTCTTTGTTGAAGGTGTAGCTGGGGAAATGTGACAGAGGTACGGTGGTGAAAGGGCGGACGAGGTCGATGCCTTCCTTGCCTTCGAACATCACCGTGGCTTGCATGTTCAGCACTTTGGCAAACAATGCCCTGTATCTTTTCCCACCCTTGTTGTAGTAATGCAGGAACTGTCCTCCTTGGAGATACATCACGCTTTTGAAGCCCATCATCCTGACCATCTTTGTTACGATGTATTCATAGGGCAGGAGAGGGCCGGAGAATGTCATATGGAAAAAGACCGTGCTCTGTGGGTCTTCTTTGCGAAGGTGGAAGAAAATCTTGAAGAGGTCGGTCACTCCGAAAAAGAGCACTTCTATCACATGCAGCAACTTGCCTTCCCATTCAGCAAAATGCCTCGACACGTGGGCTATTTCCAGGCCCGCGTCCTTGAAACCTTGCATCACACGGCGACAAGAGGTCTGGCCTCCTCCGCCTTTCGGTAATTCATGAAGGTCGCCGATGTTGCCGAATACAAATAGTTTGCGAGCCATCCAAAGATGATTTATAGGAAGTTTTAGGAGTTTCTAGGATCAATAGGAAAACTAGAAAATCTTGATAATCCTGGCTGGAATGCCGCCCACCACGGCATTGTCGGGGATGTCGTGGGTCACGACGGAGTTGGCGCCAATCGACACGTTGCTGCCGATGGTGATTTGTCCAAACACCTTGACGCCCAATCCGAAATTGACATTGTCGCCAATGATGACCGGCAGACCGTCGCCCGTCTCGTCGAACCGTCGCCCGATGACCACGCCGGCACGCAGGGTGCAGTTCTTGCCGATACGTGCGGAGGGCTTGACTCCCGTGTAGTCACCGATATGGAAAATCACCAGTCCAGGTCCCGTGGTGTTGGGGCTCACCTTGCAACGTGTGCGGGCACCAAGGTGCTTGTAGCGATACCACCACCAATAAAACAGCAAGCCGCGGCGACCTTTGTTCATATGGTATTCCACATGGCGCAAGGCCTTGACATATTGCCAGAGATACCATTTCTCGTTGTGAAGGAGCCTGTCGGTCAACGTGGGCTTTTCATCACCGTAGCGGCCAAGGTCGAGAGCCAGCCATTCTTGCAGGTCGGATTTCGTCTTTATCATATGTTCCTTTTGTCACGAAACAGAGGATTCTTATTGTCCCTTTGTTTATCCCGGATTAGAAAATTCTTGTGTTTTCAATATTCTCGGTTGCTCCTTTATTCATCCCTGATGAGAAACAATCAACTGTTTCCGTATTCTATTTAGAACCAGAGGACTTCAGTGTTTTTTTCAGCTTGTTGAACCACAGAAGTAAGAATTCGGGCATCACCGAACGGATGGCCTTCTTGATTTTATCCTTTGCACCGAGTTCCATCCATGATGCGGCATAATGATGGATGGTGCGGGTGTTTTCAGTGATGTGCATCCGTTTTGTCACAGGGTGAATGGGACAGAAAAAGTCGTTGGGATAGATGAAGATGCCATCGATTTCCTGGATGGAAGAGGTGTTGAGCATGCCACGCTCGCAGAGATAGTTGGTGGTGTAATTCACTATGGTCATGATTTTCTTGCCCCCCTCGTTGTTCTCGAATTTCAAGTCCTTGTAAATGTCCATCATCTCCTTGTAAAAGGAAAGGCCGGGGGTGGCACCCATTCCCAATCCAGGGGCGCACCATAAGCCTTTGCCAGGGGAGTCGGGTGCTTTCTCTGGGTTTGCCGGTTGCTCACAACCAAGGAATGGCCCCCTCTCGACGATGTCGTCAAGTGGTTTGATGACCTCCACGTCGGTGTCGAAATACAAGCCTCCTTCACGATAGAGAATCCAGAAACGGGCATAGTCGCTTACGAAAGCATATTTCCTTAAGGCATAGGCTTCTGCGGTATAGGGAATCATGTTCACATCGAAGTTGCTCTCGTCCCATCGCTTGATTTCATAGTCGGGAAGGTATTTCTTCCATGAGTCGATGCATTTCACCGCCAACTCGGGAAGTTCCCCGTGGCCGAACCAGCAATAATGTATGACCTTGGGTATCATGTCAATGTCAGAAATGATGGGTGGTGTTGGTGATGTCGTCGGGCGAACATGTGATTTTGTCCTTGTAGGAGTTCAAATAGGCCCCCCACCAACCAAACGAACTGCGTGTGATGACTTGGTGCTTGCAGAGTGAAATCAATTGCATGTCACGCCAACTGGTCTCGCCCTTGTTCCAATCGACAAAGGTGATGTGGTCTTTTCTGAAGTCCAAACCAAACACCTTGCTGTTGTGTTTCGCCCACTCCACGCTTCCCGGGTCGCAGAAGATATAGAAATGGGGGTTGGGAATCGATTGCTTCAGGTATTTCACCGCACGTTTGAAATAGCCGCCATAATAGCAGTCGAAGTTGTAACTCAGCATGTCGCCACGTCGGGCATGGATGGCGACGGACTGGCAGGATTGCACCTCTTCTGCAAGCGACAGATCGGCTTTTGAGCACAGGGCGGGAAATGTGAAACACTCTCTGACCTCCTTGTCTATTCTTTCAATGCCGACGCCTTTGTTCTTGAATGTCAACTGTTGCCCGGTGAAGACATTGTCCTCGGACTGAATGAAGAGTTCGGGTGAGGGAGGGGGAGAGGGATGCTTGATGTATTTCTTACGGATGTAATTCAGATATTGGAAAATGAAGGTCTTCTTATACCCAGGCTTGCTCAAAGGGGTCATGTAGGGAGAGCCGGGCGCTTCGAAGTCACCGCGCACGTTCCTCAGCTTGACGCCAACCTTCTCGAATGCCTGGGTGAAATGCACCGGGTAGTTCCAATTCCTTTCCCAAAAACGGGATTGGCGTATGTGGGATATCAATGCTTCCCATTGTTTGTCGGAAAACATCGACTTGACGTTGGGCGCATGGAGATGGAAAATCGTGTCCAACTCATAACCGTTCCATTGGCAGATGACCTCATTGCATTCGGGGATGTCATACACAATGGTCTCAATCAGGCAATCGTCGCCAGGATTGACAGATTTGATGGCGAGGTATTCACAGAAACTAAGCATCTGATTGCCCAAGCCCGACTCGATGTGGATGACTTTCATACGCTTTGCAGATTGGCTACAAGAGGTTGCCGCTTGGCTTTAATGAATTGCCGTTTGGCCTTTTCCCGATTCTTGTAATGGACAAGCAGATACACCATGAATGGATAGATGAGGTTGCCTTGGTCTGAAGTTGAAGTTCCCGAGAAAGACAACAATATCATTTCAAGAACAATAAGCAGACCAAGGAACGAATAGTCGTTTTCTCGCTTATGGTGTATGAAGAAGAACAACAAGTATATCCAGATGCATAAATAGATGATGCTTCCCAAATAGCCATATTTGGAAAACAGGTTGCCATACGAGATGTCGGGCGTGGTCATTTGTGTCGTTTCACCATCTTGGTCGGGCAAACCTAACAGGAACGCATATCTTTGATGAACCGTGATGGTCTGGCTGTCGCTGATCAATCCCAAACCCATCAGGTTCTCGGAAAGAGGCCGGGTGGCAAGATAGGCTCCTCGCTCGTAAATCCAAGCAAACCTATAGGTCAATGTACCCACGTCGTTCGTGTTGCCGATATATGCCGTTTCCTGGATGCCGCCTGAGAAGATGGACTTGATTTCACTTCCTGTTGATTTCTCATATTTTCCGGCAAAACGCAAGCCGATGATTCCTGCAAAGGGGGCGTAGAGCACCATGGTTACAAACGCCACCATCAACAGGGATTTCGCCTTGTGCTGGACGATTAGTCCCAATGCCAGCACGATGCCGGTCATGGCAATCTGCGTGCGTCCCAAGGTGGCAATCAGCGCAATGACCAAGATGAAGATGCCAGGGAAACTGAAATAGGATTTGAGTTGTTTCGGTGCAAGGATGGTGACAAAGATGTACCAATAGAGAAGGGGTGGAGAGTTGTAATAACGCTTGATGCCTGTGAAGTCATCAATCTTCACATGCTCATAGTCGTAGGGCAAAAGCTGCCAGTCGAACAACACTTCGAATATATACAGGATGGAGGTGACAAGGGTGATGTAGAAAAACAATTTGTGAACCCAGACAAAGTCTTCCTTGTCAAAATTCTTAAGGATGAAATAGGAAAGGAAAAGAAAGGAGGCCCTGCAACCTTGAAGTACTTGATATCCCGTAAATTGATAGTGCTTGAGAGAAAAAATGATGTCAATCACCATGAATAAGAAGAAAAGAAAGAGCCAGAATCGGAGCTTTCCGTCGGGGATGCGTGGGGGCTTCTTCTCGAACAGGTTCGAATAGACCAAGGTGAAGATGATATAGACCAAAGCCAAATCATAGTTCTTTGAACCTAATATGTCATCTGTCAGTACGCACCAACCGTTCAACATGAACGAGAAGAAAATCACCAAGCTGATCTTGCGAAGTTCGATGATATACGTGAAGATGGCAATGCCTAAGAGGATATATCCTATCATGCGTTTGCTTGCTTATGGCTGTTTTGTGTTGATGTCAGCCTTTTTGATGAAAACTGCGGGGTTCCCCGCCCATATCTCATTGTCGGGAATGTCGCAACATACCACGCTGCCGGCACCGACAACAGAATGAATACCTATGCTGGAGCCTTTCAGTATAAGGCAATTGGCACCAATGAAAGCGTAATCTTTGATGACAACAGGCTTGCATTTGCGGTTGGCGATGTCCGTTCCTTCTTTACGGTCTTTCCAGTCCAAGCTATGGAAGTCGGTGTCGAATATCATGGTTCCAGCCCCGATGTTGACATATTCACCGATGGTGATGGATTGGTGGCAATGGATGCAGGTGTTGGAAATCCCCGAATGACTGCCGATGGAAAGCGTCGCTCCCGGGCGCACTTCAATGACCGACATGACGTGATGGTCAATCGTTCCGCTGGTTCTTCCGCTCCTGCAGATGAACCCGTCGCCAATGGTTACTTTGCTACCAGGATGGAAAAACATGTCAGTCTTTCCGTAGAAATGTATCTTTTCAGGGTTGAACTTGACTTGATGGGCTAGGCAATATCCTACGGACACCCTTTGATGGAAGTAGTTCTTGCTTTTTCTCAACAAGGCGAACCATACCCTGTGGATTTGATATATGATAATTGAGAGTATCCTGTTCATCATCGCATGGCTATGTAGATTTCATATGTGGGAGAGGAATACGCTTGAGTTGGCTGATGAGAAACTGGTCTTTCACCACCCAGCACATCACCGTCAGGTAATAGATGGCGGAGATGGTGAGGCATACGCCAAGTATCAAGCGATAGTCTGTCAAGAACAACCTTGATGCGAAACACATTCCCACCATCGGAAGACAAGCCAACGTGGTGACAACGTACCGTTTTACGGGGAAGTCCATGGGGATGGCTTTCTGTGCATAATAATACAGCAGGAAGGCTTCCAGGAAATGAGGTATGGCAACGGCGTAGGCAGAAGCCACCTCGGCATAGCGCCTGGTGAAGAACAACAGGATGAAAACGGACAGGGTGGTGCAGATTGCCGTGCAGGCCAGCACCTCCTTGAATTTCTTCAGTGACAACAGTATTTGATTCTCCAAGATTTGAGCCAGCCCTACGAACAACACCTGCCATAGGACGATTTGGAAGGGTAATACGGCGCGCTCGTAACCTGCGCCAGCCAGCAACCTGATGATCTCCGGTGCAAGGCATGAACCCAAGACGATGATGGGTATGGCTACGAAACTGACAATCTCGAAGGAGAGACCCACCATCTTGCGAAACTGCTTGAGGTCGTTCTTCCCCAACAACGAGTTGAGGTGAGGGACGAAGACCCCGTTGTAGGCACCCAGGAACGACAGGAAAATGCCATAAAGGCGAGTGGCTACCGAAAAATGGCCTACCGCCTCATTCCCACACAACAAACCTAAGAAGATGGGATTGAAAGTGACGTAGAATGACAAGAGTATCCTGTTGATGCCCATGGAGAAAACGGGAAATACATATTCCTTGCAGCCTTTGAGTGAAAACTTGAATCTCACGTATTTGCGGGCGTATTTCCAATTGATGACAGCGTTCAGCGCCACCTGGGCGATGGTGACGTAGAAATAGTTGTCGTAATCGTCGCTCTCCCTTACAAAAATGAAAACACTTGCTACATACAGTGTGCGGATGACCAGCGTGCGCAATGTGATGTAACGAAAATCCTGCATCCCCTGGAACAGCCACTCCACCAAAAAGATGTTCACCACGATTTTCGAGGCACCAACGAAGTAGAGCATCTTGTGTGCTGCCAACTGGGGGACGAGGAACACACAAGCGGTGTAGACAAGAAGGATGGCAACCGACAACAGGATGTGGATGGTGACCAAATGGCTGAACACGTCGTCACGCTTCGCCTTGTCCTCGTTGCATTGGGGGATGTATCGCGCACCGATGGCGGTGATGCCCAACATGGAGAACAGGATGGCGTAATCCACCACGCTAAGCGCGAAATTCGCCATTCCGAAATTCTCCGCTCCTAGCACCCTTGTGACATAGGGAAAGGTCAGCAGGGGGAAGACATACCCGGAGATGGTGAGAAGGGTGTTCCAGACCAGGTTTCGCTTCAGTGTGGACATTAAAGGAGAATTTGGTATGCGAGACGTTTCGGGCAAGCCTCAATAAAACACATAATCTACATCATGGTGCTTACGCTTGTCTTTTGGAGGCAAGTCCATGAAATTGCCATACTGTATCCTGCAAAACGCCGCCGGGTCTGCCGGGCCGGGAAATACATGGCCCTCAAATTCCAATTCGCCGTGGGGCAACAACGCTGTCTTGGGATATTGATAGGGGAAAGTGGCCCCGTAGCCATGCATGTAGCGGCTCTTGTTGCCAAAATGCCGGGAAATGAAATAGAACACGGGGTTGATGATGCGGCGTTGCAGCCAAAACATGGACTTGGCGAAAGAAAAGGAATGGTTGATGCCCTTCATGATGGCATATTGGTAAAAAAGCGAGCCGATGCGATGAAGGAAAGGTATCATTCCCGGATGATAGCAGAAAATGTCCACTTGAAGGCCCCGGTATTCGAAAGCATCATTCAGGGCGTTCTTCTTCTTGTGGATGTATTCACTTTTCGTGTCACGAAGCGTGTTCCAAAAACGGAAATAGCCCTTGTCGGTCTCAGGGCTTTGAAAAGCGAATCGGGGGTGGGGGTGCGTGGCCAGATAATTGCATAACTTGTCGTAGTATTTGTACTCCACCACGACATCCATGTCGTCGTCCCAAGGGATGAAGCCTTGATGGCGGATGGCCCCCAAGACATTGCCGCCATCAAGCCTGTAGGGAACATCAATGGCCTTGCAGACTTCATCGAGATAGAGCAACATTTCCAAAAGACGCTCTTGGACTTTTCTTAGGACAGAGCCGTCAGGATTGTAGGTCGCCCGCAATTCCTCTGGGGTCTCACCCGTATTGAATGCCATTTCTGTCAATCTTGATGATGGTTGGCCTTTGCCGTATGCATACAAAAATCCCTCCTCTTTGCAGAAGCAAAAAGGATGAAAGGAGGAATGGCGTTTTTTTGCATATCATACGGAAAAAGCCACATTTAGGATGGTTATGGATAGCCGTCCCGCAGATTTTCGTATTTTTGCGAATGCAAAAGTACAAAAACTATGGGAAATACACAAATTATTGCTTTAAAAACGAAGGTGGCAACAAAAGAGAGAGATTGGCAGAAAGGTGTAGGACAGACAAATATTAATCAAGTTCTTTTGGATTGAAGCCAAAATGTATTACCTTTGCAGCTATGAAAAAGAGTCCTGTTTATTATCCCAAATTTTTCTTTGGGTGGATGGTCGTCGCCTTTGTTGTGATGACGATTGGTGCATGCAGTTCTTCCAAATCTGATGAAATGGTGGAAGGTTCTGAAAAAGAAGATTTTTTCGAAGGTTACAAGGGACGTTTGAATTTTGAGGGAGACACCTTGCGTGTCCTCATACTCGGCAATAGTTTTTCTGGCGATGCCACGGCTTACTTGAAGGAGGTTGCGGATGGTGCGGAACTGGATCGCAATCGTTTTTGTGTTTACAATGGCATGATAAGTGGCGGTGGTCTGGCAGAATGGCTTGAGACGTTGGAAAGTGGCACTGAAAGGTCTATTTACCGGATGGCAGGAGCCATTAAGATGAACGTTGCAGGTCCTCTTAAAGATGTGTTGAACCAGCCTTGGGATGTGTGTGTGATCCTGCAAAACAGTGATGCTTCCTACAAGTGGTATGGTTTTGAAAACAATCTGCCAAAATTGATTGAAGCCATTAGAAGCAATTGCCCCAATCCTCAGTTGCAATTGGCATACATGCTGCCATGGACCCATACAGCCAAGGCCACGGAAACCGAGTGGAAAGGCAACATTTCGTGTGCCAAAAAGATTGCAAGTGACTATGGCGTTAAGGTGCTGCCTGTGGGGACTGCCGTTCAAAATGCAAGAAATCAGGGCCTTGACAATGGGATGTATCTCACAAGAGACAACTGGCATATGTGTAATGGCGTGGGAAAATTCGTTGCCACGTGTGCTTTGTACGAGGGACTTCTCTCTACATTTGCCAAAAGGAGCATCCTTGACAATCCTGTCATTTATGAGCTGACTCCCGAAGAGGCTGATGCAAGAGGAGCGATGGCCGTTGACTCTTCAAATGAGAGAATTTGCAAGCAATGTGCATTCTGGGCTGCTGAAAAACCCTTCGAAACAACAACGGGACAATGATGGCTTCTTGGGGGGCTGTTTTTCCTGGTTTTTCTATGACCTAACAATCTTCATCGGTTCATTTCAGATTTCCTGTTGACAATAGGTCTGATGTGATGGAAACGACGTGCGGGAGGTATTCCTTGAAAGTTCTTTTGTTGTTGATGGTGAACACACTATAATTGACATTGGGTTTGAGCGCTTGTCCATACTGCTGCAGCACCGTGACGGGGTTGGTAGTGTGGTCCACGTCCAAGATGATTTTGTTGGTGGAGGTGCTGATGGAATTGGCAAAATCAATCAATTCCTGGTCGATGCGCTGGAAATGGAGAAGGGCGATGGTGGCGCAAGAGTCGAACTCCAACACTTGCTTTATGCCCTCTTTCTCGCGGTTGCTGAAAATGTAACAAACTTTATCCTTCCCAAAATCATCAATCATTGCGAATATCCTTTCCCTTCGCTCTTTGCTGAAAGCGGTGAAACGGTCTAGGTATAAGCCTAATCCATAACGTTTGCAAGTGTCCATCACTTCTTGCAAGGAGGATATGGATGTGCCATGATAGTCAAATCTTTTCAGTTCCTCAAAGGTATGTCTTCTGATGTGAATGCTGTCTTTCGTTGTGTTGTCTATGAAAAACTCGTCATGGCAGCACACAGGGATGTCGTCTTTCGTCCATTGGATGTCGGTCTCACCGTAGTCGAAGCCGGCAAACTTGGCATGACGATAGGCCAATGCGGAGTTTTCTGCCACGCCCTTTGGATGATAGCCTCTGTGTGCCACACAGACAAACCCTTCCGGAATCACAACGGGCGTGTTGTCATCCGATTCATCATCCTGAAAACAGGACAGGAATGACAAACAGAGCGCAAGAAGTGCAAGGAAGAGCAAAGCACGGTGCTTGCCGCTCTTGCGCCCTGTTTGTCGTTGCCGTGATGTGGGATGCATACTCTCCATATAGATGTGATTGATATGCAAAGATAGCAATATTGCTTTTCCCATGCAAATAACAAGTGAAAAACATTGGTCTCTTTCGCCGTATGCCTTTTTTTTCGTACCTTTGCACCGCCTTTTGCTACAGTAATATGGCATGGTGCCGCAACCCTGTTTGTTGGCGTGTGGCATTGTGCGTCATTAATAACAGAAAAATGGAAACAATACAAACAGAGATAAATGGCGTGGTGGTGTTGAAACCACGCGTGTTCGAGGATGGAAGAGGATATTTTTTCGAGTCTTATTCCAAGCGTGATTTCGACAAGCAAGTGAGGGAAATCACTTTCGTGCAGGATAATGAGAGCCGTTCGGCGTATGGCGTGTTGAGAGGGCTGCATTTCCAAAAATGGCCTTTCACACAGAGCAAACTGGTGAGGGTGCTCAAGGGCAGGGTGCTTGATGTCGCAGTGGACATCAGGAAAGGTTCACCCACTTATGGGAAGCATGTCGTCGTGGAACTGTCTGGTGAGAACCGGCTCCAGTTGTTCATTCCTCGCGGTTTCGCCCATGGGTTTGTCGTCCTTTCGGAAGAGGCTGTCTTCCAATACAAATGCGACGAGTTCTACCATCCCGAGAGTGAGGGAGGCATAGCGTGGGACGACCCCGACCTGGCCATTGACTGGCGTATTCCTGAAAGCGACATCATACTCTCGCAGAAAGACAAAGTCAATCCCATATTCAAGGACATCGATTCTCCTTTTGATTTCAATGTGAGCCTTTATTGACAGTTTTTCGATACCCTTATTCCACTGTGACGCTTTTTGCCAGGTTGCGTGGTTGGTCGACGTTGAGTCCTTTCACCACAGCCACATGGTAGGCTATCAGCTGAAGAGGGATGACGGAAAGCAGTGGGACGAGTGTCTCCAATGTTTCTGGAATCTCTATGACAAATGATGCCAGGCGTTTCACATCTTGGTCGCCTTCGCTCACTACTGCGATGATGCGCCCGTTGCGTGCTATCACCTCTTGGATGTTGCTGATGATTTTCTTGTATAGGCGATGGTGGGTTGCAACAAACACCACAGGCATATTCTCGTCCACCAATGCGATGGGGCCGTGCTTCATCTCGGCGGCAGGGTAACCCTCGGCATGTATGTAACTGATTTCCTTTAGTTTCAAGGCACCTTCCAATGCCACGGGGTAATTCATGCCTCGACCCATGTAGAGTGTGTTGCGGGCATAGGTCAGCGTGCGTGCGATGTCGCGGATGTTGTCGTTGTTCTCAAGTATTTGGTTGATTTTCTCCGGGATGCGAGCCAACTCGTCAATGTGCTGTTCATAAACGTCTTGCTTGATGGTGCCTTTCTCGTGACCCAAGGCGAGGGCGAAGAGCGTCAGCACTGTCACCTGGCCGGTGAATGCTTTCGTCGAGGCTACACCGATTTCCGGACCGACATGGATGTATATGCCCGTGTCGGAGGCGCGGGCGATGCTTGAGCCTACGGAGTTGACTATGCCGAAACACAGGGCGCCGTTCTCCTTTGCCAGGTTGAAGGCAGCCAGCGTGTCGGCCGTCTCACCACTTTGTGAGATGGCTATCACGATGTCATCGGGTCTTATGACGGGGTTGCGGTATCGGAACTCGCTGGCGTATTCCACTTCCACCGGCACTTGGCAGAATTGCTCGAGCATCTGTTTGCCGATAAGGCCCGCGTGCCACGATGTCCCGCATGCCACGATGATGAACCGGCCGGCGCCCAAGAGCTTTTCGCGGTGCAAATGGATGGCGCTGAGCACGATGCGGTGCTCTTCGGGGAGCAATCGGCCGCGCATGCAGTCGGAGATGCAGCGTGGTTGCTCGAAAATCTCCTTCAGCATGTAATGAGGATAGCCACCTTTCTCCAACTTGTCGAGATCCATGTCAACATCGTGGACGTTGGCAGCCACCACGTCACGGGAGTTGGACAGGTTGCGGATGGTGATGTCTTGGCCGCAGTGGATGACGGCCACCTCCTCGTCGTTCAGATAGACCATGTGCTTGGTGTACCCCACGATGGGAAGGGCGTCGGAGGCTAGGAAGAACTCCTTGTTGTCTTCGCCGACACCAACAACCAGAGGGCTGCTCTTGCGGGCGCAGATCAACTCTTCAGGATGCTCGCGGTCGAGCACGGCGATGGCATAGGCTCCCACCACGCGACGAAGGGCATAGAGCACTGCCAATCCGAGGTCAAGGTGGAAGCGCTGCTGCACGAATTCTATCAGTTGCACCAACACTTCGGTGTCGGTGCTGCTTTTGAAATGGTATCCCTTATGGGTGAGATACTCCTTGATGTTGGCATAATTCTCTATGATTCCGTTGTGAACCAATGCCAGTCGACCGCTTTCCGACAGGTGAGGGTGGGCATTCACCGACGAAGGCTCGCCGTGTGTGGCCCAACGTGTGTGGGCGATGCCGATATTTCCACTGGTGTCATGGCTGGCAGCATGGTTCTCAAGGTTGGAAACCTTGCCTTTTTCCTTGTATATGTTCATTGCTCCGGAGGCGTTGATGAGTGCCACGCCGGCGGAGTCATAACCACGATATTCCAAACGCTTGAGACCTTCTATCAGCATCGGATAGGCCTCACGGGTGCCGATGTATCCTACTATTCCACACATTGTTGTTAACGGTTTTTTTATTTTTTTTATACAAACTTGCATACATACCTTTTTATTGCGTTTTTGATGCATAAAATTTTTTGATTTGTTGCATAGTGTCAATCTGTCTGAAAAAAAAGCAAAAAACTGACATTTTCAAACCAAAATGGCTACTTTTGCAGATGAGAAGCGTAATGGGCACGGATTTTGCCCGAATGCTTGAAAATCATCAACAACAAGAAATGAAAACTATCAAATGGCAATGGATGGTATTGGCTGCCGGTGTGTGTGCCACCGTCCTCTCGTCGTGTGGGAAGAAAACTGCAGATGAGATTTTCGAGGAACAAAAAAGTGGGGTTGTGCTTGTGCTCAACAAATTCTATTATAAGGTGGAGATGCCAGGAGGGCAGCAACTCTTCTTCAACGGCATCGACCAGAATGGCAACTTGCAGGGCTTCACCACCAATGAGGAGGAGGCAAAGGCCAATGCACAGATGCTCAATGGCACAGGGTTTTTTGTCAGTGAAGAGGGGGAATTTGTAACCAACAGGCACGTGGCCCTCACGGATGTGGACAGCAAGCAACTAAAAGCGCAGCTGGCAAACATCGTCAGAGCCTCGCTGATGCAATATGCCATGGCCGCAAGGCAGATACAGTCGAAATACAATATGCTGGAGGCGCAGAAGTCACAGTTCATGGATTACGATTTCTTCGGGAATGTCATTGCCGGGGATGAATCTCAGCTAAGGCAAATTGTGGAGGAGCAGAGGAAATTGAAGGAGATGTACGACGAGGTGTCTGCAGCGGTTCGCCAGTTGCAGAGAGCCAGCTTGGACAACATCAAGGTGAGCACGGTGTCGAACATCGGCATCTCCTATGACGGGGAAAAAGTCAAAGGACCTTCAGATTTCCTGGTGAAGAACCCTTGCAAGGTGGTGAAAGTGTCGGACAAGGAAGGTACAGACCTTGCACTCATCCAACTCAACAGCAAGAAAACGCCAAAGGGGGCTTATGTATTCAAGTTCGCCGGGGAAGGCAACAAGAAGTATTTTAACGGAAAGTCTACCGAAGAGAAGATAAAAATCGACCAGCAACTCTATATGATTGGCTACAACGCCGGGCTCATGCTCGCCAACACGGAAAAGGGCATCAGCGTGCAAATGACCAGCGGAAGGGTCACCCAGACTCCTGACGGAGAAAGAATCACTTATAGCATTCCCACCGTGCAAGGGTCGAGCGGAAGCCCTGTCATAGATGACAAAGGAAATGTCGTGGCAGTCAATTTCGCCAAACTCATGGGAAGCGACAACTTCAATTTTGGCATCCCACTGGAGAAAATCAAGGAATTTCTCAAATAGGATGGCGCGCAATGATATGAAGAAGCCCCGATGCCGTAACGAACCGGCATCGGGGCTTCTCCGTGTATGCTGAAGTCTGTCTTTTCTGGCTTGTACAATCTGTCAGACTAGTCCGACCCCGTCAGACCTTTTGGAATCAATAAACCTTGATATGATAACCCACGGTCACCATGAATACGTTGAATTTTGCATTGCCCAAGGCGCGCTTTCCAGTGCTCGTGGAGGCCAGCTTTGATAAGGGAAAGCCATATATGGCCTCTATGGAAATCTTGTCCTTCTCGTAACCTACACCAAACAGGGCATGGGCGGAGCGTTTGTGCACGTGCTTGATGATGTCGTAATCCTCGTTGTCAAGTTCACTCTTTGCATTGATGTGAACGCCAAAGAGGAAACCTGCCATGACATTGAAATTACGCACTGGATAATATCTCATCTTATACAAGGTCTCCAAATAGTCGAACCTGTACTCGTAAGGGCCACGGCGGTCTATGGTGCCGTCTTCACGGGAGATCTCAGCGTCACTATGGAAATTGTCCCATGCGTCATGGGTGCCCAAACGGGTGTAGCCCATTTCAAAACTCATTCCGAAATGGTTGTTGAAATAGGTCTGGATGAAGCCGCCTATGTAGGGGCTGAAAAGGTATTTGCCGTCATATTGGGTCAGGTTGCTGGCCGTGACACCCACCCTCGGTCCAGCATAAATGTCGAATGGGTCGTGCCAGCGGTTTTCGTCACGCCATTCTTGTGCTTGAACAGTGCTTGCTGCCAATATGATGGCGAAAATACTTGATAGAATCCTTTTCATGTCTTTGCTCTTTGCTCCTTGAACGCTGCCATTTGGGCGGCGTGAGGCAGAAATTTTTTGCAAAGATAATACAATCATGGCGCATAAAAAAGGATTTGCTTTATTTTTTTTGTTTTTACAACGCATTGTGTTACCTTTGCACTATGGTTCACTATTTGGATTTGGCCAAGCGAAACGCGCCATATCAACACGAATTGGGCGCGGTTGTAGATGAGGTGATGGCTTCTGGATGGTATCTCAGGGGGTGTCAATTGGAGCGGTTTGAAACCGAATATGCCCGATACTTAGGAACGGAGCATTGCGTCGGTGTGGGAAACGGGCTTGACGCGCTCACCTTGATTTACAGGGCATATGTTGAGATGGGGGTGATGGCCCGTGGAGACGAGGTCATCGTGCCTGCCAACACTTACATCGCATCCATCCTCGCTATAACAGAAAACAACCTTGTGCCTGTACTCGTTGAGCCAGACCCACTGACCATGCAGATTGATGAACGGAAGATTGAAGAATGCATCACAAAGCGCACAAGGTCGGTCATGATCGTTCACCTCTATGGCAGGTGTGCTTTTACGGAGAAGATAGCCGACATTTGCAGGGAGCACGGATTGCTGCTCGTGGAAGACAATGCCCAGGCGCATGGATGCAAGTTCGGAGACAGGAGGACCGGAGCATTGGGAGACGCTGCAGGACACAGTTTCTATCCCACCAAGAACCTTGGTGCCATAGGCGATGCCGGAGCGGTCACCACCAATGACAAGCAGTTGGCCGACATGGTAAGGGCATTGGGGAACTATGGCTCATCCAGGAAATACATCTTCGATTACGCTGGGAGGAATTCAAGGATGGATGAGATGCAGGCGGCAGTCCTAAGGGTGAAGCTAAGGCATCTGGATGATGATAACAAGCGAAGGCAGGACATCGCCGAATGGTATGGGGATGCCTTGCGAAACCCATTGATAACATTGCCTGCGCCAGCTCCGAGGGAGGCCAATGTGTGGCATATCTATCCTGTCTTGTGTGAAGAAAGGGACAGGTTGCGGGAGCATTTGGCACAACAAGGCGTGGAGGCGCAGGTGCATTATCCCGTGCCGCCTCATTTGCAGAAATGTGGCAGGGCATGGAGCCATCGACCTCTTGTCGTCACCGAACGGATACACGCCACCGAACTCAGCCTACCCTTGGGGCCTGAACTGACTGACGAGGACTTGGAAAAGGTTGCCGGGGCTGTCAACTCCTTCCGATGAAAAATGTTACTCTTTTTTTTCTCCGTTTTCAAGAAAATGACTACTTTTGCAATCCGATAATCCGACAAGGTGGATTGGAGATTGTGTGTTTTGAGGTAACATTATGCATTTCAGATACTTATGTTGTTTTTGCTCCTTGCTGGCTTATGTGCTGGCGAGTGGGGAGGCTATGGCTCAGAGGTATGCCGGATTCATTGACGAGGCAAAATTCTCTACTTCCGACTCTCTTATGAATGTGGGGGGGCTGGAGTACTACTTGCTTTATGAGAATTATGAAAACGTGCATTTCCTTTCGCTGGTATCTCAGACGAGAGAGACTTTCGTCATCGGGCCTGCCGTGCCGGAGGACACCCTCTATCAGGATGGCGATATTTGTGGACGTTTGGGAGTGGAGAAGTTGAGGCTGCCTTTGGACAGTTTCAAGAACAACGACATGCTGGTGACCAACAAATATCCCAAACTCTTCGTCAGGTGCGAGTCGGTGTCACCCTGCAATTTCAAGTTATGCGACACCAACAATTTCGGATACAAGATCATCGTTGACTATCCAATGCAGGACGGTGAACAATGGGACTTCCTCAAAAGCTGGGCCATCAACTTCATCGACAGCATCACCAATATGGACATGATGTATTTCGACGATGTGTTTTTGGAGGCAAACATCGACAACACGATGCTGCCCACTCAGGTACTGAAAAGAAATCACCCGGAAGCATTCGAAATAGAAGACATCAACGACGGGCAGGCCGTTGTTGACCATTTCCGAGACTTGTACATGAGGCAGGTGTACTATTTGAAAAATCTCGATTTCTCTTTCCCTTTGACTTACTTGCGCATCTTCATTTCTCCCAGATACGTTTCCGACAGATATGTCACCTTTTTCGTGGCTACCAATCTGTATGCCTATGGGGCGCACGATTTCCCTCTCGAGCACTATGTCACGTTTGATATGGAGAAGAAGGAAAGGCTGGTGAACAAGACGCTTTTCCGTCAAAAGGCAGGGGAGGCAATCAAGGAACTCTTGCAGGAGGAGATGAAGAAGGAAGGGCTGGAGATGGGAGATGCCGAACTGCCACAAGCAGCCATCTATGAGGACGGTGTGGTGTTCAGTTTCCAACCCTATCAGGTTGGAGCATATGCAGACGGCATCTCACATTTCATCATCGGGAAGGACAAGCTAAGAAAATACATCTCAAAGGACAAGTGGTGGTAAGGGCCACCACCGTCAATTCTTCTTGAGATATTCATTCATCTTTTTACGCATGTCGTAATTATTATCATCCAAATTGATGAGATTGTCGATGTACCATTCCCCACGCTCGAACTTCAGTTCCAGGCGCACGTGGGTCTTGTTGCCCTTGTTGTTCAGGGAAAGCTCCACGACCGAGCGCTCTTTGTCGCGCTTCACCACCGAGACGTCGGAAATGGAGAGCTTCCCTATTTCCTCGTCGGGGTCCAGCCATGCCCAATAGTCGAAATCCAAGAGACCTTGGCCGTCGGGGTTGTTTGCGCTTTCATACTCATATACCTTGGACAACAAATCGTTCCAATCCTTCGTGAAGAATTTCTCGTCTGGCGAAGGGGTGTCGTCGCTTGGAAGAATTTCCTCACCGTCTTCTCCGATAACAGGGTAATTCTCCTTGAAAATGTTGTCGTAGATGGCATTCACACGTGCGATGACATATTCATCGCTTTGCGGGTCACCGTCGATGTGTGGTTGCTCAAAAGCCTTGACGGTGTTTTCCGTCGTGTTCTGGGGGTCGTTAGTGGATGGGTCGGCTTTCTCGCCTTTCTTCCAGCAGCTTGCCAGCAGCAACAAGGTGGCAAAAACAATGATTACTCGTTTCATATCGATATGGTTGACTTTGTTTTCAATTCGATTCATAATTCCTTAGTTTTTTCATGTAATATGCCCTGAAATCGTCCCATTTGTAATAAGGACCACTGACCGGGGTGAGCGGAAGACGTGCCTCGTTCTCATTGAGAAGGACTTTCAGCAGGATGGGTCCATTGCCTTTCTTCAGGTGGTAGAATATGATTTGGATGTTGCACGCCATCGGGAAGATTTTGTAGCAGTGCCAACCTTCGTCGTCAAGACGCTCAAGGTCGGCTATCGGCTTGCCGAAGTCATCGAGTTCCAGCAGGCAGGCCAGCGGCATCACGCACACCTCGTGACCATATCGAAGGGTGGCACCGGGGTGGGGGAGTTGCAGGCAGCTGTCGGCTTCCTCGAGCATCACGCGTAGCAAATTGCGTTGCGAATAGGGAGAGACACCACCGTTGAGGGGGCACGGACCATAATGAATGTACCACCACGCATTGGTTTGTAGCCAATGGTCGTATAGCTCGTCGTTGTTGAAAATGTCATAGAGGGTCATTCCATGACGAAGTTCGGTGCTCTGAAGGTTCGAGGCCAATTTGAAGAGGTGATAAGACAGTTCTTGGGCGTTCACCTCGTTCTGCCAATAATTCTGGTCGTTGAACAGGGCGTTCATCAGACGGTCGTTATGTTGGTGACGCTTGCAAAAATCGTCGTAAACTTTGCTCAAATCGTCGGGCATCTTCTTCTTGTCCAACTCACTGTCCTTGAAGTTCATATACCACATATCGTGCTCGCTCGCATCATGGCGGATGTCAAGGTTAGGATTGTGGCGCAGCAAGGCTTGCAGGGCGTTCTCCATGGAAAGGATGCAGCGGATGACCACCGTGCTCTTCGCATCGACACGTGTCTTGCCTTTGAACACTTCAGGGAAGCGTTCATACATTCTGTTGCCGATGGCCTGATGCTGCTCCGCGCCAAGGAGAGTCAGTTCGCCATGGCGCTTCTCAGCATCCTGACGGATGATTGTCACCCGACGAAGCACGTCCTTGCCCAAAGAGGTCAGCTTGCCCAATGAGTCGGCACGAAGCAGTGGCTTCCAAGCCTTGTCGTAGTCGCTATCGTTGATGAGGTGGCGGGAACCATGGCGCCCATAATGGCTGATATAATAAGGTGCATAGCCTTTGGGAGCTTTAGTCAACTTCTTCTGGGTGGGACCGGGGTAGGCATAGTAGTTGCTCCCAGAACGATAGATGTTCTCCTTGATTTCATCTCGTGACACTTGGGCTGAAACGCCCACGACGGCAAGAGTGATGGCTATGGTGAGGATGACTTTTCTCATGGTCTTGCGAATTATCATGCAAAAATAATGAAATTAAGCGAACCCACAAAATAATGAAACTATTTTTATGAAATGAGCATTCACATCCTCTATTGCTTTTCCTGTTTATTCTTTATTTTAGCTATCTTGGTTTTCCTGGTTTCCTCACTTCTGTAAGCATTTTTTATTTTTTAACTTTCATTCTTCACTTTTTAACTCATAATCCTCTATTTCTTGGTTCAATTGTTGTAATTTTGCCACAGAAACCAACATTTTAGACAAGAATTTATGAAACGAATGGTTTTTTTGCTGACTTGCATGCTGATGGGAACCATGATGGTGCAGGCGCAGCTATTGTTCAGCATTTCAGGAAACGGGCTTGACAAACCATCTTATGTACTTGGCACCTACCACTTTGCCTCATCTTCCTTCGCCAAGGAAATTCCCGGATTCTCCAAGGCGATTGCAGAGGTGGACCAAGTGTGTGGGGAAGTGGTCATGGAGGACATGATGAAGCCGGAAAACCTGATGAAGATGCAAAAGGCCATGATGCTCCCCGACGGGCAGAAACTTCAGCAAATCCTTTCAAAGGAGGAAATGGATGCACTCAATGCATTGATGAAACAGCTGCTCGGCGCAGACCTCAGCAATCCCGCCGTAGGGGCGCAGATGGGACAGTTCACCCCAGCTGCACTTCTCGTGCAACTCACCTCCCTCTTGTATTTGAAGAAAGAGCCCTCGTTCAATGTGAATGACGGCATCGACACTTATGTGCAGACGCAGGCAAAAAAAGACGGAAAAGGGGTGTTGGGACTGGAAACCATAGACTATCAAATCAAGGTTTTGCTCCAAGGACAGACTTTGGAACGACAGAAACAACTGCTAAACTGTTTCATAGAGCATCAGGACTATTATTTGCAGCTGACAGAAAGCATCGTGAAGGCGTATTATTCGAAAGACCTGGAGGGCATTGAGAGTATGGAAGAAAAGAACCTCGGCGACGGATGTGACTCTACAGACGAAGAAGACGAACTCCTGGTGTATGGTCGAAATGCTGATTGGATTGCCCAGATGCCTGCCATTATGAAAGAGAAGCCCACACTCTTTGCCGTAGGGGCTGCACATCTCGTAGGTGAAAAGGGCGTCTTGCATCTACTCAGGCAGGCGGGTTATGAGGTGACTCCTATGGAATGACCCTGTAACGGCAATACCGGATTCTCGAGTTGTCGTTTATTACTAAAATCGTTATTCCGTTATACCGTTATTCCGTTATACCGTTATCCCGAAATCCCGTTATCCCGAAACAACGAATCAACAATCATAAAAAACAAGAAAAATGAATATCAACAACATCAAAAAGACTGTTTTCACTCTTTTGGCAGCAGCTCTCATGGTAAGTGCCATGCCTGGTGAGCCGGTCATTACAAAAAGTGGAAACCAGACCATCGTCAACACCACGACCATTGCATCCGACATCAAGGGTTACAATGGTCCCACACCTTTGAAGATTTACATCTCCAACAACAAAGTTGTCAAAGTGGAGGCATTGCCCAATCAGGAGACACCCAAGTATTTCTTGAAAGTGAAGAACGGCATCCTGAGCAAGTGGAATGGCATGACAGTCAACAGTGCCATCAATGCGAAAGTTGACGGCGTCACTGGTGCCACCATCTCTTCCAATTGTGTGAAAAAGACCGTCAAAAGAGGTCTGGAATATTACAAGAAGAACAAAAAATAGCCTTCTTGTCTCCACCACGTGGTGGCAGGATACGCTCAGTTATGACATTCGCACTTGTGTGGCTATCCACGCAAGTGCGAATGTGTTGATGGCGGTGTGTATGGAGGATGCAGGATTCCGTGCTTATTTCTTCCGCCGGTCGATGAAGGCGTAGGATTTGAATCTTTCCGCGGGGAAAATGAATACGTCGTCGCTGATACCACTGCGGAAATTGGTTATGCTGACTGTTGTCCAAAACCATAACACCTTTATCTTTAGATATTTGGGGGCGCGTGTGCGCTTGTCGATGATAGCTATCATATGTTTGATGCCACTCACTTCCTTCCGCGCGTCGATGTTCAACTCATACGTGGTTTTCGTCTCCTTGTGGGAGTAAGTGTAGTCATCGGGATGGAACGTGAAGTTGTTGCCATAACGCTCGCTTTTTCGGGTGCCGGCAATGTATAGGCTCACCGTCTTTTTCTTGTTGTCGACATAGTATTCTTTCTGGCCGTCGTTCCAACTCATGTAACGTGACTCGGAGTATCGTCGCTTTTTGTTCTTGTGCCATATCGAACCGCTCACATTCAGTATGCCGATGATGTTCACATTGTAGGAAAGGGAGGAGCCTTGTGGGCCGAACACAAGGTTGTAAGTGTAGTCGAAGATTTTGCGAGACTCGTTGCTGCTCGTGTTGGCGCGAGCCGTCCATGAACTTGAAAAAGCCAGAACAGAGAGTAAGGTGATGAAAATGGACGCTTTCTTTAACTTCATATCGCATATGGATTGGATGTCGGACACAAAATTACAAAACTTTTGCTATCCATTGTCTTTTTTTTGTTGATAATTGATTACTTTCGCACAAAAATACGCAAATGGACAGCAAAGAGTATGTGGAGATGCTTGAAAGTCATGGGGTCAAGGTGACTGCAAATCGCATCGTGGTGGCAAGGGAGCTTGACCGTTCTTCTCAACCTATGACGATGGCTGAGTTGGAAAGGAAAATCCTCACCATCGACAAGTCTGGCATTTTCAGAGTGCTCACGCTTTTCAAAGCCCACCACCTCGTCCATGTCATCGAAGACGGAGGGGGAGCCGGTGCAAGGTATGAATTGTGCAGGAGCCGGCATGGCGACTTCGACGACGATGAACACCCACATTTCCATTGCGAGGCCTGCGGTAGGACATTCTGCCTGGAAGACACGTCTGTTCCTTGTGTTGACCTTCCTGAGGGATTCCAGTCGGCAACGGTTAGTTTGCTCGTCAGGGGGTTGTGCCCGGACTGTGCAAAACGCTGATGCCAATGATTGTGTGGCTTCCTCAAATCAACCTGTTGCTTGAATAAAAAACAGGAAACACGCAAAAACCCTACCACCTGTCGAACAATCTGAAGTCGAAACGGAGACCGATGGAGAAATGCTTGAATTCCTCATAACCGGTGAAGATACCCATCGACAGCAGTCGGTTGGTGAAACCGTATCCCAACTCAATGTAATATTTGATTTGACTCAGGTGAAGGGCGCTCACATAAATGCGCTCGTTCTCCGTGATGGTGCCTATCAGGGGTATCCATGACAATAGCAGCAAGGGCGACTCGTAGGTGGCGTTGGCACGGACGTAATAATGGGAGGAGTTGTACCAGTTCCTGTGAAGCAATTCAAAGTCGCCACTCCATTCGTCATTCCAGCCGCCGGGGATGTTGTCCTCCCGGAAATTGTTGAAGTCGAGGAAATAGGTGTCTTTCGTCCCCGTCGTATAGAAGCCGAAGCCGGCTCGCAGCGAGAGGGAGCGGAGGCATTGCAGGTGTTTCAGATAAGAACAGTCGAACTCCCATCGCTCATAGTCCATGTTGTCCTTGGTCACTCCGTTTAATGTCCGTTCGTAATCGATGGTCACTATCGGGCCGCGCCATCCCAGAGGACGGAGGGTCAACTCTTCGCAAAGTGCCGTGCTCTTGTAGAATGTGGGCTTGCCCAGGGCTTTGAAATCTTCTTTGTCGACGCTTCTCCATCGGTTGAAAAGGATGCCGGTTTTCAGACCCACATGCGGGTTCAAGTCGTATTGAAGGGTAAACACCAGTCGGGAATGCTTGAAATAGTCCAGGGCAAGGGTGTCCCAGTCGAAGGTGTTGCCATGTTTCTTCTTCAACTGGTCAAGCACGGTGGAAGAGGCTTGCAACTCGTCGTTGCGCCACGACAACATCATCTTGCCATTGTTGCGGTCGTCGAACGTATAGGTGATGGGTATGTCGAAATAGGTGTGGTTCAGTTTGAAGGAATAGCCGATTTTCGTGCGTACGTAAAGGTCGCTGTTCTCGTTGAACACATAACCAGCACGTGCCGTCAAACGGTAGGTGAGCCCCTTGCGGTGTGAGTAGGAGAGGTACAAGGGGTTGATGATGGGGGAAATGCGGTAGTAGCCACGGTCGTTGTCGAATCTTCCCTTGATGCGGTTGAGCAGGTTGTCTCCTATCACGTCCCAAAGGAAGTCCTTTACGAAATTCTTCTCACGCACCGATGTGGTGTCGGTGATGCTGCTGCGCCTCAAGGAGTCGTATTCCGCATAGATGTCTTTCTCTACGGAAGTCAAGGGCATGGGACGGAGGGAGTCTATCAGTTCGCGAGCCTGTATGCCTTCCACCAACGTGTTCTCGGTGAGAGGCATGTCTCCATATCTTGCTTCATAGATGCCTCGGAGCTGGTTGCCCAAGAAGGAGAATTTCGTCTTCAATGTGCATGATGTGGGCAGCAGGCTTGAAAGACCTTCCGTCCCCATGGTGATGTTGATTTCGAAAGCAACCATATCGAACTCGCCCAATAATGTGCAGCGAATGATTCGCCCCGTCTCGATGTCGACGATGGCACTGCCGCGAACGGCTTGGGTGTTTTTTACGCGAGGGCGGAACTCCACGTTGGCGTTTGTTCCGAACACCTGTTTGACTGTGTATTTGTAATAACGCTTGTTACGGATGTGGAAAGGGGAGTAGAGGTGGTCGCTGAGGAGCGTTGTTTGATAGATGTGGGGTGTCAAGTAACCATACACGTCGGGTATCACCGTGCGGTGGCGGTGTATGGTGCTGGTGCGGGCATGCACTTCCGACTCCGTAGGTTCCGACTCGTGAAAGGTAAGGGTCAGATAGCTCTCTCCAAGATGGCTCTTCTGATTGGACCGTGCTATCGTGTACAGATGTGGTACGCATAGCAATGTCGCATTGCGGCGATTGGTTTTCACACGGAATTTCAGGTAGGCTTGTGTGCGATATCCTTCAATGGTGCTGTCGATGCTTGCACGGTAATTGAAGATGCGATTGAGCACCAAAGTGTCCAATCTGTCCTTGCTGCTGGCCGCCTGGGGAATGACTGCCAGAAGGAGTGCTGCCAGGAGGCTCCAGCATGCCTTCTTCGATATCATGGCACAAAAATAACCATTTTTTCCCTTTTTCAAACAATTTTGACAAAAAAAAGTGGGTCTCTCAACCGAGAGACCCACTTGGAACGATGGGGAAACTTACCCCAGGTATTTCATCAATATCTTTGCATTGCCGCTGTCACGAAGCTTGGCAATGCTCTTCTCGCGAATCTGGCGCACACGCTCGCGGGTGAGACCCAGGCGGTCGCCGATTTCCTCAAGACCCTTTTCCGGTTGACCGATGCCGAAACATTCACGGATGATGGTGATTTCGCGGTCTTTGAGCACCTTGTTGAGCACGGACTCCAGTTCCAATGCCATCGACTCATGGTCAACGTAGCGGTCGGTGCGGCTGTCTTCACCGCTGGCCATCACGTCGAGCATGCAGTTGTCCTCGCCATCCTGGAAGGGGGCGTCGATGGAAACATGGTGGCCGTCGGCCATCAAGCTCTGACCGATTTTCTCTTCGTCGAGGTTGGTGGCGTCGGAAAGTTCGGAAACGGAGGGGTGGCGCATGTTCTCTTGCTCGAACTTGTTGATCTCATGGTTGATCTTGTTCAGGGAACCTACTTGGTTGAGTGGCAGGCGCACGATGCGGCTCTGCTCGGCGATGGCCTGCAGGATGCTTTGGCGAATCCACCAGACAGCATAGGAGATGAACTTGAAACCGCGAGTCTCGTCAAATTTCTGTGCGGCTTTGATCAGGCCGATATTGCCTTCGTCGATAAGGTCGGTGAGTGTCAGTCCTTGGTGCTGGTATTGCTTGGCCACGGAAACCACGAAACGCAGGTTGGCGGTCACCAACTTGTCTTTGGCGCGCTCCCCTTCGGGGCCGCCTTTCTTGATTTTCTGAGCCAGTTCGATTTCCTCATCAATTGAGATAAGTGGTGCGCGGCCAATCTCTACAAGATATTTGTCAAGTGCCTCGCTCGAACGATTAGTAATGCTTTTTGTAATTTTAAGTTGTCTCATCCTGTTTTACCTTAAGTTTCTAACTGCTTGAATGCCAATCAAATAATAATTTATCCTTAAAATGCGTTGCAAAATTAATAAAAATAACGTTACGTTGGTGCTTTTATTGTATGTTTTTTAGCTTAAAAAAAGTTAAATGGAGTGTCCCTATCTCGTTGATTCATAAATCATTCGCTTTGTACAAAAATTAGCAAACTTCGTGCCATTTTCTATCACTATGATGCATTGTTTTTTTGTTCATTTGTCTCTTTCTTGCATACGCGACGTGGAGGTGTGCCGCACTTTTTTTGCAAAAGATGTGGTGGCATGGGTAATAAAAGTTGGTTTTTTTTGAGTGTTCACATAAAAATTGTGTACTTTTGCACATCCATCCATAATTACCTGCCATGAAGGATAAACTCAGATTGCTGCCCATTGCCATTGTAGCTTTGGCCGTTGTGGCCATGGCCGTATGCTTGTTGCTTTATGAAAACAACCTCCTATGGAAGGTCCAGGAGCGAAGCATTTTCCTTTACACTTCTCTCTTCTTCAAGCAGCAAATGGTTGTGGCGGGAGGCTTTCTTTCATGGCTTGGCTCCTATTTCACCCAATATCTGTATCATTCTTGGATGGGCGTGGCGATGTTGGGCGCATGGTGGCTGTTGCTCGTCTTCCTTTCAGCAAAAGCATTCAAGGTCAAGACAAAATGGCTCACCATCCTCATTATTCCTGTGGCTTTGTTGCTGATTGCCAATGTCACGCTTGACTACTGGGTGTATTACATCAAGTTGAAAGGATATTTCTTCGTCCCAACCATAGGGATGACGTTGGCGGTGGCATTGGTATGGCTCTTCAGGTGCATCACGCCCCGATATTACATCCGTACGATCTGTCTTGCGCTGCTTGCCTTCGTGGCGTATCCCTTGATGGGGTTCTATGGGTTGGTGGCGGTAGCCTTGATGGCCTTGCTTGCCTTGCGGCTCACAGACATGGCCACGACGGCAAAATTGGTCAACTTGGCGGTTGCCGTCGTATGTGTTGTCGCGGTGCCGGTGATTTTCTACCGGCTCGTATACCACGAGACCAATTTTGCCAACATCTATGCCGTGGCGTTGCCGCTATTCAAGATTGCGGAGACATACAACAACTACTATGTTCCCTATGCCTTGTTGGTGGCTTTTTATGCCATCCTCGCCGTCGCTTGCAACCAAAGGGCCAAGAGTGTCGAACAACGAGTCGAGGCGCCCCAGGTGGCCAAACCCTTGGATGATAAGAAGCAGAAGAAAGGGAAAAAGCAGCAGAAGCAGAAGAAGAATGCTCTTAAGCAGAAGACTGCCGCGAACAAAGATGGGCAGCGGCTTCTCCTGTGGGCCGTTTCCCAACTATGCCTTGTCGCGCTCGTCGGCTTCGGTGTGTGGCATTTCTGGTACAAGGATGTGAACTATCACAAGGAATTGTCCATGGCACGATGCATGGAGAATGAGGATTGGGATGGCATCCTTGCAGAGGCGAAAGAAGTGTATGATGAGCCGACAAGGGCGATGGTTGCGATGAAAAACCTTGCGCTCTTCCGCAAGGGACGCATAGGCGACGAGATGTATTACTACCGCATTGGCTCGAAGGAAAGCAAGACGCCCATTGTCGTGCGCATGATGCAGGTCGTGGGGAAACAGCTTTATTTCCACTACGGACTGGTCAATTATTGTTTCAGGTGGTGTATGGAGGACGGTGTGGAATATGGCAATTGTGCCGAATTCATCAAGTACATGGCCAAATGCTCTTTGATGAACGAGGAGTGGAAATTGGCGGAAAAATACCTCAACATCCTCAAGAAGACCAAATACCACAGGGCATGGGCGGAGCAGCAGGAGCAATATCTTCACAACAAGCAAGCGATGCTCAAGGACAAGACCTATGAGACGGTGTCGCGGCTCATGGGGTATGACGACTCGCTCAACAGCGACAATTCCATTGTGGAGTATTACCTTATGTATCACTTGACCAAGCTTGATTCCGATGACCCGCTGGTTCAGGAACTCTCGCTTGTCGGGGCATTGTGGACCAAGGACATCCAGACCTTCTGGCCCAGGTTCTTCCGTTACACCGAACTGCACAATGGGCAGCACATACCGAGACACTACCAAGAAGCGGCATATCTCTATGGACATCTTGAAAACCAGGTGGACATCAGCAAGATGCCTTTCGACAAAGAAGTGGTGGAGACTTATGCCAACTTCATGCAAATGGCGCAGCAACAACCCCAGGGAACGAGCGAGGCCGTGCTCCACGACCGTATGATAAGTCGATTCGGGCATACCTTCTTTTTCGACTATTTCCTCAACCGTGACCAAAAACTATATTGATTGTCAAACGTCTTTGGGAACTCTTGGATATCCATGATTTTAGGACCTCGTAAAAAAATCCAGAAAACCACCATCATGAAGAAAAGATATACATCCTGCCTCTTTGCAGCCACAGTTTTCGCACTTGTGGCATGCACCGGTGTCAAGGTGCCTGAACAATACACCACCGACAACAAACTGCCGGCCATCTACCCCGACTATGTGGATGTCACCATCCCGGTGAACATCGCGCCTCTGGCTTTCGAGATGGACCATCAAGCCGAGGAGATGGTGGCTCGATTCTCTTGTGGTGATGCAGAATTCGTGTGGGGTGGGGAGTCGGTCCAACCCGATGAGGAGGAATGGAAGGAGATGGTGGTACAGTCCAAGGGAAAGGAAATCACCGTCGAGGTGTATGCCAACAACGATGGTCAGTGGACGAAGTACCAACCTTTCCATATCACCGTGTCCAACGACTCCATAGACCCCTACATCAGTTACCGTCTCATTTCCCCTTCGTATGTCGCTTACGAGGAACTCACCATCAACCAAAGGTGTCTGGAGGATTATGTTGAGAGTGTGATTTACGACAACATGCTTTGTTCCAAAGAAGACACCGGGCAGTGCATCAATTGCCACAATTACCAGCAATACGACCCCGCAAGGATGCAGTTCCACGCCCGTCAGCGCAAAGGTGGCACGGTCATCGCCTATGATGGCAAACTGAGCAAGGTCAACATGAAGAACGACTCCATTCTCTCGGCCGGCGTCTACCCTGCATGGCATCCTTGGCTCCCACTCATCGTCTATTCCACCAACAGGACGGAGCAGGTCTTCCACACCAAGGACCATAACAAAATCGAGGTCTATGATGCGGCAAGCGACATCATCTCCTACAACTTGGATACCAACGAGGTGACCAACTTGGAAAACGACCCGGAGGAGTTCGAGGTGTTCCCTGCATGGGCGCCGGACGGCAAGACACTCTATTATTGCAGTGCCCATTTCGAGTTTCCCGACACCACGGAACATTCCTTCCAAGTCATACACCGTGCGAAAGAAGTGAAATACAACCTTTTCAAAAAGGATTTCGACCCCGAGACCAAGCAGTTTGGACCAAGGCAGATGGTGCTGAAGGCCGACTCGATGGGGATGAGTGCCACGCTGCCGAGGGTATCTCCCGACGGGAGGTTCCTCATGTTCACCATGGGGGGATACGGGGTGTTCCATATCTGGCATCGCGACGCCGACCTTTGGTTGCTCGACTTGAAGAACGGGGAGTTGAGAAACATGGAGGAAATCAATTCCGACAACACCGAGAGTTATCATTCCTGGTCGAGCAATGGCAGGTGGGTGGTCTTTAGTTCCAGAAGGGATGATGGCGGATACACACGGCCTTTCATCGCCCATATTGATGAAAACGGCAAAGGCTCGAAACCCTTCGAGCTGCCACAGGCTTCGCCCGACTATCATCGCCAATTCTTGAAAAGCTACAACATCCCTGAGTTCATGAAAGGACCGGTCACCATTAAGCCACAGACATTCGCAGATGTACTCAAGACCGAGGGCACGACAGTGAAATACAAGCCTGCAAAGGCTAAAGGGGAATAGGCAGGGCTTTTCAGGTTTTCCTAGTTTTCCTAGATGCCCTAGATGTCCTAGATGTCCTAGAAGCCCTAGTTTTCCAAGGTTTTCTAGGTCTCCTTGTCTCCCTAGGCTTTTTAGGTCTTCCTCTGGCTCTATTGCTTCTGTTTTTGGCTTCCACTCTTTATGCCGTCGTTGGCTTTTCCGTAGGTGGCGGCTTTGCCGCCGCGACCCATTTCACCCACGGCTCCCGTATCCTCTCTTGTCTCCCATTCCTCCCATGGCTTCCGCCTTCATCATATCTCTTCCATAACGAAAACTCCCCCGCAGTCACCTGCGGGGGAGTTTTTGGTGTGGAGTAGGGGATTGTCAGTATCCTATCGACCCTTTCCATTTGAGGAACCAGTTCTCCTTGTTGGTCAGGTCCTTCTTGATTTCACCCTGTACGATGCCCTCGTTGCCGGCGCCACGGCGGGCGTAGATTTTCTCAGCCATGAACTGGCCGGGATTATCGCTGCGGAATGCGAAACGCATGATGTCGTAATAGCGTGTCCCCTCGTAAGCGAATTCCAATGCTCCTTCCGTGAGAATCTTGTCCTCCACGAAGCGTTGCATCTCAGGAATCTGCTCCGTTTCGGTGCGAAGCGTGTCGTAAGGCAACTGGTAATACTCGTTCATCGGAGTGAAGCCCGAACCTCTGCTGTGCATGCCCATCGTGTTGGCTTCGCGCAAGCCGGCGCCACCAGCGGTGATGTGGTCCAACGAGTACTCGATGTACTGCGTATTGGGGAAGTCGAACTGCGTGATGAAATTGAGGTCATTCTCAATATTTTCACCTGTCAGGTAGGGTATCACATCCTCGTTTATCGACTCATTGGTCAAGCCTCGCGACAGGACGAGGAAGGCCATGCGTGGATAGCCAGCCTGGTTGAGGGCTTCGGCCATACGCAAGTAAACCATCTGCTTGCGATAGATGTGCACGTTGCGTGTATAATACTTCTGGATACTGGTCACCTCGAAAAGGTCGCCGGTGCTCCTGTCCGTTGCGTAGGACTCGTCCCAGATGCTGTAAAGGCGAAGGTCGCCACTGCGGTGGTAGGGCAACCCTTTAGGTGCGTAGGTCACTGTAGAACCGTTGGAATTCACCAAGCAGTACTCTTGCGCCTCAGATATCTCAGCCATGCGGTTGGAGGGGATGATGCTCGACTTGTAGTTGTTGTCTGTGGTGGCGGTGAACAAGTAGCGCATCTGGCTGTAGTTGCCCTCGGCAGGGATGGAGTCGCAAGGAATCATCGTGATGAGTTCGCAGTCGGCGCTGTAGCGTTCTTGCATGAAGAAGTCGCCCCAGTCGCTCATGGTGCGGTCCCATGAAGTGCTGTTCTGCGACCATTCGTTCCTCTCTATTCCGGTGGGATAGCTGGAGTTGTCGCCGTTGCGCTCGGAGATGTATTTGTAGTAACGCAAGGCTGCTTGCTTGTAGCTGTCCTTGTTGCCCGTCACGCTGCCGTGCCAGAGGTAGAGGTCGCCAAGCACGATGTTGATGGGGAAGTAGAAGAAGCGGCTGTCCGTGTTGCGGATGTTGTTGTAGCGGGGATACTCCCTGCCATACTTCTCTGCAAGTGGAAGCAAGTCGCTGATGAAATATTCGCAGATGGCGGCGATGTCGTAACGTGGATAGTTTATCTCCGACTGTTCCTTGGTCAGGATGGGGTCGGTGACGAAGGGCACGGAGCCGTAGTTGATGGCCAGTTGAAGATATGTCCATGCACGGATGGCTTTCACCGCGGCGTACTCGCGCATGAAGACATACTCGTTGCGGTTGTTCTTCAATGCCGTGTCGGCATTCTGGATGAAGTAGTTGCTGTTGTTGATGACAGCATAGTAGTCGCTGGGTGAGTTGTACCTGTTGTCATCGCCGGCATTGAACTCAGCCAAGTCGCGAAGGTCGCCGTTGGCAGTGTTCGTCACTGTGCAAAGGTCGCCACGCACCTCGCCCAAGAGGATGGTTCGGTCGGCCAAGGCCTGGAGTTTGCCAAGGATGCCCGTCACGCTGTAGATGGTGTCGGTGGCATCTTTGATGGTGCGGTTCTCGGTGTAGATGACGTGATCGGACTCTTGGTTGAAGAAGTCGGAACAGCCGGTCATGCTCGAAAGGATGCAGACGCTGCTGATGAATATGAGGATTTTTTTCATGTTCGTTGAGTCTTTTCTTGGTTTAAAGATTGATCTTCATACCGGCAACGATGGAACGGCTTTGGCCGAGACGGCCCAAGTCGATGCCTTGGCCTATCACTGAGGAGGTCATGCTGAATTCGGGGTCGCTGCCCAGATATTTCGTGAACGTGAGAAGGTTGTTGCCTTGCACCCAGAACTGCAAGCCTTGGATGAATTGTGACTTCAAGGGGAGCTCATAGCTCAGCGTGACGGTCTTCAGGCGGAGGTAGCTGCCATCCTCTATCCAACGGTCGCTGAAACGTGCGTTGCCCATCGGGTCTTGGAATGCCAATTTGGGGATGTCTGTGTGTTGGCCTTCCATCTGCCAGCGACGCTCGAGGGCCGTCGTCTGGTTCATGAAGCGTGAACCGCTCTCCAATTGCTGGCGCATGTAGTTGTAAACGTCATTGCCTACGGAATAGGTGAAGCGGACGTCAAGCCTCAAGCGCTTCCAGTTCAACGTGGTGAAGATGTTGCCATAGAAATCGGGGTTCGGGTCGCCAATCACTTGGCGGTCGTTGTCGTCGATGCGTCCGTTGCCGTCGAGGTCGGCGAAATGGATGTCACCGGCTTTGTAGGTGATGTGGTCTATGCCGTTGTCTGCAAGGAGGAAGAGGTTGGCCGAAGCTGCTTCTTCGCTCGTGGCGAACACCCCGAGTGACTTGTGACCATAGAACAGGTTGGCGGCGTCGCCTTTCTTCGTGAGGATGGTTGCTCCGTAAACCTGGTGCTCGATGGATGACTTGCCGTCGGGCAATTCCTTGATTTCATTGGTGTAATGGCCGATGCTTCCACCCACTTGCCACTGCCAGTCTTTCAGGGCAAGCACCTTTACCGATGCGTTCACGTCATAACCTGTGTTGCTGAGCTTGCCTCCGTTGGTCCAGTTCATGTCAAGACCCGAGAGGAAGCCGAGCTGCTGCTGTGTCAGCAAGTTCGACGTGGTGCTGTTGAAATAGTTGGCACTCAGGTTGAGGCGGTTGTTGAACAGGCTTGCTTCGATGCCGGCGTTGAAACGGCCGGTGGTCTCCCATTGGATTTCCGTATTGCCGATGCCTTCAAGTGTCAAGCCGGCGATGGCGTGCAGGTATTGCTTGGCGCGGAAGAAGCTGCGTGCCACGTAGTAGTCGATGTCGTCGTTTCCGCTCACGTCATAGCCTGCGGTCAGGCGGAGGAAGTTCACTGCCTTCACCTTGGCCATCCAAGGCTCGTTGGAGAGCACCCAGGAGGCTTGCACGCCGGGGAAGATGCCCCATGCTGCGTCGAACATGTTGATGTCGCCTCCATCTTGGCCGAATCGTGAGGAACCTTCAAGGGTGAGGTTGCCCTGGAGGAAATAACGGTTGCGGTAATTGTATTCTGCTTGCAGGTACCATGCCATGGAGTTCCAGGCATCGTTCACACCCACGTCTTGGGTGTCTTTCAGGCTGTTGCTCATGAACGGGGTCTTGTCGTTACCCGTGTCATAACCCAGCTGTGAGTTCATCGAGTAGGTTTCCCAGTTGATGCGGACGCCACCGAAGACATGGAAGAAATGTGAGTTGAAGCGGTTGTTCCAGTCGAGACGGGTGTCGCTCATCACGGAGTTCTGCTTCGAGGCGAGTGAACGCACCTCGTTGTCGCGGAAGTTGCCGATGCTGCTCACATAGTATCTTGGTGTTCCGTTGATGGGGATGTAGTACATCTCATTGGTGTTCACCAGGTTGTAGCTGAAATGCTCCGACAGCCAGAGATGTGGGTTGAAGGTCCACTTCGGTGTCACTGTCAGGTTGAGCATCGAGTTCTCGAAGTGGTTCTTGTTTTCGGAGTCGGCATACTCGTTGATGGCGGCGGGGTTACCCAGGCGCCAGTTGTAGTTGGTGTAGTTGGCAAGAGCCTCGGAAAGGTAGCTTTCCTGCTCAATGTCGTAGTGTGTCTTGCTCAGCAAGCCACGGCCATAGCTGTAGGGGCTGAGGAAGGGGCTCTTCACATAGGCCAGGAAGCCGGGGCTGGATGGCGTGCCTTCGTCGTAGGTCTCGGGTGCGCCATCGTCACGGAGGTTCCGGGTGGTGTTGGCGAAGGAGGCGTCGAAGCGGATGTCCATGCGTTTCAACAGGCGGATGTCGGTGTTGAATCGCACGTTGATTCGACCCATGTCGTTATACTTCAACGCACTCTTATGGTTCACATAACCCACGGAGAGGTTGTAGTTGGCGATATTGTCGCCACCCTCCACGTTGATGCCGTAGTTCTGGGTCAACGCTGTGTGGTAAACCAGGTCTTTCCAGTCGGTGTTCTGGTGGTACTGAGTGTAGTAATAGTAGTTGGGGTCCTCGTTGAGGAACTTGAACTCTCTGATGGTGGTGTTGGTGGTCTTCAACAACTCGGAGGCATATCCTCTGTATTGGCCGGCGTCCATCATATCGATGTATTTCGGCTCCATCACCACGCCGGCGGAGATGTTGGCTGTGATGCGGGTGGCCATCGACTTGTTGCGCCTTGTCTCGATGAGTATCACGCCGTTGGCACCTTTCGCGCCGTAGAGTGCTGTTCCGTTGCGCAGCACGGTGACCTTCTGGATGTCGGCGGTGTTGATGTTCGAGAGGATGTCGTTGTAGAATCCGTCGTGCAGCATCGTGCGGCCGTATTGTTGGTCGTAGATGACTCCGTCCACCACGATGAGAGGCTGTGCGTTCACGTTCAAGGAGTTGAGGCCTTGTACGAACATCACGCCGCCCACGCCTTGGATGCCGCTGCGGTTGGTGGTGTAGACTTGTGCGCCGAGTTGCTTCTGCACCTCACCCTTGATGTTCACCTCGTTGGTGTATTGGAAATCGGTGGCGGAATAGGTGTTATGAGTGTTGTATTCCTTGCCGTATTCCGCCTGGAAGGTGGTGGGGTAGAGGTTGACGTCGTTCTGGACCTCTGTGTCCAAGAGCCCCATGCGCAATGCGTTGAAGTCGGGGGAGACCACATAGATGGCTGTGGCGAATTCCGGGACTTTCAACTCATAGAATCCGTTGTCGTCGGTGAGGGCGCTGTAGCCATCCACACCGTCTGCGGAGACGATGCTGCCGCTGACGGGTTGGTGAGTCGTGGCGTCGAACACGCGTCCGCGTACGGTGCGCGTGGGATAGGTTTTCTTCTTGGCGACAAGCGTTTTCACCGTGTTCAGCAAGGTGGCATCTTCTTCATCTTCTTGGGCGGACACGTTGAGGGTGAAGGCCATCATCAGACCTATGGCAACGAGCAACTGGCCATTGACCGTTGACAGCATGCGTTGCCATCTGCTTATGGATGTGTTGTTATGGTGTTTCATCTTCGTTTCAATTGTAATGAATAATCGGGTTTATTCCTCGTGGGGTTTCAGGATGATGCAGTCGATGCGCATCGTACGGGTGTGCGTCTTGTTCACCTGCCCGGAACTCACACGGGTCTCCACCATCAATGTCACTTGAGGCTCTTCCTCGACGAGGCCATAGGAGGCCACGGGGAATTTGAAGTTTTCTGCCAGGAGGAGGTAATCCACCTCGTCGCCTTTCGTTTCCACACGGCTGGCCAATTGCTTGGCTTGCTCCACGCCTTCCTCGTTGTGGTATTTCAGCGTGCATCGGAGCAGCGTCGGGAGGCGCTGGATTTCCGTGGCGTTGCTGTCGTTGGCAAGGGCGGGTGCGGTCACCAGGTAGATGTCGTAGCCGATGTTGGAGAGCACGTCGGTGATGTTGAAGGTCACCGAGTGTTGCACGGTGGTTTTCAACGGCTCGAATTCCACGAAACGGTTGTTGGAGATTTGACCGTAGAACGGACTCTTGTTGTCCACCACTCGGAATTTCGGACTCACGGTCTCCTCAAGTACGCCTTGTGTGTTCTCCACCTTGCTCACCTCCTTGATGGAGTTGTTGCTCTCTGCCTCGATGATGCGGGTCTGGTAGAAAGTTTCTCGCTTGTTCACCTTCCAATCGTCGCTCACGAACACTTGGCCGTTGCTGCATTCCTCGGCATGCACGTTGGAGAGGATGCCGTCGGGGGCAAACGGGTGGTAGTATTCGTAGTAGTGCAGGGAGTCGTTGCCCCACTGGTTGGCGCGACGTTGGAAATTATAGGTGGCGTTGGTCGACATCAAGGAGTCGTTGATCATGTGGTCAAGGTTGATGCCCCTGCTGAAGATGGTGCCTTGCACGATGGCGAGACGTGGGTTGGTGTACATCACCGAGTCACGGTCGGGCACCTTGGCGTCGTACAAGAAATACTGGCTGTATTCGTCGAGCAGCTCACGCCACACTTTGTTGGTGGGGGCAAGCATCCAATAGGTGCTGTCCTCACGGTTGATGCGGGCGTTGAGGAATCTGTGGTCGAACAATTCGTTCTGCTGCACGAAGACGGAGTCGAGATATACGGTCTTGCCGTCGACAATGCCGCCGGGCACACTCTCTTCCGCCCTGAAGACACGGCGGTAGAAGCGGTCGTTGTAGAAGAAATTGTAGAGGCTGTCCAACTCGCTGTTCTTGCTCATGTATTCAAACACGTTGGGGAAGAATTTCAGTGGGGCGCCCACCTTGAACAGCACACCGTTGTTGTGAAGTTCGTTGGCTTTGACAAACGGGGTGCCGCTGATGGAGCCTGGCTCCAAAAGTGCGTATTTGCCGTTCATCATCACTATGGAGTCGTTGCTGCGGCTCGATACCGAATAGTTGTAAAGTGCGATGTGGTTCTGCAAGAATTCCTTGATGGTGGTGTTCTCGTCATCGTCGATGCGACCTTTCTGGCTGTTGTAGGTTTGGATGAGCGCCTCGGCGTCGCTGCTGCTGAATACATCGTTCGTGGGGGCGAACACGGTGAACACCTGTGTGCTGGCCAATGCCTTGTCGTAGCCGCAGGCGGTCGCCACGCTGGCGAAGTTGCTCAGGTTCGGGTCTTGCCTGATGGCATCCCACAAGGTGCCGCCTTGGACCTCCTTGGTGCTGGTGGAGTAGTGGTCGTCCCACTCGTCGCTGCAACCTGTCAGTGTCAGGGTGGCCATCGCCAACCCTAACACGGTCTTATATAGATTCTTTCGTTTCATATGTCGTATGATCATGTTCTTTGTTCATTCTCTTGTTCTCATATGGTCGATGTACGTTTAGAGGTCGTCTTCCATCTGTCCGTCACCATCGACACCATAGACGCTCTTGGGCACCAACTCGAGATAGTCGAGCATGAACTCGTTGTTGTTGCCTTGCTTGCCATCGGAAGCCACGCGGAAGCGGATGTAGTGGTCCTTGGTGGCATCCATGTAGGTCTGGCAGAGGATGCGTCGGTAGGTGCGCTCGTTGCCTACGAAATACAAGGCATTGGGGCCGTAGTGGTAGATGGAGCGTGGGGCGCGGTATGCACCGAGGTTCTTCAACAGTTTTTGTTCCTCGGCTTTCTCCTCGGAGGTCTTCTTGTCGTAGTCGGCAGCCGACTCGTCGGATACGAAGCTGTCGCCGATGTACAACTCGGAGTTGAGATACTTCGTCATGTCAAGAGGTATGCCTTGTGGCACGCCGTCGAAATAGACCTGCATCACGCCACGTGTCTCGATGGCGCAGAAGCCGAGGCGCACCTGCCAGTCGCCGCTGTATGGGATGGGCGGGATGCGGAAGGTGAAGTCGTAGTCGCCGAAGAGGTTCCATTCGTCACCTTGCCATGACCAGAAGCCCGGGTGCGGGCGGCGAAGCACCACGTTGCAGTTGCTGAATGACACACCGTCGAGATAGCCCAGCGGGAAATAGAAGTTGCGTCCGTTCTTGGGCACTGCGGCGTCGTCGGCCACGGCGTTCGGGTCATCCTCCAAGGTTCCCACGAAGCGTAGGCCGTTGGTCATGATTTCGGGGAACACGCTGGAGAAGTCCATGCGGATGCGCATGTTCTGCACCTTGTTCTGCACATCGTAGCTGAAGGCCACGATGTCGTCCACGTAGAAATAGTGGCCGTTGAGACCGTCGTGCACGTATTCCGTGTCCGTCGACGGGTCGATGCGTGAGCCGCGGAACTTGTATTGTGCGTCATAGCGACGGTTGATGAATTTGTCACCCTTCGAAGCGTCGCCCATGTAGTTGGGCACCGTGGCTTTCTCCACCTTGATGAGGGTGTGGGGGAGGAGGGTGTGGAACCAGTCGCTGGGGTTGATGAGTTTCTCGTCGAAACCGAATGCGCATTGGAGGCTGCCGCCATGCCAGTTGTTCAATTCCATCGGCGTCAGGTCGGCGGTGCCGGCTGCATAGCGTGAGAGAATGTGGTATTGGACGAAGCGATGCAGCGGGTTGATGCTGTCCGTCAGGTTGTCGAAGCTATGGCCTTCCTTGGATACGTCCTCGGGGTAAACGGGGTCGTAGAGCTTGCAGGCCAGGTCGTAGAGGGCGCGGATGTCACCCGGTGCGATTTGGTATTTCGCCTGAAGGATGCTGTCTGGCTCTACGAAGATGGTGAAACCATACTTCTTGGTGTCGGGCACCCAGCCCACCTCGGTCCAGGTGTGTGACTTGTAGTAGTATTTGGGATAGGCCCTGCTGTCATAGTTCGGATCTTCCACTTTCATGATCTCGTTGACCACGCCTGTCTCCACCAGGGCCTTGTAGAAGGTGCTGAGTTTCGGGTTGTCTCGCACCAGGTCGGAGATGTAGTTGTTCGACTTCTCTATGACATGGTCGATAGGTTGCATCACGCCGTTCTCCACGGAGTCGTCCTGGGTCTTGAACATGATGCGTGCGAGGCCCTCCAGGTAGATGACAGCGTTGTTTTCCTCATCGAATCCCGGAGTGGTGGCGATGTATCGTCCCAGCATGTTGGCGGTTGCCAGACGGTCTTGGGTCATCTCCATCGTGGTGTACATGTTGTTCACCAGGTGTGTGCGTGCTATGGTGTCGCAGTCTGCGTCGGTCAGTGAACTGACGCTGGGGATGCCCTTGCTTTGCAGGTATGCGTTCACCGCGTCGTTGGTGGGAACGAAGCAGGTGTAATGGCCATAGGTGGAAAGCAGGTCCATCAGGCCGGCACGGTTCACGATTTCAGTGAACTCGCTGAAGGTTTCACTTCTATTCTTCAGGTAGTCGCTTGCCATCTCGCCGGTGAACGTGTAGAAGTGCTCTGAGTCGGGCTCGTCGGAGCAGGAGGTGAGCGCGCCGCACCACATCAAGGCCAGGCAGGCGATGCTGAGAATGGTATGTCTTGGCTTGTTCATGATGATTGTTTCTTGATAGGTTTTCATTTATTCGTAACTGCTGTTCTCACCGCTTTGGAACGCGGGGTTCTGCACGAGGTTGTGGTTCACCTTGATCTCGTCGTTGTTGTACGGGAGATAGATGGCGTCCATCTTCGACAATTTGTTCTGTATGAGTGAGGCACCGGTGCCTGCCTTCTTCATGGCTGCAGCGGTCAGCGTTGTTGTGTTGCCCACACGGCGTGAAAGGCGCACGAGGTCATACCAGCGTTTGCCTTCGAACATCAATTCGCGCTCACGCTCGCGCAGCACCAGGTCTTCCATCTGGACCTTGGTCTGGTAGTCGCCAGCCGACAGCGTGTCGGTGAGGCTTGTGGTGGGTTGGCAGATGGAGCGTTTGTTCACGGCGTTCACCAAGGAGAAGGCTTGTGCCAGCAGAGGCCTGTTGAATTCCAATACATCTTGCTCCACGCCGTCGCGCATCTTCTGGGTCAGCGCCTCTGCTTTCATCAGCATGATGTCGGACAGGCGGTAGATGATCCAGTTGCTGCCCACTTGGTCTTGAGGCCATGCGCTGGTGTAGGTGACGGTAGGCTGTGTGGTGGAAGCATTGATGTCGACTCCACGGTACACGAATTTGGCTACGCATTGCGACGATTTGTTGCAATTTTCATACATGCGGGCGTCCATCCATTTGTTCTTGTCTTCATAGACTTCACGGCTTTGTTCCTTGCCTGTTTCCTCTATGATGTAGTCGGAGGGAGCCATCAAACCACGGGTGGCGTTGGAGTTGCCATAGAAGCTGTTCACGGCGCCGTTGGCGGGCATGCTGTTGGACCTGGGGTCGTCGCTGAATACCAGTTGGAAGATGATTTCCTGGTTGGCGGTGGCGGTGTAGTCGTCACGGGCGAACAGGGTGCTGAACGTGTTGCCGTAGTTGCCTTGGCTCACATTGGCCTGGGTCAGGGGATAGCCGTTGGTGCGGCTGTAGTATTCGCTGACGCTGCTGCCGCGACCGCCGATGCCACCGCCACGTCCGGTGTTCGTGCCGCTGCGAAGGTTCTCTTCGGCAAGCAGTTTCTTCGATTCAATCACCAGGTCGGCATATTGGATGCAACGGTCGTAGTCTTGTTTCCACAGGTACATCTCGCAGAGCATGGCATTGATGGCGTCCTGTGTGATGCGACCGCTTTGGTAAAGCGGCTTTGTGGAAGGATAGCGTTTCACGGCCATGTCGCGCACACTCTCCAAGTCGGTGATGAGTGAGTCGAGCACTTGGTTGAAAGGTGTGGCAGGCAAGTCCATCTTCTGGTCGTCATCGGTGTATGCGACAGTGGAGTAGGGCACGTCGCGGAACGTACGGATGAGGTAGAAGTAGCAGAGGGAGCGCAGGCCTACCATCTCGGCGATGGTGGCGTTCAATTCGCTGTCTGTATAGCCTGGGTCGTTGGCTGCGACGCCAGGGGCGTATTTGATGACGGTGTTGCACCTGTTGATGACTTTGTAGAAGTCAACCCATGTGGTGAAGCCGTTCATTGCTGTGATGTTTTCGTTGAGCAGGTTCAACAGGTCGCTGTTCTGGTTGGTGTTCAAACCCACGTAGAGGTTTTCGCTGCGGCCCTCGCCCCAGATGATCATGCGTTGGATGCAGGCGCTGGACTGCAAGCCGGAATAGCAGCCCGACACGATGTTGTCCACGTCGGCCTTCTCTGTCCAGAAGCTTTCAAGGACAATCTCGTTGCGAGGTTCCAATTCCAGAAAATCGGAGCAACCTGTGAAGAGCAACGCTGCCGGTACTGCCAGCAATGCGCTGAGGGCGCTCTTCATCTTGTTGGATATGTGATATGATTTCATAACTTCTTTTCTTTGGTCATTGGTCATTGTCGGTTTCTCTTAGAATTCCACGGTGATGCCTAACGTATAGGAACGCGAGCGCGGGGTCTGTGCGTGGTCTTGGGCCGGTGCGTAACCACCTTGCGAGATGTCGGGGTCGACACCGGAGTACTTCGTCAGCACGAAGGGGTTGTTGGCACTGAAATAGAACGACACCTTGTTCAGACCAATCCATTTCAGGTATTTCTCACGCAGGGTGTATGAAATCTGGGTGTAGCTCATACGGAGGTAGCTGCCGTCTTCCACGAAGCGGTCGCACACCTGTGTGTTGAAGTTGCTCGTAGAGCCATACATCGCACGTGGGATGGTCGTGATGTCACCCTCCTTGCGCCAGCGGTAGTTCACGGCCTGGCTTTGGTTGTTCGTACCTGTCATGGCCTCTGCGTTCAGACGGGCGAGGTTGATGATCTTGTTGCCGGTACGGTAGGTGAACTGTGTGGTAAGGCGCCAGTCGCCGTAGTTGATGGTGAAACCGAAACCACCGGTGAGCTTCGGGAGTGAACTGCCCAGGTAGACGATGTCGAGTGCGTTGATCTGTCCGTCATGGTTGACATCCTCGTAAATGGCGTCGCCACCGCAGAAGCGGTAGTTACGGCCCGTTCCGTCGTTGGTGTAGTTGTACATCATGCGAACGGGGTTGCCTTGGGCGTCACGGATGATTTTGCCGTCTTCGCTAAGAGCCACGGGAGCGGTCTTGCCGCTGGCGATGAAAGCGTCTTGCTCTTCCGGAGTCATCT
Source organism: uncultured Prevotellaceae bacterium (assembly GCA_902786665.1). Classification (GTDB taxonomy): domain Bacteria; phylum Bacteroidota; class Bacteroidia; order Bacteroidales; family Bacteroidaceae; genus Prevotella. The sequence continues at coordinate 40,577 of CADADN010000008.1, read as the reverse complement.
TGGTGAAGGTGCTGTAGTTGTATTGGTATACACCGAGGTACTTGAAGCCGTAGATGGCACCGAGCGGGTTGTTCAACTGCACGCGTTGCAGGGTCTCTGCGTTGGAGTATCCGAATGTGGAGTTGAGGTTCTTCAGCACGTAGGCGTCCATTTCCAGAATCTCGTTGCGGTTGTTGCCGAAGTTGGCGTTCAGGTCGAGGAAGAACTTTCCGGACTTGATGAGCCTGTTGGTCTGGATGTGGAACTCCCAACCGGTGTTCCTCATCTTGCCGCTGTTGCGGTAGGGCACGGTGTTGAAACCGGTGTTCGAGGGAATGCGGTAGTTGCTCAGCAGCATGTCGGTGGTTGTGCTGCGGTAGCCCTCGATGCTCATGGTGAGGCGGTCGTTGAGGAAGCCGAGGTCGATACCGAGGTTGTAGCTCGACATGATTTCCCATTTCATATTGGTCAGGCGGATGTTGTTGGGATACATCGCGCTCATGTCAATATACCTGTCGGTGGTGCTGTACTTGGAGGTGTAGAGGTAGTTGCTGCCGGGTTGGTTGCCCACGCGTCCCCAGCTGGGACGGATGGCAAACATGGACAGCCATTTGTCAGACCATTTCATCCATGGCTCGTCGCTGATGATCCATTTCAGTGATGCCGAGGGGAAGTAACCCCAGCGGTTGCCCGGACCGAATTTCGTCGTACCGTCGGCACGGATGGTGAAGTCGGCGATGTAACGCTCCTTGTAGGCATAGTGGGTGGAGAACGTGAAATAGAGCGAACGCCACTCGTTGAAATTGGAGCCCAGTTCTGTGATCAGGCCGCCTGCGTCGGGCTTCTCGATGCCGCCGGAGGGAAGGCCACTACCGTTGGTCGTCTGGCTGTTGGATGAGCCGGAGGTGAGTTCCATACGTCCCAATGCCATGAGGGAGTGGTCCTTGTTCCTGAAGGCCGGGATGAAGGTGAGCGACTGTTTCGTGTTGAAAGCCACACTCTTGTAAGAATAAGCATAGCTGGTGTTCACGCCCTGGTCCCATGTCACGGTCTTCAGTTCCTGTGGGTAGAAGCGGTCTTGGTATTCGTTGTGGATGTTCATGTACACCGAACCGCGCCAGTTGAGCTGTGTCTTGTCGTAGTTGGTGCCCAGGAGCTGGTAGTTGATGACCAATTCCGGGTTCATGTCATAGGTGGTTTGTGTGTTCTTTGCCAGATGGGCTGAGGCAACGGGGTTGACGAGTCCTTTCTGGTCGTTGTTGAACACATCGGAGGCACCACCTTGGTTTTGCGGCCTGTTGATCACCTGGTAGTATTTGTCGGTGTCCACGCCGGTGAAGGGGTCTTGCTCGTAGATGCTCAGGTTAGGCATCTTCCTCAGGGCGATGGAGAGCAGGTCGTCGCTGTTGCGGTTGTTCTTCGTGTAGGTAAGTGAGAAGTTGGTGCTGACGCGGATGCGGCGGCTCACGTTGTAGTCCAATGCCACGCGGGTGGTGAAGCGGTTGAGCTTCTGCATGATGATGGTACCGGTCTCGTGGTCGAAACCGCCGGAGATGCGGAATGAAGCCTTTTCGCCACCGCCGCTGACGGTGAGGTAGTGGTTCTGTCGCATACCCCATTGTGTCACTGCGTCGCGCCAGTCGGTGTTGTTGTTGTATTGCTCATATTCCGAGAACGTGGGGTCGTAGTTGATTTCCGGCACGTTGGCTGAGGTGTTGTCGTTCTGTGTGGGGTTGAACAACGATTCCTTCAGCAGCATGGTGTAGTCGTCGCCGGTGAGCAACTTGTAACCTTTCGGCTGGAAGGTGCCGGTGAGTTTCAATGAATAGGTGAGTTTCGGAGGGCCGGGGATACCGCGCTTCGTCGTCAACTCGATGACACCGTTGCCGCCTTGTGAACCGTAGAGCGCGGTGGCAGCGGCGTCTTTCAGCACGTTGATGCTGGCGATGTCCTCAGGGTTGATGTTGAGCAGTTCGGCAAACTTCTCGTTGTTGGCAGAGGCCATGTCGAAGTTGTCGAGGTTGACGTCGCGGGGGTTTCCGTCCACCACGATGAGCGGGTTGGAGTTGGTCAGCGTGGAAAGTGATGAGGCACCACGAAGACGCATGGTAGACCCTGCACCGAGGTCGCCGGAGTTGCCCACGAGGTCAAGACCAGCGATACGGCCTTGGAGGACTTCGTCGACGGAGGTGATGCCGAGACCTTCGAATTCTTGCATGTCAAGGCTCTGGGTGGCATAGGAAAGCTCGCGCTCGGGGATGGGCAGTGAGTTGCCTTTGGCGCGACGCTTCGACACCACGGTCACTTCCTGAAGTTCGGTGGCCGACTCCATCGTGATTTCGTAGGTGGTCTTGTTGATGGGAAGGGTGATGGTCTTCATTCCCACGTAGGAGAAACGAATCTTGTCCTTGGGGTTCTGGATCTTCATCGTGAAGTTACCGTTCAGGTCGGTGACGGCACTCTCGATGATACGTCCGTTACCGTCGACCTCACAGACAGTGGCGCCGATAAGAGGTTCTATGTCGTCGCTCACTGTTCCGTGGACGGAGGTGATGGCTTGCGCACTGGCGCCCAGCGCCATGGCCTGCATCATCAGTGTCAATATGATGGTTCTTAGATTTCTCATTCCTTGTTTCCTCCTTGTCATTTGATCTTGTTAAGTTGCTCTCTCCATGGAATCATCTTCTGGGCCATCAGCGGTCCGTCGATCTGATGCACCACGGCGTCGGAAGCCATGTAAATGGTGGCGGTGTTGGGTGGGGTCAGGTTGCCATTCCTGAACCAATAGTCTCGGCATATTTGGTTGTAGAGACCCTGGCTCTTGGTAACGTGGCGCACATTGCCCATCACATCGGTGACGGTGAGCTGGCCGCCGGAATTGTCGGACTGCAAGGGGAAGAATCGCCCGGTTTCCGGATTGCGGAGCATGCTCTCGAAGATGTTGACATAACTGCCGTTCTCCGGTGCCATGTTGATGGCTACGGAGTGGTCTTGCACATGGTAGCGTACGAAGTCGACAATGATTTTCTTCAGCACTTTCTGGGCGCTGTCTGCCAAGGCCTCGGTGCCCCATACGCGCTCGTCCTGAGCCTCATAGTCTTCCCAAGTGGGAAGGTAGCCGTCGTCGATGAGCTTCTGGATGGACTCGTTTGTCGGCACGTATACGGTGTAGTTGTAGTTGTCGAACAGGGAGAAGTTCTTGCTACCCTGGTCGGTGAGGCCGGCATAATACCTTGTGGATGAACTGTTGCTGCCGAGGACGGTGCGCATCAGTTCGCTGCCGTCGTGGTCGATCAATTCCAGGAATTTCGAGAATTGCTCGTTTCCGCTCAGTGTCAGGTAGAAGGATTTCTGTGCGCCAAGAGGCATTCGTTCGTTCAACTGGTAGGATTTACCATTCACCTTGGTGTAGATTTCGTCGGGGTTGACGGAGAGCACCTTGTTGTGGTCGGTGTCCCATGCTCCAGCGAAAGCGAGACGTCCTTCGCTGTCCCTTGTCACTCGGAGGAGTGTGCCGCCTTTCGACTTGTAATACTCATGGCCGTCCTCGACATCGCCCACGATGATGAGTTGGTCCATCAATCTCTTCAGACGGTCTCTGATCACGTCGCTGCCTACTGTGGCTTGGGTGCGCAGGCCTAATTCGATATTGCCATCGGGGTCAACCGTACAATTGTAGCGGCGGGCTTGCACGCGGTCGCTGGTACCCTTTGAAGGGTCGTAATAGAATTCAAGCACCGATGGGGCTTCCATGCCGGAGGTGTTGTCCACCTTGCCGTAGAATGCGGGGTCGATATACCACATCATGGCTTCGTTGGTCGGAAGCAGGAGGCTGTATCTTGAGTCCATGGAGAGCAAGTAGGGAAGGAAGTTCAATTCGTCGATGGCCCAGTAGATGACGTTCATCGTGGAGGCGTGGGCCAGTGCCGGGTAGGCCACGGAGGCGTATTCGGCGGGTGTGAACACCTTGTTGGTCAAATAGACCACGCCGTTGCATCCCATGAAGCAGGAGTCCACGTCTTCCTTCTTGATGCCCAACTCTTCCTTGGCATCGTTCAGCACCTGGTGGAACTTCGACGGGATGGCGTTGGTGAAGGTGGGGAGCATGTTCACGTTGAGCAGCTTGGCCAGGGTGGCGTCGGGGATGTTGTCCCAGTCGCCATACTCGTCCTGGAGGTCTCTGCCCTCGTTGTTCCACCATTTCAGCAATGCCTCGTTCGTCGGCACGATCATGGCGCCAGCGTCGTAGTGCAGGTCATAGTCCATGGTGTTGGAGTACATATAGTGGTTCCATCCCGGGTCGAATGACAACAGAGCCGTGGCGGCGTAGTTGTCGGGGGTGGTGGTGAGGGCGTCGCCGTTGTTGTAGCTCGACCGCTTGCTGAAGTAGCGGAGCACGTAGACTGAGTCCTGGTTGTTGAAGAGACGGTTGTACTCGCGTGTGATGTTCTGGTCGAAATACGGTGCTGAGAACCTGTCGAGGAGATGCGACCACAGCGACATGTTTGGGTGCTGGCGGAGGATTTCAGCCATGTTGGGGGATGGCTCTATCACGCCGTCCACCTTGTGGATGTATCCGTTCTTGCAGGTGATGTCGCGCTCGCTGATGCGAAGTCCGTCGACCCATGCCTCGTTGATGGAGGTGGCCTGGTGGTTGGTCAGGATGCTCAAGTCCTCGTTGGTGATGTTGTAGTATTGCATGAATGCCGGTAGGAAATGAATCATCGGCGAGGCGTTGGCGTCCTTCATGATGGGGATGCTCTTGTCGTTGTCGATGAATTTCTCCCAAGATATGGTCCTGGGCATTTCTTCCGGGCGCATCACATAGACGGAGTCGTAGATGGTCGAAGCGGTCTCGCGGCGCATGCACAAGCCTTCAAGAGGTGGCTCGCCGCTGACGTTCGATAGCAACTCTATCAAGTAAGCGTTGTTGATCATGGAGCTGTTGAGCAGCATCTTCTTCTGAGCCGTCGACAATTGGTTGTAGCTCCTCACTCCCCAGGAGTTGGTGGCGAACCATTTGTCGAATGCGGCATCGTTCGCGGCAAACAGGGTCTTCGAACCCGTGTGCCTCAGCACTTCCGTCTGGTTCAGGTCGTCTATCAGGCGGATGAGCGTGTTGTACTCGCCCTCATTCTGCAGCTGCTCGTAGATGGAGTTGCCCAACCATGACGGTTGGCCGGTGAGCAGGTACTCGTCCTCGCAGGACTGCAGTGACCAGACTCCCATCAGCAGACCACAGCCTATGAGCGCATGGCGTGCCATCCGCTTGAACGACATGTGTCCTAACTTTTTCTGTTTCATAGTCGTTAGTTGTTGATATTAAGTTTTTTTATGAATTAGAATTATCTTGTATAGTCTTTACTCTTTTCCGTCACAGGCTTTTATCCCATAGGGGCTGTATATATATAATAGGTGTATTTCCAAGATGTCCTTTTCAGATGGACATCATCATCCGTGAATGATGCTGTCTGTCCGGTGTTTTCTTATAGGTTGGAATGTGGATGATGGGAGCATCTTGATGTGTGCACCATGGTTTGTTATGCAGTTCTTTGCTTTTTGATGTTTTTCGCCCTTTTTGAAACAAACGAAGAAACCGGTAGGCAGGCGTGGGCCTGCCACCAGTTTCTTTGTCCTATGTGTCACGTTGGGATTGACTTCATCAGATATTCAATCTTTCAGTGAATGATGTTTTCGTGATTACTTGACACTCACCTTCATCACGCGCACGGTTCCGTCGTTCATGGTCTCACGGACGATGTTCACGCCCTTCTGGAGGCCGTTGGTGCGTGTGCCGTTCACGGTGAAGAACTCTCTGCTCACCACTGAGCCGCTGTTCAGCTGCTCGATGCTGAGAGGATTGTCGCTTGGCTGCAGGTTGCTGTTCTTGCCATAGTAGAAGAGCTGCCAGTTGGTCCAGAGCGTCCAGTCGCTGTTGATGAGGACGTCCTTCTTCAGACCAATCACGAGCTTGCCGTCCTCGCCCACCTTCGTCACGACGTTGTTGCCGGAGTAGAGCAGTTCGGTACCTTCAGAGTTGTAGGTGCAGAATGCGTCACCGCCAGTAGTCATTGAGTTGGGCACTGCCAGCATGGCTTCTTCATTGCAATAGATCCAACCGTCGGAGAGGCCTTCCATCACCTGGGCTTCAGTGCAGAGGCGCTTCAGTGCTACGCTCACGGTGTCCTCGCCAGCAGCGGCATAGAGGAATGCGTTGTTGTTGGCTGCGGGATTCTCAACCCAGGAGTTGTAGTCGACGTCAGCCAAGCCGGCACGATAGAAGCCTTGTACCACGACACGGTAGGTTCCCTCGGGCAGGCCGGAGAGCACCTGGAAGTAGTCGAAGTTGGTGTTGAACTTCTCAGCATCGCAAGAGGTGGCGTTCACGGCTGCTCCACCTGTCCAGCCCTGGTCGTTGCCAGCGGCGTAAGCCGGGTTGATGATGATGGTGCTGCACTCGATGGGGCTGGCATCGCTGGCGTTGGCCATGTCTTGCGGGATGCCCAGGCGGTGCATCATGGTGTTGATTTGCTCGAGGAGGCCTTCCACATCGCTGTTGGAGAAGGTGTGGTTCTCCAAGCCGTCGTTGATGGAGGTGATGAGGGCCTCAGCTTCGCGGATGATGTCGGCGGAGCATACTGCGCCACCAAGTGCGGAGGCCAGTTCCTCGTTGGCTTCAACCAACTTGGCGAAGAGGGCCTTTGATTCGTTCACTGCTTCTTGGATGTCGAAGAGTCTTGTCAGTGCGGCGAACATGGCTTCTCCGTCGTCGCCGTTGACCACTGCCTTGGCAGCGTCGATGGCGGCTTGCAGGTCGCCTACGACGTCCTTGCCGATGGCGCCGTTGAGGGCGTTCTCAGCATCGATGATGGCTTGCTCGAGCACGGGCTTCACCACGTCGGCCTTGAAGCCGCACCAGGTGATCTCGAAGTTATCCCAGATAGACCAGCTGTCGCCCAACTGGTTGGAGGAACCCTTCACACCAATGCGCATCACGTCGCCGTCATTGGCCACGAGGCCATAAGCAGACTGGGTGTACATTCCGGCACCGAAGGCAACGGAAGCACTCTGCATGCCGTTGGGGAAGTAAACAGTCGTTCCGTCGGGGAGTTGCTCGGAGGTGGCGTCGTTGGCGCTGCTGTAGAATTCAGCATCGTAAATCTGCATCGGGTCGCCATAGACGTTGGTGAACGGAGTGGTGTTGGCGTTCATATAGACGAACACCGGGCAGGTCTCCTTAGTGGTGTATTGCTCGCCGTTCAGGTAAGCCTGGAAGGCGGTGCGGCCGTAGCGGTAGAAACCTTGCACGGAGATGCGATACACACCCTTGGGTGCGTTCTGCACGTTCTGGTAGATGTCGAAGTTGGCGTTGTTCCAAGCCTCGTAGCATGGGTTGTCGGGCAAGCCGCCGGCGTTCACGTTGCCACCAGGAGCAGCCTCGCGGGTCCAACCTTCACCATACTGGGTGAAGTTCGGGTTCACCATCAAGTTGGTCATGACAACCTCGGTTCCGATCGGGTGACGATAGACCTCATCGATCATGGCTCTCACCTTTGCAATCTCAGCCTCCAACTCTTCGTTGGTGGCGGTGCGGGCTTCCAGAAGGTCCTCGCAGTCGAAGTCGGCCCATTCGCCGCAGTCGGTGCGATAGAACTCAATGTAGTCCTCGCTGGCAGCAGCCTTGTAGGCTTCCTCGCGCAGTGAGATGATTTGCTTCCACAGGGCGATGTTGGTCTCCAGGTCTTTGGAGGCTTTCTGCACGGCAGCGATGGCAGCCATGATCTCTTCCTTCGTGTTGGCACTCTGGATGGCAGCAGCAGCCTCATTGTAAGCGTCGAGGTAGGAGTAGGTGTAGATGTCCTCGAGGTTGCTGTAGTCGGCAATCTCGATGTTGTCGAGAATCAGCTTGTAAGCATCGCCGCTGTCACCGAAGTAGGTGAGGGAGAAGTCGTCGAAGATGCTCCAGTCTTCACCGATGGTGATGTCCTTGCGGGCGCCAATCTTCATGTAACCGTTGCTCACGGCGATGAACACCTCGTTGTCGTTGCAGTAGCCTGCCTTGAAGAATTCGTCGGCGGCAACCATGTTGTTAGGAACCCAGAAGGTCTCGCCGGTCTCAGCATCGGTGGCGGAACTCCAGGCGCCGGAGGACATCTGGGCGGTCAGGCCTGCCGAGAAGGGTGAGAGGACGTCGGTGGTGATGCTGTCGGTTCCATTGGTGGCATACAGCTTGGCATATTTCGACTCCTTGTTGCCAGCCTTGTAGTTCTGGTAGGCGGAGTTGGTATTGCCGGCGCGGTAGAATGCGTTGGCTTTGAGCTTGTAAACACCTTCGAGAAGACCTTCAAACTCTTGGTAAGTGTCGTAGTTCTTATTGTAATGCTCAGCATTCTCTTGTCCGTTGTAAGCGCCCCAGGCGGTGCCTTTCCATCCGGTGGAGATGTCATTGCCGTCGAAGCTGGGGTTCTTGATGAACAGCTTCGTCACGTCGACAGGATTGTTGACAGTGGCGTTGGCATAGTTCTCCAAGATGAGTTCAGCCTCACGATTCTGGATGGCTTCCTTCACAGCTGCGATGGCGGCGTTGATTTCTGCAAGAGTGCTGTTCGTGTTGTTGTAAACAGCAATCTGGTCGGCCACGCTGGCACCGATTTCCTCTGCCTTGTTGAGCAGGTCCTTCAGTTGCATGACAGCGTCGTACAGGTTGCAGTAATTGATGTATTCTTCAGTGAAGAAACTCTCGCCGTAGGCTTCCGGCACCAACTTCCAGTTGATGAAAGCACCATCTTCAGCGGTATTGTTGGCTGTCAGGACGGTAGTGGTGGGGTCGTTTGTGCGGTTGAGTCCCAGATACAACAAGTTGTTGTTCACATCGGGGTTGAGGGCTGAGGGGGAGAAACGGTAGGTTTGTGCGCCTACGTCGGTGATTTCCCACAGGTGGTTGGCCTGGCCGTTGTAGTCCACAAACATGTTCTCAGCGTTGTCGAAGAACACCCAGAGCCATGCGCTCTTGCTCTCGCAGTAGTCGGTCAGGTGATAGACACCCTCGGCGCCTTCCACCGACTCGATTTTCACTTTCAAGCCTTTGTGTCCCACACTGGCTTGCGTGCCCCAGGCGTTGCCTTGGGTGAAGAACATGTTGCTGCCGACGTTGTAGAAATAGTAGGTTTCCCCGTCGACCATGCTCGCGTACTCTGCTGGCGCTGCTGGGGGAGCCCAGACGTTGTCGTCAACAGCTTTCGCTGCACTGCTTCCCAAAAGAAGCACTGCACCTAAAAGGAGTAGTTTTGCAAATCTCATAAAGGTTAAATTTAATAAAGTTAATAAATATCCTGCAACTGAGTTGACAGGTGCACGAAAAAATAGGTTTTTTAATCTTTTGGGTTATCACCGCCCATACATTCACATGCGTGTGGTGACTTGGTAATGTAATAAATTGGTATTTAGAGCGTTCTGATGGTTGTGACAAGAAGGCTGACGGGATGGTAGCTGATGCTTGCCCCACATCTTGCGCCTATTGCTTGAACACAATATGCCCATCTTCTCACTTTTAGTTGCAAAGATAATAAAAAAAATGATACGATAACTTAATTCTCCTTATTTTTTTTTCAATTTGGTGTATTTTTTACATTTAATGCCCCTGCCCACCCATTTTTCTAAGGGATAGGACAAAAATCATGGGTTTTTCAAGGGGGGGTAGTGTTACTAGTCTTCCTAGTTTTCCTAGAAATCCTAGTATCTCTAGTATCTCTAGTATTTCTATAATCTCTAGAAACTCTATAATCTCTAGAAACTCTAGAATCTCTAGTATCTCTAGAAACCCTAGAATCTCTAGTATCTCAATCCGCTAGAGCCTCAATAGGTGGCCAAGAAAAAGACCCGTCCTTGCGGGCGGGTCTTATGGCGTTTATGGCAGTTTGCCTGAAAAATATAAATCGTCCTTGAAAAAATAAAAAGTAAAATTTTCAATTGTAAATTATCAATTGTCAATCGTTTTTGTCTTTTTGCTTACGACGATGCCCTTGTGGTGTTTGCTCACGCGTATGCCGTCCACGCCGTAGAGAGGTGCTCCTTCCGGTGTGGGGGTCGTTTCTGGAGCCTTGATGCCAGTGGCGGCATTCATGGCCTCTTTCACTTCTTCTTCATTGAGGGCGTAGTTGTAGATGCGCACGTCATCGACATAGGCTTTCAGCATGGATGTGCTCCCTTGCTGTGTGCGTCCTATGTAGTTGATGGTGGTGTGTAGGTCGGCAGGTGTCACGGTGAGGCTGGTGGAGTTGGCCACTGGTTCTCCGTCCACATATATGGTGGTGGTGCCTTTGCTGATGGTGACGGCGACGTGCTTCCATCGTGTGGAAGGCAGTTTGGTGGTGCTTTCCACCACTTGCTCGCCATTGCCGTCGTTGATGACGAATGCCACACCATTGCCATTGGAAGGTGTGAGGTAGGCATATTGTCCAGGACCGTTGCCGAAGTCGAACAACCGTTGTTTGGGTGTGCTGGTGCTGCGCCAGTTCACCCATGCAGCGAAGGTCATCTCCTCGCTGGATGCTATTTCGTAGGGCAGTTGCACAAACTGCGACGTGCCGTTGAGGTTGAGCGACTTGGTGCCTTCCACCTTGGTGACGATGAAGGAAGGTGTGCCATAGGTGGCGCCGTCCATCTGGTTGGGCGTGGCATCTGCCAGGTTGTCGTCGAAGGTGTAGTGGGCAATCATCGTGCGTTCACCGTTTGTTGTCGCCTCCACGCTCTCGCATGCGGACGATTGGTTCTCGCTCTTGTCGATGGCTTTTATACGGTATTCATAAGCGATGCCTTGTTGGCAATTGTTGTCAATAAATTTCGTAGTTTTCAACTTCCTGGCAATGGTGTGCCATTTGTTCGTGTTTTTCTCAGCCCTCAGCACCATGTATCCATCGATGTCGGTCTCCGTATTGGCTTCCCATTCCAACAGGATGCTGGCGGATTGTGGGGTGGTGGTCAGGCCGGTGGGTGTTGCCGGTGCCACGGTCTCGCAGGCGGCGTCGATGGGTAGGAAGCGCCACAGTTGGCGCGTGGGGTCGTCGAGCAGGTTCTGTTGGTTGATGTTCATGCCCTGTACACGGTTGGTCGAGGTGAGCGTCAGGTAGAGTGCGCTCTCGCGGTTGCGGATGAAGAACCATCCGTCGCCGGCGTGTTCCAGGTACCATTGTTGGTTGGTCGACGGAGTGCCGGTGCCGAAGGATATGACGTTGGCGCCGCTTGTCGTGGCGAAGTTGAGCACGTCCCAGTGCTTGCCATCGTTCACCGACTTGATATCGTAGAAGCTGTAGTCGCCGTCCACCGTGCTTCCCACGGGTGTCACCTCCCATTGCGTGGTGGCTCTGCCGTTGTCGTTCGCCTGGCTGATGTTAGGCTGGCCGTTCAGCTCGCCATGTTCCGCCACCAGCATGTTGGTGGCCTTGTTCATGATCTTGTAGGTGCCGTTGATGGCGCTAGGCTGCACGTCGTCGCCCCATGTGATGTCCACCACGCGCTCAGCGTTCTTCTGTCCTTTCTGGTATCCTGTGCCGCCGTGGATGACTTGTGTGATTTCGCGGGTTGGCCCCACGCCGTCGTAATAGACGTCGTGGTCGGTGCAGATGAACTGGTATGAGGTGGTGTAGGCCTGGCGCTCGCTGCTGCCCAGGAAGGCTTTCACTTTTCCGTTGTCATGGCGGTAGACGGTGGCGGCGGTCCAGTTGCCGGGGTTGTCGGCATATCCCAGTCGCACGCCGTGGCGGCTGATGTCGCAGAACTCGCCCCTGGCGCGACTGTCGAAGCCCCACCAGATGCCGACGGTCATGCCGTTCTCCAGCCCGATGAAAGCCTCTGCCACGTTGTGCATCTCGTCGTTGTAACCCACCTTCCCGTCACGAGCCAACAGTTGGTAGAATGCTTTGTAATTGTCCATCGAACCCGCCAGTTGGTGGGTGTTGCCCCAGTCGTAATAGGCTTTGCCCACATTGTACCATTGGGCGGCCTTGTCATCGTTGAGCGTGTTGCCGCCCACGATGGCGACATTGGCCATCGGCAGATAGTTTTCCTTCAGTTTCTTTGCGATGTCTCTGCTGTTGGTGGTCGTGGCACCCTCCTCCGTCCAATAGTCGGGTTCGTTGAACACGGAAACGCCGGCAACGCGGTGGTTGGTGTTGTCTTGAAGCCATTTCACATGGGCGTTGATGTTGGCTGCCCAATGGTCTATGTTGGCTGTGTTCCCCGTGCGGTAATAGCCGTCCACACCGGCCTCTTGGTCGCAGGTGAGCACGAGCGGCAGGGTGTCGCTCAGAATGTTGAAGATGCCGTTTCGCCTCTTGAGGGCGTTGATGGGGTCGGAGGCCAGTTCGGTGTCGTTCACCAAAGGTTTCGTGTTGCGGAAACATGAGCGGCCTATGCCGACGTTCGCCTTGCCCATGTGGTTGACACCCTTGCGGAAGTTCTGCTCGCTGATCCATGCTTGGTCGAGGCCCCAGATGGGTTGGAAGCGATGGCCTGCATCATAAATGGAGTAGGCGACGACGCCTACGCCAGGGGAGGACGGGGAGAGGTTGTCGCTGGAAGAGGGTATGCGCTCCTCTTGGGCCGAACACAGGGTGGAAAAACTTGAAAAAAGCAGTGATAATGTAAAAATATTTCCTAATTTCATAGGTCGGTAGGATTTGATTTATCCCCAAAGATAATCTTTTTTTCTGTCATATTCAAACACAAGCAGTCAACATACCTCCTTTTTGCATTTATTAACGTTTTTGCCCTCGTCTGCCTTTTAAAATAAATTAACGGGCGTGTAACACATATTTTATAGTTTACGTCAAAAATTCACACGATTTTTCGTACCTTTGCACCCCGATATACGAATATCGGGCTTTCGTTATGGCAGAAGCCCCGCATTGAAAAGAAACCCGTCGAAAAGAGCCTCAGTAGAAAGAGCCCTGAAGGTGAATATATTATGAAGTGTTTTAGATTAGTATTGGCATTGGCCGTTTTCTTGTCAAGCCCCCATTTTGTCGTAGCCCAGAATCACGAACCTGTCATAGAGTCGGGTAGTGAGGTGCATGCCATGGATGTGGTGATATTGGGCGACTCCAACACATGGATTGGCGGTGACGACTGCGATAATCCCAAAGGGTGGAACAAATGGTTTGTCGACATCTTCAAGCCCTTGTCATGCAAGAGTTATGCACGTAGCGGAGCGACATGGACCAACACGGTCTCCACCAAGCCGAACATGGAGGAGAACATCGCCGTGCTGGGCAACGACAACGTCATATACAATCAGATATTGAGATTGTCTGCTGCTTGTAAGGAAGGCCGGCAACCCGTCCCGCACTTGATCATCATCGCCGCAGGCACCAATGACGCCTGGTTTGTGAAGAAACGTCCCGGGGTGTTCTCGAAGACTGTGGGTCAAGCGTTTTCCGGCGGTTCTCTCCTCAACCGCAAACCCAGCCAGGTGTTGTCATTGGCTGAATCGGTGAGATATGGCTGCGAAATGCTTGAGAGCCTCTTTCCCCAAGCCCAAATCATCCTGCTTGCTCCTCTGCAAGCCATACAACCCACGGAAGCCAACCTTGCCAAAGCCTGTGAGGTCATCGAGCAATGCGGTTTGCGCATGGGGTTGAAAGTGATTCGCCAAGACCGGGAATGTTGCATCCGCAGGGTGGATGAGATGAAGACGAAACGCTACACCACCGATGGAGCTCACACCTCCGAGGAAGGTGCCAGGCTCAACGGCACATACCTGGCCAAGCGCATAGCAGAGTTGACACAACACTAATTAGCAGTAAGAATGGTATTCTCAGACCTTTTTTTCATATATGTGTTTCTGGCTTCTTTCGCCATCATGTATCTCTTGGGTACGTGGGCCGACAAGGCAATGTCGAAAGATGACACGCCCGCATGCCATGTGAGAAACGCCGTTCTCGTGCTCTTCTCCCTCATCTTCTACGCATGGGGCGAACCCATCTACGTTTTCCTGATGTTGGTCTGCGTGGTCATCAACTTCTTTATCGGGCGGATGATAGACCATCAGGAAAAGCACAGGAAAGCGATGCTGGTTATCGGGGTGGCGTGCGACCTTGGCATACTTGGGATATTCAAATATGCCGATTTCTTCGCCAACCAGCTCCAGGCATTGGGCATGCCCGTGCCGTCACCTCACATCTCACTGCCCATAGGCATCAGTTTCTATATTTTCCAATCCTTGTCCTATCTGGTGGATGTCTACAGGCGTGACTCTCATTCCCAAAAGCGTTTCATCGACCTGTTGCTCTACATCTCGATGTTCCCGCAGCTGATAGCAGGACCTATCGTCAGATACCAGACGGTGGCAGAAAAAATCACAAAGCGCCACGTCACCGCGGAAGACCTTTCCGATGGCATCTACCGCTTCTTGAGGGGATTGGCCAAGAAAGTGATTTTCGCCAATCAGCTCTATGAAATCTCACATCAGTTCCTCGACGGGAAGTTGGAAGAGTTGAGCGTGGCTGGCGCTTGGATTGGAATCATCGCGTTCACCCTGCAAATCTATTTCGACTTCTCGGGCTATTCCGACATGGCAATCGGTCTTGGACGATGCTTGGGATTCAGGTTCAACGAGAACTTCGACCATCCATACTGCAGCAAGTCCATCACGGAATTCTGGAGACGATGGCATATTTCCCTGGGTAGTTTCTTCCGAGACTATGTCTATATCCCGATGGGAGGTAACCGTCGTCATCAGGCCGTCAACATCTTGGTGGTGTGGTTCCTCACTGGGATGTGGCATGGTGCCAGTTGGAACTTCATCTTCTGGGGAGTGTTGTTCGGTGTTTTTGTGACGTTGGAGAAATATACGTTGCTGAAGGTCATCAACCGCATACCCTCCCCCTTGCTTCATTTCTATTGCCTTTTTGTCGTGGTGGTGAGTTTCGGAATCTTCTATTTTGATGATTTCACACGTTTGACCTCATTCTTCCATAGATTATGGGGAGGAGCGGAAACGTATTGGGACGTCATCTCCGAGGCAGCCATTTTCGACCATTTCTGGCTTTGGTTGGCCGCTGTTGTCTTCTGCATGCCGATAAGGAAACAAGTGGCCGATTTCTTCGACCGACACACGGCGGACAAGCTGGTTTTCAACCAAACCGTCAATACGCTCTCACGGTTGGTCGTATCCATCGCCATACTCATCATCTCCACGGCCCTTTTGGTGGGAGCTACCAACAATGCATTCATTTATACAAGATTTTAAATATTCAGACAATGAAAAAGAAAAAGACCATCGCTTTCATAACCCTGTTGTTGGCTGCAACCATGACAGTTGGTGCAACAACAGGGAAAACCGGTAAGGAAGAGTCTACAGTTTATTCCGATACGGCCACTTTCGTCAAAGGGAAATACCAGAACCGGGTATGTCCCAACGCACAGTTGCGACAGCCCAAGCCAGGCATACTTATCATAGGGGATGGTCCCGACATCAGGGTGACCAGTGCCTTCTCTGGAACGCCGCAGGGTGGAACCGCCTATACAGATGCAGTGAACAACTATCGTAGCAAGCTTGGCGACAGCATACGCATATACAGCATGATCATTCCCATCGCATCAGCCTACTACACACCTGATGAGGGAAAGAAATACAACACCGACCAAAAAGCGACCATCGACGGGATGTACAAAAGGATGCCTGGAGTGACCGGCGTCGATGCCTTCACGGCATTGGCTTGGCATGTGCGCGAACCCATTTTCTTGCGTACCGACCACCATTGGGCACCCTTGGGAGCCTATTACGCAGCAGAGGCTTTCGCCAAGGCGGCAAAAGTGCCTTTCAAAAACCTCTCCAATTATGACAAGAAAACCATACACAATTTTCTGGGCACGATGTACACGGTATACACCAAAGACCCTGCCGTGGGGCGTGCACCGGAGAATTTCGACTATTATGTGCCACGTGGTGTCAACTACAAGACAACGGCCATCACCTATTCGTTGGGAAAGAGCAGGGCTGTCACAGGGCAGAGTGGTCCCAAGGCGGTGAACTTCTTCAGGGAGTACAAAGACGGAAGTTCCGCTGCATACTGCACTTTCATGGGAGGCGACTCCAACACCACCAAGGTGGAGACCTCGACGAAGAACGGCCGGCGACTGCTCATCATCAAGGACAGTTATGGAAATGCCATTCCCGGATATCTCTTCTACTCTTTCGAGGAAATCCATGTCATCGATTTCCGATATTTCCCCGGCAACGTGGTGAAATATGTGAAAGACAATGGGATTACCGACTTGTTGTTTGCACATTGCATCTCCCTGGCCTATGCCAAGACCACAGGCCAAGGCATCCAGCGCATGCTCAATCGCTAAATCATTCAAACAACGCCATCACAACTGGTTATACCATCCTGAGCCAATACATTATATATGTATAACAAGTTCTATATCGCAACGATGTGCACGGTGTTTGTCATGGCAGCCGTCGTCCTCACCACTTTTCCCCGCCCCGCATATTCCGAGGTGGAGAAAAGGGAACTGACGAAGTTCCCGGAATGGAGCTGGGACAGGTTGGTCGACGGCTCCTTCACAAAGGATGTTTCATCATGGTTCAGCGACAGCGAGCCTTACCGTGAGCAGTTCATCACTTTCAGCATGAAAATCAAAGACGGGGAACGATTGGTCTTGTCAAAAGACAATGTGACATTCCATGCTGCTGAAGATGTGGAAGGTATGGAAGAAGGGATGGAGGAACAGGAAGATGAACTGGGTGATTTTTCCAACCATGTGAACAATGATGGAAAAGCGAAACTGGCCAATGCCGGCATCATCATCGTAGGCAGTGGCAGCAACCTGCGTGCACTGATGGCTTATGGAGGAGTGAATGGAGGCGAAGGATTCGCCAAGATGGCCAACGACTTCAAAAAGACATTTGGAGACAGGGTGAATGTCTATGCCATGGTCATTCCCAATGCTGCGGAATATTATCTTCCTGAGAAATGGAAGGGTCGTTCAAAATCACAACTCTCACTCTTGAAGAACATACAGGGGCTGTTGTCGCCGGATGTGAAGTTCGTCAACGTTTACAACACGCTTGGCAACCATGCCGACGAGCCCATATATCTTCGTACAGACCACCATTGGGCGCCGCTTGGAGGATACTACGCTGCTGCAGAATTTGCCAAAAAGGCCAAAGTGGATTTCAAGGACCTTGACGCCTATGAGCGCAAGGTTGTGCATGGGTACGTTGGTTCGATGTATGGCTACTCAAAAGACATTTCCGTCAAGGAGTCACCAGAAGACTTCGTCTATTACGAGCCGAAGGACATAGAATACAGCACCACCTACATCAACTATTCCATCAACAAGGAATATAAGATCACCAAGGTGTCAAAACCTGCCCAAGGACCATATTTCTTCAAATACAAAGATGGAAGTGGTGGAGCCTACTGCACGTTCATGGGGGGTGACTCCCGCATCACCCATGTGACCACTTCGGTGAAAAACGGCCGGAAATTGCTGATTATAAAAGATAGCTTCGGGAACACCATTCCGGGGTATCTCTTCTTCTCGTTCGAAGATGTTTTCGTGGTGGATAACCGCTATTTCGACCCCAATTTGAAAGACTACATCATTAAGAATGGCATCACCGACCTGCTCTTTGCATGCAGTACTTTCAATGCCTATGGTGGCTCTTTCAGCAACAACTGCCTTCGTCTGTTGAACCAAGTGGCGGGAAGCTGTATCGTGCCTGAGACCGAACAGAAGGATGATTCGGCCAAGGAGACGAAGGACGCTTCAGCCAAGGAAAAGAAGGACGCTTCGGCCAAGGAAAAGAAGAAAGGTTCGACGAAGGAGATGAAGAATGATTCGACCAAAGAGGCGAAGAAAGCATCTGCAAAGGATGTGAAGGAAGAACCCCAAAAGGGGACCAAGGAAGAAGAGTAAGAGTCACCTTCCCGTCAATGCTCCGCGGTTGCCGTGGCCACCAGTGAAGCAAGGCGGGGAAGAGGGCGCATGGCACAAAAGCTGTCATTCGATATTGATGTCGAATGGCAGCTTTTGCACTTTTCAGGCAGTCCGATGGACTCCTCTATCAGCATTGCCATATCTGTTGCAAGGGTGCGTTTCCCATTAATCATTTCACTCAGATGTGAGACCTCTATGAATTCAAAGAGAAAAATATGTCGAAATTGCGTAGCAGTATCATTTTTTTTGCGTAATTTTGCATGCTTAGTGTTGAGTCGCATCGGAAACGTCTTTCGAATTCTCCGGCTCAGCACCATCTACCTAACCCGGCTATCAAATCAAAACCAAACTACCAAGACCATATGAGAAAACTCTCCTTCATTTCAATCCTTGTCCTCCTTCTCTGGGGGATGAACATTGCCGTGTCTGCAAATACGACACAGAGAGTGGTGCAAGTGACCAACACCGTCACCTTATCCAGCGATGTGGACTATGTCATCACCTCCAGCACGCCCTTCACCGACGCTGGAGAGGTGGACATCACCAACACCGAGCATGCCGTGCTCATCCTCGAGGCTGTCAAACCCTCCAAGGTGACACCGTGGCTCTCCTATGTGAAAATCAACGGCGTCAGGGCAGTCAACAACACCAACTGCCAGGTGAAGATACACAACAGGGGGTGCATCATCATGCCTTATGCCGCCAATTTCAAGCCGCTCACCGTCTATTCCGAGAAAAACTTCGAAGGCACTGCTGTCAACGATTTCGGCTTGGAGAACAGCGGCGGGTTCATGAACACCTTGTCTGCCGAGAAACTCAACAACCAGATACAGAGTTTCAAACTCAAAAGAGGCTATATGGTCACCTTCTCCACACAACCAAGGGGAAGAGGATACAGCCGTTGCTTCATCGCTGCCGACAAGGACATCGAGATGGCCGAACTACCCACCATCCTCGCCGGACGAATCTCCTCCTACCGCATCTTCAAGTGGAACGACACCAGCAAGTCGGGCATCGCCAACGACACCAGGGCCGACCCTTGCGCCCAACTCAACGTCACCACCTGCTATTCCTTCGGACTGGGAGAAGACCGCGGCCCCGATGCAGAGTGTGTGCCACACCATATCTATGAGGACTGGCCATCGGCAAGTGCTTGCGGAGCAGTTGGTTATTCACCCCATATGAAAACCAACAACGAACCCGGCAACTCCGCCGACGACCATCCGCAGAGCGTCGATGACATCCTCAACAACTGGGAGAACCTCATGGCTACAGGCATGCGACTCTGTTCGCCATCCTCCCACGACGGAAGCCTCAACCACCTACGCGCCTTCCTCGACTCCATCGATGCCAGGGGATGGCGCTGCGACATCATCGACCTCCACTGCTACTGGCCGGAAGGCAGTTTCAACAACATCAAGGGCTGGGTGGACACCTACAAACGCCCCGTCTGGATTTCCGAATGGGTGTGGGGTGCCTCCTGGAACAACAACGGCATCTTCGGCATCGCCCAAGGAGCCAACCGCGACAACCCCACCACGGCCCAACTCAACCAGAACAGGGACGCCGTGAAGAGCATCTGCACCAAACTCAACTCCTGGGACTACATCGAGCGCTACTATTATTGGAACAGTGAGGCCAACTGCTCCAAAATCTACTGGAACGGCAACCTCACCCCCGCCGGGGAATACTATGCCAGCATGAACACCGGCGTGGGATACAATGGCAAATATGAGTTTGTCCCCACCCTCCCGCGCCAATACGGACTCTCCAATTTCAAGGTTGTCACGGAGGAGGGCAAGAGCACGCTCACCTGGCGCGACAACAACGGAGAATACAACCAACTCATGGAAGTGCAGCGAAAGGCAAGGGGCGGACAGTGGGAGACCATCGCCATTGTCGATTTGAAAGAGACTGCCGCCAACTACACCTACGTTGATGAGAACGCCCCCGAAGGCGCCGCCTACAGGGTGCATATCATCGACCTCGTGGGAGTGGACCACTACACCAGCGACGACATCGACGTGGGCGACGCCATCACCATCGACGCCGGAGGGAAGAAATATGCCGGAGGCAACGTCCTTGTCAACGGCGACTTCGACCTGGGCTTTTACGACTGGACATCTGGAAACGGCTCACCCATCGGAATGCCCTACTTCGAAGTGGTGCAGAAGGGTGGCCACGACGGTGGCCCATACCTCCAGGCCTGCGGGTCGGGAGGCGTAGACCACGCCGCATCGCTCAAGAAAGTCATCGCCTTGAAACCCAACCAAGACTATATGTTCTCCATCGCCTCGCGCAACGCCGGCATCTACCTCAGATTCAGCCTCTCCAAGGATGGCAATGACGAGACGGTGAACGTGGCCAAATTCAATTCCACCTCAGACTGGATGAAACAGACCGTCACCTTCAATAGCGGCAACTACGAGCAAGCCCTTCTCGCTTTCAGATGGCTCAATGCCAAGGGACAGTTGGACAAAATCGAACTGCGACCGCTCTACAACACTCGCGAGGAGGCTGTCGCCGACGGTGTGGAGAAAGCCAAGGTGCAGGCTGCTGCCTTGATGGAAACCAACACCACATGGGAAGACCTCAACAGCGACCTGTCATCCAAGATGGCCACCGTCGCCACCAATGACGACGAGGCCTTGTACACCGCACAAGACGCCATCGACGCCATGCTGACCGCCATGCGAGACAAAACGGTCATCGACTCCTTGGTCAACGTCGCCAATACCCTGAATGACATGCGGTTCGAAGGGAAGGAACGCCTCGACGAAGCCCTCGCTCAGGCCGGCAACACCAACACCGCCGAACAGACCATCAACGTCCGCAAGCAACTACAGGCAGCCCTCGAAGCCTTCTTCCCCACCACAGAGGCAGAGGTGCAACCACAGCAACCCAAGTTTGCCTCATCCAACGGATGGGAGGTGAAAGTGGGCACCTACAAGGGTGGTGACCAACGTCTCAACACCGTCGGTGGCAAGACCTGTTGGAACGCCTGGTGGAGCAACGTCAACGCCTCACAAGGGAAG
The DNA here is from genome assembly GCA_902786665.1 of uncultured Prevotellaceae bacterium. Classification (GTDB taxonomy): domain Bacteria; phylum Bacteroidota; class Bacteroidia; order Bacteroidales; family Bacteroidaceae; genus Prevotella. Next base: position 19,614 of record CADADN010000008.1, on the reverse strand, counting down.
AAACAGACCATGGAAGTCAGGCAGAACATCCAACAACTGCCTGAAGGCCTTTACATGCTCGAGTGCAAGGCCACTACGCAGCACTACTGCCTCAGCGACCAGCACGGCTACTTGGTCTGTCAGGGTGACACCGCCGTGACCCCCAACCTGCAATACGACTATTTCGACCAGACTTCAGTGGGTGACATCTGGCAGACGCTCACCACCACGCCGCTCTATGTGGAGGAGGGTGGGGAGGTCACCATCGGATTCGTCGGATCCAAAGATGGTGCCATCGACAACGCCTGGCACGCCATCGGCGACCCCAATAACATGGGCGACAAACGTGAGGGATGGTGGTGCGCCACCGACTTCGTATTGCGCTTCCACCCCATCCACAAGCACACCGCAGAACCAGGTGTATGGAAGACCATCTGCCTCCCCTACGCCTACAAGGTGCCGGAGGGAGCCAAATGCTATGTCCTCGCAGGCATCCTGCCAGGGCACGACAAGGTCGCCTTGCAGGAGGTGGAGCAAGTGGAGGCGGGGCAGCCCGTCATCTACATCGCCGACACCGACAACATCGTCTTCTATGAGTATGGCGAGATGGCCAAGACACCGCTGCCCTATGCCACGCAGAACAACCTCAGGGGCTTCTTCAAGACCACGGCCAGGGCACCCATCGGCACCTACGTGCTCGACAACGGCTGTTGGATGAAGGTGGGCGAAGAACGACCGAAGATAGAGAACTACTCCGCCATCATCTACACCCTTGACGGGATGGAAGAGTTGGACGGATGGGACGGACTTGTCATGAACCTCGTGGACAACCCCGAAGGCATCATGTTGCCAAGCATGGATGGCCAGGGCGTCAGGATTTACAACATCAACGGACAGCCGGCAGGCAACCAGAAGGGCATCGTCATCCAGGTCAAGGATGGCAAAGCCGTCAAGACGGTCAAGCATTAGCGGTTTTGTCCCGAATTAGAGAATTAGAGAATGACAATGGCCCCAAACTCATGTTCTTTTGTCCCGAATTAGAGAATTAGAGAATGACAATGGCCCCAAACTCATGTTCTTTTATCCCGAATTAGAGAATTAGAGAATTAAAGGATGGCGATGGTTCAAGCCTCGTGTTCTTTTCATCAAAATAAGACAATGAATCAAAAAAGAATCCTTCTTGCATTCCTCCTCCTGGCATCGGTTTTCCAAGCCAGGGCGGAATGGATTGATGTCACCGACATCTATTTTGACAACCCACGTTTCGACAATAATTCCGGCAGTGGCTGGGATTGGAACAGTAATGCATCATCTCAGACCGCCAATTTCGGGTGTTTCGAGTTCTGGAACGGATATTTCTATTTCTATAAAACACTGAAACTGCCAAAAGGCAACTACCGCCTTTCCTTGCAAGGCTATTACCGATGTGGCGATTTCGGAGTCTGCTACAACGACTATGTGGCAGGAAGGGAGGAGGTCACCGCATGCATCTTTGCAGGTGAGGAGGCGATGCAGCCCATCAAGAGTGTCTTCTCCAAATCCTTTGGAAGAAGGCATGATGGTGGGTGGTGGACGCCCGACAACGAGCATTACTATCCCGACAACATGCAAGCGGCTGCCAGCGCATTCGCTGAAGGTGAATACCAGAACGTCTTTGAGTTCTCTTCAGATGGCGAATACATGGACGTAGGTATACGTTGTCTTGATTACCAAGGTTCCAATTGGTGCATTTTCGACAACTTCAAACTGGAGTACGATGGCGAAATCGTGCTGGCTTCAGAATTGAATGTGACTATCGGGAGCCCTGAAATCCTTCCCGGTGAAACGACATGGGTGGCGGCTGCCATCTTGCCGGAAAACGCTGCCAGCGAAGAGGTGACATGGGAGTCGAGCAACCCTGTAGTTGCTTCTGTGGGAAGGAACGGTGACATGTATGGCAACAGTGTCGGCACAGCCGTCATCACCGCCACCACCACCGATGGGTCCAACCTCAAGGCTTCCGCAACAGTCACCGTGGTGCCAGACACCTTGAAATGGGTGGACCTCACCGACTTCTTCCTTGTCAACCCCAGGTTTGACAACAACGGAACCGAAGGATGGGAATTCAACTCCAACGCCTCTTCACAAAAGACCGGCTATGGCTGCTTCGAGTTCTGGAACGGCTATTACGCATTCATTCAAACGCTCAAGGGGATGCCCGAGGGTATGTACAAAGTCTCCGTACAGGCTTTCTACCGTACAGGCGACAACGATGTGGCCTATGATGCATACCTCAACGGGAAGGAGGAAATCACCGGGATGATGCAAGGCGGATATGATTCAAGGCCAATCGCCAGCATCTACTCCTTCTCCTTCGACGACTACTCCACCAATTGCTGGAGCCCCAATTGGATGGGAGGCCCTTATTACCCTAACGGGATGGAGTCGGCGGCAGAGGCATTCTCCAGGGGTGCCTACAACAACAGCCTCATCTTCTATCATCGTGGTGAAGAGGATGACCTGCATGTCGGACTCTATGGTTATGACACCAATTATTCCAACTGGTGCTGCTTCGACAATTTCAAGTTGGAGTATGCCGGAAACTTCGTCAAGGCCACTAGCATCGATGTAAGCATAGAGAAGGCAGACATCATCATCTCGGAGTCCACACAGTGCACCGCCACTGTCAAGCCCGACAACGCCCTCATCAAGAACGTCGTCTGGACCTCTTCCAACGAGGACGTCGCCACCGTTGACCAGAATGGTCGCGTCACGGGCATCGCCGACGGAGTAGCCACCATCACCGCCACCACCTGCGACGGTTCCAACCTCAGCGCATCAGTGACGGTGCGGGTGGGCAGCGGGTCGACCAATGACGCCATCGTCATCAACGAGGTGATGGCCTCCAACGTGGATGAGTTCATCAGTCCTGCCTTCAACTTCGATGGATGGATGGAACTATACAACCCCACACGTCAAGCCACCAAACTGGTGGGACTCTATCTCAGCGACAACGCCGGCAACCTTAAGAAATGGCGCTTGCCGTCCAGCGTGGGCATCGTCCCCGCACGTGGCTTCCGCGTAATCTGGTTTGACAGCAACAGCCTCAATCCCGCCCAGGCACCCTTCAAACTCGACACCGACGGGGGAGAAATCATCCTCAGCGACGGAGAGAAGGTCATCGCCTCCGTGCAATACCCGGAGAGCATGGAAAGGGTCAGCTACGCACGCACCACCGACGGCGGTGAAACCTGGGGATTCACGGCAGATGCCACGCCGGGAAAGACCAACAAGAACTCACATTTCGCTGATGCCCAACTCTCCGCCCCCGTGGTGGACCAACCCTCGCAGCTCTTCAACAACCCCCTCAGCGTTAACGTCACCATTCCGGCAGGCACCACCCTCAGGTACACCACCGACGGTTCATTGCCCACCATGTCAAATGGAAGCACGAGCCAGACGGGGCAGTTCAGCGTCAACGAGACGCAATGCTACCGTTTCCGCCTCTTCGCCGATGACATGCTTCCCTCAAGGGTCACCACACGCTCCTACATCCAGCGCAATCGTGACTTCACCCTTCCCGTCGTATCCGTCGTCACCGACCGCAGGTTCCTTTACGACGACTCCATTGGAGTATATGTAAGAGGTGTCAATGGCAGGCCCGGCAACGGCCAGTCGTCGAAATGCAACTGGAACATGGACTGGGAGCGACCCGTCAACTTCTCCTACCTCGACGCCGATGGAGAGATGGTGCTCAACCAAGATGTCAACCTCGAGATGTGCGGTGGGTGGAGCCGTGCATGGACGCCACACGCATTCAAACTCAAGGGCAGCAAGGAACTGGGTGGCAACAAAAACCTCCCGTATCCCTTCTTCAAGGAGAAACCCTACATCCGCAACAGGACACTCCAAATCAGAAATGGAGGAAACGACACCGGATGCCGCATCAAGGACCCGGCACTGCAATACATCGTACAGAGTTCAGGCATCGACATCGACGTGCAGAGTTATGAACCCGTCCATGAGTTCATCAACGGGCAGTACATCGGCGTGCTCAACGTACGCGAGCCGAACAACAAACATTACGTCTATGCCAACTATGGATGGGACGAGGAGGAAATCGATCAGTTTGAGATGTCGCCCGACTCTGGCTACATCCAGAAATGCGGCACCGACGAAGCCTTCCTCGAACTGGTGGACAACCTCTCCTTCAATGCCGCCGACAATGACGTCTATGCAGAGATTTGCAAGATGCTCGACATCGACGAATACGTCAACTATATGGCGGCAGAGTTCTACCTCGCCAACTGGGACTGGCCGCAGAACAACGTCAAAGGTTTCCGAAACAGGGACAACGGGAAGTTCAGGTTCATCTATTTCGACCTCGACGGCTCGTTCCAGGCGGGAGACCCCTTCGGGACGTTCATGGCAAAAGACTGGTACACGTTCGACCCACTCTATCCCACATCACTCGGACATATAGAGGGACCCATACGTTTCGTCACCCTCTTCCGCAACCTGCTCGACAACGCATCGTTCAGAAAGAAATTCATCGACACCTTCTGCCTCATGGGGGGAAGCGTCTATGAAGCCAACAGGGCCGTCGATATCGTTGACCAACTCGTGGCGAGGGTCAATCCTGCTATGCGACTGGAAGGTGGCTCTGCCGACAACACCGCCAACAGCATCAAGAACTTCATAAGACGAAGAAACGGAGAGGCCATCAACAGCCTGCGCAACTATTGGATGTTCGACCTCTATGACACCACGCCGCAGAGGGTCACGCTGCAAAGCGATGTCGAGGGAGCAGACATCCTCGTCAATGGCATCAAAGTGCCTACTGGATACTTCGACGGACACCTCTTCAAACCTGCCACGCTGCAGGCGGTGGCACCGGCCGGACATGTGTTCCAAGGATGGGCCAGCGGCCATGGAGAGGAGTCCACGCTCTTGCCCAACAAGTCGGTGTGGAGCTACTACGATGCCGGCTCGCTCGACAACGCCAACTGGACCTCGCCCTCTTACAACGAGAGCGGATGGCACTCGGGTGTCGCGCCCTTCGGCTATGGGAAGAACGACATAGGCACGACGATCAGTTACGGCAATGACCAAAGCCACAAGCGGCCGACGGCCTATTTCCGCACCAAGGTCAACTTCCCCAACGCACCGAAGGCCAATGACAAGGTGAAGCTCCACTACATCATCGACGATGGTTTCATCGTCTATGTCAACGGTGCCGAGGCAGGACGGTACAACATGCCCTCCGGATATGTGAGTTACAACTCCTACGCCTCTTCCTACGCACAGAACAACCCCGACGCCGGGACATTGGAACTCGCCCCCGGCCTTTTCCACAGCGGCGTCAACACCATCGCCGTGGAGGTGCACAACAACAGCGCCAGTTCAACCGACCTCTACTGGGAAGCGTCGATTTCCACCACCGCTGCCACCACCGCCACCACCAATTATTACTCCACAGAAGCAACTATCGCACTGCCCGACGGCGACGTGTCGCTCACGGCTTGCTACAGGGAGATGACACCGGCGGAGATGGCCGAGGCAGGATGCCATCCCGTCTGCGTCAACGAGGTGAGCGCTTCCAACAATGCGCTCATCAATGAATATGGGAAGAAGAACGACTGGGTGGAACTCTACAACGCCACCAACGAGGATGTGGACATCGAAGGGATGTATCTCTCCGACAATCTCGACCAACCGCTTAAGTACAAAGTCACAAAGGGCGGCACGTCGGCAAATACCATCATCCCCGCACACGGATACCTCGTCGTCTGGTGTGACAAGTTGGAGACCACCAGCCAGGCACTTCACGCTCCTTTCAAACTCGCAGGAGAGGAGGGCGTTGTCGTGCTGACGGCTGCCAATGGCAGTTGGAGCGACATCCTGCAATATGGGCCGCACGACGGCAACTCCACCGTTGGTCGCTATCCCGACGGGACGGCAGACATCTATATGATGAACGTGCCGACCATCCAAAAAACCAACATCCTCACCAGTTACATGGTGAAGGTGGAGCAGGGCGACTTCTCCGGCGTTCGCAACCCATATATCGCTGCCGCAAATGGTTTCCGCATCTATTACACCACCCAACAACTCTGCATCAAGAGCGAGGAGGGCAAATGGGCGAAAGTCGATATCTACACTTCGGATGGAAGACTCGTCGAGCAGCAGACCGTGACTATCAACCATGGTGCAGCACGACTGGACGTGAGCCATCTGCCCAACGGCTTCTATGTGGCAAGAGCCACCGACGACCAAGGCTCAAAGGTTGCCTGCAAATTCGCCAGATGATATTTGAGGGGGAAAGAAGGAAAAGAAGTTAACGAAGTTATCGAAGTTATCGCTTCGCTCGAAGTTAGCGACAATAGTCTGTCAAAGGCGGAACTATTGTCGCTAATTTCGTTAATAGGGTGTCCAATTTGTTGTATCGACTTTTAATCAAAGACCCTCCAAAAACTATTTGGACTCCCGACTTCGCAAACTTCTAAAAAAGGAACACCTGTCTCTAACTTCATTAACTCCTCTTACTTCTTTAACTTCTAAAAAAGGAGCAATTGTCTCTAACTTCATTAACTCCTCTTACTTCTTTAACTTCTAAAAAGGAGCAATTGTCTCTAACTTCATTAACTCCTCTTACTTCTTTAACTTCTAAAAAAGGAACAATTGTCTCTAACTTCATTAACTCCTCTTACTTCTTTAACTTCAAAGAAAACATTGACATTTATTACGATTTATTCAATCGATTACGCAGGAAAAAGTTATAAAATATGTTAAATTTGAAATTGTGTGGGTGCACAACATTTTTCTGTTGAAAATAAATGTTTAATAATTTTGCTCATTAAGAAAAATGCCTTACCTTTGCATCGTTATCCTGAAAACAATCTTTTTACCTTAAAAAAAAACTAATACCTATTGAAGATTCGAAGCGGTCGCCTGAGAAGGTCATCGCTTTTTTTGTTTTTATAAGGTTTAGGGTTTTCCTAGTAATCCTAGTACTCCTGGTAGTTTTTGTCTTTCCTGGTTTTTCCTATTTTCCCCCGAAACTATCTATTATTCCAGGCAGGTCGAATTCCTTTACTTCGTTGAGGTTGAGGACGACGGTGTCGGCGTGAGTGATGTTTGAGGCCATGAAATAGCCGAGACAGCCTCCGGAAACGTTGTTGATGGGGTTGGCCCCTTGGCCCTGGCCGGCGAATAAAGTCCTGAAATAGTCATATGCGGGCAGGTCGATGGTGTGGAGTTGGATCATGATGGTGTCTCCATCGTAAAGGATATGTTCCCAATTATCCTCTTCGTCATCAAGAGCCGTTCGCTCCATCATGCAGTGTATGTCGCGGAACACCATCCCCGGTGGATTCCCTCTGTCGTCGAAGACGCTCCATCGGTATGCCCTTTTCTGCATTTTCGGTGTGATATGCGGGTGGGAGGAGTGACGGTCTACGCGATAAAGGAAATAGTTGCGCTGCTCCGGGTCGGGGTCTGTGGCCCACAGCACGTCGACGAGCAATCGTTCGTCGACAATGGTGAACCAGTAAAAGTTCGTGGAGAGGATGGTGGAATGAGCCGGCATGGTGGAAGACGCCTCGTAACGTTTCCCCTCGAAATCCACTGTCATGCGGTAGTTGTGCCCCGCCACACCTATCAGGTCCGACCGGTAGCATCCATCCTTCGGGTCATAGGTTAGCCGATGATCCTCGCCGTTGTCATGGATGGATATGATGGCTCCCGGCAGTGAGGGGCCTTGGACGGAGTCGTTGACGGAGCGAGAGCGTCTCACCGACACCTCGGTGCCCTCATTGTTCACCCGTCCTTCGATGACCACCATGGGGTCTATCTCGTGATAATGGATGTCGATTTCCTTCTCGCAAGAGACGAGTAGGAGCAACAGAGTGGTGATGGTCATCAACTTTTTCATGATCAGTATTTCACGGTGAATGAAACGTATGGCACGATGCCGAACATGGCGAAAAGAGTGGCTTTGGTGCCCGAAGGCTTGTCGTCATCGTTCTCAAACCTGATGATGAGCGGATTGTATCGGTTGTAGGTGTTGTAGGTGCCGAACGCCCATTGGTGTGTGCTACGTCGCCATTTCTTGGTGTATGTCGCGCCGAGGTCGAGTCGGTGGTTGGCGGGTGCGCGGTATCCGTTTCGCTCGGCATAATAGTAGAACGTGCGTCCATCAATCTCATATTTCGCACTGGGGGCGGTGAGAGCCTGCCCCGTGTTGTAGTGCCACATGGCGGTGAGTTCCCAAGAGTCATTGGCCTTGTACATGCCGATGACGCTGATGTCGTGACGCCGGTCGTTGGATGCGGTGTACCAGTTTCCGTTGTTGATGCCGGCAATCTTGTTCTCCGACCATGAGAGCGTGTAAGTCAGCCATCCCGTCAGTTTTCCCTTGTTCTTGTGTGCGCAGAATTCCAGGCCGTAGGCACGTCCTCTTCCTCCAAGCAGGATTCGTTCTATCTCCACCTCCGAATAGAACGTTTTTCCGTCGCGGTAGTCATAGATGTTTCTCACCCATTTGTAGTAGCCCTCGGCGCTGAAGTCATAGCTGCCATCCCTGGTGATGCCCGTCCATCCCATTGCCACCTGGTCGGCCAATTCCGGTTTGAGCAGGTTGCTTGTCATGGTGTATCTGTCGAAGGGCATGGACATCGAGGCGGCCCTGATGGCGTGAATGTCTTGTGTACTGCGGCTATATCCCATCTTGATGCTGTGATGCGGTGAGAGTTTGAGGTTTGCGCTCAGGCGTGGTTCCAGGTCGCAGTAGGTTTTCACGACGTGCCATTTCTCGGGATTGGTGGTGTTGATGATGTTCCCTTCGGCATCCAACTCATAATAGGGTGCTCCTCCCAGTACGGAGTGCAGGCGCAGTCTTAGTCCCGCCGAGATGTTGAGTTTGTCGTTGATGTTGAGTTCCTGGTTCACCCACAGGGCGTTGCTCCATGCGTCGCGTTTCTCTCTTTGATGCAGCAGGTTGATGTCCCACTCAGCCGACAACAGTTGCAGGTAGGTGGACTCCAGTCCATACTTGAGAGTGAATTTCTTGGATGGTGCCCACCGCTGGTCGTGATGGAAGGTGAGGTGCCGGATGAATCCCTTTATCGTGTAGTACATATCCATCATGTCGATGCCGATGTCGTCGGTGAATGCGCTGTAGGTAAGTTGGGTGTGCGCATAGAGATGGCTGTTGGCATTGTGCAGCCAACTGGCATTTGCCGTGGTGTTGTCCCATTTCATGTCGGTGAGGTCTTCCACCCCGATGTTGTCTCTTCCCCTGAAGAAAGAGAGCGACAACCTGTCGCGTGTCGACAGGCGGAAAGTGAGTTGCAGGTTGGCGTCGTAGAAATTGAATGTGTTGTCCCTGTATTCTTTCTTGGCTTTGAGGAAAAAGTCGAGATACGACCTTCTCCCTGCGAAAAGAAACGAGGACTTGTCTTTCTGGATGGGTCCTTCCGCCGCCACGTTTGAGGAAAGGAGTCCTACTGTGGCGTTGAGGTGGTATTGGTTCATGTCACCCACCCGTGTGCTGATGTCGAAAACCGACGAGGTGGCTCCTCCGAAGTTGGCTGGCACGAGGCCCTTGTATAATGCCGCGTTGTTGAGTGCGTTGTCGTTGAACGTGGAGATGAGTCCCATGAGGTGTCCTGCATTGTATATGGTGGCCCCGTCGAGCAGGATGAGGTTCTGTGCCGATGTGCCGCCCCTCACCTGGTATCCGCTTGTCGCCTCGCTTTCGCTCTTCACCCCCGGGAGTAGTTGTAGCGACCTGATGATGTCGCGCTCTCCGAAGAGTGCTGGAGTCTTGCTCATCGTTCCTATGTCGATGCGCTCCACTCCTACCTGCACTTCGTTGAGCCTGCGTTGTGCGGTACGAGACATCACGGTGACTCCCTCGAGGGTGTCTTCGCGCACCACGTCGTCGGTCTGGGCGTGGAGTGTGGAAAACCCGCAAAGGAGCATTGCTACCAATCCCCATTGTTTCATATATGCGTGCTTGCAACGTTATAGGTTGTCAGGGTCTTTGGGAAGGTTCAACTTGTCTAAAAGGATGTTGAAGAATGCTTCCTCGTGGTTGGTCACCTTGCCGTCTGCATAAAGCATGTGTGCGATGAACTTGGCCACATACGCCCTTTGCAGGTCGTTCATGTCAAGAATGGTTTTGGTCAGGGTCGGTTCATCAAGTTGTCTTGATTCTTCCCGCTCCTCTCGGGTGAGTCCGATGATGTCGATGATTTCCTTTATGAGTTCATACTCCTCGGGGGCTCTTTCACCGTCAACCACCATGGCAGCGCAAACCACCTGGTAGATGCACTCCTTTTCAATGGATGAAAAATTGGAGAGCACCAATTTGTCTAAAGCCGTAAATTTCATATAGTCTTATTTGGTTTGATTTTCGCGACAAAGTTAATCAACTTTTTCTTAAACTCTCACCATTTTTGAAAAGATTTGAAAAAAACCATTCAGTGATTGTCGACAGACCATGCCATGGAGACCTTCTCGTGTTGGGTGCACAGTTTTCCTATGCCTTGTTTCTCTCCCTCTTCAACAAGTTCATCAAGAAATATTCCATTTTTACTGTGAACAAATGGATGTTCCTGTGGGCCACCATCATTGTTTGGCCGTTTACCGGATTCCATGTGTCGCAGACCGAGTGGGCGGCCGTGAACTTCACGACATGGATGGAAACGGCTTATGTGGTGGTGTTCGGAACTTTTTTGGGATACATCCTCATCGTCAATGCTCAGAAGGTGCTGCGCCCCACGGTTGTTGCCATATACAATTACGTTCAGCCATTGGCGGCCGTCATCGTCAGCCTTGCCATAGGTATTGGCGTTGTGAAATGGAGCCAGGGTTTGGCTGTGCTGTTCGTGTTTGCAGGAGTGTGGATGGTGACGAAGTCTAAGTCAAGACGCGACATGCTCGAGGAGGAGAAAAGATGACGCTTATGAACCCCAAAATTCAAGTAGAATAGGTGTGCACTGAACTTCCCTGTGCGGATGGCAAGTAATTGATGCCCCACCAGCACATTTGGAGCAGGATGAAAGCGGCGATGAGCATCCATAGCGACAGACGTAGACGGTGGTGAGGCATCAGCCGGTAGTGGATGTAGGCTAAATAGGCAAACCAGGTGATGGCCGCCCATGTCTCCTTGGGGTCCCACGACCAGTAGTGCCCCCATGCCTCTTTGGCCCATAAGGCACCGAAGAGCATGCCGATGGTCATGAAGGCCAGTCCCACGTATACGAGGTTGTCGGTGATTTCCATCTCATCTGCCGACGCGTGGTCTTTCTTGAAAAACAGCAGATAGAGCGCCATGACGGTAGCGGCACCGAGGAGAGCGTAGGCAAACATATAGACGATGACATGGGGGGCGAACCATGGGCTTTGCAATGCTGGCATCAGCGTCTTGGAGTGAATCTCAGGCTTGAAGAGGTTGACGCAGATGAAGACGGTGGCGAGTATGGTCGAGAAAGTGAGTATCCACTTGTATTTCCATCGGCTATAGACCATGAGGCCTGCCAGTGGCAGGAAAAGGGAATACCACAACCGTGTCTCGCCCATGGTGCGGAGAGGTGGGCGTTCCAAGGATACCCATATGAGAAGGATGTAACAGAAAAACACAGCCAGGCCGGCCGCGGTGAAAAGAACTGCGATGCGACTTTTTTCTTTCCATGCTCCGACGGCCCCCGCTATCCACAGTAGCAGCGCCACGGAAGCAAAATAGATAAATTGATCCCAACTCATGGCTTACTCCTCCTCCTTACTCCTAAGACAAACATACATACAGCGCCCGCCAGCATCATGTAGATACCGGTGTAGACTGCTGGCAACCAAGGGTCGCTCACCAGTTCCAAGATACTGATGTTGCTCATACTGCCCATCGCCGTGTCATAGCCATATTGATAGATTTTCCATCCCTCCACCTCGACAGGTTTGTTCACATCGACAGTGGCTTGGATGTTCTTACCCGTTTTGGTCAGAATCTGCACCTCAGAGGCGAAGCGTTTGGGGGTGCCGTCGTCATACTCCTCCATGATGAATCGTTTCAGTTCGATGGCGATGGGAAGTTCCTTGACCAAGTCGTCGTCGCTGAGGGCACGCCACTCCGGCTCTCCGATGGCGGTGATCATCTTCAGACGTTGCATGTCGGCGTTGCCTAGAGTGGCTGTGGTGATAGCAATGAAGAGTCCGAGATGGTTGAGCAGGAAGGGGATGTCGCGCCGCCAGTGGAAATGCAGGATATGGTGTATGATGACTTGGGAGAGTATGACGGTGATATATACATACACCAGCACAAAAGGCCAGAAAGAAAGCATGTTGTAAATCCAGGCTCCGTTGGCGGACTGACGTGTGAGGCCCATGATGATGGTGAGGGTCACCGCGAAGAGCAGCACCGGCACCGCCGCGCGATAGGTGCTTAGGAAACGGAAGGCATATGTCCGTTGGCGAAGCAGGTAAATGCTGACACACAACACGATAAGGCCTGCGAGCACAATGGCGTTGGCCGGCCAGGCAAACGAATCCCAAATGACAGGGCCGACACTCAGTTCGAGCATCAGTCCTGCCACTACCAGGCCACAACAGATGATGAAGCCTTCACGGAGTGTCCATGGCTTGGTCCACATCAGAGTGATATGAGTTTGCCGTTCTTTTTTGCTTCCTCTATCCATTTAGGCTCAATCTCTTGCAAGAAGCGCTGCTTGTTGGCGTTCAAAGTCTTCATATCGAGACCGATGGCAGCCTGAGCCTTCGCCTTGGTGGAATAGTCGGGTACGGGAATCTCGCCGATGTGACCATACTTGGCAGCCACACGGGCAATCAACAGACGTGCCTGCTGAGCATAGTCTACAGAGTGGGAGAGCAGACGGGTCACCTCCTGGGGAGCATGGAAGGTGGCACCGTGTGAGGCGATGGCATAGTCCCAACGCCATTGGCTCTTTCGCAGCAGAGCCTGGATGGGAGCCATCTCTGCCTCGGTTGCCCCCTTGTCGATGATGAACTTCGCCTCGAAGTGGGCGCGGGCTAACTCCTGCTCGGCACGGTCGCGCACCTCGTTGCACTTTTCCTGACGCTCATAGACATTTTGGCGCAACACCTCGGCGTCCTGACGGTGACAGGTTTGGCAGGTACGGTCTATCTTAGCCAGCGGCGACATGATTTGATGGTCGGAGAACTTTACTCCACCCTCGCTCTTATAAGGCATGTGACAGTCGGCACAACTGACGCCACGTTGGGCGTGGATGCCCTGTTGTGACATTTCCCAGCCTGGATGCTGGGCTTTCAGGATCTTGGTTTTGGACAGAGGGTGAATATAGTCGTAGAAACCAATCTCGTCAAACCACTTCTCTGCAGCCTCGCAGGTCAGGCCATAGTGTTGGGGGAAGACCAAGTAATTGGCCTTGCCTGGGTTGTCTGGGTCGTTGGGTTTGATGAAGTAATACTCCACGTGGCACTGCGCACAAACCAGTGAGCGCATTTCCTGATGGGAAGCTTTCTTCACATCCTTGCCCACACGGGCAAAAGCCTCGTAGATGGCGGGGCGTGCTGGGCGCAAATCCATCGTGCGTGCATCGTGACAGTCGGAACAGCCTATGGTGTTCACTTCTTCGGCACCCAATTCACTCCACTTCTTGGCATAGAAGTTGGCTGGGTCCATGACAGACTTCGAATCACTCAATTCGCGCATCATGCGAGGTACATCAGGCCCCTTGCATGTCCAGCAAGTAGCTGGCTGCATGTCTGCGGCGATAGAGTCGGCTCCTATCTGTATGCCGGGGTTGCCCGTGCGCAGTATCTTGCGCATGTCCTCAAGAGCGTGCTTGTGCCCACGGGGCGTGTTGTAATGACGTGAGAAAGCGTAGCCAGCCCACAACACCACCATTTCAGGACGTGCCTCCAGTACATCGACCTCTTGAGAACTGTTGAACTTTGACTTGAACGTGGTGTCCTCGGTCATTGCCCATGTTTCGTACTCACGTGGATAGTCTGCCTTGAACTTCTCGTTTTGTGCGATGATGGAGTCGGTAAACTCCGTACGCTTGTTGTTGAACACACTGGCCACCTCGGCCCGACGTTCCATCAACGATGACACGAGCAGGCCTAAAAGAAACACTAAGATCATGGAACCTCCGAAGAGTGCCCAGCCTTGCCATTTTTTCAATTTTTTTGCCATAATATTTGTTTTTTCAAATTTCGGTTTGGGATAGAAGTAGAGAAGTTCTGGCATTACCTGCCTATCATGCCATGAAGCCATTTTGGCACTGGACTTGGCGGCAATGGAGTCACACCCTCTGCTGCTGGTGTGCTCGACAGTGAGTTCATGCCGCCATGGGGTACGTTGCGGTGGCAGTCCCAGCAGGCTTTGCCTTCACCGCGTTTGGCCATCATATAGTCGATGCGGCCGGTATTGACAAACTCTTGGTTGAGCTGGGTGTGGCAACGGATGCAGTTGTTCATGATCACCTGGGCGCTCATATCTTCTGCCATGATGGCTTGTCGCTCGGAGTGGGTGACAAAATAGGCCACATGCTTCATGCCGTCCATCGCCTTGAAACCGTATTTTGCCACCAAACTGGAGTGGGGCACATGACAATCGTTGCAAGTGGCGTCTCTGCCATGCGAAGAATGGCTCCACGAGGCGTAGTAGGGTGTCATGATATGACAGTTGACGCAGGCTGAAGGATTGTCGGCTATATAGGTATGTGCCCGGAGCAAATACATAAACAGCCCCCCTAAGCCCACCATCACACCACCCAAGATGAGCAGTCCCACTTTTTGCTTGTAAGAGAATCTGTCGATGATTTGATCAATAATCTTCATGGATATTTTATATTTTAACACAAAAATACTCATTAATGAGGAAAAAGAAGGGTAACAATTGTTACTCCTGATATATAAAATTTGTTAAATTTTAGAAAAATTCACAATTTGTTTTTACCTTTGCTAAGCAAAGATAGGAAGCATTGCGCTCGCTTTTTCACCATCTTTGCCATGTGATGCTTTTCATTTATTGAAGTATGGATATAGATACATTAAGAGGATTGTCTTCCTGCCAGCTTTTCAAGGGACTGACCGACGAGGAGATCATGAATGCGATGCATAGTGTGCGCTATCGTGTGCTGACGTATAAGCGAGGTACTCTCTTCGCCATGGCGGGTGACGAGTGCCTTCATGCTGATATTGTCATCAGCGGTGAGATGACAGCCTCCATGATGAGTCCATCGGGCAAAATCATCACCCTCAATTTGCATCATTCCGGCAACATGTTGGCGCCCGCTTTTCTCTTTGCTGCCGACAACCACTATCCTGTGACTGTAGAGGCTGTTGTCGACACCCGTGTCCTACGGCTTATGCGCACGGATGTGGAAGCGCTGATTCTTATAGACAGTCGTATAGCCTTCAATGAGATTCGCATCCTTTCCAATATCGTGTCGTTTCTCACCAAGAAAGTGTCGATGCTCTCTATGAGTGTACGTGAGAAGGTTGAAATATATTTCAAAGAAGAACAAAAGAAGCAACAGAGTCGACATTTGCGGATTCCTCTCTCCCGGCAGGCACTGGCTGAGCATTTCGGCATACAGAAGTATTCTTTGCAGCGGTGTCTCAGAGAGATGCAGGAGGCTGGTGAGATACAGATAGAGGGCAGGGTAGTGCATCTTTTGAAATAACCGACAAGACGCTTCGTTAATTGTTTTTTTTAACTTGGCAGATTTAAATTTCGGAAGTTCGGTTATATTGATTTTCAATTATTTACAGTAGATTCTTAAAAAATCCATGGATAGCCAAACGATGATTCCGTCAAAAGCTTCCATTTGTGAGGATTTATTACTTCGTACTTGAGCTATATCTTGGTTTGATGTTGAACGACCCCCGAAGGGGTGGGCAGAATGACAACTTCATACACTTCATATCGTTGCTCTGCCACCCCTTCGGGGTTGTTGATTCCATATCACCGTCAAGCAGGGGTTACGCTTCGCTCCACCACCTGCCTGTGGTCGTCCCAGCCCTTCGGGCTTCATTTCACAACCGGTTGCCATACAAAACAAGCCCTAGTTTTGCAAGGCATTTTTACTTCCGAAACTTAAGTTAATTAAAAACGCTTCGCTAAAAAAGAAATAAAAAGGCAAGAAAAATAGTTGTGAGTAAGAAAAAATCGCAAGCGTTTCTCAAAAAGGAGGAAAAATTTTTTCTTCCTTTTTGTGAGTGCCTTGGCACTTTTTCATTCTTCTTTCATATTTTCCTCCTTTTACTTTCCTTTTTCTTCCTTTTTCATCTTGTTTATTGCAATCTTCTACAATCAATAATGTCTTGTTGGCCAATTGTTTACAGACTTGTGTATAAAGAAGAATAACTTGTATGGGTGGGGATGTGCGCACCGATGACTTGGCGTTTTACGGACAAATATGAAGTAAGTCCCTGCGGAGATGGCGATTGCTCAACACCTCTGCTGCTTTTCAATCTCCAATCTTCCTTTCTCTTGCGGGTCCACTTCCACCATCTTCAAAACTGATGGAAGAGCCATCGGTGTTGACCACTACATTATAGATGTTTCTGCTGTTGTTGAGGATGAGGTTCACCATTTCCGTCACATCAGTCACGGTGACCTGTCCGTCACCGTTGATGTCGGCATTCCCGAAGATGAAGTGGCTTTCGTGAATGCCCAAGATTTTGTTCACGAGACAGGTCACATCTGTCACGTTGAGATTCCTGTCGCCATTCACATCGCCCAGGTTTGAGATGACCATGTCCTTGCCTAACTGGAAATATCCATGGAACGCATTGATGTTGAAGGATATTTCGGCAAAGTAGAGTTTGTTGTCGGCACCAAGGTATAGCTTCGCTCTGTCGCCTGACTTGGCGATGACGAGTGGTTTGTAAAGCCCTTTGAACGTGACGCCGTCGGTGGTGATGTCGGCAAGGTCCTTGCTTACTCTCACTGCTTTGAACGTCGGCTGATAAAGGTTGTGGGTCTTGTCGTTGACGTAATCGTCAGCCTTAGCCCACTTGATGATATAGGGTTTGCCCGCCTCGATGGAAGTGGCTTCCTTGAAATTCATTGTCAACGTGCCATTGGCAATGCTTGCATTGTCGAGTGTCATGATCTTTTCGGGGCTCTCGAGCATCGTTGCTATCTGTGTGGCCTTGAGGTCGAACGGCAGGCACAGGGTGTTCCACGAGCCATCCTTGTAGAGCATGCGGCCAGAGAGGGTGACATCGTAATAGCCGTCTGATTCCATCGCACTGGTTATCAACGAGGTGTTGTCGCTGCCGTCGTATAAAGTGAGCGGTGTGGTATGTACGCGCATATAGCCGCCAGCGTCGGCATGGGCCTTGGTCTTGTTCGTGTAATTGCTGTCGTAGGTAGTGCCGTCCTGCCCGACGATGTCGGTGCAGTTTTGGAACATCTGTATGGAACCGATATCGCTTACTCTGGAAAGGTTCCATTTGGTGCCGATGTAGATGCTCTTAAGCTTTGAGCATCCTTTGAACATATAGGCTGTTTGGTTCACTTTGCCCGTGTCGAAACTGCTCAGGTCGAGGGTGGTGAGTGCGGTGCAGCTTCCAAACATGGATGACATTTCCGTAACTTTGCCCGTAACGAAGTCTGTCAGGTCGAGCGAGGTGAGTCGGGCGCATCCATAGAACATCGCCTCAATGTTTGTCACATCACTCGTGTTCAGGTTGTTCATCCTCAGCACGGAAGACAGTTTTGTGAAATCCATGAACCATCTTTTTGTACTTATGGGTTTTACAGAATTGAACGATGGTTCGAAGGCAACCGTGGTCACGTTGCTTTTCATGCTGTAGTTGCGGTACCATTCAGGATATTCACCGGTTTCCGTCACGTCGGTATCGTACCAATAGGCAGCGACGGAGTATGTCTCGGTGCCACCCTCGGGGGAGTAATAGGCATTGTTTGGATTGAAACTCCTGGTGAAATACATGGCCTTGGAGTCGGCGCAATAAACTGCAGCAGGTTGGTACAAAACCTGCTTTCGCATATATCCCCCAGAACCGGCATGGGCTTTTCTCTTGTCTGTGACACTGCTGTCGTAGGTTGTGCCGTCTTGCCCGACAATTTTCTTACACCATTGGAACATCGACCCTGAACTTTGCACATTGGCAGTAGTCCATCCATCACCGATATAAATGCCAACAACTTGCTCGCACATCGCGAACATCCCTGTCATACTGGTCACATTCGCAGTGTTGAAGCTGCTGATGTAGAGGTTAATAAGATTTGTGCACCCATGGAACATGGAGTTCATGGTAGTCACCTTTGCCGTATTGAAATAATTGAGGCTTAATGATGTCAAACTGGTGCAATTCGCGAACATCATGTTCATATTCCTGGTCTCGCTGGTGTTGAAGTTTTCAAGGCCGTCCATGCTCTTCAACCCGCTGAAGCCTCTGAACCAACTATTCAGCATCGTGGGTTTCACATCGGCGAAAGAAGACTCAAACACTACCTTTTGCACATCGCCAAGGTCCGACCTGTCACCCCAATACGGGCTTTCTGCGTCAACAGACTCGATTTGATAGTACCAGGCGACATTCAACGAGCGACTTCCACCCTCTGGAGTGAAAAGGCCACCTTGTGACAAACTTGTCTCCAGTCCATTTCTTTTTGTGAAAAAGAGGGTGTGGTTGTCGTTGGAATACACAGCAAGGACCCCTGCGTGGATGGTGGTGGTCAAACATAGCGTCATGAGCAGCGTTATGGCCGCACGGGCAAAACTTGTTGATAAGGTTGTTTTCATATCTTCGTTTTTTTCGATTTTGAGGAATAGTTGTCAAGAATACTCACCAAAACTAAACTATCCATTTTATCTGAGAATATTCTTGCGATGTATAATCATTTTAGAGTGTTTTTTGCGTGAGTTACCACAGTTTTTTCAACTGCAAAAATACGTTTTTTCCCTAATATATAATAGGTTCGTTTCAATTATTTTTGCGTTTATATGCATTTTTCTGCAGATTCGTGATAAATAGAAGATTAGCGCATTTGAATGGGGTGGGAAACTTCTATTAATCATTAATTTTTCTTTGGGTGTCCAATTTGTTGTATCGACTTTTGATCAAAGACCCCACCCCAGCCCCTTTGCGGTCAGGCACAAGACCTGACCCTACAGGGGAGGGGATATGCGCACCGATTGTTGGACGAGACCTCTTGGCAAAGAAAGCAAAACGGATTTTTTTTGAAAAAGCAGATTACAAAATGGAACCCCTAATTCTTGCTTTGGCAAGCGTTTTTTTTCGTCGCCGAGCGGCTGTGCGTCGGAATTTTTCCACCTGCGGTTGAAATTAGATGAACAACCTACGCCAAAAGACCGTGTCCACACCCCGGGATGCCCACTCGGAGTGCAACATCCCCGCCCCTCAAGGGGAGGGGTCAGGGGTGGGGTCTGTAACTTCAATGCCAAAAGAAAGTGTCCACACCCGGGGATGTTTACTCGGAGTGCAACATCCCCGCCCCTCAAAGGGAGGGGTCAGGGGTGGGGTCTGTAACTTCAACGCCAAGAGACAGTGCCCACACCCAGAGCGCTGAAAACGTCATATTAGAAAAACACAAGAATAACCTTTGGCTCAAATACCCCACCCCTGCCCCTCCCCTCAAGGGGCGGGGATATG
>CADADN010000007.1:50120-139479 GCA_902786665.1 uncultured Prevotellaceae bacterium | reverse complement strand
GATTGCTGTCCTTTGAAATGCCAAAAATCCACCAAAAATAGAAGAAAGCCCTAAGAATCAGCAGAAATGTATAGGGGGCAATATGGGCGATTCTTTATTGCAATATGCCATGGCCGATGTAGGCTGCTGCCTGGGGGGATTGAAGAAGGGGGGCGCCTTGCTCAGATGTGCACAAAAGGGTGCTTTCCGTGGATAGAGGCCATGTGTCGCAAACTTTCAACAGATGTCGCTCGAAGTCTTCCGTTGTCTCTTCCTCCCATGACATGTGGCTCTCCTCATAGGTGTGGAGGGTGGGCTCATAGGTCAGTTCACGAACTTGTTGCAGCAGTAGGGAGAGGAAATAAGGGCGGTGTGTGCCGTGTGCGAGGCCGTTGTCGGTGAAGATGGCTGCCGACAGTCCTTTCTTGGTGAGGGACTCGAGTGGATGACGGATGGTGAAGCATCGGGTCTGTCCGCCATCGTTGAGACGCAGATGATATTCCAGTTCTTTCAGGTGGTGGCCCGGGTACATCACCATCCCGGGCAAGGGGTATTGCACCTCCGACTGCCACCACACCTCGTTGGAGACGGGGTCGTCGGTGATGCCGCGCACCAAGAGGGTGGCGGTGGTGCCTTCAGCATGGTCGGCGATGTCTGGACGGATGCCTGCCATGAGTTCCGAAGCGAGGGTGTCTTCTGCCTCGTCGGTTTCCAATGCCTGTCTTGTGGCGCTGTCGAGGGTGGGGTAATGGTAGTGGATGTCGATTTCGAACGGGGAGTGTAGCATGGGACGTGTGGCGGCAAGGGTGAGTCTGTTGTTGTGGGCGATGGCCCATTGCGCCCCCATGGCATCGCGGTGGAGGAGGGTGAGGTCGATGGGCGTACTCCCGCTGTCTATGTTCTGCACAACTAGTGGCGTGCCCATCTCCTCAGGGTGGATGGTCATGGAGTGATGGAATGTCGCGTTGTCGAGTGCCTGGAGTGTGGCGCGGCGTCCGAGATGGGCGAAGGTGAGTTGGGTGGTGTGGCCGGCACCGTCGGTGGTGATGTCTGAGGGTTGGCGCATGTCGAGGAAGCGAAGAGGGCGTGTGAGGAAGATGTCCACGCCTTCCACGAGACCTGAGGCGAGAGCGTTCGGACTCTTCATCGTGACGGTGACGGAGTGGCGGTGGCACCACGCTTCCATGGTGAGCAGGTCGTGCTCTCGGTCGGCTTCGATGGTGGTGGGAAGGCCTGCGGGCATCAGGGCGAAGAGGTTGGAGCACATGATGTGCCGCCCGCCTGACAGGCGAAGGGCGGCAATGCCGAGGCAGACATGCTTCATCGCTCCAACACCCAACAGCGACAGTTGTTGGTCGAGGGCGCATTCCATTTGCGCTGCAACCATCGTGGCACCGGTGACGTGACGGTCGCCGCCGGTGGGCCAGTCGCCGAAAACGTGGGATGGCAGCACGGGGGTGTTGGTGAGCACGGAGCCGGCGTGGTCGAGTTGGTTGGCGAGGGTGGGGGTGATGGGCAGGGTGGTGTGGAGCAGGGTCTGCCGGTCTTGTGTCAATGTGATGTCATAGAGCAGGTCGGTATGCTCGAGGGTGACATAACAGCCTTCACCTTCCTTCCACACGGCGAGAAGCATGTCGTCGTCAAGGGCCATGCACAACGTGTCGCCCAGGGCCGCGAAGGCGTTGGCGTGGCAGATGCCGGTGGCGAGGGCTATGCGGCAGGGAGCCGGGGGCGTGCTGCCTGCAGGGAGTGCAGGTTGCCAGTGATAGTCGAAGGTGCCGTCGCCACGGGCGCTTTCGATGATGAGATGGAGGTGTCCGTGGGGGCGGTGGGTGGCTACCAGCCGACTGCCGGATGGGATTTCCGCCATCTCCTCTCGGGTGGGGAGGACGGGGTGCAGGGCACCGTCTTCGGGAAGGAGGTTGACCAGGAGGGAGCAGTGTCCCTCCTCGCTCTCGTGGTCGCTGGGCGACCACGAGAGCGTCTGGAAGGTGATGTGTTTTTTCATGGATGTCTTGCTGTGATGAGTGGTAGCGCCGTGCCGATGCCTGGGAGCGTGGTGGGAGCTCCAACCCTCAGGGAAAGTCGGTTGTTGGCGTGGCATTGTTGAAGAATGTGGTTGGAAAGCGATTTGCTGAAGATGCGGAGGTAGTTGCCGGCCTTCACGCGCCGACAGGTGCAGGAATGCCGTCCTGTCGTTTGTGCGCAGCGTCGCGATACGTAGAGGAAATGCTCGTCGGGGTGCTCGTCGTCTTCAGCGATGTTCACCACGTCGCCAGGATGGAGGTTGAGCACTTTGGACACATGGGCGGTGAGGTCTATGCGGCCGTTGGGATGGAATGTGACGTCTCCTCGTCGCGTGGTGGGGATGATGGGGTGTGTCATCGGTTGGTCCTCCATCTGAAGGTGACAGTGGTGATATAGACAAAGGTGCGGGTCTCCTCGATGCGTCGACGATGGGCCTCGGCATCAGCCAGGGTGGGGTGTATGGTTGAGGCCAGGTAATAGCGGTCACCGCTGCCGCGCTCGCCGATGATCACTGCATAGCACTTGGTGCCAAACAGGAAGGTGCTGATCGCTTGGAAAAGTTGTTTCATTTTGCGTTAATTTATTTGTTGTCTTTTAGTGGGGCTGGTTTTCCTAGTTTTCCTAGTGTCCCTAGTATCCCTGGTGTTCTCAGTGCTTTTGGTATTTCTGGTATCGCTGTTTCCTATGGCTTTGAGTTTTAGTTTTGGGTTTTGATGTTTATAATGATTTATATTTTTATATTTTTTTATGATTATATTTTGTTATTCTAAAATTATTCTTTATATTTGCGCCATAATTCATAAGAAATGGATGAAACTGGCGTTGATTGTCAATAACTGAGTGCAAATATAAGGCAGATAATAGCAAATTCCAAATTATTATTTATATTTTAACATTATTTTAACAAAAATCGATTTATATTGACGTGTATGAGTCGAACTAAATATTGATTTTACTATGAAAGAAAGGCTGAAAGAAGTAATCGCTTGGCTCTTGGAGAAAAGGGAGGCGTCGTCGAAGAAAAGTTTGGCGAACATGTTGGGTTACAACCCGTCGTCTTTTTCCCAAATCCTCAACGGGCGTGTCGCGGTGAGCGACAAGTTCCTCAACAGGTTGGTGGTGATGGAACCTCGCATCAACATAGAATGGGTGAGGACCGGAAAAGGGGAGATGTTGTTGGAAAAGACGATGGATGACGACCTGTTTTTGATGGATAATGGTGAAGAGTTGGAGTTCCTTACTGAAAACACAAAAGGTGTCCGATTTTACAAGAAAGGAGACACGTTGTACATGCGGGTCAGGCATGTCCCCTATGCGGCTTTCGGACAGTTCGCCAACGAGGCTGACCGCCTTGACCCGATAGAGGACGACTGGAGTTGGGAGGTCTATGAGGTGGACCACGTGGCGAGGGGCAACTACCTCTCTTTTGAGGTGAAGGGCGACTCCATGGATACGGGGTCGAGGCAAAGTTTCGAGGCGGGAGACCGTGTCTTGGTCAGGGAATGGGAGCGCGACCGATGGCGCACCTCCATCGGCTACAAGGACCATCCCTTCTGGGTGGTGGTCTTCGGGACGAGCGTGCTGCTCAAACAAATCATCGACCAGGATATGAGGAACGGCACCTTCACTTTTCATTCGCTCAACCCTTCGCCCGAATATGCCGACTTCACCATCAGCCAGAATGACATCAGGGCGCTTTACCGCATCATACGCAAAAAACCGCGGGAAATGACTTTTTGAAACTATTTATTACGATATTACGATGACTGAGAATCAAATAAAACCTTGTGAGATATGAAGAATAGACTTTTATCCTTGTTTTTCCCATTGTTGTTCCCCCTTCTGGTTGTGGCTCAGGAGCGTGTGGATTTCAACGTTGTGCCACAACCTCGTCAGGTGGTGAATCAGAAGGGCGCCCCTTTGTATCTCTCCGACCTGGTTGCCATCACATGCGAGGGTGGAGAAGACATGCGACGCAATGCCTCTTTCCTCGCTGAATATGTCAAGACGGCCATTGGGAAGACGTTGCCTGTCACCGAAGGCAAGGTGAAGGGCGCCGTCGTCGCATTGAAACTGGACAAGAAGATGGCGGGTGAGGAAACCTACCGCATCGCAGTGTCACAAAAGGGCATCGTCATCTCTGGAGCCTCTCCCAAGGGCGTGTTCCAAGGGGTGCAAACCTTGAGAAAAGCCATGCCCGTGGATGCCAAGGGCGATGTCGTCGCGCCTGCCGTGGTGGTCGATGACAACCCTCGTTTCTCATATCGTGGCATGCACCTCGACGTAAGCCGCCATTTCTTCGGCGTCGATTTTGTCAAGCAGTATATCGACATGCTTGCACTGCATCATATCAACGTCTTCCATTTCCACATCACCGACGACCAAGGATGGAGGGTGGAAATCAAGAAATATCCCAAACTCACCGAGGTGGGGGCTTGGAGGCGGCGCACCGTGGTGGGGCGCAACACGGGACTTTACGAGTATAAGACCTACGGTGGATACTACACACAGGAGCAGGTTCGTGACATCGTTGAATATGCGCGGGAAAGGTACATCACCGTCATTCCGGAAATCGACATGCCGGGACACATGGAGGCCGCGCTGGCATCGTATCCGGAACTGGGATGTACAAAAGGACCGTACGAGGTGGAGCCTAACTGGGGAGTCTTCGACGACATCCTCTGCGCAGGAAGGGATGGAACTTTCGACTTCGTGGAGGGGGTGCTCGACGAAATCATCCAACTCTTCCCATCCGAATACATTCATATCGGGGGCGACGAGGCACCGCGCACGCGTTGGAAGGCTTGCCCCGACTGCCAGCAGCGCATCCGCCAGGAGGGACTCAGAGACGTGGACGGAAAGACCGCAGAAGACCGGCTGCAGGGCTACTTCATGAAAAGGGTGGAGAAATACCTCAACAGCAAGGGCAGGAAGGCCATAGGATGGGACGAACTGCTCGACTGCGACGTCAATCCCTCAACCACCATCATGAGTTGGAGAGGCGTCGAGGGCGGACAAGTGGCCTCGCAAAAAGGGCACGATGTCATCATGGTGCCAACGGCATGGTTCTATTTCGACTACTACCAGGTTTCCGAGGATGAATGGCACAAACCTCTCCTCATCGGTGGTTATGTCCCGTTGGAGAAGGTCTATTCCTTCGAACCGGCGCCGGAAACGCTGACAGCAGAACAGAAAAGCCACGTCATCGGACTTCAGGCCAACCTTTGGACGGAATATGTCTATGCCGAGGAGTTGGCGCAATACCAGGTGCTGCCCAGGATGGGCGCGCTGTCGGAAGTGCAATGGGTGCTGCCGGAAAAGAAAGACTACGCGAAATACAAGGAGCGGCAGGCAAGACTCAACCGCCTCTACGACACCATGGGGTGGAAATACTGCAAGGCGGAGTTCTGATTACTCTGACTACCCCGATTATCAGTTCAGGCGGATTCGCAAAAATGCGAATCCGCCTGAATCATAATTATTAATTATAAATTATTAATTATCAATTATTCAAACACCTTGAAGGCATAGCCTTGCTCGCGAAGCCATCGTAGCGATGCGGGCAAGGCTATGTATAGTTTGTCGATGCTCTTCAAGGAGTCGTGGAAGGTGATGATCGACCCGTTTCGG
The DNA here is from genome assembly GCA_902786665.1 of uncultured Prevotellaceae bacterium. Taxonomy (GTDB): domain Bacteria; phylum Bacteroidota; class Bacteroidia; order Bacteroidales; family Bacteroidaceae; genus Prevotella. The sequence goes on along the minus strand of CADADN010000007.1, from coordinate 133,842 downwards.
GTGTAGGTGCGCACGTTTTCCACAACGTCGTTGGCCGTCATGCGGCGGGAGTAGTCGCGCGTCACCAAGTCCCACATCACAATCTTGTATTTCCTTAGAAGCCAATAGTATTCGCCTGGGGTCATCACTCCGTGAGGGGGACGGAAGAGGTGTGCCCCTATCAACTCGTTGGCCTTATTAGTATTGTCGATGTAGGTCTTGGCGAAATGCTTCAAGCCTCCAAGGTGGTTGTAGGTGTGGTTGCCCACTTGATGCCCCTCCTCCACCACCTGACGGAAGAGGAGGGGGTATTTGCGCACGTTGTCGCCCACCATGAAGAATGTTGCCTTCGCGTCGAAGTCACGCAGTGTCTTCAGGATGAAGGGCGTGACCTCGGGGATGGGGCCGTCGTCAAACGTGAGGTACACCGAATGGTCGTTCTTGTCCATACGCCACAACGCACGGGGGAACATCCATCGCAGCCAGAAGGAGGGTTGCTCGAGAATCATGCGGCAGGTGGATGGTCAATAACCTGGGAAACTCGCCATTCCCATCTGGTAAGCTTGATAAAGCTGGCTTAACGACTGCTCGTGCTTGTTTGCCCAGGCTTCATCGATACCGTTCATACTCTGCAATACATTCTGCATCAAATAGAGCTGGGTTTCAATCTCCCTGCTCGACGCTGCTATGTAGCCAGCACCATTGGAGAGGTACCAGTTGATGTATTGTTCCGAATTCTTCCACACCTTGTCGGCAATCTCGGTGGCACGCTTCTTCTCGCCCAAAGCACCCCAGGCTCTGAGGAAGTCGAAAGCACCTCCGATATAGTTCGTCGGGACGTTATACTCCGGAATCTCTTTCTCTGCCTTTTCCAACACCTTGCGTGCCTTGTCCAATTTCTCTTCGGCGATGAGGTTGAGAGCCAGCTCGCCCAACAGTTTGCGGTGGGTGTAGCACATCCGCATCACCGTTTGGTCAAGGTAGAGGCCTTTCTTGTCAAGACCGCCGAATTTGAACTTGTTCATCACGCGGTCGTAGGTCTTTTCCGTGTCCATCAAGGTTCCCTTGTTGGGGTCTTTGTTCACGGTGAATGGTGTGATGCGGCAGGCAAGACCTTCCTGGATGAAGTTTTCTCCAAGGTTCATGTAGTTCTCGCTTCCCACGGTGATGGCCACGAAGATGGGGCGGGTCCAGTTGGTTTGCGACAGCATTTCGAGCATCATCAAGTCGCCCTTGCCCAGACTTCTGCGTCCGGCGAGCGAGATGGACATGTGGTCGGGTATCGAGTCGTTGACAATCATCATGCCGCTCTTCCTCACAGCGTCCTTGTCGATGGTCATGACGAGGGAGTCGGTGGGTACCACGTGGGCATCGGTCTCCTCTCCGACATAGTGCAGAATGGCATTTTTAGCGCCTCTTTGCTTTTCATTGACGTTGTCTCGCACCCAATATTCGAGGATGTTCTTCAATTCAAACGGATTCTCACCAAATAGAGCCTTGGCGTCTTCAGGGTAATGACTGTAGTATTCAAGAACAGCACGCTTCAATTCTGGTACCACGCTCACCACGTCGTTGGTGCCGGAGCAGTAGTCGATGCGGGGCCATGTGATAGGCACACCGGGGGAGTCGTAAGCAGGACGGAGCATCTGGTCGATATACCAGTCGGTCTGCAGATAACTCAGGTTGCACACACGGGCATCGGTGCGGTTGCCTTCTGTGTCTTGGTTGTACCACAAGGGGAAGGTGTCGTTGTCGCCGTTGGTGTAGATGATGGGATACCCCTTGTCGGGGAGGGAGTTCAGGTAGTTCAGACCAAAGTCGCGGCAGGTGTAACGGCCGCTGCGGTCGTGGTCGTCCCATGTCTGCGACCCCATTTGTATGGGTACGAGGAGGCACACCAATGCTGCAAGGGCAGCCACGAAGGTCTGTTTCATACCAAATTTCTTCAACCAGTCGATGATGGCTGCCACGCCCATGCCGCACCAGATGGCAAAGGCGTAGAACGACCCAGCATAGGCATAGTCGCGCTCACGGGGCTGGTTGGGAGTCTGGTTCAGATAGACCACGATGGCGAGACCCGTCATGAAGAAGAGGAAGAACACCACCCAGAACTGGCGGATGCCGCGCTGGCCACGGAAGGCTTGCCAGAAGAGGCCGAGCAGGCCAAGGAGCAGGGGCAGGCAGTAGAACACGTTGTGACCCTTGTTATCCTTCAATTCGTCGGGCAGCTTGCTCTGGTCGCCCAAATTCAAGATGTGGTTGTCGATGAAGCCGATGCCGGTCAACCAGTTGCCGTGTTCCTTCTCGCCTCCACCTTGGATGTCGTTCTGACGGCCGGCGAAGTTCCACATGAAATAGCGCCAGTACATGAAATTGCACTGATAGGATACGAAGAACTTGAGATTGTCTAGCTGTGTGGGCATCTTCACGTCGGGCTGGCCGTAAGCGGAAGGCACATAACGTCCCTTCACGTCAATGATGCTTTCGTACATATCGGCGTGCTGGGAGGAGTACATGCGGGGAAAGACCATGTTCTGCACATATTTGGGCTGCTGCTTGTATTCCACGATGAAATATTCGTCGGGGTCGGATGGGTTGGCCTTCTCCCTGCGCTGGTAGATGGGGGCTTCCTTGGTGAACTTGACATGGCCGGTCTCGTCGGCGGCATATTCCGAGTTGTATGCTTGTCCGTAAAGCAGAGGTCGGTAGCCGTATTGGTCGCGGCTGAGGTAGTTGCCCAGCGTGAAGATGTCCTCGGGGGAGTTTTGGTCCATCGGCGGGTTGGCTGATGAGCGGATGACGATGACGGCATAGGTGGAATAGCCAATCATCAGCATCAGCATGCACAGCAGTGCCGTGTTCTTCACACGGGTGGAGATGAGCAGCCTGCCTTTATACTTGAAGAAAAGCACTGCTCCCAACGCGGCGAGCACTACGATGCCTATCAGAGCGGCCTTTCCCCCATAGCCATAGAACGGGATGCCGAGCATCGCAACGGCCAACATGAAGGAGATGTTCACGCGGATGTCGCTACGGTCGGTATAACTCTCATAGATGGCCCAGATGACTATGGAGACAAGAAGGATGAGGTAGATGATCACGCCGGTGTTGAAAGGACAGTGGAACACGTTGACAAACAGCAACTCGAACCATCCGCCCACGGTGATGATGCCAGGCACCACGCCGTAGAGCACTGCTGCCACGATGACAAACGAGAGCAACAGCACCAAAATGGAGCCTTTAAGGTTGGCTTCGGGATTCTTCTTGTAATAGAACACGAGTACGATGGCCGGGATGCACAAAAGGTTGAGCAGGTGCACGCCGATGGACAGGCCTGTCATATAGGCAATCAGCACCAGCCAACGGTCGCTATGAGGCTCGTCGGCATGCTCTTCCCATTTCAATATCAGCCAGAACACCACGGCGGTGAAAGCGGAGGAATAGGCATAGACCTCGCCCTCGACGGCGCTGAACCAGAAAGTGTCGCTGAACGTGTATATCAAGGCGCCTACCAAACCGGAGGCTTCAATGGCTATCATTTTGCTGGTGGTCAACTTGTCCCAGCTGGGAAGAATCAAGCGTCGAACCAAGTGAGTGATGGTCCAGAACAAGAACATGATACACACTGCACTCAGCAGCGCGTTCATGATGTTCACCCATTTGGCCACTTGCGTGGGGTCGCTGGTAAACTGGGAAAACAGGTTGGCCGTGAGCATGAAGAACGGGGCCCCTGGGGGGTGACCAATCTCCATTTTATAACCTGTGGTGATGAATTCGGGACAGTCCCAAAAACTGGCTGTCGGCTCTACTGTGGAGCAATAAACGAAGGCGGCTATCAAGAAACTAAACCAGCCTAATACGTTGTCCACTAATCTGTACTTCTTCATAAGAATTCTTTCAATAAACCTATTTGGGGGCAAAGTTACGAATAAGCGAGCAAACAGCCAAAATATTTTTGCCTCTTGGCGTAATTTTCAATCTTCAATCTTCATTTTTTCAATCTATTTCATCTTTCATCTTCAATTTTTTTCCTACTTTTGCATGCTGAAACCATTTTTGACAATCTATGAGACGACTTGCATTATTCCTCCTTGTGTCATTTGTGAGCATAGGCGCTTTTGCGCAATACAACAACGGCAACTCTTTCATGCGGCGTGTGTTGTTTGGCTATCAGCAGCACGATGATGGGTTCTATTATCCTGTCACAGACATCCTCGTGGACGAGTTGGACCATGTGGAGGCTGCTTATGCCTATGACAAGAAGGCGCAGAACCTTTATGTGCGTACTGCGGCATACAACTGCGTGGTGACGCTTACCAAGGAGTATGCCAACGTGGTGAAGGAAAACAAGCATATACCGCAATTGAAGGGTGGAGCCGTCGACATGCGTGTGATGGCGGAGAACAAGAGGTTGGAGGACAAGTTCACTCGATTGAATGAGGAACGGAAGGCACACTTGGAAGACTCCATCGCAAAAGTGCGCGCCGACTCCATCGAAAAGGCACGACAGGACTCCTTGCGAAAGGTGCGTGAGGCACAAGAAGTGGCTGCTTACAGGGCTTCACACGACTGGAAGTGCTTGCACTTTGCAGGGCAACGCCTGTCATGCTCCTTGTGTCAGAACAGCTTGCTGGTGGAAGACACCGTTGCTTGCGTGGCACTCGTGGATTCTGTCTTCTACTATCGCGAGGAGCAAAAAGGTGACTTGGGGCTTTCTTTCTCTGTCATACACGCCACTCCTGTTGACAGCATCTTGCTGAAAGACAAACGTTTCAACTTGCATTCCAAAGCGTTCAAGGACAGCTTGGCCATCATTGAGGGAATGGATGCCGACATGGTGGAAGTTTTCAACAACGTGGCATATATGGGATATGTCGATAGTCTTCGAACCATAGCACCTAACGGATATGTGACTCAATGGAAATGGACTCCTCTTGACTCCACATCTATTGATGTGAAGTTGGGTTATGTGAATATGAACGAGAAGGCCGTCAAGGCCATCGATTCCCATTACCAATTGATAGACAGTGAAGGAAAGGTGTTGAAGAACATACAGGCCAAGATTGACACCGTCATAGAATATATGCAACAGGGAGAAGTGCAGACAAAATTCCCATTCGCCATCACCGAGGGGATGGAGATGAAACTCACCAAGGTGGTTGTCATTTATGCCGATGGTACAAAGGCGGCAGGGAAGATATGAAACAGAAGCAATGGGGCTTTTTCGCACGACAAAGAAGAAAATGCGATAAAATGCTTTCAACGGGGAAAAAAAAGGGCAAAAATATTTTAAGTTTGGAAAAATTATAGTAATTTTGCTGCCACATCTATGGATGTACATTGAAAATCAGTATTGACCCTCATTTTATATAATGTATAGGGATTTGTTAGACATTGACCAATGAAGACAACCTTCTTGGCCCCTTCCTAGAACAACAATTATTCAGACATAATTAATTATTAAAAATACAAAATATGAAAAAAATCCTATTTACTCTTTTATCCTTCATCGTTTTCTGCGGTGGAGCATGGGCTGCTGATGGGCCTGAAATCACTATCGAAGAGGTGGATGTGGTCATCGGGAAAACCGGTACGCTTCTCATCAATTTGAATCCAAACGGTGAGCAATGCAGAGACTTGCAAATCGATGTCACCATTCCTGAGGGATTCGAGTTTGTCTCTTGGGCAAAAGGCCCCGGGGTGGAGCACTCCCTGGGTAAGAATGAAGTGGACACCCCTTCTGGACTCACTGGTTCCACGATAAGGCTAGTGTTGTCTGACAATGGTGGTGCACTGCTTCCTGAAGGAGATATTCTTAAAATAGTCGTCAAGGACAAAGGCAACCATGAAGAAGGTCAGACGTTCAGCGGTGCTGCCACAACGGTTATCTTGTCGGCTAATATCTTGCAAGATGACGGTACCCCCAATGGAGTGAAGGATTTCAAGTTCTCCAACATACCTTTCACTGTCAAGATTGTAGAGGATGCTTACCATCTTTATGAGGATTTTGTTGCTACTGAAGAGGTAAGTAGCCAGATCGAGGCTTATGAGGGTGATGTAAGGGTTCATAGGTCGCTCAAAGCCGGTCAGTGGAACACCATCGTCCTGCCGTTTGCCATGACTGAGCAGCAAGTGATAGATTGCTTCGGAGATGATGTACAGCTGGGTGAATACTCAGGTTCTTCGATGGGTTATCTGCAGGTTCGTGACGGAAAAGATGAAGAGGGCAAACCAAAGTATAAAAGCGTCTTAAGTCTTAATTTACAATTCTCTTCTGTTACTCCACGGGCTATTGAAGCACATAAACCCTATATCATCATGACCGAGTCTATTGGCGACATTGACGCTGAGACAGGTTTCAAGGTGGTCAACACTTCCATGTCGAAATATACGGAACAGGTGCAAATTGGAACTAGGCCTCCATACCAGTACATGGATATGGAAGTACCTCCCTATGCCGTGGCTGGCGATGACGTTTTCGAAGGCACTTATGAGATGAGATCCATTACATCCATAGGAACAGGTGCATATCCTACTTACTACGCATATCTTTCAGGTAACAAGTTCTACTATCTCGACAATGGTGAGTCTGCCGAGGTGAAAGGTTTCCGTGGCTATTTTTATATTCCTAATCTGATAGAGTGGATTAGTGTAAAGAATGGTGCAGGCGCCAATGTGAATATTTTCGTCGATGATGACCAAGTCACTGGTATTGATGGCATCACAACTTCAATTCCTGCCGCTGCAGAGGGTGTTTACGACATTCAGGGTCGCAAGGTTTCCAACGACCTCAAATCTCTGAAGAAGGGTGTATACATCATCGACGGCAAGAAGGTGGTGGTCAAGTAACAAGTTAAAGTATCAATCCTAAAAGTGATTACACAATGAAAAAGACATATATCATACCAGAGACAGAGGTTACTCCACTCATTTTGGAAGGAAGTATTTTGCAAGCTACCATGCATGGTACCATCGGTGACGACAATTGGGGTGGTCCAGGTGAAAGCGGTAACGGCGGTTCTGCAGACGTACGGAAATTCGACCTTTGGGCTGAAGAAGACGAGGAAGAATAATTTCCTTCACAACTATAATTACCAGTCCCTTTCTCATACGAGGAAGGGACTGGTTTTTTTAGATGAAAAATGAAAATTGAAAGATTAGATGAAAGATTAAAGATTCCGTACTCTCCCCTCACACAATAAAACACCAATGAAGTCGTTATAACATAAATGCGTCATATACGACACCTCATACTTCTGCTGCCATGGCTTGCCTTGGCTTTGGCGGTTTCATGCACCGACGACGACACCTTCACCACGTCGCCGGCCAATCATCTGACATTCTCACAAGACAGCGTCTCGCTCGACACCGTCTTTTCGCAAGTACCCTCCATCACCAAGACTTTCTGGGTGTACAACCGTTCTGGCAGTGGCATCAGATGTGCCAGCATAAGGCTCGAGAAAGGCAACCAGACCGGTTTCCGCGTCAATGTCGATGGAACGTACCTCGGTGCTACTGCCGGATATCAGATGAGCAACCTTGAGATTCGAAACAAGGACAGCATACGTGTCTTCGTGGAACTCACATCGCCACTTGCCAACCGGGAAGTACCCACGCGGCTGGAGGACAACCTGCTCTTCACACTCGAGAGCGGGGTGGTGCAGAAAGTCAACCTCAACGCTTTCTCATGGGATGCCATCAAATACAATGACATGGTGGTGGACCGTGACTCGCTCATCTCCACCGCAAGGCCAGTCATCGTCTATGGTGGCATCACCGTCAATCAGGGTGCGACGCTCACAATAGGGGCTGGCACCACCCTCTATTTCCATGAGGATGCCGGAATCGACGTGCATGGGAAACTGAACATCCAAGGTGAGGCGGACAACAATGTCATCCTCCGTGGCGACCGACTCGACCATATGTTCGACTATCTCCCTTACGATGCCGTGAGCGGACAATGGCGAGGAATACACTTCTTTGAGGAGTCCTACGACAATGTCATCAACTTTGCCGACATTCATTCCACCTACCACGGCATCGTGTGCGACTCCTCTGATGTAAAAAAACTAAAACTCAGCCTCTATAACAGCATCGTGCACAACTGTCAGGGATACGGACTGAAAGCCACACACTCTGTCGTTGATGTCGTCAACTGCCAGATCACCAACACGCTGGATGACTGTGTCGCGGTGTATGGAGGGGTGGCAAGGTTTTTGTACTGCACCATCGCACAGTTCTATCCCTTTGATGCCAACAGGGGGGCGGCACTCAGGTTTGCCAACTTCCACGAGGGACAGACCTATCCGCTTTATAATTTCGACTGCATCAACTCCATCGTCACCGGATATGCCGACGACGTGGTGATGGGCGAGGCCGACTCCACCGCCTACTACGCTTTCTCTTTCGACCACTGCATCCTAAGGACTCCCGCCATAGAGGACACCGTCAACGTGCGAAACGTGGTGTGGGAGAACATCGAGGACACCGTGGGGTGTGGAGAGAAGCATTTCATAATGGTGGACTTGCAGAAACAACGATATGACTTCAGACTCGATTCCCTCTCCATCGCCATAGGAAAGGCGGCTCATATGGAGGGATTCACACTCGACCGATTGGGTGCGCGCCGTGACGATGAACCCGACATCGGATGCTACGAATTTGTGAAACCATAACCGCAAATATACAAGTATTATGAAAAATATTGAACTCACCGTCAACATCCGGCACCTCGCTGTGGAAGAACTGCCAGAGGATGAGCGAATGCTGGTGGAAAAGGCCATCAAGGCCACTGACAACTCCTATGCCAATTATTCCCATTTCCGTGTGGGGGCGGCTCTCCTGCTCGATAATGGAGAGGTCGTCATCGGCGCCAACCAGGAAAACGCGGTATTCCCATTGGGGCTATGTGCAGAGAGGACTGCCATCTTCGCAGCTCAGGCTCAAAAACCACAACATGCCATCACCAAACTGGCCATCGCGGCTCGTAACGAGGATGGATTGGTGAAAACGCCGGTCTCACCTTGCGGCTCATGCCGGCAAGTCATCCTCGAGATAGAAGAGCGCTACCATCAACCCATACGCATCCTCCTCTACGGCACAGAAGGGGTGTATGTCATCGAATCCGTTCGCGACCTGCTCCCGTTATGCTTCGTTGACGACAGCATGAGGTGAGGGTGATGAAAGATTCATCTTTCATCTTTCACTTCTATTTGTCGGTTGAAGATCTCTTGGATGTTGATGGCATTGGGGAATTCGTGATGGAGGGTGTCTTTCACCACCCTCTCTCTTGCCGTTTCCTGAAGAATGGAAGTGGCATTCATGTCGATACGTGCAGGTGGTGGCAACATGCTGTCTCCTATGAATGATATCGTGGGCAGGGTGACGGGAGTTAGAAGCGAACGGGATACCAGTTCCACACTGTCCACCGCCACTGCAACATCGACGGCTTCTTCCTCTCGGGGCAGGACGCGTATGTCGTTGTCTGACTCAGCCACAGCCGTGCCCATTTCCATGACCTTGTCTTGTAACTCCTTCATCTTGTCCTCGCAACCTTTCATCATATGGGAGGTTTGGTAGATGCGTGCCCGCATGTCGGGTGTGTTTCGAAGGGCGACATAGTTGTCCAGGGCGATGCGATAGTGGTCACGGGCCGCCTGCCATTCTTCTGCAAACATGTGGCACATCCCTAAGCGGTAGTGGATGTCGCCTTTCTCGTTCTCGAAACAGACGGTAAGCGCTTTTTCGAAATAGGGTATGGCTTGGGCATATTGTTGCAATTGAAAATGGCTCTCACCGTCGATATAGTAATAAACCGACCGCTCATGCGGGGCGAAGGCATCCAATTTGGGGATGGCTTCGTCGAGATACCTGCATGCCGACTCATAATCCCATTCATAGTAGCAACAGACCCCCATGTAGCCGTGGTAACGAGGGTTGAGGTCATAAGTCTTGTCCAACTGTTCGAACAACAGCAGGGCCTCATGGTATTTCCCACTTTGGAAATACTCCAACGCCATTCCCAAACGTTCGCTGTCGTCGGGTGGATGGGTTATGAAAGGCAAAGAAAGGGCGGTGGTCAGAAAGGCGGCCCATAACCATCTAATCATCGGGAGCTTGGGTATAGAAGTCGATTGTACGACGGATGGCGCGGTCGCATACGGGGCAGAACACGGGGTTCTCGTTTGTCCGCATGCGGCAATCCTGACAAGGACGATAGACACCTTTCAACGAGTAGCCGGCACCCTCAAACAGTCCTACGAGGCTCTTGACATCCTTCGGGTCGGTGGAGGGAGGGGTGGGCAAGGGGGTGCCCTTCTTTATAAGGTCCTCCCACTTGCCCTGGAAGTCAACCAATGTTGTCAGGTTGGGTTCCCATGGCTCCACGTCGTGCGGATACATCGGGATGGCTTCTTGCTCATAGGCGTATTCATCGCCCAGGCCGGCGAAGCTGTGCCCGAACTCATGCACCACCACGGGCTTGAAAAGAGAGTGGTGGGCCATCGACAGGTTGTAGGAGTTGAGGATGCCGCCACCGCCGTAAAGATTGGTGTTCACCAAGACGATGATGTGCTCGTAGGGTGTGCCCGCCAGACAGTCGTGGAGTTCTTTCAAATGGAGTGTCGTGAGGTAGCGGTCGGAATAGAAGGTGTCGAAATGAGAGTGGATGGCGGTGTTTTTCCAAACCCCTTTGCGAGGGATGCTTGTGCCGCTATCGACGGAAGGGGATTTCACTGCCACGATGTTGAAACGGTCACGAAGCGATTTGAAAGGCTCGTGGGCGAAAAGGGCGTCGATGGCTTTGCGGCAGTCTGCGAGGAATGTGTCCATCTCCTTTTCCTGGTATCCTTCCGCGAGAAAGGCGATGTGTATGCAGCGTGTGGTGTCGCGGGCTTGTTGCAGCGTCTCATAGGGTGTCACGCCCTCCCAGCCACTGCGACGGATGAGGATGTCGTCGGGTGCCACGGTGTGGGTCATCGTGGCAATGGTCTGCTGGCGGTTGTCATACAGTTCGATGGTGATGTCGGCCAAGTCTTTTGGCATGGGGGCGAGGAAGACGTTCTGGAACGACTTCCGTACCGAGTTGGCCTCGGGATAGGACAGCCATTCCTGAAAAAGGGTGGAGAACGAGTTGCGGTAGATGACGGTGCCGCTCCGGTGGTCGCGCATCACCAACTGACCATTGCCACGAACAGGCACCTCGCTTAAGCGGTAGCGCTTCCCGTACCACCGTGGAAGTATGTGCAACTCGTCCAACGATATCTCTTGATTGTGGATGTCGCCGGAGAAGATGTAGTCGAGACGAAGCGTGGCATCGGTGAAATAGTTGTCGAATTGTTGAGCCACAACCCTCGACAAGCCGCATGTCAGCAGCATTATCAACAATAGGAAGGTCTTTCTCATATCACTTTTTCTGGTTTTTTTTCTAGTATTTCTAGTATTCCTAGGACTTCTAGTATTCCTAGGTCTTCTAGTATTTCTAGGTCTTAGAGCTGTTTCATCAGCTCTTTTATGTAGTCGCGCTGCCAGTCAGAGGGATGGTGGCGCTCGTCGCCATAGAGTAGCAGGTCGATGTCCATCACCACGCGCCCTTGGGCACGTAGCGAGCGGCGGTCGCCGCAACGCCGCTCCAAACGCTTGAGGGCGGCGATGAGAGCCGTGCTGTCGAGTGTCGTATGTCCGCAAGTCAGGCTGTTGAGGAATTCGTCGCCTTCCATGCCAATGGGGGTTGTCCGGATGATGGCGGAATGGCGGCAGTTCGTCAGCATCTTTTCCAACAACTGCTGGCAGCGAAGCAACAACTGTTCGTCGCCAGTGTTGCTGCCCAGTACTATAATCACACGAGGCATACTCAAGTTAGCGTCTATGTCTCACAAAATGGCAGCAAAGGCATCAAAAGCAGCAAAGGCAGCAAAAGCATCAAAAGCATCAAAAGCAGTAAAAGTAGTAAAAATAGCAAAAGTTATAAAAACTCTAAAAGCAGACATATGTCCCTTTAACTCCTTTTTAACTCCTTTTTAACTCCCCTTTAACTCCCCTTTAACTCCCCTTTAACTCCTCTTTAACTCCTGAGCTAAAATAACTCCTGAACTAAATGAAATAGTAGAGGAATGACGAGATACCCTCCAAGGCGGGCTTGCGTACACCCTCAATCTCTATCTTGAAGTCTATCTCCACCTTGCAGATACCACGGAGGTTCTGGATGTTGTGAAGACGTGTACGCATGCGCACCCTGCTGCCTGTCACAACGGGTTGGCCGAAACGCATCTTGTCCATCCCGTAATTCACCAGCATCTTGATGTTGTTCACTTGGATGATTTGGGCCCAGAGGTAGGGCAGCACCGACAAGGTGAGGTAGCCGTGGGCGATGGTGCTCTTGTAGGGACTTTCCTCCTTGGCGCGTTCGGGGTCCACGTGGATCCATTGGTGGTCGAGTGTCGCATCTGCGAAAAGGTTGATACGCTCCTGGTCGATGGTCAGCCAGTCTGAGCAACCGAGTTCCTTGCCTAAATGGGAGGCGAATTCATCGTAAGAATTTACTATCAGCATATCCTGTTTTTTTTATGGAAATAATATGGCTTGCACCTCGTGGTGCAGCATCTAATGACAAAGTTAAGCATCTTTTGCGACACATCAAAACATTTCATCCTAAACTTTACTTTTTTTATGTTATAATGACGCCGAAGTTACTCCCTCTCGGAAAATCCCAAAGATATTCGAAAAAAAATATTACCTTTGCAAAGTTTTTCTACATTCTAGCTATTAAGCGGATGACAACCATCGACATCAATGAAAAAAATACTATTCATTTTACTGCTGTTGTTGGCAGGATTCTCCCTCCATGCCCAAAATGAGCCTGGTGGCAAATTCATCACCAAATATCGTGCAGTGCCCAACAACTACAATTTCTGGATTTACACTCCTGATGACTATGAACCGGGAGGGCATCCCTTGCCTCTAATCATCTTCCTGCACGGCAGAAGCCTCTGTGGCACCGACCTCAACAAGGTGAAACGATATGGGGTGCTCGATGCCATCGAGCGAGGGAAATACATCCCAGCCTTTGTTCTCGCCCCACAAAATCCGGGCGGCTCGTGGAATCCGCAGAAATTGAACGCCCTTTTGGAATGGATGAAGGCCAACTATCCCATTGACAGCACACGCGTCTATGTGCTCGGCATGAGCCTGGGCGGTTATGGCACCATGGACTTCGCAGGCACCTATCCCGAAAAGATTGCCGCTGCCATGGCCCTCTGTGGCGGCACCACCCTTAGCGACAGCCAGAAAGACGGCCTGGGGCGCCTCCCCATGTGGATTATGCACGGTACCGCCGACCGAGCCGTCCCTATCAGTTGCTCTAAAACTGTTGTGGAATACCTGCAAAAAAACAAGAAAGACTCTTTGTTGCGCTATTGGTGGTTGCCTGGTGCTTCTCACGGCACCCTGGTACGACTGTTCTACCTACAAAAGACCTACGACTGGCTCTTCACGCATTGTTTGAAAGACTCCCCTCGTGTCGTGGACCGCTCGTTCGATATCACCATGGACGACATCAAGACGACCTACGAGGAATTGAAATGGTCGCGGGAAATGTTTGAAGACGACTAATGTAAATCCATCGACCATCGGCGTACTACCGCCACCCACATCGAAGCTTTATTTCAACAAAGCAACTATGAATAATAAATCATTGTGCCTATCCTGCTCGTGGTAATGGCTGTGGTATGCCAGAAGCTATTTGCCCAACAAGCGAATGAAAAAAAGGCTACAGACTCCAAGGACCGAAATGATTCCATACCAACAAGAGAAGAAATTGTCAGAGGTTCGGTTCTAACTGCAGAAGCAGAGAAAAGGCGTGATTCGCTGATTATGCTTCATTCCGACATCATCGACCAGCAAGTGATTCCTGAGGATACGTCGGTGAGGACGGGAGTATTGAAAAATGGGCTGACCTACTATGTGCGCCGATGCACGGAACCCAAGGAAAAGCGGCAAATCCGGCAGAACATTCTTGCCACGCCAAGAATGTACAGGTGGAACCGTAGGTTGATGTTCAGAGCGAAGTCTATTGCAATCCGATAAATCTTTGAGTTTCCTATCTTTATGAAATTAACACGCGCTTGATCGAGTAACAAGGGCTTCGCCGTAGTTACTCCCACTCGGAAAAGCCTAAATATATGAGCCCACTCCGAAAACCCCTCTTTTTTGAGGGCCAGAGGCGGAAAATGGCTATCCACCTCCATTTTTAGGGTTTCGTCTATTTTGTTGGAATTGTCAATAACTTTTACCTTTCAAGGCTTTTTTACCGCCCATGAGAGGTCTTGCCCCTCTTTTTTGCCCTTCAGGAGCATTTCACCCCTTATTATTTGGACATTCTGAGCTCAAACAGTGACAAGCGGACACAATTCACCCATAGGCAGCGTGAAATCGCGAAAATATTCTGCCTCATCAGCCCCCTGTAGCGCGTCTTGTTGTTGCGTGTGTGGAATGTAAGCTGGAATATGGTGGCCTCGACGTTGTTCCTCAGCCACCTCTTGGCCTTGGGGATGGCCTCGAAGACCCTCCTCCTCATAGATGAGGCCACGTTCTCGTCGGTGAAGTAGCACCTGTGCTTCTTGCCGTCCACCTCGTCGTCCACGCGCCATGAGCCGCCTTTCGTCCGCACGGCCTTCATCTTCCTCCCAGTGGTGCGGTTCGTGGCCTCCATCGAGGTGCCGTCCTTGGAAATCTCCAGTTCATAGGCTCCCCGTCTTCCTTGGAAGTCGGGGAAGACGGGTTCGATGCCCTTTCCCTCTGCGTACTCCTGCGTGCCTGCCGACTGGTAGCCGCCGTCGGCGGTCGACGATTCGGGAACCTGCCCGGTCACTTCCATGGCACCTTCCACGCCCGGCTCTTCTTGAATGACATGGTTTCGGTTAAATATGATATGAAAAGGTAATATTTTTAGGGAAAACATAAAAATCTAAACGTGGGAAAAAGTATGTTGGGTTTTCGGAGTGGACTCATATATTCGAAGGTGCGGTTGATGATTGACGCTGAAAGCGTCACCGCTCAGTAACCGCAGTGTCCGTGGGTTCCCCTTTGTGTTGTAAAGAAATCCAACTTTTAGTTTGTAGTTTGATGGGAATTTGTTTCTTGGATCATTAACCCATCCCCGCAAGAGAAGATTATGATTTTTTTTAAAAGGATAAGCATGATAAGTTTTGATTTCAATTTTGGTGCCTCCGAGAATGGTGTTTACGATGCCCATCACTTCGGCGATGGTGATTTCTCCATCACCGTTGGTATCGGCATTGGCAGCGTTGAATGATTCGCCCTGCTTGACGAGGGCGTAATTGACGGTGAGCATCACGTCGGCTACGGTAATCTCTCCGTCACCGTTGGCGTCGCCTTTCAGGATGGTCGACAAGACCTTGGAGGGTTTCATCCACTTTGTGATTTGAGCATTTGCCGTGAATGCCACGAGCATCAATGCGAGGATTGTAAATATTTTTTTTTCATTGTCGTATTGTTTTGGTCAATATTTCTCCCTAAAATCCGCACCATTTTGAATTAACATTATTTATAAGTTCCTAAGCAACAAAAGGTTGCTTAGGATTTTGCCATATCAAAAATTTTACTTACCTTAGTGGTGCATTTCAAAATTAGCAAAAAATTGAATGACATGGCAAATATAGCAATAAAAATGAGAAAATCACCGCTTTTGGCGAATATATTTGGCTTTTCTCTCGTTTATTCGTAACTTTGCACCCTTGAAGCGGTATCGCTTCTATTCACACATTTTAATAACAGTTTTAAGGTAAAAAAGATGAAAGCATTTGTTTTTCCCGGTCAGGGAGCGCAATTTGTAGGAATGGGCAAGGAACTCTATGAGAGCAACGAGCTGGCCAAGGACCTTTTCGAAAAAGCCAACGATATTCTTGGCTACCGCATCACCGACATTATGTTTGGAGGAACCGATGAGGACTTGAGACAAACCAAGGTGACACAGCCTGCAGTGTTCCTGCACAGTGTCATCAGCGCACTCTGCATGGGAGAGGATTTCAAACCCGATATGACAGCTGGACACTCCCTCGGCGAGTTCTCCGCACTAGTGGCTGCCGGAGCTTTGTCCTTTGAGGATGGACTGAAACTGGTCTATGAACGTGCCATGGCTATGCAGAAGGCTTGCGAGGCAGCTCCTTCAACCATGGCGGCCATCATCGGCATCGCCGATGAAAAAGTGGAGGAAATCTGCAAGGAAGTTTCCGAACTCGGCCAAGGCGTGGTGGTGCCAGCTAATTACAACTGTCCAGGACAACTGGTCATCTCAGGCAACGTGGAGGCCATCCAGGAGGCTTGCAAGCGCATCAAGGAAGCTGGAGCAAAGAGGGCACTGCCTCTCAACGTGGGAGGTGCGTTCCACTCACCGCTCATGCAACCGGCAAAGGATGAGTTGCAGAAAGCCATCGAGCAGACCGATATTTGCCAACCCAAGTGTCCCGTTTATCAAAACGTGGATGGAAAGCCACATACCAACCCTGAGGAAATCAAGGCCAACCTCATTGCCCAACTCACCAGCAGCGTGAGATGGACACAGTGCGTGCAGAACATGATTGCCGACGGCGCCGACGACTTCACCGAGTGTGGACCTGGAAAGGCCCTCCAAGGTATGATTGGCCGCATCAGCAAGGAAGTGACAGCACACGGAATATTGAATTAGGAGTTAAAGAAGTTAAAGAAGTTATCGCTTCGCTCGAAGTTATCGACAATACTATGCCATTGGCAAAACTAATGTCGATAACTTCGATGCCTCCGATCATTCCGATTACTTCGATTACTCCGATTATTCCGATCACTCCGATTATTCCGATCACTCCGAAAAATCCTCCCCTCCAATGAGACCAGTAATATACCAAATCTTCACCAGGCTCTTCGCCAACCGTCAAGTGCCTCTGCGAGCCAATGGCACCATAGAAGAGAACGGTTGCGCCAAGATGAACGACATCGATGAAACCACTTTGCTGAAAATCAAGCGAATGGGAGTGACTCACGTGTGGTACACCGGTATCATAAGGCATGCCACCACCACTGACTACACCGACTATGGATTGCCAAGGCAGACACCGATGGTGGTGAAGGGAAGGGCGGGGTCGCCATATGCCATCACCGACTATTACGACGTGGATCCCGACCTCGCCGTCGATGTGGACAGACGAATGGAGGAGTTTGAGGCTCTCGTTGAGCGGACACACAAGGCTGGCTTGAAAGTGGTCATCGACTTCGTGCCCAACCATGTGGCAAGGGAGTACCACTCCATCTGCAAACCCGCTGACGTGAGAGACCTGGGGGAGGACGACGACACGAACATGCATTTCTCCACCTCCAACAATTTCTATTATTGCTGGGGCATGCCGCTCGACACCTCGGCCCTGCCACAAGAGGGAGAGCCTTACGTAGAGATGCCCGCCAGGGCGACAGGAAACGACCATTTTGACAATCGTCCCTCTGCCAATGACTGGTATGAGACGGTGAAACTCAACTATGGCATCGACTATTGTGATGCCGGTGGGAGGTCGGAGCATTTCAACCCCATACCCGACACTTGGTGGAAGATGACACACATCCTACTGTTTTGGGCGGGGAAAAATGTCGATGCTTTCAGGTGCGACATGGCGGAGATGGTGCCTGCTGCTTTCTGGCATTGGGCAACCGACAAGGTGAAGTATGCCAGGAAGGACAACGTGAAGTTCATCGGGGAGGTGTACGACCCGGCACAATACCGCAATTACATCAACGCCGGGTTCGACTACCTCTATGACAAGGTGGGAATGTATGACTGCCTCAGGGATGTCGTCTGCCATCGCAGACCAGCTGCCGACATCACAAGGCAGTGGCAGGTCAATAACGATATCCTCTCGCATATGCTCTATTTCCTCGAAAACCATGACGAACAGCGCATTGCCAGCGATTTCTTCGCTGCCGACCCCCGGAAGGGCCTGCCCGCAATGGTGGTCTGCGTATGGCTTAACACCTCACCTGTCATGATTTATGCTGGACAGGAGATGGGGGAGCGGGGCATGGACCAGGAGGGTTTCAGTGGATCCGACGGGAGAACAACCATCTTTGACTATTGGGCCCCTGACACCTTGAGACGATGGGGGGACAGGAGAAGGATGAAAAGGGAAGAGAAGGAACTCTTCGATGTCTACACCAAAATCCTCACTTTGGCAAATCAAGAGGATGCTTTCAGCAAAGGGGAATTCTTTGACCTCATGTATGTCAACCCGGCGATGGAAAGGCAGTTCGCTTTCATACGCAAATATGGAAGGCAGATGATTCTCGTGGTAGCCAATTTCGATGAAAAAGATGCTGAGTGCGATGTCGTTGTGCCCGGACATGCCTTTGACTATTGGCAAATGAAGGAGGGGATGCTCAAGGCCGAAGACCTGCTCTCCGGGGAGAAAAGCCTACTCATGTTTGCTAAAGACAAACCCCTCGACATCAACGTACCGGCTCTTTCTGCAAGGGCGTGGAAGATGATCATTGAAGATTGATAATTGAAAATAGAAACCTAATGAAAAAGATTTGCACTTTACTCTTTGCCATTGTCTTGATTGCATGCACGGCACACGCACAAACCAATGGCTACAACAGACTGAAAAATGCTGCGTCAGAGCATATCGTCAATTTGGAGAATAGTGGAGCCTTCGCACCCAACGTTACGGAAGAGGAGGCCATGTCGCTTCCTGGCACCGTGGCATTGGTTACCTTCGAAGACAACACGGTGACCAACTTGAAGGCTCAGCATGTCGACCTCGTCAATGTTGTCATCCCCATGGTGAAGGAACTCGTGCCTGCTGTTATAACAGAGTCGGTTTTCAATGAACTCAAGGATTCTGTCATTGAAATGGCGAACAGCTATCTCGGCAAGGCTATGGCTACAATCCTCGTAGGTGCCGTCAGGAGATATACATACAACGACTTCCTCACCTATGTGGACGAGATGGATACCAAGATGTATTACAAGGAAACCGAAGGCGGATACCTGCTCTATGTCAACTCACCCCAATTCCCGCTCGACGCTGGTGACCTTACCTCGTATGTCACTGGAAAAATCAACGGATACCTCTCACTCTACACCGGTACTTTGGAGGAGATGGCAAAGCAATACCTCGTGGGAAGGGAAGGACTAAGGCCGATGGTCAACAGCATGATCGAGCATTTCCGATTCGGAGACTATTTCTACCTTTCCGAGCAGCAGACAAGCGACCAAGGGCCTCAGTTCGCTTTCGCCAACTCCCTCGACATCGACAAGCATGGCGACAGGGTGGTGTGGAATTTCGTACCGGTAGATAACGACAGCCATTACTTCGGCCCGAAAGGACAACTGCAGGATGCCGACGGGAAATGGTATGCTTCTTTCGCCGCTGACTTCGCCGTGGGGCTGCCCCAAGGTATGAAAGCTTACTATGTCACCGATGTGGTGGATGCAGGGAAATCGCTGATACAGCGCAAGGAGATTGGAAACGATTTCATACCTCCAATGACTCCTGTCATCCTAGAACTCAACGGACCTCAGGCAGTCGACAACAAGATGAATGTGCTCGCCGGCTATACGGAACAAATAGTGGATAATGGGAATACCCTTTGTTTGGCTACCGACTCCCTTGGATTCCTCCTCGGAAAAAGGCTGCAAGAACCTTCCAAAAACTATTACGTAGCCGGCATTGAGAACGGGAAACTCTCACTCGTGCAGACCAATGAGACTTTCCTTCGTGCCAACGAGGCATTCTTCTATCTTGACGACACCAGCGTGGCCCTCAACACCTCAGGATACCTCACCTTGGATGACAATGTCGATGGCATCAACCAGTTGGAAACAGCACGGCAAAATTCCGGTGTCGTATATGACCTCCAAGGACGTGTTGTGAAGAATCCCACCAAGGGAATCTATATCATCAATGGCAAAAAAGTAGTTTTA
This sequence comes from uncultured Prevotellaceae bacterium, assembly GCA_902786665.1. Classification (GTDB taxonomy): domain Bacteria; phylum Bacteroidota; class Bacteroidia; order Bacteroidales; family Bacteroidaceae; genus Prevotella. The sequence continues at coordinate 113,900 of CADADN010000007.1, read as the reverse complement.
AATTGAAGATTGAAAATTGAAAATTGAAGATTGAAGATTGAATGACCTCGGGTGATTCCGAACACTCCGATTACTCCGACCATTCCGATCATTCCGGCCATTCCGATCATTCCGATTACTCCGAATACTCCGATAAAAAAATGCCGCCGCATCCCAGATGCGGCGGCTATTATTTTCAATTTTCAATTTTCAATTTTCAATTTTCAATCTTCAATTTAATTTGCTGCCTCAAACTCCTTGAGGAATCTCACGTCATTTTCTGAGAACATACGGAGGTCGCTCACACGGTATTTCAGGTTAGTGATGCGCTCCACACCCACGCCGAAGGCGTAGCCGCTGTAAACCTTGCTGTCAATGCCGCAAAGTTCGAGCACGTTCGGGTCTACCATGCCGCAACCGAGGATTTCCACCCATCCGGTATGTTTGCAGAAACCACAACCCACGCCACCGCAGATGTGGCATGAGATGTCCATCTCGGCACTTGGCTCCGTGAAGGGGAAGAAACTTGGGCGAAGACGGATTTTAGTGTCGGCGCCGAACAATTCGCGGGCGAAGGTGAGCAACACCTGCTTCAAGTCGGTGAATGACACGTTCTTGTCGATGTACAAACCCTCTATCTGGTGGAAGAAACAGTGGGCACGGGCAGTGATGGCCTCGTTGCGATAGACACGGCCTGGGCAGATGACACGGATGGGAGGTTGCGTGGTGTCCATCACACGAGCCTGAACAGAGCTGGTGTGACTCCTGAGGATGATGTTCTTTGCCACATCGTCAGGATTGGTCTCCACGAAAAAGGTGTCCTGCATGTCGCGGGCGGGATGGTCGGCGGCGAAATTCATCTTCGTGAACACATGAAGGTCATCCTCCACCTCGGGACCGTCGGCCAGGGTGAAGCCCATGCGGGAAAAGATGTCGATGATCTCGTTCGTCACTATGGAGATGGGATGACGAGTGCCAAGGGCAATGGGGTAGGGAGTGCGTGTGAGGTCGGTGTCGTCGTCGCCTTGAGATGATTCGGCCAATGACTCGCGTAGGGCGTTGATGCGCTCCGTGGCTGTTTGCTTCAACTCGTTGATTCGCATGCCTACCTCACGTTTCTGTTCTGCGGCTACAGTGCGGAAGTCTGCCATCAACGAAGCAATCTCACCACGCTTGCTCAAGTATTTCAACCTTAAAGCCTCCAGTTCTTCTGCATTGGAAGCTTTCAACGCTCTCACTTCTGAAAGAAGAGATTCAATCTTTTCTAACAACATTTCTCTTTCGTTTATGGATGTGATGATGTTTGTCAAACATAAAATGCATGCAAAGGTAATATTTTTCATGTAATTATGGAAAAATATCGAAATAAAGTTGTAATTTTGCATCTAATTAGATAACCATTTATGGTTTTAATATGAGAAATAGCGCTGTCCGTTTTTCGTGCCTGGCATGCTGCTTTGCGGTCTTGGCTCTTGGATGCAAGGACAATAAGCCTGAGATAAAGGGTGTCATCGAGGAAGAGGTGGACACTATCGCCCAGGCTGACACCATTGACTCTGTCTTCGTGGACACCATTCCTGACAACGCACGAGACAGCCTCATTTCTGCTGCACCCGTTCCCGTTACTGTTGACGAACTTTTCGACGACTTCCTCTTCCTCTTCACTGCCAACAAAAAACTACAGTATGAGCGCGTGGAGTTTCCACTACCCGTGCGCGATGGAGATAGGGAAACCACTTTGCAAAAGAAAGACTGGAAGATGGAGAAATTCTTCTCACAGCAGGAATTCTATACCTTGATTCTTGATGACGAGAAGCAGATGGAACTCAGTAAGAAACCTTCTACCGACAGCGTTGTGATTGAGACTATCAATCTCAAGGCAAAAACCGTCAAGCAGCATGTCTTCAACAAAAGAGATGGCAAGTGGATGCTCACTGCCATCAACAACAATACCATGTACCAGAATCAGAACAAATCCTTTCTCTCTTTTTATGAGCAATTTGCTTCTGACTCCGTCTTCCAAATCCAAAGCTTGAATGATCCCGTCGACGCTACCATTCCTGACCCAGAGGACGACTATGCCATGATGAAGGGGGAGTTCCATCCTGACCAATGGGAAGAGTTCAAACCATACATCCTTCCTGATGATACCATTTACAACGTCATATATGGACAAAAGTACAACATTTCAAATCGGAAGATCTTTGTCATCAGAGGTCTTTCCAATGGCTTGGAGATTGACATGACGTTCAAACAAGTGAATGGAAAATGGAAACTCGTGAAAATCGTAGAATGACATATTGGCCATGAAAGACATCAAGAATTACAACCTGATCAAGCACAACACGTTTGGAATAGACGCTACGTGCAATAGATACGTCGAATTGGAAAGCCGCGATGAGGCTACCAACTTCTTCTGCTCCTTTGATAACGACGATATTCCAATGCTCATCATTGGAGGGGGGAGTAACATCCTGTTCACACGTGACTACGAAGGGGTTGTGATACGCTCTGCTATCAAAGGAGTGGAGAGCCGGTGCGACAATGGTTTTGTGTACATCACATGCGGGTCGGGAGAAATATGGGATGATATCGTGGCTTTCAGTGTCGACCACGGATGGCATGGGGCGGAAAACCTTTCACTCATACCGGGAGACGTGGGAGCAACTGCCGTGCAGAACATCGGAGCATATGGGGTCGAGGTGAAAGACCTTATCTGGAGCATCGAGGCTGTGGAGATAAACACGGGACTAAGAGTCACCATCCCCAAGTCGGAATGTGAATACGGATATAGGGACAGCAAGTTCAAACATGAATGGAAAAACCAATTCTTCATCACTGCTGTCACATACAGGCTTTCTGAAACATTCAATCCTGTCCTCGACTATGGAAACATTCGTGACCAACTCAAACTCAAAGGGTTGGACAAACCCAATGCAAGGCAGGTGAGGCAAACCATCATAGACATCAGAAATGCCAAGCTACCTGACCCAGAGGTGGAAGGAAATGCGGGAAGCTTTTTCGTCAACCCTGTCGTCTCCAGGGATAAGTATGTGGAACTGGCGGGAAAATACACGTCAATGCCGCATTATTATATCGATGAGGGACATGAGAAAATACCTGCAGGGTGGCTCATCGAGCAATGTGGATGGAAAGGGCGTTCTCTCGGAAGGGCGGGCGTACACGACAAACAGGCATTGGTGCTCGTCAATAAAGGCGGAGCGACTGGCATGGAGGTGCTGAATTTGTGCGAGGCCATCAGGGAGGATGTGCTGGGGAAATTCGGCATCAAGATATTCACTGAGGTCAACATTATCTAAAGTTCTACTTGTATGAAACTTACCATACTTGGCTCTGGTACATCTGGTGGCGTGCCCGGTGTGGGATGCAGTTGTGAAGTGTGCCAGAGCAAGGACAGATATGACAAGAGACTTCGTTCGTCTGCACTGCTCGAAGAGGGAGAGACAAGGCTGCTCATTGACTGCGGACCAGATTTCCGACAGCAAATCATGGGTTTTGACTTCAAACCCATAGATGCCGTATTGCTCACACACTACCATTTCGACCATGTGGCGGGCATCGACGACATCAGACCCTTCTGTGTCTTCGGACCTGTCAACTTCTATGCTGACAAAAAAACAGTGAAAGCACTTCACGACACCATACCATATTGTTTTGCTGGAAACCCTTATCCAGGCGTTCCGCTGCTCAACTTGCAGGAAATCACTCCACATATACCGCTGCAAGTGGGCAACATCACCATCATTCCCTTCGTCGTCATGCATGGGAAGTTGCCTATCATGGCATTCCGCATTGGCAAGTTGGCTTATATCACTGATATGAAGACCATCGAACCTGAAGAGATGGAATATCTCAATGGGGTGGAGACGCTCGTGGTGAATGCACTGAAGAAAAACAAGCCACACCATTCGCACCAATCACTGGAAGACGCCATAGCCTTTGCCAAAAACGTAGGAGCGAAGCACACCTATGTCATACATATGTCGCATGGCATCGGAAGACATAAAGAAACCAGTGAAGAACTGCCGGAAGGGGTGGAATTGGCATACGACGGATTGGTCGTGGAGGTATGACTCATGAGGACCGTGGTGGAAGGGCTGGTCGGCATATTGCTACTCGTCTTGGGCGGGGGGATTTACTTGCTCTTCCGACCACAAAACATACTGATGTTCAAGGTGGTGGAAACCATTGGGCTCTCTTCCGATGTCGACAGATGGAGGGAAATGGTGGGAAACGTAATACTGCCTGACTTCGTCGTCTACTGCCTGCCCAACGGCTTGTGGACCACAGCATACATCATGGTCATCGATGGGTGGCTCTACAGGCAAACCAAGAGGTGTCGGTTGTCGGCAGCGGCGGTCATACCTCTCATCGGGACAATGGCTGAAATGATGCAAGCCACAGGATGCATTCCGGGGACGTTCGACTATGGTGACATCGCATGCCTGATGGTTCCGCTTTTCGCATATGCCATCTTCCTCGAGTCATACCGAGTCGTGACAAACATCAGCGATGACACATTGTGAACATTTGTCCCTTTAACTCCTCCCCCTCTGCCCGAGAGGGGGTGGCCGCAGGCCGGGGGCGAGGGAGAACTCCTTTTTAATTCCCTTTTAACAAAAAGAAATTCTTATGAAACAACCATTCACCAACAAGCAAATCACCATCATCATCTGTTGCGCCACCGCAATCTTCGTGGTCATGGCACTCTTCACCTTGGTAGTTGGAAACACGGATGACGAAAGCGAAGAAGACGACAAGACATTGGTCATGGATGGTGAGGGAAGTGATGAAAAAGGAAGGAAATACCGCTTTGACACCAAGGATAATGGTAAGAAAGGGACTCAGAAGGAAGACAGCGTGGTGGTGAACGAACCACTCGAAGGGGATCCTTATGAGGAACTTGACGAACTTGTAGGATTGGAATCGGTGAAGGAGGAGGTCCGCTCGTTAGCAAATTTCGTCAAAGTGCAGAAAATGAGAGAGAGCAAGGGATTGAAAAACCCAAAATTGTCTTATCACCTCGTTTTCACCGGGAGCCCTGGAACAGGAAAGACCACCGTGGCACGAATCGTCGCTCGCATCTACAAGGATTTGGGCATCCTCAAAAAAGGACATCTTGTGGAAACAGACCGCTCAGGATTGATAGGACAATATGTGGGACAGACGGCACCAAGGGTCAACGCCATCTGTGACTCGGCACTAAACGGAGTGCTTTTCATAGATGAGGCGTATGCTATCACACAGTCGGGGTCGAAACAGGACTATGGCGACGAGGCCGTGGCCACATTGCTCAAGAGAATGGAGGATGACAGGGACAAATTGGTAGTCATCGTTGCCGGATACACCAATGAAATGAAAAAATTCATCGAGTCGAACCCGGGACTTAAATCAAGGTTCAACAGGTATATCAATTTTCCTGACTATACACCTCAGGAACTTTTCGATATCTTCCGCCTTTACTTGCGCAAAAACGAATACACTATCACCGACGAGGCCGCTGATTATCTGAAAAACGAACTCGTATATGTGGTGAAAAACAAAACCAGGAACTTCGGAAATGCAAGATATGTGAGAAACCTCTTTGAAAAAGCCATTCAATGTCAGGCTAACCGGCTCTCGCAAGAGAGAAAGGTCACTGACAAGCAACTCATGGAAGTCACACTTTCCGACATCAAAAATGCTTTCAAGGAGCAAGCCAAAAACCCGTCATGACAATCAAGTAAGGTTTGTGTAAGCCATTCCCTGAAATCGTAGGGGCGGGTCTTGTGCCCGCCCGAAGATTTTAGTCATCAAAAGAGAAAAACAATTGGCCTGGGCTAATGGAAGGTGGCGGGGTCTTTTTTTTCTTCTTGCGGTTCTTTTTCTTGGGGGAGGCCTTTTCTTGCTCTTGGATTTTTTTAGTTTCCGCAGCTTCCGTGGCTTCCGCAGCTTCCGTGGCTTCCACTGTTTCCGTGACTTCCGTGGTTTCCGTGGTTTCCACTGTTTCCGTGACTTCCGTGGCTTCCGCAGCTTCCGTAGTTTCCGCAGCTTCCGTGGTTTCCGCAGCTTCCGTGGCTTCCACTGTTTCCGTGGCTTCCTTTGTTTCCGTTGTTTCCGCAGTTTCCGCAGTTTCCGCAGTTTCCGTGGCTTCTACAGTCTCCGTGGAATCCAAGTCTTCCATAGCCTCCATCGTATGGATGTAATCCATCGCATCAAAGGCTTCCGTCACCTTTTTCGTTTCAAAAGCATCCATGGCTTCTACCATCGCTTTTTCTTCTTCTTCGATGGCATCCAGGTAAGCCATTTCTTCTTCAGCTTTCACATCTATGGCTTCTATCTGCTCATTGGCTTCAGAAGCGTCTTTGGCGTCTATGGCATCGATGGCAACTATGGTTTCCTGAGCTTCTTGGGCATCAATGGCTTTCATGGCTTCAGCTTCCAAAGCGTCTATGGCTTCTATGGCATCGGTTACCTCCTTGGTGTCCATGGTTTTCATGACTGCATTCATCTGCAAGTCTTTTTTCTCCTGCTCTATCTGGTGGAGTTGCTCCTTCAATTGCTTGTTTTCGGTAAGCAGTTTGTCACGCTCTTTTGACAGATCATCTTTTTTTTCCACCACAAAAGCGAACTCTTTCTCCAACTGCTCATACTTTTCCTTCAGGCTCGCATGTTGTGACTCAAAGGATTCCAATTCGGATTGGGTGACTTGAGATAGGGATTTCAAGTATTTGCGCTGTTCACATAACTCCGTGACCAGTTGCTCCAAAAGCTCCAAACGCTCCTGGGCATCATCCATCTGTTGGAAAAATTGGTTCAATTCAAAATCCAAGGTCTTGTTCTTTTTCTTGTTCATTCTTGTGATTGGTCGGGATAGGCCTGACTACTTGCTCTTTTCTCCTTTTACATTCGCTTCCGACAAGCCATAGCCTTTTTGTTTGTCAACACGCATGAGAAGCAGTGCGAAGACGGTGGCTCCAACACCAAATCCGGCAAAAACAAGCATGGGAATGGTGAAATCAACGTGCCCGGTACTGTCGGTGTGTGACCCGATGACGTTGCCCACCAGCATGGGGACAAGCATCAAACCGATGTTCTGCACGAAATAGATGATGCTATAGGCTGTGCCCAACTGCTTCAGCGGCACAATCTTGGGAACACTGGGCCACATCGCGCTCGGGACGAGGGAGTAGGAGACGCCATAAAGCAGCATCATCAGAGAGGCGAACCAAGTGGATTGAAGGATGGGGAGGGCAAGAAGGAGGTGGCAGAGCGTGACAATGCCACAGCCGATAAACATCAATAGACCGCCACGGCCACAACGGTCATAGGTCAGACCGAACAAAGGTGTCAGCACGATGGTGCCATAGGGAAGGATGGAGACTATCCAACCGGCAGCCACCGTGTCGATGCCGTATTTGTTGACCAATAGGTCGCTCGCAAATTTCAGGAAGGGGCGTAGACTGGAATAGAAGAGCACGCAAAGGATGGCAATCAGCCAAAAGCCGGGGTTGCATAGAATGCGAAGTAAATCCTTGAAGGTGAAACTCTCATCGCTTTTGCTAGAATCACTAGTATCCCTAGTACCACTAGTATTCCTAGTATCCCTAGTACCACTAGTATTCCTAGTATCCCTAGTACCACTAGTATTCCTAGCAGCCCTAGTATCTCTTGAGTCCATCATCAGATACACGATGAACATCACAAAACCCATCAACAACAAGGCTGCTCCAGCCAGGAGAGGGGCCGACAGACCATAGGCGTTGGCTATCACCGGACTCATGCTGATGGCACTTGCCGTGCCCAAACGGGCCATCGCAACCTGGACACCCATTGCAGAGGCCAACTCATAGCCTGTGAACCATTTCGTCACCACTTTGGAAACGGTGATGCCGGTGATGTCGCAACCCACGCCGAACATGCCGAAACCAAGGGCGGATATCAGCACCTGGACTTTCATATGGGAGGGTATCAACCCGAAAAGGGTGAAGGGAAGGTCGGTGTAATCCGTCGGGCTGACATACTGCACTGCATAATAGTTCACTGCCGCACCACCGAGCATCATCCCGGTGGCAAGTAGCCCAGTGAAGCGGATGCCGCACTTGTCGAGGATGAGCCCGCCCCAGAAGAGCATCAACAGGAATATGTTGAAGATGCTGTAACTGCCAGAGTAGAAACCATATTCCTCGGAGGTCCAACCCATACCGCCTTCCGATACGGGAGCCTTCAGCGTCGTTGACAAAGGGGAGACAATGTCCCAGAACACGTAGCCCATCATCATGACGAATGCCACGATGAAAAGCACCGTCCAACGGCGCAAGGGTGAAGAGTGGGGAGCAGGCATTGCTGTGGTTCTTTATCTTATCATCAGACGGGTCGGACCAGTCTGACCTGTCCGACCCGCCTGAGGATTGACAGCTAAAAAATGCTTATTTGATGTTAGGCTCTTCCAAACCAAGACCCTTCTTGCGGTCGACAACTTTCAGAATCAACCCTAGGACCAATGCTGCCACACCGAGGCAGGCAAGCATCACAAGGGGGGCCGTGTAGTTGTAACTTACAGCGGCTTGCTCGGGCGTGATGGTTTTGTTGGCCAAGCCTTCCACAATCTCAGGATTGGTCTTGTCAAGCACCTTGCCGATAAGCAAGGGGAACAGCCACAAACCGATGTTCTGAATCCAGAAGATAAGGGCGTAGGCAGAGCCTATCACCTTGGAGTCCACCAGCTTGGGGACGCTGGGCCACAACGAGGCAGGCACCAGGGAGAACGAAGCACCCAACACGAGGATGGTGGCATAGGCTACGACGACACCACCGACGGCGTTGCTCTTGAACAACGGCAGGATGAAGGCGAAGGTCAAATGGCAGGCGATGAGTAGCAAGGAGCCTAAGACAAGCATCGTGGCGGCCTTGCCCTTGTGGTCGACATAACTGCCAAGGATGGGTGTGATGCCCACGGCAAGCAATGGGAACACGGCGAAGATGGTCTCTGCAGATTGACGCATGTAGCCCATGTAGCAGAACACGATGAGGGCGATCACCGACACGGCGAGGAGCATGTTGCGCTTCCCCTTGTCTTTCATGAAGTTGCTGGCAAAAGCGGAGGCAGCAACAACAAGCATGATGAGATATTGTACAATGGTCACCTGGCTGCCGGCCCAGAATGAGTTGGGGTCAACCTCAGTGAAGGTAAGGTTGCACTGCAGCATGTTCACGGCATATTTCTGGAAGGGGAAGATGGCAGAGTAATAGAGTACGCAGAGCAGGGCTACCAGCCAGAATCCGCTGCTGGAGAGGATTTGTCCGATATCGCTGATCTTGAAGGGGTCGTCCTTCTCTTCTGCCTCACCGGTCTGAGCATCGAGCTTCTTGTCCATGAAGAAATATACGATGAACATGATGAGGGCGATGCACAGCAACACCACGCCGAACGCCACGGAACGGGATACGCTCACCACGCCACCCAACTTGGCGAAGAAAGGTGAGAAAATCATACAGGTGGCCACGCCAAGGCGGGCAAGAGCCATCTCGGAACCCATGGCAAGAGCCATGTCGCGGCCTTTGAACCACTTCACGATGCCACGGCTCACCGTGATGCCGGCCATCTCGCAACCGCAACCGAAAATCATGAAACCGACAGCGGCAAACTTGGCAGAGGCGGGCATGCCACGGTAGAAGGGGGAGATGCCCAATTCGTCAAAACCGGGGATGTAGTTGAGGTTGTTGGTGAACCATGTCTCCAAGCCACTGCCAGCAAAGCTGTCGGTCACGGCATACCATTTGATGATGGCACCCACCAGCATGACAGCACCGGAGAGGATGGCGGTGAAACGCACACCCATCTTGTCAAGGATGATGCCGGCAAAAATCAGGAAGAAGACAAACACGTTGAGGAACACCTCGGAGCCTTGCATCGTGCCGAAGGCGGTGGAGTCCCATCCGCGGGTCTCAAGCATCAGGTCCTTGATGGGCGAGAGGATGTCCATGAAAATGTATGAACAAAACATGGCCAAGGCCAGGAGCAACAATGCCGTCCAACGCATGGCGGCGGAGTCGCGAAGTGTTTTTTGAATTTTCTCAGTCATATTTTTTGTTGTTTTTTTGTTTTGATGGTTGCTATAGTCCCTATGGTCTCCATAGTTCATATAGACTTGATAGTCTCTATAGTTTTCGTGTGTTTATTTTAAATATTTGTCAAGCCAGTTGAAATACGTGCGCTGCCAGAGGATGCCGTTCTGGGGTTTGAGCACCCAGTGGTTCTCGTCGGGGAAGATGAGCAGTTGTGCCTCGATGCCTTTCATACGGGCGGCGTTGAAGGCGCTCATGCCCTGGGTGGCGTTGATGCGGTAGTCTTTCTCACCGTGGATGCAGAGGATGGGGGTATCCCATTCGTCTACGAAGCGGTGGGGGGAGTTGGCATAGGTCTTGCGGGCGTTGGCGGTCTGATCCTTGTTCCAGTAGGCATCGTCGTATTCCCAGTTGCTGAACCAGTTCTCTTCTGTCTCGGTGTACATCGCCTCGAGGTTGAACGCACCGTCATGGGCTATGAAGCATTTGAAACGCTTGTCGTGGTGGCCGGCAAGGTAATACACGCTGAAACCGCCGAAAGAGGCGCCGACGGCTCCCAAGCGGTCGCGATTGACATAAGGAAGGTTGTTGCAGGCATCGTCGATGGCTGTCAGGTAGTCCGACATGCATTGGCCCGTCCAGTCGCCGCTGATTTCCTCGCACCACTCACTGCCGAAACCGGGGAGGCCGTGGCGGTTGGGCGCTACAACGACATAGCCTTGGGAGGCCATGATCATGAAGTTCCAACGATAGCTCCAGAACTGCGACACGGGGCTTTGCGGGCCACCTTCGCAGAAGAGCAGGGTGGGGTATTTCTTTGTTTCGTCGAAATGAGGAGGACGGATGACCCAATACATCATGTCTTTGTTGTCGGTGGATTTCACCCAACGCTGTTCCACGGAGGGGAGTGACAACTGGTCGAGGATGTGTTTGTTCTCATAGGTGAGTTGGGTCACCGACGCCATGTCCTTGGCTTTCTTCCCGGGCGTGACGATGTAAAGGTCGGCGGGGGCGATGAAACTGTGGCGTTCTGCCAACAGGCGCTTGCCGTCGCCCAGCATCTGCACCGAACCATAGTCGGCCCAGCGCTCGCCTGTGTTCACTTGAGAGACATTCCCCTTGCGGTCGATGCAGTAGATGTTGTACGTGCCGTGCCAGACACCGGTGAAATACAGTTGTGCGTCTTTCGTGTCCGACCAGCAGAAACCGTCGACGTCGGAGTCGAAAGACTCTGTCAGGTATCGCTTTTCTCCAGTGGCCAGGTCGTAGAGGCAGAGGCGGTTGCGGTCGGACTCGTAGCCGTCGCGTGCCATGCTCTGCCACGCGATGTACTTGCCATCGGGAGAGAATTGCGGGTTCTGGTCATAGCCGGGGTTGTTCTTTAGGTTCTCAGGGGCGTTTACCGACTGGTTGCGCAATGTCTTGGTGACATCCACCTTCGGTGCTTGGTAGCCCTCGGGCTTGCAGAGGTTACGCGTGGTCTTCTTCTCCACGTCATATAGGAAGATGTCGGAGTCGGTGGAGATGGAATATTCCAGACCGGTCTTCTTGCGGCAGGTGTAAGCGATTTGTTTGGAGTCGCGGCTCCAGTCAAGTTGCTCGATGCCGCCGAAAGGCTCCATGGGGCATTCGAATGGCTCGCCTTCAAGCAGGTCGCGGCCAGCACCGATTCCATCGGGAGTCACCTCGGCCACGAAGGGGTGGGCGATGCTCTCCACGTAGTGGTCCCAGTGACGGTACATCAGGTCGGTGACCAAGCGGCCGGTGGCTTTGGGAAGGTCGGAGGGGTTCTCCTTGATGATGTCGTGGTAGGGGATGGACTTGATAAACACCACGCGGCTGCCGTCGGGGGAGAATTTGTAGCCTTCCACTTCACCACCGGTGTGGCTGAGTTGACGACGGTCGCTGCCATCGGGGGCCATCGTCCATATCTCGCCGTCGGTGAGGAAGGCGATGCGCCCGCCCAGCCAGGAGGGGTCGGTCTCGTTGGAGGCGCTGGTGGTCAGTTGGCGCTGTCCGCTGCCATCGCTGTTGATGATGCAAAGGACATGGTGGCTGGCGTTGGCCTCCACACTGTAGTAACCAATCTGATAGACTATTTGCTTGCCATCGGGAGACGGGGTGTAGCTGCTGATGCGACCCATGGCCCATAAGGCCTCAGGGGTGAGCAGGTCGCCTTTCATGGTGATGGCATTCTTGCCGATATTGGGCTTGTTCTGGGCTTCGGCGCCCTGGACGGAGGTGATGGCGATAGCGGCTGCCATGATGAGGGTCTTGTACATAGGGGTTATTTCTTGAGTTTCTTGTTCAATTCGTTTTGCTTGCGCTCAAGTTCCTCGCGCTTGCGTTTCATCTCTTCTTGCTGCTGTTGCATCTGTTGCTGCATTGCTTCCAAGCGTGCGGCGAAGCCTTTCTTCTTCTTGGGGTTCTTCTTGTTCTCTTCGTAGCGGGCTTCAAGGAAGGCCAGCAGTTTCGCGTCGTTGGTGGTCTTGCGAAGGATGAACATGATGGCGGCGCTGAAGAAGAGTGAGATGAAATAGTAGAAGTTGAGGCCGGCGCTGTAGTTGTTGAACATGAAGAAGAAGAATACGGGCATGAGGAACATCATCCATTGCATCATCTTCATCTGTTGGGCTTGTTCACCCACCATCTGGTCGCGCTGCTGGCGCATGGTCATCACGGAATAGAGGACGTTGGCCACGCAGAAGAGGATGCAGGTGAGCGACAGGTGGTCGCCGATGGCCCAGATGGGGGTGTCCCATTGCAGGATGGGGTCGTAGGTGGAGAGGTCGCTGATCCAGAGGAATTTCTCTCCACGAAGCTGGATGGCATTCGGCACGAAGTTGAACATCGCAATCCAGATGGGCATCTGGATGAGCATGGGGAGACAGCCGCTAAGCGGACTCACGCCATACTGGGAGTAGATTTGCATTTGGGCCTGGCTCTTCTGCATCTGGTCCTCGGGCTTGTCGTATTGCTTGGTGGCCTCTTCGATTTTTGGACGGAGAACACGCATCTTGGCCGAGCTCATGTAACTCTTCTTCACCATGGGGTAGGTGATGGCTTTCAACAGCAGCGTGATGAGAATCAGCACGATACCCATGTTCAGACCAAGCTTGGTGAGCCAGTCGAACACATAGAGGGTGAAAAAACGATTGATATAACGGATGAGAGGCCAGCCAAGATAGACGAGGCGCTCCATCTTCAGGTCTTTACCGAAATGGCTTTCCTTTTCAACGGCTTGCAAGAGACGGAAATCGTTGGGGCCATAGAAGAACTCCAATTCTGTGGCCGTCTCGCCCTTGGGGTCGAAGAAGGTTTCCAACTCTGCATCATAGGTTTTCAAATAGCCGGTGCTCTTGTCCTGGGGCACGCTTTTCACCTTGGCGCCGGTGGAGAATTCGTCCTTGGCTATCATCATCGTGCTGAAGAACTGGCTCTTGAAGGCAACCCAGTCGAGGGGAGTCTCAAGCACCTCGCTCTTTTCCTGGGTCTCACTCAGGTAGTCGGTGCCTGAACCTTTTTCCTTGTAGGTCAGGGTGGCATAACGGTTCTCGAACTCATGGCCTTTCTCCTGTTGCTTGCAGCGCTCATGCCACGTCACATTCATAGCGTGGGTCTTCGGGGAGAACAGACCCTCCATGCCAACGGCTTTGAAGGTGAAGTAAGCCATATAGTTGCGACCGAGACGGTAGGACATCACGATGCTCCGGCCGTCGCCGGCATCGGCTGTGAATGTCACCGTGCTGTCGCTTTGCTCCGAAGGTGTGAAGAAAAGGTCGGAGGTGGAGATGTTGGTATCCTTGCCCTCGAGGCTGAAGTCGAGTTGCTGGTCCTTGCCCTCAAAGATGGTGACATCGGGCTTGCCGTCCTTGTCCTTGTAACCTTTCACAACGGCTTTTGTCACCGTGCCGCCCTTGGTGCTCAGCGTGAGTTCCAATTTCTCATTTTTCAGCACCACGTCGCTGGCGGTGCCATTCAGGGCGTTGTGAAAAATGGCGGTGCTGTCCTTGCGGGCTTGGGCAAGTTCTTCGGTCTTCTTGGCCTCTTCTTGCTTCTTTTTCTCGGCGGCTTGCTTTGCGGCGGCTTTCTCTTTCTCAACTTGTTCTTGTTGGGCTTTCAGTTCCTCTTCAGAGGGGCTGTTGTACCAACTCCAGCCAATCAGGATGGCTGCTATCAGCACGAAACCGATGATAGTGTTCTTATCCATTGTCGTTTTTTATCCTTGATTTGATATTTTTACCTTCAAAAAGGCATCGTTGAAACCTATGTTTAGAGCATTTGAATTGCAAAAGTACATGTTTTTTGTGACACTCACAAATTGTAGCACGATATATTCTTTAACACATCACACCAATTAACTTAAATTTCACCTATCTGCCCTTCATCCTTGGTAATTATTGCTAAAAAAACGGACAATTTGTTCTGTTTTGCAGCATGTCGGACTATTTTTGCAAAAAAAAAGAACTGATGTATTGCCACTATTTTTCAAATGCCCGAAAAGCATTCCTATGCTTTGTTGTCTGGTACTCTCCTTTGTACATGTTGGCTCAGGCTCGATGCGTGATTGTTGACAAGGAAACAGGAGTGCCTGTAAGAAACGTGAAGGCATACACCGACAAGGGGGATGTGTTCATTTCCGACTATCAGGGGAACTTGGTCATCGATTCGATGTTTCATACGGCTGCACTAAGGCATGGCAGTTATCTGGAGAGGATAGTGGAAAGCCAAGAGGTGAAAGACACGCTTTGGCTGCTGCCACAAGCCATCAAGTTGGAAGAGGTGGTGGTGTGGGGTGAGGCTCGAAAAGGCGTGTTCCCTTGGATGAGTATTGCCATGGCGCAGGCCGCTGCTACGGCGACACCGCCTCCAGGAGGCGTGTCCTTCGATTTCTTCGAGATGTTCAGGAAAAAGCCCCTTTCCAGAAAAGCACGGAAAAAGAACCAGCAGGTGTTGAGAGAATTGGAAAAGCAAGCGGAGGAAGAAGCGGCACACCCATTGCCATAAAGCTTTTTTAACTTTTTTTGCAAAAATACATATGGTTGTCTCGCCTTTGTTTCGTATCTTTGCATCACATTTATTTTTCTCATCTCCCTCTGGGCTTGAGACATCTTTCAGGTGGAGAACAAATACAACCTTTACCATGACCGAACAGCAAATGAGAACCATTTCCGTGGAGGAACTGGTCAACAGCAGAAAAATTTCAAGAAAGACATACAACATCCTGGTAAGAGCGAGGATGCGTACTGTTTTTGACCTCGTCAGGTACAAGTCGGGACTGCCAAGGCTCTTCCGGACAGGAGCAGCAAGTGTCAAGGAAATCAATGCACTACTCGAAGAAGTCGAGGGGACTGGAAGAATTACCGAGTTCTCTTCTTTCCTCTTCCCTCCTGAACCTGAGGAGTCGAAAGGCGAGCAGTTGATTGATGCTTTGACCGAGGAAAAAATGGAATACCTGGAGGAGGTCTACAAGCAGCAGGTTGAGCACTTGGCTGCTGCCAAGGACAAGACGGCTGGCAAGATGGGGAAACTGATGGCGGGTATCCCGGCAAGGATATTCATTCGCGACTACCTCTTGGAGGATAATGACCGATTCAGAATGTTGGGAAACATGAGGGAGGCCTCCCTGGTTTTTCTCGAACAGGTGAAAACACAGGTCAACAAGGCCATTGAAGGATTGGATGACAACGACATCCCCTTGCAATACAAAATCTTGATGCTGCACGCGGAAGGACTGCTCGATGATGATGACTTCATACTGGATTTCTATAAAGTCCACGGATGCATGCCTATGCTTCACATCGTGCAAAAGACCATCATTGAAAAGAAGGATACCCCTTTGTTCAAAGCTTTCTTGCAAAGATATGACATCTTCGGTGGAAAAGTGGAGGTGGATATGACGCCCATTGAAAAATCCACTTTCACCATCACCTCTTATTCCAACTCCATCTTTGATGCACTCTTCACCACGGATGATACGGTTGAAACTCTTGGAAATTTCATCACGCAGCTGTTGGCGGATAACACCAACCTGGCTTATTTGGAAGATAAGTTGCAGGAGGATTTCATCTGCGAGGACAACAAGTGTGTCAGCGACATCATCGCCGATGAGAAACTCCTCATGCAACCGCTATGCGTCGTGGCACTGCTGGGAAAATGGATGAAAAAAGACTTCACTTGCTTCGGGGGATACACCAGGAACCTTGGGTCGGCAATGGAAGGTAGATGGAACCATGGATACCTCGTAAGGAAAAGCATATTGGGCGAGGTCGACTTGGAGAATGAATTATGGCACTTCAAGGACGCTGTTGTCAAAGTGTGTACAGAGGAACATACCGTGGACATGGAGGAATATGTGGAGGAAAGAACGGGAGGACAAATGGCACTCGCACCTGTCATCAAGAGAATCGTGGTGGACGAGTTGGCACTCCCACTCAACGAGCAAGGCATGGTGGTGGTGCCCAAGAAGAAAGAAAAAGCCTTGGTGGACAGACTGTTCATATTGCTCGACAACAACAAGGAGCCTATGACGCTCGACCAACTCACCGATGCCATCAACTCCAGTGGAAGCAGAAGGTATGTCAGGGCTTCCATTTCCCTTGCTCTTAATAAGGACAAACGGTTCCAAGGCAGTGGAAAGAAGGGATGTTATGCACTCAGCGCATGGAAGCTGCCCTATTTCGGTAGCAATGCTGACATCGTATATCAGGTGCTCGATGAGGCAAACAGACCGATGAAGACAGATGAAATAGTGGCTTTTCTCTCCAATTACAGTTACAACAAGCAGTTCTCCAAAGGAGACCTTGCTTCTGTTTTCCTGTTGGGAAAGGAAAGGTTTGTAAAACTTGGCCCCATGCTCTACGGACTGGTTGGAAGGACCTATCCCGACCAGGAAGTGAACGAAGAGGATGAGAAAAAAGATGTTTCCGCACAGGAAAATCAACAACTCTCTTCTCCATCAGAGCCTTCCGCACCCTCCGAGCCTTCTGTGCCCACCGAGGCATCTGTGCCCACCGAGCCTTCCGCGTCCGCCGAGCCTACTGCGTCCGCCGAGCCTTCTGCGCCCGTCGAGCCTTCTGTGTCCGCCGAGCCTTCTGCACCCGCCGAGCTTTCTGCGCCCACCGAGCCTTCCGCGCCCGCCGAGCCTACTGTGCCCACCGAGGCATCTGCGCCCGCCGAGCCTACTGTGCCCACCGAGGCATCTGCGCCCGCCGAGCCTTCTGTGCCTGTCGAGCCTTCTGTGCCCGTCGAGCCTCCCCGTTCTTCGCAGGCAGCGGCTTTGCCGCAGCAGCATCTCCCAGGGGCTGGGTCGAGTGAAATATCTGAGAATGATGTGGAATGGACTTGGATGTGTGCCAATGTGATGGATTTCGTATGTCAGAACAACAGGGAGCCTCTTGAGATGTTCACGGCAGAGGTGGAGTTGGCCTCATGGCTTGTAGCTCAAAAAAGTGCCATTAGGAAGGGGATGCTCTCAGAAACCCACAAAAAGGCCTTGATGGAAATCAGAGACAAGCTGTGGCCTTAGAGTCCTAAAGTCTCTTGTTCTCTCCTAAGGCCTCCTATGGCCATAAAAAAATCGCAGCTGAAAAGCTGCGATTTTTAGAGGTGCCTGGCGGATTCGAACCGCCGTACACGGTTTTGCAGACCGTTGACTAAGCCACTCATCCAAGGCACCATTTTGTAAAGCGAGTGCAAAGATAAGGTTATTATTTGGTTTGTGCAAATTTTTTCTCCCTTTTTTTCTCAGCACACTCCCTTTTTGCCTTTTTCGATAATTCTACTTTCCCTTTCATTTCTTTCAAGGCGCATCCAGAACATCCGGAACAAGGGTCATCGCTCACTTTCAGTGCGTGGTAGGCGCGGTAACCTAAATAAGCCACGCTGAGCAACAGTACAAACGCCACTATCACATATTGATACATAGTTTTAGTCTTTTCTCTTTTGAACTTATGACCCCATCCACATCCGGAGTGTGCCACCTTTGGATTAATGGAGCCAAGAGGCATTGCCCTCAATGTTGTTTGAAACTTTCAAAGGTACATAGAATAATCCTTTCCTCAAAGAAGAAAAGGTTTTTTAACTCATTCCACTTTGCTTCCCGACTGATTTTCATTACCTTTGCAGTTGCAAATCAAAATCCTATCAAACTTCATCATGAAAATATTCCGCATCACCTTATTGGGATTAATGACCTTCGTTTGTGCCACAATGGCATGGGCAGACGATTTCGAAACAGCAACCAGTGCAGTGGCTAATATGAAAGTGGGTTGGAACCTGGGTAACACTCTCGACGCCAATTCTGGTTCTTTGGATAATATGTGGATAGAGGCATGGACACAACGCCAACCCTCCGATTATGAAACGGCATGGGGGCAACCGGTCACCACAAGAGAAGTCATCAAGATGATGAAGAGGGCGGGATTCAATGCCATAAGGGTGCCTGTCACATGGTGGCCGCACATGGAGGCTACCTTCGGTGCAGTCACTTGGAACAATCAGACAAACTCGCTGAATCCTTGGAATCCGGAAACCGACCCCATTGGTACGCAGATTGATGAGGAATGGATGGCAAGGGTGCAGGAGGTCGTAGACTATGTCATCGACGAAGGGATGTACTGTATCCTCAACGTCCACCACGACACCGGAACTTATTCCACTGCTTGGATCAAGGCTTCCATGGATAACTATTACAAGAAAAAGGACACCTTTGCCGCCATATGGACACAGATTGCCAACAGGTTCAAGGACTATGACGAGAAACTCATCTTTGAAGGCTACAACGAGGTGCTCGACACCTACAATTCTTGGTGCTACTCTTCCATGGCCACCTCGGGACAATACAACGCCAATGTCGCTAACGATGCATACAACGCCATCAACAATTATGCACAGTTGTTTGTCAACACCGTGCGGGCCACGGGTGGAAACAACGCACAGAGGAATCTCGCTCTCTGCACTTACGCTGCCGCTTCGGGTGCCGGCACATGGAATGAACATTTGCAAGACCCCCTCAAGCAAATGAAAAAGCCCAACGACACCGTGGAGGGACACATCATGTTTGAGGTGCACAGTTATCTCGCGACCGACAACATCAACAATTGCAAGGCTACCATAGACCAGATGCTCAGAGACATCAACACGTATCTGGCACCAAAAGGTCCCATCATCTTCGGAGAATGGGGAACGTCGGAAGGTGACATCAACTATTACGAGCAATACAGGGGCAACACCCTCGAATATGCCAACTATTTCGTCAAGAGGGCGAAAGAGTATGGATTTTGCACCCTGTACTGGATGGGACTGACTGACGGAGAGGACCGAACCGTACCAAAGTTCACGCAACCCGACCTCGTGGACAAGATCACCAAAGGTTATTATGGCGACAATTACAACTATGACACAAAACTCAAGGGCGATGTCAACCTGGATGGCTATGTGAATGTCACAGATGTCACAATACTCGTCAACTATATCTTAGGCAGCGGAAACCTTGAAGACCTGCAACAGGCAGATGTCAACGACGACGGGGGCATCAATATAACGGATGTCACCGCCCTTGTTAACATCATCCTAAACACCCCCGTCATCATCACCGACGAACCCACTTCGGCTCCCGATACCCCCACATTGCCGGAATCAAGCATCGTGCTTTCCGTTTTCAGCGACACCTATGGATTCCCCGTTCCATGGGGTGAATATAAGTATCCCGGCGGATGGTACAAGTGCACTGTCACCCAGACATCGGTGGGTGGAACGACAGTGACCAAGGCGGAATATGACGAGGATGCCAACGATACTTGGACAGGGCAGGCCGGATTCTGGCAAACTGATGGCTTGTCGGCCGCAGGGGCGAAGAAGGTCTATCTCACTGCCTTCACGCCCGATGCCAACCAACTTACCATCGAAATCTTGAACCACGAGGGTGGCAAAGTGGCTGACATTGTGATGCCTTTGGAAAAACGCAAGTGGAACTACCTCTCCGCGTCTGTCGAAGGGCTCGACCTCAGTGCTCTAGGTAATGTCAGCGTACGTGCCGGTCACAGCACCATTTGGTTCACAGACCTCTATTTTGCTAAGTAAAGAGTAGCATACAAGAAGCATCATTCATAAAATGGTCCGGCTCGGAGTTCTTATCACGAGCCGGACCATTTACCTTCTTCCAATTTTCAATCTCCAATCTCCAATCTCAAATCTCAAATCTCAAATCTCCAATCTCCAATCTCCAATCTCCAATCTCCATCAATCTTCCTCAAACTCCACATACTCTCCTTCGTCGTCAGCGATGATTTTACGGCTGCGTTCCGAGGCGCGTGTGTCGGTCAGGATTTCCCCGTTGGGCATCGTGGTGGTGGAACCGGAAGCCTGACCATGCGAAGGACCTTGTTCACCATGAAACTGTTTCTTCACCTTCCGCACGGCAAGGTAGATGCGCAGAGCGAAGTAGGCGAGAACGGCTACTCCGACAACAAAGATGAAGAAAATGAATTTAAATAGGAATGCCATGGGAAAGCAAGATTAATGTGACTTTGGGGCACGGCTGTTGGCATAAAGTGAGAGCACCACATACCACGCAATGGCAACTGCTATGCCGGAAACGCCAAGCAGCAATATCAAGGGGATGCAGGTGAGGATGAAAATGTATTTCACCTCATTCCCTTTCCAACCCCATTGCTTGAATTTCAAGGCGAAAAGAGGTAGCTCGGCTATCAGCAACCAACAACTCAGTGCCACCAGCACCAACACCACAGGAAGGGAGTAGGACAGTTGGGTAAGACGGCTGCCGCCACCAACGATGAGCGACCCCCAGAACAGTGCATTGGCTGGAGTGGGGAGCCCTATGAATGAAGTTGTCTGACGCTCGTCGAGGTTGAATTTCGCCAGGCGAAGGGCGGAGAAGGCTGCAATGATAAAGGCCAGGTATGGGATGAAACTTCGTGAAGAATCCAAAAACTCAGGGTAGGGGAGTTGGAAGAGAAAAGTGAAAACCATCGTGGCGGGGGCAACGCCGAACGTCACGTCGTCGGCCAACGAGTCCAACTCCTTGCCGATGGGCGAGGACACCTTGAGAAGGCGCGCGCTCATACCGTCGAAGAAATCGAAAACAGCACCAAGGATGATGAAGGCCAGCGCCTTGCTCTGGTCGCCATCGAATGCAAACGAGGTGGCGATGCAGCCGCAGAGAAGGTTGCAGCAAGTGATGGTGTTGGGAATCTGTCGGATGATGGCTCTCATGGGTAGAAGCTTTGTTCAGTGCTTTGAAAAGGACTTATCCTTTCAACCTCGCAATGATGGTCTGGTCGCCTGTGGTCAATTGACCCATTTTGACACAGACCTCAGAGTCCAAGGGAAGAAAGACGTCAACGCGGGAACCAAACTTGATGAACCCCAGGTGGTCGTCTATCTCGCATTCCTCACCCTCTTTCGCGTAGGTGACGATGCGACGGGCTACGGCACCGGCTATCTGACGGCAAAGGATGCTCACTCCTTCGGGGGTCTCGATCATCACGTCGGCATGCTCGTTCTCCTCACTTGCCTTGGGTAGCCAGGCCTTGTGGAAATTGCCGTCCTGATGCTTCACCATCGTAACCTTACCGTCGATGGGAAACCAGTTGGCGTGGACGTTGAACAAACTCATGAAAATGGATACCATGAGGCGGCGGTCGTGGAAATACTCATCCTCGTCAACCTCTTCGACTACCACCACGCGACCGTCGGCGGGAGCCACAACAAGGTTCCGAGTGTCTTCTACGTCTAAGACACGGATGGGACAACGGAAAAAATTCAGAACAATGCCATAGAGGACGCCAAAAACAACAGCAAAACTCCAAAATGGCAGTTTGCTGTCGAATGAACGCCACAAAATGACACCTATCGCTACCAAGATGAACAAACTGTAAAGGAGTGTGTCGTTGCCCTCGCTGTGAAGCCTTTGCTTCTTAAGTTTGCGAATTCTTCTTCCCATTTTGCATCATGTGAATTTTTCCATGCAAAGGTAACTCTTTTTTACCAACCCGACAAATTTTTTCCAATATTCTTTGGCGATGTCAACTATTAGACGTAACTTTGAACCTCAATTTGCATCTATGAGAGATTTCGTACACCTGCACGTCCATACTTATTTTTCAATTCTTGACGGACTGTCGAGCATCAACAAGTTGGTTGACAAAGCCATCGCTGATGGCATGCGTGGAATGGCTATCACCGACCATGGAAACATGTTCGGGGTTAAGGAGTTGTTCAATTATTGCAACAAGGTCAATGGAAAGTTGAAAAAGGAGGGAAAACCTGAGTTCAAACCCATTTTCGGATGCGAGATGTATGTCGCAAGAAGAAAGAAAAGCGACAAAAGCAAAGAGCATCACGACCAAGGAGGGTGGCACCTCATCGTACTTGCCAAAAACTACAAAGGATACAAAAACCTCATCAAACTCGTCTCGAGAGCATGGGTCGATGGCTTCTACATGAGGCCAAGGACCGACAGGGAGGATTTGGAGCAATTCCACGAAGGGCTCATCGTCTGCTCGGCTTGCATCGCCGGGGAGGTGCCCGACAAAATATTAAAAGGTGACATCGCGGGGGCTAGGGAGGCCATCGAATGGCATAAAAGGGTCTTTGGTGACGACTACTACCTCGAGCTACAAAGGCATGAGGTAAGAGACCCGTCAATCAGGGCTAACAGGGAAACATTCCCGCTGCAGCAGCAGGCCAACAAGGTGCTTATACAACTGGCAAGGGAGTATGGCATCAAACTCGTATGCACCAATGACGCTCACTTCGTAGACAAGGATAATGCCGAGGCCCACGACCACCTGCTGTGCCTTTCCACAGGAAAAGACCTCGACGACCCTGGGAGGATGCTTTACTCCAAACAGGAATGGTTCAAAACCAAGGATGAGATGTACGAAATCTTTTCTGACATACCGGAGGCTCTGGACAACACGTGCGAAGTGCTTGACAAGGTGGAGGCTTACTCCATCGACCATGCACCCATTATGCCTTTCTTCCCCATACCGGAAAGCTTTGGAACAGAGGAGGATGTAAGGACAAGGATGACCGATGAGGAACTCTTCCAAGAGTTCACACGCGACGAGAACGGTAACGAAATCATGTCGAGAGAGGATGGAGAGAAGAAAATCAAAAAGCTGGGTGGCATCGACAAACTCTACCGCATCAAGTTCGAAGCCGACTACCTGGCAAAACTCGCATACGATGGAGCAAGGAGACTATACGGAGACCCTCTCCCCGAAGAAGTGAGGGAGAGAGTCAATTTCGAACTCCATATCATGAAAACCATGGGATTCCCCGGATACTTCCTCATCGTGCAGGATTTTATCAACGTGGCGAGAGACCAACTTGGTGTCATGGTGGGGCCGGGACGTGGATCGGCGGCAGGCTCCGTTGTCGCATACTGCCTTGGAATCACACGCATCGACCCCATCAAATACGACCTCCTGTTTGAGAGATTCCTCAATCCCGACCGCATATCACTTCCTGATATCGACACCGACTTCGACGACGACGGCAGGGGAAGGGTGCTCGAATGGGTGGAGGACAAATACGGACACGACAAGGTGGCTCATATCATCACCTATGGAAGCATGGCAACAAAAAACTCCATCAAGGATGTCGCCAGGGTGGAGAAACTGCCTCTCGACGAGAGCAACAGGCTGTGCAAGGCCATTCCTGACAGACTGGACGACGGACTCAAGATGAACCTTGACAACGCCATCAAGACCGTACCGGAACTCAGGGAGGCGGAAGTGTCCCCAGACACAAGGATGAGAAACACCATCAAGTATGCACGAATGCTGGAAGGGACGGTGAGAAACACCGGCATACACGCCTGCGGAACAATCATCTGCAGAGACCCCATCAGCGACTGGGTGCCGGTGTCCACCGCGGAGGACAAGGCCGACCCAGGGCACAAGTTGCTTTGCACGCAATACGACGGACATGTCATCGAGGAGACCGGACTCATCAAAATGGACTTCCTCGGGCTCAAGACACTGTCCATCCTAAAGGAGGCCATTGAAAACATCAGGCTTTCAACAGGGGATGTCATCGACATCGACAATATCCCCATCGACGACGTCCTCACCTACAAATTGTATTGCGAGGGAAGGACCATCGGAACGTTCCAGTTTGAATCCACCGGAATGCAGAAATATCTCAGGGAATTGCAACCTTCTGTATTCGAGGACCTTATTGCTATGAACGCTCTTTATAGGCCTGGACCCATGGATTACATCCCGGAATTCATCGCCAGAAAGAAAGACCCGTCGAGGATCACATACGACATCCCCTGCATGGAGAAATACCTCAAGGACACCTATGGCATCACGGTGTACCAGGAGCAGGTGATGCTTCTTTCAAGACAACTCGCCAACTTCACCCGAGGACAGTCCGACACGCTCAGGAAGGCCATGGGAAAGAAGCAGATTGAGAAGATGAACGAGTTGGAGGAACTATTCTATAAAGGTGGGACAAAAAACGGCTACGACCAAAAAACACTCAATAAAATCTGGGAGGACTGGAAGAAATTCGCTTCCTATGCTTTCAACAAGAGTCACGCCACATGCTACTCCTGGGTGGCATACCAGACGGCTTTCCTCAAGGCGCACTATCCTGCTGAGTATATGGCGGCTGTCATGAGCCGGAACCTTGACAACATCACTGAAATCACCAAACTGATGGATGAATGCAAGGCCATGGGCATCGAGACCCTCGGACCTGATGTCAACGAGAGCCGCCATAAATTCAGTGTCAACAAGAACGGAGCCATTCGATTCGGACTTGCCGCCATCAAGGGCATGGGAAGTTCCGCGGCGGAGGCCATCATCTCCGAGCGTGACAAAAACGGACCTTTCGCTGACGTCTTCGATGTCGTCAAAAGGGTCAACCTCTCCGCTGCCAACAAAAGAACGTTTGAAAGCCTCGTCCTCAGCGGGGGATTCGACAGCTTCGGGATAGAAAGAGAGAGGTATCTGGCGGCAAACAACAAGGGGGATGTCTTCCTCGACACTCTCGTAAGATTCGGGCAATTATACCAGACGGAAAAGTCTAGGGCGCAGATGTCGCTCTTCGGTGATGATATGATGGAAATCTCAAACCCGCCCATACCGCAAGCGGAGCCATGGAGCAACATCGAGAAACTTAACAAGGAGCGCGACCTCGTTGGCATCTATCTCTCTGCACACCCTCTCGATGAATTCAGCGTCATCTTGGATCAGTTGTGCAATACACAATGCTCTGAACTGGCTGATAAAGAGTCGCTTGCAAAGAAGGAAAACATCACCTTTGGGGGCGTCGTCACTGCCGTCAGGTCGAGATTCTCAAAAAACGGCTCACCATGCGGCTTCGTTACCATTGAGGACTTCAACGGGTCGGGAGAACTGGCACTCTTCGGAGAGGAGTGGGGGAAATGGCGCTCCATGTTCAATGAGGCTTGCACGGTGTATGTCACAGCTAAGGCTGTGCAAAGGTTCAGAAACTCAAAAATGTATGACATTCGCATTGGTGAAGTGCAATATATGCAGACTGTCAAGGAGAATGCCATTCAAAAACTCACCATCGTCATCAATACCGACCACGTGGACACGGCTGTCGTCAGTGACCTGGTTGCGGCAATTGACTCTTCACCTGGAGAAACCTCGCTCTATGTGAGACTACACGACACGGAAGGAAACCTCATGCTCAGGAGCAAGGCCAAAAAGGTGGAAGTGAGACATCAACTGCTGCAGTTCATAGAACAGACGGAGGGAATGACCTATTTCGTCAACTGACAACAATGTGGCACGATGTTTGATAATATTTTAACAAAGCATTATTCATCATCAACAATAAAGAAAATGGAAGTAAAAATCACAACTGAGAATTTCGAGTCCTATCTCAATGGCGACCTGCCACTAGTAGTCGACCTTTGGGCCACCTGGTGTGGACCATGCAAGGCCATAGCACCCGTCATTTCAGAACTCGCTGAACAATACGACGGAAAACTCGTTGTCGGGAAATGCGACGTCGAGGAGAACGATGACATCGCCATCGAATATGGTGTAAGAAACATTCCCACCATACTTTTCTTCAAGGGCGGAAAACTCGTGGACAAAATGGTGGGGGCTGCAAACAAAGCAAAGTTCGTGGAGAAATTCGACGCTTTGCTCAATGCTTGAAACACTGCTGCAAATGATTTAATCGGAGTAATCGGAAAAATCCGATTCCTCCGATTTTCCGATTCCTCCGATTCCTCCGATCATTCCTATCTTTCCACCTCCCCCTTCCCCCTTTGGCTCGCTTTGTTTCTCCGTAAGCGGCGGTTTTGCCGCCGCCATAAACCTCCCCCTTCTTTTGCCTCTCTCGGAAAAGCTAAAATATTTTTGGCTTTTATCTCGTTTATTCGTAACTTTGCAGCCATTACAACAAAATCGATCATCATGAGAAGAACCAAACTCCTAATGGCCGTGACACTCTGCCTGATGATGGCGGCGGCTGCCCATGCACAAATCATCAAAAACAAGGAGGTCAAAGCACTTACTTACAGCAGGCCTGCGTCATGCTGGCTCGAGGCACTACCCATAGGAAACTCCCATCTGGGTGCCATGGTGTATGGAGACCCCAACCATGAGCAAATACAAATCAACGAGGAGACGTTCTGGTCTGGCTCGCCACACGACAACAACAGTGAGGAGGCCAAGCAATATCTCCAACAGGTGAGAGAACTCATTTTCAACGGAAATGAGGAAGAGGCTGCAAAACTCATCGACCAGCATTTCATCAAAGGTCCCCACGGAATGAAATACCTCCCCGTGGGAACTGTCACCATCGACTTCGACCAACAGCAGAACGTTTACAAATATCATAGGAACCTCATTCTGGACAATGCCACTGCCAATGTGACATACAAGAAAAAGGATGTCACATTCAAACGTACTACTTTCGCTTCCATGGATGGGAATGTCATCGTTGTCAGACTCACCGCAGACAAAAAGCAGGCTCTGTCGTTCAAAGTGGGCCACAAAAGTGAACTCAATTCCAAGCACACCATCGATGGACATTGCATCACGGCGGTTGTCGATGGCGTGGACCATGAGGGCATCAAGGCAGGATTAAAGGCGGAATGCCGCATCCAGGTGGTGAGTGATGGACAAATTGAGGATGAGTTCCACGACGTACATGTCATGGGGGCTACCACCGCAACCATTTACATCACTGCCGCCACCAATTTCGTCAACTACCACGATGTCAGCGGCAACCCCACGGAAAAGAACAAACAAGCTCTGGCTGAAGCTCTGGCCAAGCCCTACGATAAACTGTTCGATGCTCATGTCAAGAAATTCTCCAGCCAATTCCAACGCGTGAAACTCGAACTCGACAAGTCGCCCATGTCGTCTGCCAACACCGACAAGAGACTTGAGGAGTTTGAGGGTGGAAAAGACATGGACCTCGTAGCGCTTATGTTCCAATATGGAAGATACCTCCTCATCTGCTCTTCGCAACCCGGAGGGCAGCCTGCCAACCTCCAAGGCATCTGGAACGACAAGGTCAACGCACCTTGGGACAGCAAGTACACCATCAACATCAACGCGGAGATGAACTACTGGATTGCAGATGTGGGCAACATCGCTGAGACCCAGGAGCCTCTCTATGACATGATACGTGACTTGAGCGTCACAGGTGCCAAAACGGCACAACAAATGTATGGATGCGGGGGGTGGCTCGCACATCACAACACCGACCTCTGGCGCATCGCAGGACCTGTGGATGGCGCCTCATGGGGAATGTTCCCCAATGGCGGTGCATGGCTTGCCACACACCTTTGGCAGCATTACCTCTTCTCCGGCGACAAGGAGTTCCTTAGGAAATGGTATCCGGTCATCAAGGGTACGGCTGACTTCTATCTCGACTACCTGCAAAAACATCCCAAATATGGATACCTCGTGGCTGTCCCGTCGGTTTCACCAGAGCATGGACCCATGGGGAAGAGGACACCCGTGACTGCCGGATGCACCATGGACAACCAAATCGTCTTCGATGCTCTCTCAAACACCTTGCTGGCAGCAAAGACGCTGGGTGAGGACCAGGCTTACCAGCAAAGACTTAAAGCCACCATCGACCAACTGCCTCCCATGCAAATAGGAAAGTACGGCCAGTTGCAGGAGTGGTTGCAGGATGGTGACAACCCAAGAGACCAGCACAGGCATATCTCACACCTTTATGGCCTCTATCCTTCCAACCAAATATCTCCTTTCACACACCAAGACCTTTTCACGGCGGCAGCCAACACTCTCAACCAAAGGGGGGACATGGCCACGGGATGGAGCCTCGGATGGAAAATCAATTTCTGGGCGCGCATGCTCGATGGCGACCACGCCTTCCGCATCATATCAAATATGTTGCACATTCTTCCAGATGATAGCCAAGCAAGGCAATTCCCCAATGGAAGGACATACCCCAACCTCTTCGACGCACATCCGCCATTCCAAATCGACGGCAATTTCGGATGTGCCGCCGGCATTGCCGAGATGCTGTTGCAAAGTCACGACGGTGCTGTTCACCTGCTGCCGGCACTGCCCTCGGCATGGAAGAATGGCAAAGTGGAGGGACTTTGCGCAAGGGGTGGATTCGAGGTTGCCATTCAATGGGCTGACGGAGAGATGACACAAGCGTCCATCAAGTCGAAAATTGGTGGCACCTTGCGATTGCGCTCTTATGTGCCTTTGAAGGGCAAGGGACTGGTGGAGGCGAAAGGAGCCTGTGACAACCCACTCCTGGCTACAGCGGAGGTGAAAAACCCATTAAGGTCGGAAGAGCTCAAGGAGTTCTCGCTACTGCCGGTGAGAAAGGTCTATGAATACGACGTACAGACCAAACCCGGGCAAGTCGTCAAGGTCACCCCGATATTGGAATAGGCCATAAAAAATCCAGGAAGTTCCGGAATCTCCTAAAACTTCCTGGATTTTTTTTGTAGCTTCTATAGTCTCTATAGTCTCTATAGTTTCTATAGCGTCTTATAACTTCCTATAAATCTTTATTGGAAATCCCTGATGCGTACTTCGATGCCACTGCCCTCCATAGCCGATTCCATTGCTTCGGGGGCGGTGTCGCCGTAATGATAGGGGAACAACACACGTGGCTTCACCATGTCGGCGGCGTGACGCAATTGCTCCGGGGTCATCGTGTAGGGTTGGTTGCAAGGAAGGAAGGCAACGTCGATGTCATTCACCTGGCTCATCTCCTCGATGTCCTCGGTGTCGCCGGCGATGTAGATGCGTAGGCCGTCGGCCTCAAGGATGAATCCGTTGTCACGTCCTTTCGGGTGGAATTGGGTGTGTCCCGGAGTGATGTTGTAGGCGGGAACGGCGTACAACGTCAGGTCGTCGGCAAGACGCAATGTGTCGCCATTGGACATCACCTCGCACTTGTCTATTTGTTCGGCGGTATTCGCATTAGTCACAATCACAGTGCTCTCCTTGCAAAGGGTTGCAACGGCTTTCGCGTCAAAGTGGTCGTAGTGGTCATGGGTGATGAGGATGAAGTCGGCTTTTGCCCATTGGCTGTAGTCGGTGAAAGGTTCGGCACCTTCTGTGACAGGGTCCACCTGGATGATGCGCCCGTCGAAATTGAGTTCCATACTCGCATGCTTGATGGGAGTCACCTGAAGGGTCTTCCCGTTTTTGGTCTTGAATGTATCCATGTCGTTCGGCTTTTTTTCGCTGGTGGGTGCGTTGCATGCCATAAGGCAGGCAACGAGTGCCAGCAGGTGGGTATAAGGTTTCATAATCGCTTGTTTCTGGAATCTTGAGGATTGTTCAATGAGGAGTCCAACTCCACCAGTTCATTGTCGTCCATCTGTTCGTCCAGATGGTCGTTCCACAGGTAATGGTTGGTTTCTTTCACTAATATCTTGCTGAGGAAGAGCAAGGAAAGGAGGTTGGGAATAGCCATCAGTGCGTTGAAGCAGTCGGCCATGTTCCAGACAATGGTGAGGCTGATGACGCTGCCGGTGAAGACAGCGATGATGTAGGTTACGCGGTAAGGGATGGTCATGCGTTTGCCGCCAAGGTATTCCACCCCACGCTCACCATAGTAGCACCAGCCAAGGATGGTGCTGAAGGCGAAGGTGAATTGGCCGATGTTGAGCAACGGGGCGCCAACATACGGAATCTTGGAGAATGCTGCTTTCGTCAGTGTGGCTCCGTCGGTGTAATTGATGTCGGGATGGGCAAGGGCGCTGCTCACAATCACCAAGCCGGTGAGGGCGCAAATCACCACGGTGTCCCAAAATGTGCCGGAACTCGACACCAAGGCTTGGCGCACAGGATTGCGGGTCTGGGCGGCGGCTGCGACGATGGGAGCCGAGCCCATGCCCGACTCATTGGAGAACAGGCCTCGGGAGATGCCGTAGCGTGCCACCATCATGATGCTGCCGCCCACAAAGCCGCCGCCGGCTGCTTCGGGGTTGAAAGCCGACTTGACTATCGTTTGGAGTGCAGGCCACAAAAACGAGTGGTTGGCACCAAGGATGTAGATGCAACCTATCACGTAGAAGATGGCCATAAAGGGCACGAAGGCCGTGCAAACCCGTGCTATGCTCTTTACACCACCAAGTATCACTGCTGCAGTGAGGAGGCATACCAAAGAGCCGATGATGTAGGGAGAGATGTTGAAGGTCTCTTTGGTCAGCGTGGAGATGGCGTTGGCTTGGACGGTGCAACCGATGCCAAAAGAGGCCAGTGTGCAGAACAGGGCGAACAGGATGCCCATCCATTTCCAACCCAGGCCGCGTTCCAAGGCGTACATTGGCCCGCCGAGCATCTTGCCGCTCGGGGTCTTCACACGATATTTGATGGCAAGCAGACCCTCCGCATATTTCGTGGAGATGCCGAAGACACCTGTCAGCCAGCACCAAAACACCGCTCCGGGACCACCAAGGGCTATCGCCGTGCCCACACCCACGATGTTGCCCGTTCCTATCGTGGCGGCAAGGGCGGTCGCCAAGGCGCCAAACTGGGACACGTCGCCTGTGGCGCCCTTGTCTCTGGCTAGTGAGAGTTTGATGGCTTTGAAGATTTTCCGCTGAGGAAACTTGAGGATGAGGGTGAGATAAAGGTGCGTGCCAAGAAGCAGGATGATCATGGGCCAGCCCCATAGCACACTGTTGATGCTGGTGATGATGTCGTTGAAGGTTTCCATATAAGAAATACGATTCTGTTAGAAATGAACCACCACGTGGTCGTAGCCAAGTGTGTTGAAGAGAAGGGTCACCTCGTCAATGGCATTCTGTTGAGCCAATTCGATGTTTGACTCGGTCATGCATCGGTCAAGCATCTGCCGTTTGGCTTTCTCGTAAAGTGCGGAACGAGTAGAATTGTCCCACGTTCCCTTCTCATAAAAGGACTTCGTCCGAGTCTCGTCGATGAAGTCATTGTCGAGCAAGCGAATGGGAGGGAGGAGGACATCCAATGTGTCATCAATGAGACGGACGGACTCTGAAGGCATGTTGTTCATGTTGATGCCTAACCGCAATGTGCCATAATAAATGCGAGTGAGCTGCTTGTCACTGGCCAAAGTACGGCTGGCGGTGGTGTCGACAAGTTCTTCGTCGTTCACCGTGAGAAATTCCCATTCCCCGATGTCGCGAACAGATTCGAGATGGGTGGTGGTGGTGTCGGTGAAGATGCTGTCATTGTCTGGGGCTATCGTCGTTTCATTGCGAGTGCCTTCGGTGATGGTGAAAACCAGCATCGTCACCAACGTCACTAGCGTGGCGGCGGTGAGAAAGAGGCGGCCCAGTTGGTTCTCTTTCAGGGGCTTGTCTTTTTTTTCCATAGCGGGGTTAATTGGTGATGGTGGTTAGGCGACGTTCGTCGAAGTCCTTCCGAAACGTGATGGTGATGTTCTCTTCGCTGATGTCCAACTGGCGGAGCAGGGGTATGAGTATGCGGCTGGCATTCAGACGGGAACGCTCTGCGATGTTCAATTGAGGGATGGAACGCAAGATGCTCTCACGACCTTCTTTTTCATATACCGACAACTCCTCGTCGCTGAAATTCTTGCGGAGAAGGGCCACATAGCTTTGCACTTCGTCATGGTTGACTTTTGTGCTGGTCAACTCTGCCTTTGGGTCGGGAAGGATGATTTCCAAATGGTCGTCATCGTATATCACATTGTCTTCGTTGAATTGGCTGAAATCGATATAGCCCTTTACGGTGGCATCGATGGGGATGGCTATGCTGCGACTGCCGGAAGGGACGTCGAAGTCATAGTCGAAACCAAGAATGCTCCCTTTCAGCTTCAATATGTCTTCGTGGGTGATCACTTTATGGATTTTGTATTCGGCAGTGTAGAGTCGAGAGCATTTCTGGATGTTGGTGATCAGCTTGCCCACCTTGGCTTCCTTGCTTTCGACCTCAATTGCAGGAGGGGGAGAGGAAGAAGCATCCTTGGGTTCTCCCTTTTTGCTGTTACACGAGAGCAACAAGGGAAGGGATAGTGACAACAACAGGCCTATGGTGACAAGGGAGTGTCTTGTGCACATATGATGGAGGCAACGCAGAATTCGGTTCATCTTGCTTCTTTTTACATTAATTTGCAAACTTACTATTTTTTTCCCAAATAATAGACCTATTGTGGACAAAAAATATGCATAAATGCTAAAAACCATCAAAATGACTTCCAACATTAAACCTAAAGGGCGTTTGCTGCGTCAAATTGGCAGAAATAACAAAGAACGACAATTCAATTTCAACTAAATCAATAAAACTGCAAAAGTATGAAAAAGGTAATTATGATTGCTCTCATGGCTGCATCCGTCTCTCTCTCAGCCATGGCTCAGGAGCAAGGGCAAAGGGGACAAAGGAACTTCGACCCAACAGAGATGGCGCAGAGACGTACTGACATGATGGCTGAGAGATATGGACTTGACGAAAGCCAAAAAGGAAAACTACTCGAGCTCAACAAGAAGTATCCTGGCATGATGATGGGACCACGGATGGGTGGACCAAGGCCTGGTGGTGGAGGTGACGGACAAATGCGTCGTCAAAGGCCACAACAAGGAAATGGAGACAACCAACAAGCCGGATCGAGACAAATGCAAGGGCAGAGACCAGGATTCGGACCGGGACAAGGTGGACCTGGACGTGGACCTGGAAGATTCAATCCCGAGCAAATGAAGGAATATGAGGAAGCCCTCAAAGGCATCTTGAATGATGAGCAGTATCAGAAATACGAGGCTGACAAGAAAGAGCGCATGGAGCGTATGCAGCAGAGAAGGCCTCAACAATGATTTTCAAAAATCACTTCGAATCTCTTGACCATATAAGAAGAATTGCGGTTGCATGAAGCAAATCCGCTAATAGGTAACAAGATAAGGATGACAAGGGTCGCTTCATGGCGACCCTTTTTTTGAGCACCTAAAAATCTTCCTGAAATCTCCTGCACGCTCCTAAAACCTCCTATGAATACCAAGCCTCTTTCTATCACATCTTTCATTTTTCCTCCATTTCCTTTTGTGTTACGCCACGCTTTCATTACCTTTGCATATGAAAACTTGATAACGATTGATTGATAATGAAAAAATATCTTGCACTCGCGGCTGTCTTCGCTTTTTCTGGCTTGTTTATCGCATGCGAGAAAAAAAAGGAAACAAGCAAACAACACAGCAACATCATTGTGAAACCAAGGGTGAAGGTGGAACCCGACACCATCGTACACAAGATGAATGAAATAGATGTCACTACCGACACCATCAAATGGATGGGAAGCACATACAAGGCAAGGGTGCATCGATACACCAACGACAGCCTTTCTATTGCAACAGATGAGACAGGAAAACAATACCGGAACAATCTCATCAAGATGGTCATCACCAGAAAGGATGGAAGTGTGTTTTTCGAGAAGGTGTTCAGCAAGGCCACGTTCGAAAGTTTCCTCGATGAAGATTATTTGAAGCAAAATGTCCTGCTTGGGCTCGTCTTTAATGGAACAGACAGCGACAACCTGCATTTCCTTGGAAGTGTGGGAAGACCTGACATCCTCACTGAAGAATTCGTTCCTTTCAACGTTTACATCACAAAGATGGGGGAGGTCAGGGTGGAAAAGGCCAACCTCGAAAACCTTGACGGATACAAGGTCTTCGAAGATGAGAATGATGAAGGTGTTTGAGCTTACTACAACCTCCTATCACCTCCTACAACTTCCTATAAATTCCTACAACTTCCTATAATCTCCTACAACTTCCTATAATAGCAATGGCGCCGACCGTCACCGGTCGGCGCCATTGCTATAATTATATAAGGTTTAAAGGATGGTTTTCACTGCTTCGAGCATGCCCTTCTCCTGAATCAGGTCGAGGTCTTTTTTCAGAAGGTCGGCAAGGCCGGCGATGCTGTGAAGGTCCTCGCCCCAGATGCTGGTGGCGGAGAGGACGCCGTCGGTGATCTTCTGTGTGTCGCCGGTTGCCCAAAGCTCCTTCAGAAGGTCCATGATGTCCTGCGCGTCGTTGGGCACGATTTCTGCACCGTCGGCACGTTTGCCACCTTTGTAATATGTGATGATGGCGGCAAGGCCCATGACAAGACCTTGGGGGAGTTCGCCCTTGCGCTCCAAGTAGACTTTCACGCCGGGAAGGTCGCGAGCGCAGAATTTCGGGAAGGAGTTGAGCATGATGCTCGTCACTTGATGGTCGACGAACGGATTGTTGAAACGCTCCAGCACGTCGGAAGCAAACTGCTTCAACTCGTCCATCGGAAGGTTGAGGGTTTCCATCAACTCTTCGAATTGAACCTTGTGGATGTATTTGCCGATGACCTCGTGGTTGCAGGCATCACGTACGATGTCAACGCCGCTGAGGTAAGCCACGGGGGAGAGCACGGTGTGGGGGCCGTTGAGCAGTGTCACTTTGCGCTCGTGATAGGGCTTCTCGCTTTCGGCGATGAGGACGTGAAGACCAGCTTTCTCGGCGGGGAATTCGGCACGGAGCTCGTCGCAAGTCATGTTCTCTGCTTTCTCTATCACCCAAAGGTGGAATATCTCGGCTTGGACCACAAGATTGTCCTCATAGCTGATTTTTTGTTGGATGTCGGCTATCTCCTTGCGGGGGAAGCCCGGTACGATGCGGTCCACAAGGGTGGCGCATACGTAGCAGGAATTGGTGAACCATGACTTGAAACCTTCATAGTCGGCGCCGAAGTCCTCCTTCCATAGTTCGATGTATTGGTAGATGCACTCCTTCAGATGATGACCGTTGAGGAAAATCAGTTCGCAAGGCATGATGATGAGGCCCTTGGTGGGGTCGCCGTTGAAAGTTTGGTAACGACGGAAAAGCAATTGCACCAACTTGCCGGGGTAACTGCTGGCGGGGGCGTCGCTCAACTTGCATGTGTCGTCGAAAGCGATGCCGGCCTCGGTGGTGTTGGATATCACGAAGCGGATTTCGGGCTGGTCGGCAAGTGCCAGGTAAGCCTGGAATTGGTGATAGGGGTTCAGGGCACGGGATATGACGTCGATGCGCTCAAGGCTGTTCACAGGCTCGCCATTCTCACGGCCTTGCAGGTTGACATGATACAAGCAGTCTTGGCCGTTAAGCCAGTCTGCCATGCCGCGCTCGATAGGCTGCACCACAACCACGCTGCCATTGAAGTCCGTCTTTTGGTTCATATTCCAGATAATCCAGTCCACAAAGGCACGAAGGAAGTTTCCTTCTCCAAACTGAATGACTTTCTCGGGCATCACGCTCTTCGGGGCGGTGCGCTTGTTCAATGCTTGCAATTTCTTCATTTGTTCTATAGATTTAGTTGTTGTTTTTCAGTCTATATCTTTCATTGCTGCAAAGGTACTCATTTATCCGCGAAAAGCAATGCGTGGAAGCAGTGAAAATCACGTAAAGGTTTGCGCTATGGTGATGACACGATGATTTTGGTGGTCATTTCACCGCAGACGGCGACTTTTGCACCAATTACAGGAAATTTGAATGATTAAATGTAAAAAAACGAACATAGATGTTGGATTATTGAAAATAAATTGTAATTTTGCCAACAATAGTCAACTGAAGAACAAAAATCCATTTAGCATAATCTTAAAGGTGCCGTGATTTGGCACTTCCCTTAGACCTTATTTTTTTATCTAACTTATTCATCAACTTTAATTACTATGCCAACATTTCGAAGAATTCTTTCTGTTATCTGTACCGGTATGGTGGCTTTTGCCGTCCCTGTGACAGCACAAACCGTACATGGTGTTGAGGCAGTGCTCCAGGCGAGGGCTGTCGTACAGGTGAAAGGAGTTGTCTACGACACGAGCGACCAGCCGATTGTCGGGGCAACTGTTGTTGAAATGGACGCACCTAGCAATGGAACCCTGACGGGGTCGGATGGGGCTTTCACCCTGTCGGTTGCTAAAGGTGCAAGTCTCAAAGTCTCTTATATCGGCTACAAGACCGCCACGGTGAAAGTAGTGGAGGGCAGGCCGATGAAAGTGGTCTTGGTTGAGGATGCCGAATTGCTCAACGACGTTGTCGTCATGGGATACGGTACTCAGCGAAAGAAACTGGTCACCGGCTCCACCGTGCATGTCGATGCCGACAACATCGCTGCAGCCAATGCCGTTGATGCATTCGGAGCACTGCAAAGCCAGGCTGCCGGTATGAACATCGTGATGAATTCCGGACAGCCGGGTGAGGGCTACAAAGTCGTCATTCGTGGCATGGGTACCGCTGGTTCCAACACACCATTGTATGTCATCGACGGTGTCCCGGGTGGGTCCATCGAAGACCTCTCGCCAAACGACATCGAGTCCATCGACGTCCTCAAGGATGCTGCATCAAGCGCCATCTATGGTGCAAGGGCATCCAACGGCGTCATCCTCGTCACCACAAAGCAGGGTAGGGCTGGACATGTGCAGGTCTCCTTCGACGGATACCTGGGATGGCAGAATGCAAACACCAACGATGTCACACCGTTGAATGCCAAACAGTATATGGAAATCAACGACAAGGCATATCAAATCCAAGGTGTTTCCACATACGACTGGGCTACATTGATTCCGAAACAGTACCAACAAATCATGAACGGGACTTGGAATGGCACCAACTGGCTGGATGAAACCATGGTGGACAATGCGCCCATGCACAATGCATCGCTGAACATCACCGGTGGCAGTGACGTGTCTAGATTCGCACTCGGATTCTCCAACTACCATCAGACAGGTACCATCGGATATCCTGCAACACCGAAGTTCGACAGATACACCGTGCGCTTGAACTCAGACTATTCTCTCATCAAGAAGAGTGGAAGGGACATCCTCAAATTCGGGGAGAACATCACCTTCACTGCAACCAACAAGAAGGGTATCTCCATTGGTGGCATCTATGGCAACAGCATCAGGAACCTACTTGCCATGTCGCCGTTGCTTCCCGCATACAATGACCAGGGAGAACTCTATGAATACAAGGACATCGTGGCCGATGGATGGGACTTCAGTGCCGACATGGCCAACCCGCTCGCTGCCATGAAATATGATGAAGGAAACGGTTATACAAAGAGATTTAGGTTGCAGACCAATTTCTTCCTGGAGTTCGAACCCATCGTGGGATTGAAATTCCGTTCCAGTGCAGGATGGAACTACCGCCACTCTGAAAGCCGGAGTTATGTGCCTACCTATGAGTTGAGCACAAAGAAGTCGAATCCCAACGACGATGTCAGGCAGAACCAGGGATACAATGTCAGATGGTCCTTGGAAAACACTGTCAATTGGGTGAAGGCATTCGACCTGCACAACGTGGACGTACTGCTGGGACAGTCTGTGGAGAAATGGGGATTTGGCAGCAATGTCGGAGCGACCAACTCCAATTCGCTCTTCCCGGGCTCCTTCAAGCATGCATACATCAACAACGCCAACGTGGTTGACCCGGCATACACGTCCATCAGCGGCAGCCCCAACGACCAAGGAGCATTGTCGTCTTTCTTCGGCCGTATCAATTACAACTACAATGAGACATACCTCCTCTCACTTGTGCTCAGGGCTGATGGCTCGTCCAATTTCAAAAAAGGCAACAGGTGGGGATACTTCCCCTCGGTGTCGGCGGGATGGATCATCACCAACGAACCTTTCATGGAGTGGTCAAAGGACTGGCTCTATTTCTTCAAACTCAGAGGCAGTTGGGGACAGAACGGCAACTGCAACATCTCCAATTTCCAATATGTGGCTACCGTAGCCTTCGACGACCCATATTACTTCGACAACAAGGACAACCCGGGCATCGGAGCATATCCAAACATCCTTCCCAACGAAAAGGTGAAATGGGAAACGTCTGAACAACTCGACTTGGGATTCGATGCAAGATTCCTCAACAACAGGCTCGCATTGTCGTTCGACTGGTATGACAAAAAGACCAAGGATTGGCTCGTCAGGGCACCCGTGCTCTTGTCATACGGCACAGGAGCGCCATATATCAATGGTGGCGACATCGAGAACAAGGGTTATGAGATTCACCTCTCTTGGAACGACCACATCGGAAAGGACTTCGTCTACAGCGTCTCTGCAAACCTCTCGCACAACAAGAACGAGGTGACCCGACTCGCCAATGCCGAAGGTATCATACACGGTGGTTCCAATGCCATCGCACAGAACACGGCCGAGCTCTACCGTCTCCAGGTGGGTTACCCCATTGGATACTTCTGGGGATATGAGATGGAAGGCATCATACAGAACGAGCAGGACCTTCAGGATTACTTGAACAAACATTGTGGAGGAGACAAGAACAACTCGCTGCAAGGCGCTTCGATACAACCCGGTGATGTCAAGTTCGTCGACTTCAACGGAAACGGCAAAATCGACAAGGGTGATGAGGACAAGACCATGATCGGTGATCCCAATCCTGACTACACCATGGGTATCAACATCAATCTGGCTTACAAGGGATTCGACTTCTCACTCACGGGATACGGCTCGTTCGGGCAGCAGGTGGCTAAGAGTTACAGGCAGTTCTCCGACCATCCTGATGACAACTATTGCACTGATGTATACACCAAGTATTGGACCGGAGAAGGAAGCACCAACAGATACCCAAGGTTCTCTGACGGCAAGACTGCCAACATGTCGGAAATCTCAAGAGTATGGATAGAGGATGCCGACTTCTTCAAGATTTCCAGAATCACTTTTGGTTACGATCTCAAGCGGGCAATAAGGAAGCTGCCCGTCTCCAAGTGCCGTTTCTATGTCTCGGCTAGCAATATGTTCACATTCACCGATTATTCCGGCATGGACCCGGAGGTTGGATTCGGAAATGGAGCAAGCTGGGCCTCTGGCATCGATTGTGGATATTACCCATCAGCACGCTCGTGGCAGGTGGGCTTGAACATCAACTTTTAATCCTTGAAGACCATGAATAAGAAATTATTATACCTGGTGTCCGCATGCTTGTGCGTGATGCTGGTGGGATGTGACGACTTCCTTGACACGGAAAGCCTCACTATGAAAGATACCTCCAACTTCCCCGTCAACGAGACCGATGCCACACAGATGGTGAACGGAATCTATTCCGTGATGAACAGAAACCTGGCCGACCCGGAGGAAGACCCCTTCTTCATCTTCGATATCGCTTCCGACGACAGACTGGGAGGTGGAAGCCAGAGCAACATTGGTGCTCAGGGTGTGGACCGACTGATGAACGCATATGTAGACTGGATGAAGCCGCTTTGGCAGCAAAGATATGCTGGAATCAACAGGGCCAACAGCGCACTTGAAACCATTGACAATGTAAAGGGATGGAGCTCGGAGAGCAAGAAAAACCAACTCTTGTGCGAAATACACTTCCTGCGTGCATTCTACTATTTCAACCTCGCACAGGTGTTCAACGGAGTGCCTCTCGTGCTGAGTACTGAGCCGCAGAACCTACCGAAGGCCACGCCCGACGAGGTATATGCCCAAATCGCTTCCGACCTCAAGAAAGCCATAGAATACGGACCTTCCACCAAATACCCGGAGTTCGGAGAAGGCAGGGTCTCCAAATGGGCCGCCGAGGGTATGATGGCACGCGTATGGCTCTTCTATACCGGTTTCTACAAAAAATCCGAACTGCCCCTTCCCGCTGATGAAGGGGGGGCCATCTCCAAGCAACAGGTCATCTCATGGCTCGAGGACTGCATACAGAACAGCGGGTTCGGACTGGTTTCCGACCAAAGGAACCTTTGGCCATACACCAACCCCTATACGGGAAAGGACTACCAGTATGACATCGACAACGGGCTGAACTGGGAGACTGATGAGAACAAGGAAAACATGTTTGCCATCAAGATGTCCAACAAACCAGGATGGAGTGCCGATGCACAACTGCGTCACAACCGTATCGTCGAATTCTACGGACTGCGCAAGACTACGGCTGATGCTTTCCCGTTCTCTGTGCAAGGATATTCCAACGGACCGGTGTGTGAGAAACTTTGGACTGATTGGGCTGCCGACCCGGACT
This sequence comes from uncultured Prevotellaceae bacterium, assembly GCA_902786665.1. Classification (GTDB taxonomy): domain Bacteria; phylum Bacteroidota; class Bacteroidia; order Bacteroidales; family Bacteroidaceae; genus Prevotella. Next base: position 73,390 of record CADADN010000007.1, on the reverse strand, counting down.
ATGCCGGTGACTACAGGCGTGTTGGCTCGATTTGCGACCGGGCCGTGGAGATTCCAAACTACAAGGGTGACCCGGCAAAAGAGGTGGAGAACACCAACTTGTTGGCAAAGAAATACATAGGCTGTGAAGCAATCGACCCGGAGACGGGGCAACGCATGCTATCCTACGGATATTTCTATGGTAGTGAGAACAACCGACAGACCGGACTCACACAGTCGCTCGTATGGCTGCGCTTTGCCGACGTGCTCCTGATGCACTCTGAACTCTCTGACGGAAAGGTGATTTACAATGGAAAGAGTGGAATGAATGCTGTGCGCCAGAGAGCCAACCTGCCTGACATCCCATACAGCCTCACCAACTTGAAGAAGGAGCGCCGCTATGAGCTGTGCTTCGAGGCCATCAGATGGAACGACCTCAGACGCTGGGGAGATGTGCAGCAGAAGGTCTACAACCAGGTGGGCAACAGCATCTTGAACCAGGGCATCCCGGGACAATATGCATTTACCAACGACTTCATGCAGCGTTACGCCGATACCGGAGGTGGTTTCTTCAAGATTCCTGAAGACCAGGTGACCTTGTCTGAAGGTGTACTGGAGCAGAACCCTGGATGGGGGGATGGAACAGCATGGGCAAAGGGTGACCTGCCATATAAGTTCAATTAACACAAAAAGACCTTGCCCGCTACGACGGGTATGACAGATAAGCTGCCCCCTGCCTTTCAACAATGAAAGGCAGGGGGCAGCGGCTTGTGGGGATGAATGACACGATGTCATAATTCATCGTGTGGATGCCATTCTTAGGCGTTGAAAAAGGGATATGTCACTGCCAGCTTACATAATCTATTTTACCATTATGGGCTGATATGTCAGCTCTAAGTGTCCCATGTCTGGTGCCGTCGGAATCGGTGCTGGTAACCCTGTACAACTTGTAAGACTTGTAGCTTCCACCGTCGTATGACAAGTTGATGAACCAGTCGTAACCGTCAACATAGCTCCAGTCTATATAATCGATGACGGCTTTGATGTTGCGACCTGTTGATACCAAGGTGGTGATGCTTGTTCCTGTTGGGTCGTAGCCCAGTCGTTTCTTGAAGCTTTCTATCTTCGCTGCTCTGGCTTTCTCGTCTTCAATCTCTTCTATTTCATTAGAGGCTTTGCTGTTGCCGTTGGCTTCTGACTTGCGAAACCATTCCAATGCTTTGGTCGTGCTCTTTTGTACGCCATTGCCGTAACGATAGCAGTTGGCTAAATGGTATTGGCCCCATGGGTCATCCAATTCGGCTGCCATTTGGTAATATTTCACGGCAAGGGTGTTGTCTTCATCGCAACCATAACCATTCTCATAGCAAAGTCCCAGGTTGTCCAAAGCATCACTATGGCCTTGCAAAGCGGATTTCTCAAACCAATAGAAGGCGTTGCTGAAATCATCTCTTTCAAAATAGAGGCTTCCCAATGCATTTTGACCATTGGCGTTGCCTTGGTTGGCGGATTGCCTATACCAATGCTCTGCAAGGGTCATGTTCTTCTCCAGGCCTCCTATCGCATTTTCATAACAATGCCCCAATTGGTATTGGCCTTGGGATTGACCTTGTTCTGCTGCAAGTTTGAAGTATTTCACGGCTTCTATCTTGCTTTCCGACACACCAGTACCGTTGAAAAGGCATTCTCCGTAGTTGCTTTGAGCATCGGCATTGCCGGCTTCTGCTGCACTCTGGAAGAGTTCGGTAGCTTTGGAATAATCCTTTTCCACATCGATGCCTTTGTAATACCTCATGCCAAGTTCATTGTCCTTTTCTGCTTGAGCGATGATTCTCCTACGCTCGGCTTCGGCTTCTTCGTCAAGGAGCTTCTGGTGGGGGCTAAGGTCAACATATTGCCCTTTCTTGTCGATGATGATTTCCTTCACGTCTTCTATCACGATGGCTTGACCGTTCTTGAAATCTTCCACCACTTTCTTGTATTTGGGAGGGATGCTTAATACACCTTTGTTGTTGACAAAGCCCAATAGGTCGTTTTTCTCAATGATTGCCATTCCATCATGCATCTTGCCGACTTCGATGCTGTTGCTGCTGGTGTCCAATGAAGTGAAGGGATTGAATTTGCCTCGCATGTCGTAGAGGTAGGTTGTTGTCTCACCTACGGGGAAGCCCTCCTCGAAGGTGCCTTCAACAAAAAGAATCTCAACGGTGTTTTTCCTAAAGTAGCCTACACCGCTGCCTTCAAGCACTCCGTTGTTGACTTGTCCGCTCCAATTGATGCCGTCGACACGTGAGAAAAGGACGCTTGCATTGTCCCAACCCATATAGCAGTAGGCGGAGCCTTGGTTGGTGATTTGTGAGAAGTCTGTGGCTTTGCCTCCCTTGATATTGCTGAAGATATATGACTCATATTCACTGATAGGCAAAAATTCCATTGTCTCTATGGAATTGTCGACGTCACCGAAACGACTGATTTCCTTTCCGGTCCATTTGCCTAAGATATAACCGTTCTTGTCGGCTAATTCTTTCAGGTCTTTCAGCTTCACCATCCTGTTCTTGTCATTGTGAAGAACGTAGAATCGGTTGGGTTGCCGACCTTCTTCAATGGCTTTCTGAAAAAGCTTCTTCTGTGCGTGGATTGACACACACAGAAGAGAGACAGTGAGGATGGTAAGAAATCTTTTCATCTTGCCCTAACGTTAAAAACTGATGATAATGCCAGCGTCGGCTGTGCAAAGCAGGTTGCCAACAATCATATGCTTGTCTTTGTCGTCGTTGCTGATGGCCTTGTCGGTTTTGCTGCCGAATCCTAAGCGGCCTGTGCCACCAGCGTAGATGCCCAAATGGTTGGAAATATAGAATTTAAGTCTCAACTTGGCAGCGATGTCGCCTGTGACGTTGTGAATGGCACCACCTTGAACATAGCCACAGCCGAGACCGAAATAAAGGGGCAACTGCACTCGTTTGTTCTTGCCAAACAAGTTGCCTCCCCAGTATTGGGTGAGGGCCATTTGCATAAAGTCTTCCTTTTGAAGCATGTCGTAACTCATGGTCTTGCCGTCGATTTCCCATTTGTCGAAATCGCCTTGATAATAGGATATTTCAGTGAGTGACGCCAAGCCGTTGTGTTGACTTTCAATACAGATGTTCGCACCTATCGTGGGCTTGTAAAAATAGGTGAAATCGTTGTTTTTGTCCCAATATGCCACTGATTTTGCATAACCGTAGGGCGATACGCCTAGTGTGATGGAGGTGGTTCTTTGAGCGTTGATTGCAACACAAGATAGCATGAGTGCTATGCCAAGGGTGATGATTCTGATTTTCATAATTTAATGATTTTTAAGTTGTTTTCTTAATGAGTTTTCTTGCAAATAGGTTGTGATTAGGCTTTTCGTTGGCAAAGATATAAAAAAGTTTGTTAATACCATCTTTTTTTTGTCCTTTTTGTTTTTTCCAATGTCACAAATTCAGAGATACGTATGTTTTGGAATGCGGGTGTCGGTGGTGTGAAAGGGTGGGGGGTGTGAACGAAGTAGGAGGCAAGCACCTGCAAAATGGTGCTTGCCTCCCGCTCGATTAGTGTGTTTTTTTTTGGGGGGGTTGCTGTCTCTAAGAGGCTTGGCGAACCCATGCACTCCTGAAAACTCCCCTCGTGTCCTATCTTGCTGTCACATATTTGTGCAAGGTGGAACGCACCGCGCCAAATCCGGCGTAGAGCTCCTTCACCATGCCTTCGATTTGCTCGCCAAGACCGGCTTCATAAAGGTCGAGGCCGAAGACATCGGAACGACTGTATAGTGAGCGAAGGCATGAATAGTCCTGCTCCGGACGGCCCACCTCCAAGGGAGCCACGATGGACTGCAGCTCGGAGAGCATGGGGTCGGGAGAGGGCTCGAATGGAGTGCCGTCGTCTTTGATACCCTTCAGATAACGGGCGTAGCCGGCAAGGGTGAGAGGAATCAGCTGGAGGTTGCTCATGTCGAGATGGCGTGCCACGTATTTCTTGATGGTCTCGCCAAAGCGGATGGGGAGTTTCTGGCTGGTGTCCATGGCGATGCGTTGGGGGGCGTCGGGCATGAACGGGTTGGGGAGACGGCGGTTGATGACAGCTCCGATGAACTCGTATGGATTGAGTACCCCGGGGTCGGTCACTACGGGCATCGCCTCCATGTAGCCTATCTTCTGGATGAAGCTGCGAAGATCCTCGTCGGCCATCTCGGCGGAGATGAGCGTGTAGCCCAAAAGGCAACCGTAAAGCGACATTGCCGTGTGGAGGGGGTTGAGGCAGGTCGTCACCTTCATCGTCTCCACTTGGTCCACTGTCTCGCGGGTGGTGTACAGTGCACCGCCAAGGTCGAGGGGAGGACGGCCGTTGGTGTAATTGTCTTCGATTACAAGGTACTGCACCTCTTCTGCGTTGACAAACGGGGCGGTGAAGGTGTGCTTGGCGGTCTCGATGTATTGGTTGTCCTCAAAACCATCGGCTGCAAGCATCTCTTTGACCTTCTCGTGGGGGCGGGGGGTGATCTTGTCTATCATTGACCAGGGGAAGGTGATCTTTGTCTCGTCTTTCAGGTAGTCGAGGAAACCGGCTTCTACAAGGCCGTCGCCTACCCATTTCTCTGCATAGGCGAAGACACCGGCTTTCACCTTGTCGCCGTTGTGGGAGCAGTTGTCCATGCTTTGGACGGTGAGGGGAAGTTGTCCGGCCTTGTAACGCTCCAACAAGAGGGCTGTCACCTTGCCCATGGCGAGAACGGGTGTGAGGCCGCGCTCAAGGTCGGCAGCGGCGACACCGTAACCTTTCTCTGTGATGGTGAAGGATATCATCTGCAAGGACGGGGCGCGAAAAATCTCCTTCAGCCTGGTCCAATCGTCAAATTGATAGTCGGCTTTCAAGGCTTCGGTCACCGAGGCGATGACTTTCTTCTCGATGGTGCCGGTGGACTGAAGGCTGACGAGGAGGGAGAGGTTGCCATAGGGGGCGTAGGCTTTGTCGATGACTTCGAAGTCAAAGGTCTCTGCCACGATGACGCCGCGGTCGTATTGACCGCTGTTGAGTGCGTCGTTGAGAATGGCGGCGGGGAAGGCACGGAAGATGTTGCCTCCGCCGAAATGTACCCATGTGGGTTCGTCGTGGGTTTTCTTGGCTACGGCGTCAATGTCGAACTTGGGAAGCTGGTAGCCTTTGGATTCCCATTCCTGGGCATTGAACGACCCGGAAAGAATGTCTGTAAGTTGCATGGTTGGAGTGTTTGGGAGTAAGGCGCCACCCCTGTCCTTGGGAGTCATAAAGGTCCCTGAGGTCTTTAAGGTCTTGGGGAGAGGGTGCGCTGTTTATGTTTGCTGTTAGTCAAAGAAGCCGGGTTGTTTGTAGGCAATGCCCAACTCACGGTCGACGGTGGCAAGGATGCCTTGAACCTGGCCAAGGGCGAACATGCGGCCGAGGAAGCTGTAACCGGCGTTGTAGCCTCTTTCCTCGTCGCCAAGCATGGTCATGCCATGGTCCACGCGCATGGGAAGTTCGGGATTGGTTTGCTCGAAAATGCGGGACAGTTCGATGATGTCGGCACGGCCGCCAAGATGGCTCGCCTCGGTGAAGTCGCCATTGGGGAAGATATGACAGGAACGAAGGTGGACGAAATGGGTGCGGGAAGCAAACTTCCTGGCCATCTCCACCACGTTGTTGTAGGCGCCTGCACTGAGTGAACCGGCGCAGAATGTCAGACCGTTGTGTGGGTTGTCCACGGCATTGAGGAACCATTCGATGTCTTCAGCGGTACGCACGATGCGCGGGAGACCGAGGATCTCGATGGGTGGGTCGTCGGGATGGACGCACATGTTCATGCCATATTCCTCACAGGTGGGCATGATGGCCTCGAGGAAGTATTTCATGTTGGCGCGAAGTTGGGCTTTGTCGATGCCTTCGTACTTGGCGAGAAGCTGGTGGAACAGTTCCAACGGGTGCTCGTCGTCTTCCCTGAAGTTGCCGGAGACGAAACCTTGGGTCTTGATGACGATGTTTTCCACCAACTGGTGTTCCTGCTCGGGTGTCATCGTCTCATGAAGGGCGTCGGCCTCTGCAAGCACGTTGCGCTCGCAAGCACTGGCAAGTTCATGGGGGAAATGGAAACGGGCCCATTCCTCACGAGCACCCTTGCGCTTGAGAATATAGATGTCGAAATAGGCAAATTCAGCGTATGAGAAATAGAGATTCGACGAACCGTTGGGGTTCTCGTGAAGAAGGTCGGTGCGCGCCCAGTCGAGAACGGGCATGAAATTGTAGCAGATGGTGTGGATGCCTTCGGCGGATAGGTTGCGAAGGCTTTCCTTGTATACTTCTATCTGCTCGTCGCGGTCGGGACCACCATACTTGATGGTTTCTACTACGGGGAGCGATTCCACGACGCTCCAACGCATGCCGTAACTCTCGATGTATTCGCGAAGGTCGCGAATCTTCTCACGACTCCACACTTCCCCAAGGGGAACGTCGTAAAGGGCGGTGACTATGCCCTCTACGCCTATCTGGCGCAACATGGCAAGTGTGATCTTGTCGTTCTTGCCAAACCATCTCCAGGTTCTTTCCATTTTCGATTTGTTTTATGGTGTGTTTTAAAAAAGAGCCTGCCTTGTACAGGCAGGCTCTCCTCTTTTTTCTTATATAAGACAAGGAGGATTATTCTCCTTTCTCCATCTTGGCTTTCAAAGCTGCAAGAGCGTCGAGGTCGCCAAGGGTGGTGCCGCCGGAAACATTGTTGATGGCGGGGCTTTCCTCTTTCTTCGGAGCGGTGTGACGAGCGTTGCGGGTCTTTTTCTCTTCCTTGTTCTCCTCGAACGTGCGGCTGTGAGAGAGGATGATGCGTTTCGTGTCCTTCACAAACTCTATCACCTTGAACGGCAGTTCCTCACCCTGGACGGCTTGGGTTCCGTCTTCTTTCACAAGGTGCTTCGGAGTGGCAAAGCCTTCGCCGCCTTCGTTGAGGGCGATGACAGCACCCTTGTCCATGGACTCGGTAATCTTGCCAATGTGGATGGAACCAGGAGTGTAAATGGTCTCGTAGGTGTCCCAAGGATTGTCCTCAAGCTGCTTGTGGCCAAGGCTCAGACGACGGTTCTCCTTGTCTATCTCAAGCACCACGACGTCGATGGGAGCGCCAACCTGTGTGAACTCTGAAGGATGCTTCACCTTCTTGGTCCAAGAGAGGTCGCTGATGTGGATCAAGCCGTCAACACCTTCTTCCAACTCAACGAAAATGCCGAAATTGGTGAAGTTGCGAACTTTGGCGGTGTGGCGTGACCCAAGCGGATATTTCACCTCGATGGTCTCCCATGGGTCTTCCTTCAGCTGCTTGATGCCAAGAGACATCTTGCGCTCGGCACGGTCGAGGGTGAGGATCACGGCCTCTACCTCGTCGCCAACGTGCATGAATTCCTGGGCGGAGCGCAGGTGCTGGCTCCAACTCATCTCGGAAACGTGTATCAAACCTTCCACGCCGGGGGCTATCTCTACGAATGCTCCGTAGTCGGCAATCACGACAACCTTGCCCTTCACATGGTCGCCTACCTTCAGGTTCTCGTCAAGAGCATCCCATGGGTGCGGGGTGAGTTGCTTCAGACCAAGGGCGATGCGCTTCTTCTCGTCGTCGAAGTCGAGAATGACAACGTTGATCTTCTGGTCCAATTGAACAACCTCGTGAGGATCGCTCACGCGGCCCCATGACAGGTCGGTGATGTGGATGAGTCCGTCTACGCCGCCAAGGTCGACAAACACACCGTAGGTGGTGATGTTCTTGACTGTGCCTTCGTAAATCTGACCCTTTTCCATCTTGCTGATGATTTCCTTCTTCTGGGCTTCCAACTCGGCCTCGATGAGAGCCTTGTGGGAAACAACCACGTTGCGGAACTCTTGGTTGATTTTCACAACCTTGAATTCCATCGTCTTGCCAACAAACACGTCGTAGTCGCGGATGGGATGGACGTCGATCTGGCTGCCGGGAAGGAATGCCTCGATGCCGAATACATCGACTATCATGCCACCCTTCGTGCGGCACTTGATGAAGCCGGTAATCACTTCCTCGTTGTCAAGAGCGGCGTTGATGCGCTCCCAGCTCTTGCTCAGACGGGCTTTCTTGTGAGAAAGGATCAACTGACCTTTCTTGTCTTCTTGATTTTCTACATAAACCTCTACGATGTCGCCAACCTTGAGGTCGGGGTTGTAGCGGAATTCGCTGGCGGGGATGATGCCGTCGCTCTTGTAACCAATGTTGACAACTACTTCCTTCTTGTCAAAAGAGATTACTTTGCCGTCAACAACTTGATGCTCGCTCACTTTGTTGAGGGTTTCGTCATAGGCCTTTTCCAGGTCTTCTTTTTTGGTGGTGTTGATACTGCCTTTCTCGAACTCTTCCCAATCGAAGTTGTCAAGGGGCTGTATGTGATCTAAGTTTGACATAAAAAATTAATAAAATGTAAATAATTTAATAAAGTTAGACTTTATGTTGTTCGAAAATCGGCGCAAAGGTACTACTTTTCCACGAATTATTCTTAAGTCACATACCTTTTATTTTTCTCTTTAGCCGCTCTTCGCCTTCTTTTAATAATTATTAACCTTTGAGAGGAGGCACTTTTGCGTACCTTTGCCGCCATGATTGAAAAAATGGATGTTTCACAAGACATGCACCCCTACGCGTCGACATTGCTGCGATGGTTTGAAAGCCATGGGCGAGAATTGCCATGGAGGGGCGTCGCCGACCCATATGCCATTTGGATTTCCGAAGTTATCTTGCAGCAGACCAGGGTGAGTCAGGGATGGGAATATTGGGAGCGTTTCATGCACCGATGGCCTACTGTCGAAAAATTGGCGGAAGCAAAAGAGGACGAGGTGTTGCGTGAATGGCAAGGGTTGGGATATTACTCCCGTGCATGCAATTTGCACCATGCTGCAAGGCAGGTGGTCGAAATGGGAGGATTTCCACGGACTTTTGAGGGGTTGCGGCAACTCAAGGGGGTGGGCGATTACACCGCAGCGGCAATAGCTAGCTTTGCCTTCGGCCAGCCGGTGGCGGTGGTCGATGGTAATGTATATCGGGTGCTGGCAAGGCTTTTCGGGGTGAAGACTCCCATCAATTCAACGAAGGGGAAAAGGGAGTTCACATTCTTGGCACAACAATTGTTGCCTGGAAAAAGAGCGGCAGACTTCAATCAGGCTCTGATGGACTTCGGTGCTATGATGTGCACGCCGAAGGCACCTGATTGTGGAGCATGCCCGTTCAGGGAAACATGCCGGGCTTGGAATGATGACAAGGTGGAAATACTGCCCGTGAAACTGAGAAAAGTCAAGGTGAAGGAACGGAGATTGAATTATGTCTATGTCGCTTGCAAAGGAGAGACAGCCATGCATAGGCGAGAGGAACACGACATCTGGCAAGGATTGTGGGAGCCTTGGCTCTTGGAGGGTGATGAGGCATCTGCCACCTTGGCTGCTTGTCGTGAAAATGAAAAGATGGGAGGGAGGCTGACACTGCTTGCAAAGGAGGTGAAACATATTCTTACCCATCGTGTCATCAAGGCCGACTTATACTATTATGAAGTGGAGGAGAAACCGGAAATGCCCGAAGGATACCGCTGGATTCCAGAAAAACAAGTCGACAGGTATGCAGTGCCAAGGTTGGTGGAGATTTTTTTGCAGAAGATTGGGGAGTGGAGAAACACCGTTCAGGGGGGCCATCATCCTTGACAGGGAAAGATGGAGACAAAAAAGGAAAAACTTGGATAGGTTGCTCGTTTTTGGCAAATATTGGTTAACTTTGCACCGCATTTATCAACACAACCCCATGGGCAGGCTGGATAACAGACTGCTAAAAAGATATTTAGGATATGATGAGATTCCTCTCTCGCTCGTGCATGGACTTCATGCGCTTCTTTTTCATATTTGCTCTCGCCGCCATCAATGTCAAGGTGGGGGCGCAACCTGCTACAGGGACAAAGGTGAGAAACATTTATCTTAACGTCACCGACAGCAGCGAGGTTGCAGAAAAGCCGACCGTGAGAGCAAGGGTGCAAAGGGCGCCCCTGTCCGATTACAAATCAACCGTCAATGGGCAGGTGGAGACCATCACCATCAATGGAGTTTCCTTCAATATGGTCAAGGTCGAGGGTGGTGCATTCCAAATGGGGGCCACTGAAGAACAAGGAGAAGATGCATATGAGTCGGAGGCACCGGCACACCAGGTGACTGTCGGAGACTTCCTCATTGGTGAGACGGAGGTGACACAGCAGCTTTGGCAGGCCATCATGGGAGAAAACCCTTCTGTGTATGATGGAGACGACATGCCGGTGCAGTGCATCAGATATATTGATTGCGAAACATTCTTCTTTAAACTCAACTTCCTCACTAACAGGCATTTCAGACTGCCGACAGAGGCGGAGTGGGAATATGCCGCAAGAGGCGGGAAAAAGGCCATCCCTACAAAGTATGCCGGAAGCGATGACTGCGACGAAGTAGGGTGGTTCTGCAACAACAGTGGCAACATTCCGCACAAGGTGGGGGAAAAAAAGCCCAACGAACTCGGACTTTATGATATGAGTGGAAATGTGGACGAATGGGTGATTGACTCTTGGAACGATTATTCCGACACCCCGAAAAACAACCCGAAAGTTGTCAATGAAGGCGACGAAAAGGTCAGAAGGGGAGGGGGGTGCCTTGATTTCCAAAGGCATCTCAGAGTCTCTGACAGAAGAGGATGCTCCGAACGAATGTGGAACTATGACATCGGGCTGAGAATCGCCGAATAGGGGCTGTCTTTTAATTTGCTTTTGAATTATGATGAAGTTTATCTCTCTTGGGAGTGGAAGCAGTGGTAACTGCTACTATGTTTTTACGGAAAAAGGCGGACTGATGATCGATGTGGGCATCGGGGTGAGGGCTCTTAAAAAGTCGTTTCATGACTTTGGACTATCCATTGCCAGCATCAACAACATTCTGCTTACTCACGACCATGCCGACCATGTCAAGTCGGTGGGAAGCATCAGCCACGATTTCTCAATACCTGTCTTTTCCACAAGGAAAGTGCATGCCGGGGTGGCTGGTAATTATTGTGTCAGGCAGAAGATGGACTTCAAAAATGTGAGGTATATCGAGAAAAACGTCACTTTCTCCCTCGGAGACTTGGTCATCACACCCTTTGAGGTGCCACATGACAGTCTTGACAATGTTGGATACATGATTTCACACGAAGGAGTCAATTTCTGCATCATTACAGATGTGGGGCATGTCACTGATGAAATAAAACTTTTCATACAAAAGGCCAACTATCTCGTCATTGAGGCCAATTATGACAAGGAAATGCTGCAAGGGGGCACTTATCCCCAGCACCTCAAGGTAAGAATCAGCGGGCAATACGGACATCTCAGCAACCACGACTGTGGAATGGCTTTGGCGGAGAATGCTACTCCAAACCTCAAGCATGTGTGGCTATGCCATCTCAGCGAGGAGAACAACCATCCGGAATTGGCGCGAATCACTGTGGAACAGGTGTTGAGACAGCACGGCATCGCACCGGGGAAGGATTTCATGTTGGAAATCCTCAAAAGAAAAACACCTTCCAATATCTATGAATTGAAATAACAGGGCGCTCCTGCCCCGCTAGGATTACTAGTCTCCCTGGGATTACTAGTCTCCCTGGGAATACAAGGAAAAAACGCGTCCTCAGGAACCCTGGGGACGCGCTGTGCATGCATTTTTTCTTTCTCACTCCGCCTCTTCGTACTCAGCGGAGAAGTCCAAACCCAATTTGTCCACCATGTTGGGAAAGGAACGGACAAAACTCACATAGGCGATACGCTCAAGGGCGTCGCCACGAAAAACCATGCCTGATAAAGAGGGTAGGCGGTAATGCTCCAAGGAGTCAACGCCGCCTTGTACCAAAGCGGCTGACTGCATGGCTACAAGACGAACGACGCTTGGGGATAAACCATCTAATAGGCGAATCACATTCGACATCAACTCCACACCTGTAGCAGAAGGTTTTATTTCCTCGCTCGCAGTCGCTGGCTCCTCCACATCCTCTGTGGGTGAATCCACATCCTCTGTGGCTGGCTCCTCCACATCCTCTGTGGCTGACTCATCCACATCCTCAGAGGCAGCTTCCTTCTCCAAACCTCCAGAGGCATCCTCCGTCTCCAAACCTCCAGAAGTCGTAGGGGCGGGTCTTGTGCCCGCCCGCACTTCATCAGATTCATTGGACGCCTCAAGGTCCTTGGTGGGTTTGTCGTCAGACAAATCCGCCTCTCCCGACATCTCCTCGAGAGAGAAAAGCATCAGTTGGTTGGGGTCGTCTTTTCGTGTTTTTCGCTTGCGAGCCATTCCTTTTATAAAAAAACGATATGGTTGGAATATATTTCGTGCTTCGCTTCACCTTTTCAAGGGAAGCGAAGCACGAAAAGTAATCAATAGGCAAACAAAGGATAATCCTTCATCGTGGCGTTCACCTTCTCGCGAACACGGGCTATCACCTTCTCGTCTTCGGGAGCGTTGAGCACCTCCTCTATCAGTTCGGCGATGAGCACCATCAAGTCTTCCTTGGCACCACGGGTGGTGAGGGCGGGAGTGCCTAAGCGGATGCCGGACGTCTGGAAAGCACTGCGGCTGTCGAAGGGCACCATGTTCTTGTTCACCGTGATGTCGGCAGAGACAAGGGCGTTCTCTGCAACCTTGCCGGTCAGGTCGGGATATTTCGTGCGAAGGTCTACCAGCATCGAATGGTTGTCGGTGCCGCCACTGACGATGCCGAAGCCACGCTTCACCAACTCCTCGGCCAGCACACGGGCGTTGGTCTGAACTTGTTTCGCCCATGCTTTGAATTCGGGTTGCAAGGCTTCGTTGAATGCCACTGCCTTCGCGGCTATCACATGCTCCAGAGGACCGCCTTGCGTGCCGGGGAACACTGCGCTGTCGAGCAACTGGCTCATCTTCTTCACCACGCCCTTCGGGGTGGTCTTGCCCCACGGGTTGTCGAAGTCCTTGCCAAGAAGGATGATGCCGCCACGAGGACCGCGAAGAGTCTTGTGAGTCGTGGAGGTGACGATGTGGGCATATTCCAATGGGTTGTCCAACAGACCCGCGGCAATCAGGCCGGCGGGGTGGGCCATGTCAACCATCAGAAGGGCGCCTACCTTGTCGGCTATCTCACGCATCCGTTTGTAGTCCCATTCACGGCTGTAAGCTGAGCCGCCACCGATGATGAGCTTAGGCTGATGCTCCATGGCAAGGCGCTCCATCTCGTCGTAGTCCACACGGCCTGTTTCTTTGTTCAGGTTGTAACCCACGGGCTTGTAAAGAATGCCGGAGGTGTTCACCAACGAACCATGGGATAGGTGGCCGCCATGGGCAAGGTTCAAGCCCATGAAGGTGTCGCCAGGGTTCAACACGGTCAACAGGACGGCGGCGTTGGCCTGGGCGCCGGAGTGAGGTTGCACGTTGGCCCATTCTGCGCCGAAAAGCTTTTTCACCCTCTCGCGGGCAAGGTCTTCCACTTGGTCCACCACTTGGCAGCCGCCATAATAGCGCTTTCCGGGAAGACCCTCGGCATACTTGTTGGTCAGGCAACTGCCCATGGCTTGCATCACTTCGTCGCTGACAAAGTTTTCGGAGGCGATAAGCTCCATGCCTTTCAACTGACGCTCATGTTCTCTCTCAATGAGGTCGAAAATCTCTTGGTCTCTCTTCATTTCTTAATTGATGATCTATGTTAAAGGGTTCTTGTTCTTGCTAAAAGGGGTCAGAGCAGTTCTACTTTGTCGATGTCCTGCTCCTTGTCGCAGTAATGGCAATGCAATATGCCATGGGCTTTGTCCACTACGTGGAACACGGTGGCCATGGGCTCGTTGTTGGTGATGCATTTCGGGTTGTTGCATCGGACGATGCCGCGAAGCTCGTCGGGAGTCACTACGGTCTTTTTCTCCACAATCTCATAGTCGTGGATGATGCTCAGCACAACGTTGGGAGCCACCACTGACAGGCGGGAGATTTCTGCATCGGAGAAAAAACGGTCGCTGATCTTGATGATGCCTTTCTTGCCAATCTTCGTAGAAGGGTAATTGAAACCTATTGTGACTGGAGAGGTCTCTTGGGATAGGCAAAGCAGGTTCACTACGTCGAAGGTCTTGTCGGTGGGGATGTGGTCGATGACGGTGCCGTTCTTGATGGCGGCTACGAGTATTTCTTTCTTGTTGCTCTTGTTCATGGGGGCTTTCGTTGGAAGATGGATGCGCGATGTGGAACTGCAAAGCGTTAGTAAATGATGGTGGGGTCGTTCCTCACCTCGTCGATGCCGATGCCGAGGACGTCGCAGATGATGGCCTCGCGGGCATAAAGACCGTTGCGGGCTTGCTGGATGTAATATGCATGGGGGGTCTCGTCCACTGCATACTCTATCTCATTCACCCGGGGAAGGGGATGCAGGATTTTCATATTGGGCTTCGCATTCCTCAGCATGTCGGCTCTGAGGATGCAGGAGTTCTTCACATGCTCATATTCCATCAAGTCGGAGAAACGCTCCTTCTGGACACGGGTCATATAAACAATGTCGGCATCGGATATCACGTCGCCGTCAAGTTGGGTGTGCTCCTCGAAGCGGATGCCCTTCTCCTTGCAGTAAATCTTGTATTCGTTGGGCATGCTAAGCTCGGTGGGAGCGATGAAATGGAAGGTGGGGTTGAAGTGGCGCATCGCCATGAGAAGGGAATGAACGGTCCTGCCGTATTTCAAGTCGCCTACAAGGTAGATGTTCAGATTCTCAAGCGTGCCCTGCGTTTGGTAAATCGTGTAAAGGTCCAACATGCATTGGGAAGGATGTTGGTGGGCACCGTCGCCGGCGTTGATGATGGGCACGGGAGATATCTCGCTCGCATATTGGGCTGCTCCTTCGATGTAATGACGCATCGCTATCACGTCGGCATAATTGGATACCATCAAGATGGTGTCTTTAAGGGTCTCGCCTTTTGACACGCTGGAGGCTTTGGCGTCAGAGAAACCTATCACACGGGCTCCAAGGCGGTTGGCGGCGGTCTCAAAACTTAAGCGGGTGCGCGTTGAGGGCTCGTAAAAGAGGGTGGCTACTACCTTGCCTTTCAGCAATTCACGGTTGGGATGTTTCTCAAACTCGCCGGCCAACTCGATCATGTAAAGGATCTTTTCTGAAGACAGGTCGGCGATGGTCACAAAATTTCGTCTCAACATCAATATTGGGTTGTTTGTTCAATTTCGACCGCGAAGTTAAGCATTATTTTTAATTTATTTGCTACTTTTCCAAAGAATTATTGTAATTTTGCACCGCATATTTATAAATAGTGTATCATTTGCCAATATGAGAAGAAAATTCGTTCGATTCCTATGGGGAATTTTACTCGGACTAATCTTGATAACAACCTTGGGTTCCGTAGCCATCTGGAATGGCTGGATTGGATACATGCCCAACATGGACGATTTGCAAAACCCTATCAGCAGATATTCTTCACAAGTGTTCTCTGCTGATGGAAAGATGATGGGTACTTACGTGTCAAGTAGGGACAACCGCATCTCAACACCTTTCAGCGCCATTTCTCCCAATGTCATTCACGCCCTCATCGCAACTGAGGACGAGAGGTTCTACGAGCATTCTGGAATTGACTTCAAGGCGCTTTCCAGAGCCGTGCTCAAAAGGGGCATCCTGGGCAACGAAAACGCCGGAGGTGGCTCCACCATCACACAGCAGTTGGCCAAGCAACTGTATTCAGAGGTGGCGCACAGCAAAATAGAGAGACTTTTCCAAAAACCAATAGAGTGGATTATCGCAGTCAAACTGGAGAGAACGTTCACCAAGGAGGAGATCATCACGATGTATCTCAACTATTATGATTTCCTCTATAACGCCATCGGTATCAAAAGTGCGGCCAAAACCTATTTCAACAAAGACACAAAGGACCTCACCATTGAGGAAGCCGCCACACTCATAGGACTGTGCAAGAATCCTTCTTTTTTCAATCCCATGAGATACAAGGACAGGTGCAAGGAAAGGAGAAACCTCATCATCTCGCAAATGTATAATTCGGGCTACATCACTTTGGAGGAGCGTGACAAGGCCATTGCATCAGACTTGGTGCTGGACTTCCAAAAGTCGGGCGACAGGGATACCGATATGGGCATCGCACCCTATTTCCGCGAATACCTCAAGCAATATATGTCGGCTAAGAAACCCAATAGGAAAGATTATCCTGATTGGAAGCAGGCGCAGTTTGTCATGGACTCCATCTATTGGGAAACCGACCCGCTATTTGGATGGTGCAACAAGAACACCCGGAGGGGAGGGCATCCCTACAACATCAACACCGATGGCCTGAGAATCTACACCACCATTGACACGCGAATGCAGAAATATGCTGAAGAGGCCGTCGTTGAGCATCTCTCGCAAACACTCCAGCCGGCATTCAACTCCCAGGTGAGGGGAAGTGGAAAAGGGCCGTTCTCATCAAAAATGTCAAGGCAGGACTATGAAAGGGTGATGAACAGGGCCATCAGGCAAAGCCACAGATACCAGACCTTGAAGGCACAAGGTGCTTCGGAGGCTCAAATAAAGAAAAACTTCGATACTCCCGTGAAGATGAGGGTCTTCACTTATAACGGACTGGTCGATAAAACCATGTCGCCGTTCGACTCCATCACCTATTACAAGACTTATCTCAGGGCCGGACTGGTGAGCATGGATGTGCATACCGGGGCGGTGAAGGCTTATGTGGGAGGACCTAACTATGAGTATTTCCAGTATGACATGGCCATGGTGGGAAGAAGGCAGGTGGGGTCTACCATCAAACCTTATCTCTACTCTCTAGCCATGGAGAATGGATACACACCATGCGACAAGGCTCCCAACAAGGCGCAAAGATATGATGGATGGACACCTAGAAACGGAAGCAGGGCAAGGTATGGAGCAATGGTGACACTCAAATGGGGACTGCAACAGTCGAACAACTGGATTTCAGCATACCTCATGAACAAGTTCCGGCCGCAGGCTCTCGTTGATTTGCTCAAGAAATATGGCATCAACAACCCGACAATCAAAGCCACCATGGCTCTTTGCCTCGGTACTTGTGATGTTACCGTAGGAGAGATGGTCAGTGCTTACACCACCTTCGCCAACAAGGGCATCAGGTGTGCTCCATACATGGTGACCAGGATTGAGAACAGCGAAGGAAACGTGCTGGCAACTTTCCATCCCATATATACCGAAGTCATCAGTGAGAGCAGTTCTTACAAGATGCTTGAACTGCTGCGTGCTGTCGTCGACGGAGGTACCGGTAGGGGAGTCAGAGGAATGGTCTCCGGTGAGATTGGTGGAAAGACCGGTACGACCAATAGCAATGCCGATGCTTGGTTCATGGGGGTCACGCCTGAACTCGTAAGCGGTTGTTGGGTCGGAGGCGAGGACAGAGACATTCACTTCTATTCCATGGCTTATGGACAGGGAGCAAAGGCCGCACTTCCCATCTGGGGCAAGTATATGAGAAAGGTGTATTCTGATGCAAGCCTTGAATACTCTCCTAGTTCCAAGTTTGACGTGCCCAAGGATTTTGACACGTGCAACGACAAGCCCACGCAGAATGAATACGCCATAGAAGACATTTACGAATAAAGCTTTTTCGAAGGGGAGGCCTTGGCCTCCCTTTAATACTTCTGAGCATACGTCCCTTTAGCTCCCCTTTAACATATCTGAGCATACGTCCCTTTAACTCCTCTTTAACTCCCCTTTAACTCCCTTTTAACTCTAGAAAAAAGAATAATCATGAGACAAATCATCACACATTTCACAGACGACGACCTTTACAAACTCTCCATGTGCTGTGCCGTCATTCACAATTTCCCACGAGCAATGGTGAAATACTCTTTCGTGGACAGGAACAACACCGTTTACCCACAGGGATTCGCCGAAGAACTCAACAGGCAAATCGAGGCTTTGGAGGATGTGAAGGTAACACAAGAGGAAATCGATTTCATGAAGAGAAAATGCCTATACATCCCCAATTGGTTCTATCCATACCTCAAGGGATTCAGGTATTCAAAGGATTGGGTGAAGGCTTGGCAGGACGAAGACGGAAGACTGCACATCGAGATAGAAGGATATTGGGCCAACACCATCCTCCTCGAAGTCAAACTGCTGGCCATCATCTCCGAACTGTTCTACATCATGACAGGACAGACAGGGAAACTCGACTATGACAAATACTACACCAAGACCTATGACAAGGCCGCAAGACTGTTGGAGGCTGGCTGTGTGTTCACTGATTTCGGGACAAGAAGAAGGGCTTCTTTCCAAGCTGAGGAGGTTGTGGTCAAAGCTATGCTCGAATGCTACAAATCAAGGAAATGGGAGGGTAAGTTTGTCGGCACGAGCAATGTCTATCTCGCCATGAAATACGATGTCACACCTGTGGGGACCATGGCGCATGAGTTCGTGTGCGCCATCGCCGCCATGTATGGGCCGCAGATGGCCAACCACATGGCCATGGAAGCATGGAGAAACACCTACAGAGGGGCTCTCGGGACATTCCTCTACGATAGTTTCGGATGGCATGTCTTCAGCCTCAACTTCTCCGAGGATTTCGCCAACCTCTTCAAGGGACTGCGCATCGACAGCGGAGACAACTATGAGCAGTTGATGAAAATCGTGGAAAAATACAAGTCTTTAGGCATTGACCCGAAATCAAAACAAGTCATTTTCAGCAATGCACTCGATACAGACAGGGCCATCAAGATACAAGAATACGCCAAAGAATACTGCCTGCCATCATTCGGAATTGGCACGCACTTCACCAACGACTTCGAGGGAGTGGTGCCTATGAACATCGTCATCAAACTCGTGGCTGCGAAAATCACGGAGTCGTGGGATTTCTACAACGACACATGCAAACTCAGCGAGGACAAGGGCAAGCACACAGGAAAACCAGAGGTCATACGTCGTTTCATGGACGCCGTGCATTTCGAGGAGTAGCCTGGTGTTTCTAGTTTTCCTAGTTTTCCTAGTCTTCCTAGCATTTCCTAGCACTTCCTAGCACTTCCTAGAATTTCCTAGAAACTCCTAGCACTTCCTATAAACATCGCCCCCTGCCATGGAAACTTCCTGGCAGGGGGCGGTTGTGTGCGGGGGCGTCTCAGCCCAAAGTCAGAACGTGATGCCCAATCCCAGGCCCTCGAGGATGCCGCGAAGTTCGCCGGCGACACCCATGATGCCGTTGATGGCTCCGTTCTTGATACCTTCTTTCATATAGCGGGCGCATTCGCCTTCCAATTCACCGATTCTGCGGCGCTCGGCCGGCGTGTAGTCGTAATGCGCCATTTTTTTACGAATGTCCACGAATTTCGCAACAGCATCCTCCCAATCTTTTATGGTGTAGTAACTGCCATTGTCGCGGATGTCGTATGCCAGGCGTTCCATCTGGTTGATGGCCGTTTGTTTTGTGCTACAACTGCACTGCAGGGTCAATGTGGCTATGCCGATGAGCAGGCTTGCCACTAACGTACGTATTTTCATCGTTTTCTTTGTTTGGTGATATCTAAATTAAAATGATTGCAGACTGTTTGCCTATGACTTATGTGGCTTTTAGGTCTTACCAATTGATTGTGGCACCGCCGCCGCCAGACTTTCCGCCCCCGTAAGAGCCGCCCTTGTGCTCGGGACGGGGTGGGGTGGAGGCAGCTTTTGATGGCTTCTCCTCGTCGTGGTCGTCCTCCTCGGGGAGGTCGACTGCCTTTGTCACTTTCTTGGGCTTGGTCCAGATGTTCTCTTCTTCCAGATAGCCGAAAAGGAAACAGAGAACAAGGATGCACACGACGTTAAGGCTCATTTGTGAACTCAGCCATCTTTTCTTCGACACTGAAGGGGCTGGCATCTCTGCCTGGCCGGCACGCTTCGACTTGAGGTAACGGTACATTCCGTCGGCAAGGTGCAGCATTGCGCTGTCGGGTTGCTGAGACTTCATATAGGGTACAATGAAATTGGAACCCAATTGGTTGCATTCCATGTCGGTCAATTCGCCTTCCATGTTCATCGTGGGAGCGATGGTGCAGTCATGCTGGTCGTAGGCTACCACGATGCATACACCCTTGCCCTCGTCCTTGCTGCCGATGCCATATTTGTTGATCAGGTCGACCGCTGTGCGGTGGCTGTCAGCGCCAGTCAGAGTGTGGCATATCACCAAGGCTGGCTTCACACCCAGGTCTTTGTCCATCGCCTTGAGCAAGATGTTCAAACTGTCAACAGTCTCCGGGGAAAGGATGCTGTCTGAGTTGGTCACATAAAGGTTGGAGTCGCGGAGGTGGACCATCTCGATGGTATTCGCGTTCCATTCCCGTGACTCGCCTTGTTGAGCCACCGCCACCGTGCGGCCTTTCGATTGGATGGATTCATGGATGGCCTGGTAACTGCAACCTAGCATGCTGGCAGACAGCAACGAGGTGAAGAGGGCCGGGTAGAACTTGTTCTTGAAACGCTTCAGGGGGCTTTCTTGCATCTCGTCGGTGGGGTGCACATCGACGAATTTCTCACCCGCTTGCTCTGCTTCTTCGGTGGCTTTCTTCGCTGCAGGCATCTCCTTGCCCCATTTGTTGATGAAATACAAGGCTACGGCTACCATGCACGCACCGAACACCACGATGGGGTCGAAGGGGTGGAAAGCGAAAAACACTATGGGGATGAGAAGACCGAACAGCAGCCATGGAACTACCGCACGCGCAATGCCGCTAAAAAAACTTTTGAAAAACTTTCCCATTTCTTCTTTTGGATGGTTGTTTTGATTTTATATGTGTCCTACGCCGCTTTTGGGGCTTCCAGTATTCCTGGTTTTCCTGGTATTCCTAGTGTCCCAAGGTTTCTAAGCGAAAAGGATGGTGCAAATATAGACAAAAATTTCGATTTAAAACCTTTTGGTTGACAAAAACCTCATCCTTTTCATTTTGTTTCACATTCCTGTTGCAAAATGTTGCATCACAAAAAGTATTGGTGACATATCAAAAATCATAGGTCGGGGAATTTGCCTATTTTTGCCCTCGGAAATGACTTTTTAATCTTTTAACCAAATATTAACAACTAACCATTACATTTATGAAGAAACTTTACTCGTTGCTAACTGTTGTCTTGCTGTCTACAGCAGCTTTTGCACAGCAAGGCAAGTATGTTGACCGTGTCATCAACGGCAACTGCGAGGGACCGGAAACACAGTGTTTCTGGGTCCATGAGTGGAGGGACGGTGAGCGCTTCGAAGGAGAGGCAAGGCTCATCGAAGACCCCACTGACCCCACCAACCATGTGGCTGTCTCACACGCTCAAAACCCAGAGGATTATCCTGAGGGTTATGATATCCAAGACTGGGATTGCCAGTTCTTTGTCTATGTACAAGAGAAAATCAATGTGGGCGATGAATACAGACTCACCATGCGTATCCGCGCCGACAAGGCTGCCAACAGCCAGACACAGGCTCACAACACTCCGGGCGATTACAACCATTATCAGATGTGTGGTGAAATACCATTCACTGAGGAATGGCAGACCATCGTAAAGGAAGGTATCATCAGTCAGCAACAGGTGTATGGTAGCGAGGATCCCGAAACCTCTGAAAAGGAGATGCACACCATCGCCTTCAACCTCTATGTGCTGAGAGAGGTGAACAACTACTATTTCGACGACATCAAGTTGGAAATCAAACCGGCTGAACCTCCAAAGCCATTGGATAATTGGTTCGATATGGTGTTCAACGGCGACCTCTCAACCGATGACGTCACTTCATTTACAGGACGTGATGGCAACTCCGGCTCTTACAATGAAGACGGCAGCTGGGGAAGCGTTGACACTCCTGCTCGTATAGTGGAAATAGATGGCGTGCGTGCCATGAACGTCACCTCCATAGCTGAAATGCCATTAAGGGAGGATGGCACGGCTGCAGACCTTACCGACTGGCAGACTCAGTTCTTCGTCACCATTCCTCACGTGTTGAAACTCAACCAGCAGTACCATTTCAAGATGGACTACAAGGCCGACCAGGAAGCCACCGTGCAAACACAGATTCACCGCAATCCTGGCGACTACCTCTTCTATCAGATGCTGGGCGATCTCACGTTCACGCCCGAATGGCAGACTTTCGAGACGGAAGGCACCATCACTTCCGATCAGTCGGGTGGCTACACCATTGCCTTCAACTGCAACGTCCTCAAGGATGTCAACAACTACTACTTCAAGAACATCGTCTTTGAGGTCAATGATGCCGATGTCTTGGACAACGAACGCACCTTGGGCTCGGAGGACATCGTCTTGCCCGTGCCTGAACCCGATGCCGACCCGGCTGTGGCTACCATCGACATGACACCAGCAGTGAACATTCTTGGTATGGATTTCGATGAGTTGATTTCTGGCAACCATATGAGGGTGATGGGTGTAGATGGATTCTTAAAGGAGAGCATCTCCCCGGTATTCATGGGTGCAACCATCAATGAAAATGGCCAGTCTGATCCAGAAGGATTCATCATTCTTGAAATCGACGGTGAGTCAAAAGACAACCAAGCTATATTCAACATCAGCAACTTCGGTACGGAACCGGTGGCCGATGGTCAGTCCATCAACAGCGGTGTCGCTTTCGTAAGCAAGGCCGGATGGTACTATGTCTACAATGTGACATTTGTCAACGCGGCTGGCTTCGAGGGCATCGACGAGGTCAATGCCAACGCCAACTTCAACGGCAGGATTTATGACTTGACAGGTCGTGAGGTGAAGAACCCGACAAAGGGCATCTATATCATCAATGGCAAGAAGTACATCCAGAAATAAGCAAATCTCTTTATAATACTGCATTCAAAGAAAGCGGCAAGGCTGATACAGCCTTGCCGCTTTCTTTGTGTTGTTCTCAGATTTGCCGATGTCGTATGGGTGGGGCCTTCACAACCACCCGCCCCCTCCTTATCCTGTAGGGGCGGGTCTTGTGCCCCGCCCGAGCAACCAAAAGGTCACGCCAAAAGGTGGGTGCGCATATCCCCTCCCCTCAAGGGGAGGGGATGGGGTGGGGTCTGTAACTTGTTGCTTGCGTATTTGTTTTGTACCTTATGTACACTGTATGGGCGGGTCTTGTGCCCCGCCCGAGCAGCCAAAAGGTCACGCCAAAAGGTGGGTGCGCATATCCCCTCCCCTCAAGGGCTGATCTTTATACACAAGTCTGCATCCATCTGAATAACAATTAATTAAAAAACGCTTCGCTTAAAAAAAGAAATAAAAAGGCA
>CADADN010000007.1:0-50091 GCA_902786665.1 uncultured Prevotellaceae bacterium | reverse complement strand
TTTTCATCTTGTTTATTGCAATCTTCTACAATCAATAATGTCTTGTTGACCAAATGCTTAGAGATTTGTGTATAAAGATCAGCCTCAAGGGGAGGGGATGGGGTGGGGTCTGTAACTTGTTGCTTGCGAATTTGTTTTGTACCTTATGTACACTAAAGGGGCGGCCCGCCCGAAAAAACTCCGAAAAAAAGTAAGCCGTGGAGGAAGGCCCCCACGGCTTACTTTTGGTCCTGTGTTCAGAAAGGTCTATTCTTCCCCAGGTTTGTTTTTGGGTAAAAATGCTCCTTTCTCCATATTTGATTATTTGACAACCATTTTCTTCCCATTCACGATATAGATTCCCTTGGGCAGGGCTGCACCTTCCATCCTTACGCCGGAAAGGGTGTAGATTTCATCGCTGGGGGCTACGCCTTCGGAGCGAACTTCGTTGATCTCGGTGGTCTCGTCGAAATAGTATGCGGAAACTTGACTTGCCAATGCCGTGGGAGGAACGGCCAGGTAGGCCTGGTGCCCTGATTTGTAGTTAAAGGCGGCGCCATCGGTTGTACCCCTAAGGAAACCTAACTTGCCCGTCTTGGGGCTGAGACTTAGTTTGTAGAACACATACCCATCTTCATGGGCAGCAGCCATCTCCTCGGCGGTAACACCGTTCTCACCGGTGCTGACAAGCATGTTCTCACCAAGCTGCACTTCTTCCTTGGGAGTGGCAGCAGCAGTAAACTCATAGTCACCTGGGACACCGCGAACCAAATAGGCAGCATTGGCACCATTGGCATCCTTGCTGGGAATCACGTCGCCATCGGTGAATGGGGCGGACAGCACCAACTTGTGATTGTCGACAGTCAGTGTGAACACCTCGGCACCACCGCTCACTTGGTAGTACTCTTCAGAGCCAAGGGCGGAGATGGTGGCATAATGGTCATAACCATCGCTGGCTTGTTCCTTGATGCTGAAGGAGAACGGGTCCACGGCCTTGTAAAGTTGGATGGCTTGTTGGCCGCTCCTGTAATAGCGGAAACGATTTTGATTAGAGGTGTTGTTAAATCGAAGAGTCATCGTGCCGGCTTTAATGACAGCATCTTCATGTTCATCGATGCTGATATCGTTTGTATAAGTATCAGCATCCTCGGATGTCCTCAATCCATTGCTGGTGCCGGTAATGCCAATGTAGTATCCAGAAGCGCTGCGAAGGGTGCCGGCATCGGGGTCAATCAGGAAATAGGCGTCCTCGTCACAGAAAATCTTATCGTTGTTGAGGGTAACGTCTATCACGTTGCCTACGGCATCCAAAGTGGGAAGGCCGCCGTTGAAGGCCACGCTTCCTTCCTCATAGACGATGAGGTATTTGCCTACGGTGAGGTCATCGTCGGAGGTCACCTTCTTGTAAAGATGAGAGGCCATGTTGCTGTGTGCTGGCACCACGGTGATGATGAACGTGGTCACATCGCCCTCGTATTCATCCGTGGCTTCCAAAGTGGCGGTCACGGTGGTGGTGCCTTCGGACACAGCTTCCATATTACCATCGGTGAAGGTGACTATGTCGGAGTCGAAGTCGCTATAGGTGATGGTGCCATCGGACGGGGTGCTCACCTTCGGTTTCTTGGAACCACTGCCCAACTCCAAGAAGGCATTGGCTATGGAGAGCATGGGGTCTTTCTTATAGTTCTCATCGATGTCAGAGCCTTGCTCCACATACAGATAACTGGGGGCTTGGGTGTTCCTGAAGCATCCAAAATGGGCGGCATCCGTATTGTCCTGGATGGTTCTGGCTGGGAAGGCCCTGTGCCAAACTTGGAAATCGTTGGAAATCCTCCATAATTTCTCAGCGTCAGTGGCATCGGTCTTGGTGACCAAATAGTTGTTGTCATCATTGATGAAGCTCAGTTCACCTTCTGTGTCGCTGGGACTGAACGTCCAAGCACCGGCCTTGCCGCCAAGGGTCAACACGGCTACGTCATCGCCCACATAGGCTTGGTTGCCATCCAACGTTACTTCCACTTCCTTGCGGAAATTACCGTCCTGGGCGCCCATGGCCATGCCGCCTTCCGTCACCAAGATATATTTGTTGCCGGCTACCACTTGGTTGAGGTTGGTCACCTTGACGTAAACTGGTAACGATGATGGGTCGGTCACGTTGATAGTGTATATCGCCGTCCCTTTGTTGTATTTGATGTCATTGGTACCACCCCATTCTGCAGTGATGGTGGCCTCGCCAACTGATACACCGGTTATCACACCGTCTTCGCTCACGGTGGCTACGTCTTCATTGTCACTTTCAAATCGGATGGCCACCAAGTCGTCTGGATAACTGATAGTCGCCGTATTGCCCACTTTGATGTTGTCGCTGGAAAGGGTGACTTCAGCGTCATTTTTCGACACACCGATCTCGAAGTACTTGTCGCCCCCAATGTAATTGTCGTCGTCTTCCCATGACATGTAAATCCAGGCTCCACCTTGACTCTTGCCCGTGATTACTCCATTTTCATCTACGGTCGCCACGCTTGTATTGTCGCTCTCAAAAGTCACATCTGGCAAATCGGATGGGTATTTGATTTTTATGGTCTCGCCTACCTTGATTTCATCCTTTTCCAGAGTGACCTCTGGGTAGATAGGGTCAACTGGCTCAACATTGCTCACCCTCTTGTAGATAGCGGTGCGGGTATCTTTGATGTTGTTGTTGACTGTAGAGTAGCAGCGCCAATCCTGGTTATTGTAAACGCCGATGTAACGACTTGTTGCCGTATTGAATAAATAATACTCTTCATTGTTGGCATCTGCTTGTTCCCAATTGAAAGTATTATTGTCATTGGTGCCAACACGCACACCGTTGTTGATAGCTGTGCAATAAAGGAAATTATCACCAACGCCGAACTGATATCCATTCTCAGTTACAGTTACTGTCCATTGAATGGTCTCCCCTGGGGAACTGATTTGGCTCTTGTCATTGCTGAGAGTCACTTCTGTGGCTGCAGGAGCGGATTGTGTTCCATTGTTGTTCGACATCGCAGTACTGGATGTTTGGTCCACGATAACCACAATGTCGCCGGTGGCAAGGCCGGTGGGTGCTGTCTTTACCCAACTGTAGGTGTCTTCACCCCACGCCGCACAGCACATTGCGCATAGCAGCGTCATCATTAAAAAGCGTATTCTTTGTTTCATTGCCGTTTAGGTTTTTGTTTTCAAATAATTTGTTGCAAAGATAGGAAATTTGGGTCATGTCTCCTATCTTTTCGACCACCTTTTTTCATTTTAAAGGTGGAAAAGTGTCAATCTAAAGTGGACAATCCTTTCAGAACTCCATCGCCATGCGGCTCGACTCCTCCTCGGATAGCTCTGTCACACGCGTAGACATCACACGATAGACACGTTGGCAGAGGTTGAGCACTGTGGGGCGATGGGTGGTCACGATGCAAGTCTTGTTGGGATGTTGTGTTACGATGTTCTTCAATACCATGCGCTCTGTTGTGACGTCAAGGGCGGAGGTGGCTTCGTCGAGAAGTAGCACAGGGGCGTCGCGAAGCACGGCGCGGGCGATGGCGATGCGCTGTGCCTGGCCTTCCGACAGACCACGGCCGCGCTCCCCAAGAGGAGTGTTGATGCCATCGGGCAATTTGCTGACAAAATCCCAGGCGCAGGCCACACGGAGCGCTTCCTCTATCTCTGCGTCGGTGGCCTCCTCGCGCCCCATACGCATGTTCTCCGCTATCGTTCCTGCAAGGATGGTGTTGCCTTGGGGGACATAGGCGAAGAGATGGCGAGTCTCTATGTTCAATTCCACTTCGGTGCCGTCGCTGCTCTTGATGATGGCTTCACCGCAATCGGGCTTGATCAGGCCCAGAAGCATGCGGATGATGGTGGTCTTACCCTCGCCGGAAGGGCCTACGAGGCCTACGATCTCGCCCGGCCGGGCAACAAGACTCGAATTGGTGATGACGCGATTGTCCTTCACATAGCCGAAATCCACTTCACGCATTCTCAATTCAAATCCATCGTCGACATATTGGTCCAGCCAGGAACTGCCCTCCACATGCCTCTCCTTGGGAAGCTGGACCAGTTCGCGCACGCGATGAGCCGACACCGAACTGTTAAGGAAAGCGGGAATGATGCCTATCACGCTGCTGAAGGCACCGGCGAGCACCGACCGCTGCTGGAGGAAAAGCGTCATCGTGCCATAGGTGATCTCATGCGACCACAACAGGTAGAGGCAGTAGCCGAAGGCGGTGAACTGCACCAGCATGCCCACCAAGGACATGTAGACGTTTGTCTTGATGCTAAACCAGTTGTAGTCAAGCGTGATGGCCTTGAACTTCTGCTGCCATTCACGTAGCTTCCGGCTGTACTGGCCAAGGATGCCGAACGACTTGATGGTGTCTATGTTGTAAAACGTCTCCACCTCGAAGGCCATCACCTTGCTGCTCATCTCGCGCATCTTCATATTGTATTCGCGCTGCTTCTTGATGACGAATTTCGAGGCGAGAAGCGTGAATGGTGCACTGGCAAAAGCAAGAAGGGCCATCACCGTATTGTAGTGCATGATGACGCCGAGGGTGGCGAAGAACTGGTAGAGGGAGATGATGATGGTGGGAAGCCAGCTGATGGCGTTGGCGCTCACCGTCCCCACGTCGCCGGTGAAGCGGTTGAGCACGTCGCCATTGCTGTAACGGTTGATGGCCATCCAGTCGGCACTGATGATCTGGTCGAAGATGTCGCCTTGGATGTCGTTGTTGATGCGTATCTGCAACTTCAGTGTCACACGGCCCAGCACGTTGCCTACCACCAAGCCGAACAGCGAACTGCCTACCATCACGACCACCATGATCCAGAGTTTCGTCACTTGGTAGCCGGTGATGATGTCGATGAGGTATTTGCCAGCAATGCTCGACACCAGACCCAGCGTGCTGCTGATGATGCCGAGGATGACGTAATACAAGATGGCACCCTTGTATCTGCGGCTGTAGGTGAATATCCAACGCCAGTCGTCAAGAATCTCGCCTAACGTGCCTGAACGCCATCGGTGGAATAGCGTGAACAACGTC
This sequence comes from uncultured Prevotellaceae bacterium, assembly GCA_902786665.1. Classification (GTDB taxonomy): domain Bacteria; phylum Bacteroidota; class Bacteroidia; order Bacteroidales; family Bacteroidaceae; genus Prevotella. The sequence goes on along the minus strand of CADADN010000007.1, from coordinate 45,055 downwards.
TCAAACGACGAGGCTTTCGGTTGTTGGTTTGTGGGATCGTCAATCATAGCGCTTGAGCAAACAAATCCTTCTGTAAATCTTGATGATGAGGGGGCGGAAGGGGATGATGCGGAGCCAAATGGTGGCGAAAAAGCGCCACTGCCAACTCTTCTTGTCCAACAGCCGGCCATTTCGACGCACTGCTTTCACAATGGCGAAAACACAAGAGGGAGGCAATGGACCTTCTGTCTGGGTCTGGGCGTCACCAATCAAGTAAAGACCTTCGGTGCACACCCGGCGCACCCGGTGCATGACAAACTGGCCCGTGGGGCGCTCGTAAAAAACCATATCGCCCCGACGCAAGGAGCCTTCGACAGGACCGAAAATGATGGTGTCGCGGTGATGGATGAGAAAGGGCGACATGCTGCTGCCGGAAACGATAAGGGAAACGTCGTGCCCTTCCCTTACCAAATCACGCAAGGTGGAAATGTATTCTCGCGTGTCAAGCTCACGCATCAGATTTTTGCACTTGGATAATCTTTGCAGTTGGAATACCTGACACGATGGCAAGGCACGCCATAGGCCACATAGCCGTCGGGGATGTCTTTCGTAACCACGCTACCCGCACCGATGATGCTCCATTTGCCAATCTTCACACCTTGGATGATGGTGGCTCCAGCACCAATCCAAGCTCCTTCGCCGACAGTGACATTGCCACACAAGGTGGCGTTGGGGGATATGTGGACGTAGTCTTCCAAGACGCATTCATGCTCAAGGACAGCTCCTGTGTTGATGATGTTGTGTTTGCCCACCTCGCAATATGCTTGCACCACGCAGTAGGGCATCATCACCGTGCCTTCACCTACCTTGCTGTATTTGGAGACAAGGGCGGTGGGGTGGATGGCTTGGCCGAAATCCACGTCATAGGCCTCCATCAAACGCTCTGCCACTTTCTTGCGGTGATCGTTCATTCCAATGCTGACGATGATGGGCGACAACTCTTCTATATGATGAATGACAGGCATTCCCATGAATTCCTTGATGTTGGGGTCGTCGTCGATGATGCCATTCACTTCCTGGCCAAGTCGCTCGAGAATTTCAACTATCACTTTAGCATGTCCACTTGCTCCGTAAAGATACATAAATATGCAAAAAATATTATTTTTTTTAAAATAAAGCGGTTTTGTCTTACCGTAAAACCTTATACTTGTATTATCAAGTGTATTTAATTGATTTGCAAAATTACAGTTTTTTGTTGATTTTTTCAAAGAAATCAAAAAAAAATGTTTGGGTAATAATAAAAAATGAGAAATAATACCGCTTTGATAACAATCAAGTCTATCTCCGTTTTGATTGCAAGGTGTTCTCTTCTGCTTCTTCGTAAAATGAATAGAGGCATCGCCTAACATAGCTTTGCTCGAAACGTTCTTCCACCAACCGCCGGGCATTGCCTGACATTTGCTCACGTTTTTCCGTTTGTTCCACCATGAGAAGCATGGCCTGGCATAGGGCTTCTGAGTCACGAGGGGGGACGATGAGGCCGTTTTCACCTTCTATCACAATCTCCCGCGAGCCATTGATGTCGGTCACGATGCAAGGGAGACTCATCGCACCGGCCTCAAGCACTGTGTTGGGAAACCCCTCACGATAGCTCGGCAGGACAAAGCAGTCGCCTATGGCGTAGTAGGCCAGCAAGGCATCTTCTCGCTGCATCCCTACGGCTTGCACCGAGGGATGGTGGTCGATGATGTCTCTTGCCGAAGAGGAGATGGGGTCGAGCTCGCTCTCGTCGGGGCCAACGATGATCAGGCGGGTGGCGGTGTGAACCTTGTTCAGACGAGAGAATGCATCGCAGAGTTCATCGATGCCCTTGTCACGGGCCACTCGACCCACGAAGACAAAGGTGAAGACGTTGTCGTCGCGGAACTTGTCGGCAAGAAGCATCACTTCCGGGCGGCGGGAATAGTACTCCATGTCAACGCCGCGCACATTGCCGTGCCCTAATACACGCAACGGCTTCCGGGTGATACGGTAAACTTCCATGTCGTGCTTCACCCCTTCGCCTTCGGGTATCACATGCGTGGCGCACAAGCATGTGATGCGGTCGGTAAGCATCAGCAGATGCCGTTTCAGACCTGTGGCGGAGGGGAACACCAACCCGGTGAAGGTGTGGATGCGCACGGGGACGCGCAACAACCAACCGGCCATCATGCACAACAATCCGGCCTTGGGCGTCATCGAGTGAACAATGTCGGGCTTCTCCTTCCAGAACAACCGCAATATGCGGAAAAGAGACACCAAATCTTTTAGAGGCGAGATGTGGCGCGCCATCTCGATGCGCTCGCATCTCACTCCCTCGCGATTTTCCACAACATCCAACAATTCGCCGGGAGAGGACAACGCCACCACTTCATAGCGCTCAGACAACTCGCGCAGCAAGCCGTTGCAGAAAGCCTCAAGCGACCAAGGGATGGTGGAGGCGCGGATGATTTTTTTCTTTTTCAATTTTCAATTTTCAATCTTCAATTTTCAATCTTCAATCTTCAATTTTCAATTTTCAATCTTCAATTTTCAATTTTCAATCTTATTGTCTTTGTTGATGATTCGTCCGATGGCTGTCTGCATAGCCATGAACAAGGGGGTGAGCCGGTGTTTGGCAGAATAATAGAACAAGCGCCAATGGGGGGCGAAATGGTGCAGGTCAAGTTGTTGCAACGCCTGGTGTTGGCGGTCGCGGCGCAGGAGGCCGTGCAGGCTGTGGTATTTCTCTTTCCATGCGCCCCCGCTGCGCATGGCGATGATGCCAAGTCCCAACACGCCTAGGGCGATGCGGTTTTGGAGGGCTTCTTCCACATCCTTGCCCAACTGTTGCGTGGCAATGCGTTGCTCCATCACATCATAAAGACGGTCCCATTTCGCACAAAGGTCGTTGCGATGGCGGTTGGAATACGACCCCATGTCCTTGCGGTAGTGATACCATGGCTTTGGAACATACACCACTTTCCTCGACTTGAAGAAATAGTCGATATTGAACACCACGTCCTCCGCCGTGCCCACGACACGGGTGTCGACAAAGGTGACGGGCGGGTCTTCCATCACCAACCTTCTGGAGTAGAGTTTTCCCCAGATGGTGCCCCAGGCGTCCAACAGGTCAGGGCGTGACAACTCCTCACGGTAGGGGCCGAACATGCGGCGGTGTAAAGCGTGCACCTCGTCGCCCTCCCACACACGTTCAGATGGCTCGAATACCTTGGGGAGCGACTGTGACGCAAACTCCCTCGTGTAGCACCAAGCCACGGTGTCTGCATTGTGGCGGTGGGCGATGGCGATGGCACGCTCGCAAGTGTCGGGGGAAATCCAGTCGTCACTGTCCACAAACATCAGCCATTCGCCATGGGCGACAGACAAGGCGGCGTTGCGGGCGGAGGAAATGCCCAAGTTTTCCCGACGTACAATGACTATGACGCGGGAGTCTTTTGATGCATACCCCTTCAGTATTTCCAATGTGCCGTCGGTGGAACCATCGTCCAAGCAAATCAACTCCAAATCGGAATAGCTTTGTGCGAGGATGGAGTCAAGGCACTGCCGGATGTGCCGCTCGCTGTTGTAGGTGGGGATGATGATGCTGACCATGTCACTTGAGCAAGAGGGGAAGCATGTTGAAATAGAAACCGTAGGCGTAGAAGATGAGGATGCCCGCCGCCAGCATGCGCTCGTGGTTCACCCAGAAACGCTCACGTATGAAAGGGTATACGAGCACCAAGGGAAGGATGAACCATGAGATTTGGGCGAAACGGTTGGAATAGGGAGCGCGGATGATGAGTATCCAGAAGGCGTTGCAAATAAGATAGGTATTGAAAATCCATTGGTAGTAGGCATCCTCAAACTTCCGGCGCCATAGAAAATAGGCACCGACACCCACGCCTAATGCACTGTAGGCGATGAAATCCCAGCGGAAGGTGGTGGATACGATAAGACCATCCATCCTCATTTGTTCTTCTGTCATGGTGAGGTAGCCTGTCAGTTTGTTGTCATCGGCCACAGTATCGGCAAAACCCGCCATCCAACCCTGAATCTGGGTGCCTATCAAAAGCGACACGATGATGCATAGCAACCATAGTGAAATATACAAACGGCTGTCGTTCACAAACCATGCCAATGCGGCAGCAGCAATCATCAGATAGACCGAATTGTGCATGCCTGCGCCCATCAAGGCAAGGATCACCATCATGGGGATGTTGTCTGCATAGGCTATGGCCAGGATGAAGAGGGAGGCACCCACGCCGTTGCGAACACCGTTGACACCATATACCCAAAAGGTGAACATGCACATGATCACCAACAAAGGTACAAAATTGTATTCAGAGAATATGCGTCGCATGGCCAACCAAAGTGAACCCACGTATATGGCTGCAAAACAAAGGAAATACCCATGGAGCCCACCGTGTTTTGCGAAAAAGTGGGTGATGAAGGTGTACAACCATTCCTTGTTCCAGGTGAAAAGGGAGAGATTAGCCTTGTTGGCCACATATTTTTGGAAACCTACGGCATAGTTCACCGTGTCCCCATAAATGCTTGAAACCGGTCTGAAACCCATCATCAAGATGATGACGATACACACCACCATTCCCAATATTTGATTGATGGCGACGAGTTTGTCGTCAAACACTACGCCACGCGCACATTGGATGAGTGTCCATATCACCATGATAAAGATGATGTAGTGGAAATAGTCTCCTAAAAATGGACTGTTGAAAAATTCTGACATAAGAAGTGGTCTTCAATCTTCAATTTTCAATTTTCAATCTTCAATCTTCAATTTTCAATTTTCAATCTTCAATCTTCAATCTTCAATTTTCAATCTTCAATCTTCAATCTTCAATTTTCAATTTTCAATCTTCAATCCCCTCGTCTTCCATCGGATGTATCCATACAACACCAATCCGAAGGGGAAGGCACAAAGGGTCAATCCTTTCCGGGGTGACTCGTAGAGGAAATGACGGTTGCGTGCAAGCAAACTGCTCGATACATAATGTATGGCTTCCATGAAGCGTCGCCTCCTTGTCGGTGCAAGCACCATCGACGACTTTCGGATGAAGGCGAAACTGCGCGGGTTGCGGATGTATTGGCGAAACATGTTCATCGAGGAACCGTCAGGTTGGTATTCTACTCGCACCAATGGTTCGTTGAGGATAAGCAATTCATAGTCTTGGTCGATTTGCTCATACAGCCATCCTAACGAGAGGTATTTCTCGCCAGGAAAGAGAGGGTAGGGAGGATAACGGCGAACAACATCAGTCCGGTACACCAATTTCTTGTCACCCTTTCCACCCTCGCTGTAGTAACGGGCGACGGTGGTGCGTTCACGATTCTCTGGTAATCGTTTGCCTATCACTTCTCCGGAATAAGTAGTGTCGAGGCCGATGAGGCCGGCTACTTCGTCGCTGCCTTTCTCATGCCAAAAACGCACAATCTTCTCTACGGCATCGTCGGGCATGTAGTCGTCGGAGTCAATGCACGTGTTCAACTCGGTGTCTATCAGGCGGTAGGCGGTGTTGTGCGCCCCATGCATCCCTTGGTTTTCTTGATAGTGGTAGATGATGTCCACTTTCCCTTCGGCTTGCCACCTTTTCACCAATGCTGCCGTATCGTCGGTGCTGCCGTCATCCACAATCAGCCAAACAAAATCCTTGCTTGTCTGGCGGCATAATGCCTCATAACCTAAGTGAAGACAATAGGCTCGGTTGTAGGTGGGAGTGAAAATGGTTAATGTTGCCATAGAATATGGTGTTTACCAAACATTTAGGTAGAAATTTTCCAGCCATCGGCTGTTGCTCTTGATATCGTAACCTGCGGAGGCCACTTTTTCTGCATAAGCAGGGCGGTCAAAGGTTCGGGTGGTGGCGGCGATGAGTTTCTCCGCCCATGTGGATGCGCTTTCATGAAGAGAAACCTTTTCTACAAGGTTGGTGATCATCACTTCATTGGGAATGATATCTGAAATGATGCAGGGCATTCCTGTACACTGTGCTTCAACGACAGCAATGCCTAATCCTTCGAATAGCGATGGGAAAACCAAAACATCGGCAGCTTGAAGCAACTCATTGACATCTCTTCTTACACCAAGAAAATGTATTTGAGTGCTGATACCTTTTTGAGTCGCTTTCTTTTCAGTCTGTTCTCTCAAATCACCATCGCCAATCAGCAATAGTTGGGCTGTGGGACGTCTTTTCAATAATTTCTCGAAAATATCAAGGATGAAGCAATGGTTTTTCACCTTGTCAAAACGTCCTATATGGCAAATCGTCAAGACTTCTGGGGCGAGTCCCAGCTCTTCACGTTTCTTCTCCCTCAACTGCTCATCGAATAGGTATTGACGGGTGTCTATGGCATTTTTTAATATGATGGCTTTCTTTGCCAATTCCTTGCCGAAAAGCCATTCTGCTGCTTCCTCGCCACAAGCGAAATTGTGGGTCAGGTAGGGGCGCATCTTGTGCTTCATCCAAGTGCGGACAATCCATCTCAGGTCAAACTTCACATGGCTGTTGTGGGCGTGGGCGATGATGACGGGGATGCCCCGGCGGGCGGCTTCCTTGTAGAAGAAATATCCCGATTCGGAGCATTGGCCGTGAATGATGCGATATTCAGGGTGCTCATCGAAAAATGCGGAGATTTGCCTTTCGTATTTTCCGAAGGTGTGGGGGCGAAGGGGCATCATGCGGTAGATTTTCCCGCCCAAGGAGCGTATCTCTTCTTCGTAGTCGCCTTCCTCTTCCCGATGGACAACAAAATCGAATTGCACCTTGCTGCGGTCTATGGCACGATAGTAGTTCATCACCATAGTCTCAGCACCGCCACGGTTTAAAATGGTGAACAACATCAATACCCTGATGGGTTGGTGTCTCTCTGAACTATCCATTTTTACTTGATTTGATGGTCGATTTGATGGTCTCATATAAATACCCTGTCCCTATCACACGTCTGACAAGTCGTTTGAAGTGGACAAGCCAGGGCTTGTTGTTGTCAATCCATGATTTCGCATACCAATGAATGCTACGGGTGTTCGGTGTCTTGCGTAAGACCCCGGTGATGTCGTCGAATGGGTTGAAATAGTCGTTGGGATAGATCGTGATTCCCGCCACTGTCTGTTGTTCATCGCGCAACACCAGACCTTTCTTCTGGAACAATTCCGTCACCATTGGAATCATCGTGTAGGAATTGAACGTTCCGTCAGGAAGATAAAAGGACATTTGCTCGAAGTGTGACAAAATCTCGGCATAAACGGAGTTTCCAAGTTCCGCGTACAACCCAAGGCCGGGGGCGATGACAGGCGCTTTTTCTGCATGTTTGACATCGTCCTTTTCAAAGCCCATGAACGGGCCATTGGCTATAAGGTCGTACATGGGGCGTATCACTTCCACGTCGGTGTCGAAATACAGTCCACCATGGTGGTAGAGAATCCAAAATCTCGCGTAGTCGCTGACAAAGGCATATTTTCCCGCGGCGTATGCATCACGTGTGTAGGGAATGATGTTCACATCGAAGTTGTCTTCGTTCCATTCCCTCACCTCATATCCAGGGAAATGCCTTCGCCAACTCTCGATGCATTTCTTAGCCGAGGCAGGCAACGGATTGCGGCCAAACCAGCAGTAGTGTATGGTCTTTGTCATGCCATGTCCTCCACGATTTTCGCCGATGCGGCATAGCCATAGTCGTGTGTTTTCAAATGGGCGATGATGTGCTCTTGTCTTGCCTTGTCGCGTATGAAGGTTGCCAAGGCGTGGGCGCAACCCTCGTTGTCCTTGGGAAGGATGACACCGTCTTTTCCGTCCTCAACCTGGCTGGTGGAGGTGGGGTAGCGGGTGATGGCCACGGGCTTGCACAGCACTTGTGCTTCGCGCACCGTCACAGACTTCCCTTCGTAACGTGACGGCTGCACATAGATGTCGCATCGCTGCATATAGGGATAAGGGTTTGCACGCTTGCCCAAAAGAATCACATTGTCTTCCATGCCTTGGGCGAAAATTTGTTGACGTATCAGGGCCTCGTCGCCACCGAAGCCGATGATGTACCATTTCACCTTGATTCCCTCGGCTTGCATCCTGCGGCAGATGTCGGGCACGTTGTCGTAATTCTTGGCTGCTGTGTAGCGGCCTACGGAGAGCAAGATGGTCTCTCCTGGCTCTCGGGGCATCTCTTTTTCCAATATGGATGTTTCAATGCTTTTCGCCCTTTCACGGACGAAGACGGGCGAGAGGATGTTTTCCACTATTACAATCTTGTCGGACAACATCGGATGAATGGAAAGAAAAGCTTTCGCGGCATCCTCGGAGATGGCGACGATATGGTCGTAGCCACTCCATATGGGGCGTTCCAATTCTGCGTTGGTGTCAATTGTCGTGTAGTCGGTGTGAATCCATGCCGCTTTGGTTTTTGCCTGAACCTTGTCGAGCACGATGCCATGTGGTGTCAGGAAACTGATGGCAAGGTCGTAACGTCCCAAATGGTGGAGGGAGGGTAGGTGTGGCCTCACGGCATTGTCCACATATTGGAAGATGGCGCCACCGTCCCGGGGATGCTTACTGCGTGCATATCTCTTGTATTGCCATTTGGCTTTCATACGGGCAAGGGCGATGCGCCAGTAACCATCCTTCAGCACTTGTCTGATGGGGCGCTCTATCTGGGCATATTCTGGCATCTCGGGCAATATGTTCACCTCTGGCGGAATCATTTCCATCAATTCCCCCCTGTGGCTGTATATCATCAAGTCCACGTCGAAACGCGCATGGTCCAACGCTTGCAAAAGGCCGATGAGGCTCATCTCAGCTCCACCGAGTTCCATATAGTGCATGGCGATGAAAATGCGCTTCTTCATGATGGAGTGATGGTTTTGTGTGTTTTCTTTTCTTTGGTGGTCATTTCCATTCCTCCCTTTCTGCTGATGCTGTCAAAGTAATAGACGAATCTCATCTAAAAATGGTTATTGCAGTTTTTTTGTCCTTTGTAAAATCAAGGGACGTAAGTATTTTGCAAATACAAAGTTGCGAAGAAAGAAAACGAAAATATAGATAAGGTATGAACGACCTGCCCATTTTTTTATTATTGCTAAATATCTTGCTTGCCAGGTGTTGTTCATGTGTGTTGGCTGATATGCAGGTACTGTCTTCAGAAAATGATGAAAATTCCGCCATCTCTTCCAAGGAAGAAATATGAAGAGCATCCTATTGTAAAAGATTTTCAGGAAATGATTAATGCTACGTAGGGCAGAAGCCTTGACCATATTGTCATCTTCATTCAGATAAGGGAGTATCAATCGTATGTTGTGGCATTGATCTTCCAATTGCTTTATCACTCTTTTCTTATTCGAGTTCCTTTGGATGGAGTTGTCGTTACCTAACTCATATTGATAGACAATGGTTGAAATGATACGAGTATGGGGATGGCGGTGGAAAACCTCAAAATTGAAGAGTTCGTCTTGGCTGCAGGTGTTTTCCGACTTGATTCCATATCGTTCAAGAAATTCCCGTCGATAGAATTTGGTCCATACGTGAGGAGATATTGAATTTCGGTTGAAGGCCTCAGCACCATCTCCGTCAAATATCATTTCTCCATAGGACACGGGACCTGTATGAGGAGTGTTTTTTCCATCGGTATTGATGTAGTTGTAACCGAAGCAAAGTACGTCGGGGTTGACGTCTGTTCTATTGCAAAGGGTGCCGCTTTCTTCTGAATTGATGAAATGGCTTAACACAAAATTGTATGCTTCATCCAATACATAGTCATCACTGTCCACGAACGTGATGTATTCTCCGCGTGCCACAGCCATACCTGTGTTGCGTGCAGCTCCGAGTCCTTGGTTGGTTTGAGTGATGATATGGAAAAGGGTTGGATACCTTGCCTTGTAGTCTGCCAATATTTTGCCACATTGGTCTGGTGAACCGTCATTCACACAAATGATTTCATACTCGCCCTCTTGAAGACCTTGGCGTAAAAGGGAATCAAGACAACGCGGAAGAAACACTTCAACGTTGTATATTGGAACAATGACGGAGAGCATGCTTTTTTTCATATTCGGATGATGGTGTTATTGGGGAACTTGCCTGAAGTCAGTGAAGAAGTCGATTTAATTGGTTGAGTATCCATCTGAATATGGCATAGGCAGAAGGATGATTGATGAAAACCTTCAGATACACTTTCTCGTAATATGGTAGGGAAGGATTTTGGGTGAGGAGTTCCAAAAGAATACTTCGCAATCCATCTAATTGTTCGTGGGCGTATTGTTTGTCATCAGGTTCTTTCGCTATATAAATGGCTTGTAAATAAATTTTAATGAGTCTTCTGATGCAGTATCCTCGGTAACGTGGCTTGTTCTCAGGTATGTGATTTAAGTAAAATAGATGAGATTTTGCAAGGTCCGTAAAATGATGATGTTCGTATGAATAATTGTGTGTTATCGAATTAGGGCGTATAAGAAAATAATAAAGTTCCGTATCAACGTATGCAACGCTGTCGATATGTAAATAAAGCCTAACGTTGTAGTCGATATCTTCAGCAATGATGGTATTGAATCTCAAGTCTTTCAAGTGACTTTTATACAACTTGTTCCATACCACTTTTACCCCTTTGCCGAAGAGAGATTTCATCATGTCGTCCTGACCGATGATGATTGGTGCCTTGACCACTATGTCTGAATATGTTCCTGATTTCAATGTACTTTTTCTGCCGACCATCGCCACATCGCATCCTGTTTGCTCCAATGCGTTGTACAAGACTTCAAGGTAACGAGGGTGGATGTAGTCATCGCTGTCCACAAAACAAAAGAAGTCTCCTTTTGCTGCCGAAAGGCCTGTGTTACGTGCTCCAGATAACCATTGGTTCTCTTGATGGATGACAGTGAACCGGGTGTCTTTTTTGCAATAATCGTCACAAATGACTCCTGATGTATCAGTAGAACCATCATCTACAAGGATTGCCTCAAAATGCGTGTAGGTCTGGTTGGAAATGGATTCGAGACAGTAGGGCAAATAAGATTCCACATTGTAAACCGGGACAATGATGCTGATGAGGCTGTCGTTTTGCATAGGAAATGCAACAAAGGTCTTTTATGGAATAATCATGAAAAGTTGTGGATTCTTTGCTTCTTTTCAAGCAAGTCATCGAATAGCGACATCCATTGGCTGATGATGTTTTCTGTCGCATATTTCCGTGACTCCTCAAAAGCGGCTTTGCCCATGGCCTTGCGTTGACCGTCGTTTTCTATCAAAAGGCACACTCTGTCTGCAAATGCTTTCTCATCATTCTCTGGAACCAGGAAACCGGTATTCCCTTCTTTTACGACATACCTCAAACCGCCGGAGCAACGGTATGCAACAGTGGGAATGCCTACCGACATGGCTTCAACCGTTACCAACGAAAAGGCTTCACTCAACGACGAAAGGACGAAGACAGATGCTTCGCTCATCTTCTTACGCAAATCGGGGGTGTAGCCCATCAACTGCACAACATTTGTCAGTCCCATTCGTTCTATTTGGTTTTGAAGCTTTTTTCTTTCCTCGCCTTCTCCCCATATTTGCAACTTCCAGTCCGGGTGTTTTAGATGGACGAGTTTCCAAACATTGATGAGGGATTGAAAATTTTTGAGTGAATGGAGTCTTCCGGCGGATATGGCAGTTTTTGATTCGCAGTCAGACATTTTTCCCAAGTAAGGACTTACAGAATTGGGAATGATGGTCACTTTGTCCCAATTCTCCCAAGAACCCGTCTTGTCTGCCTTGGTCGTCAAAACGATTTTGTCATATTTCTTGCTCGTATGGCTGAATTCGTACCATTCTGCCATTTTTGCAAACAATTTTCCTTTCCAAGAATGTGCATTCTTCGTCCTGTATCGCTTTTCCATATGGATTTCCTTGACTAAGGCCGGATTGGATGTGATTCTCAATTTATGGAGAAATCTTTTTTCGTTATTTCCTATGGATATCAAAATGTCCGGACCTATTTCATTAAGGACTTTTTCTGCAAGTTTTTTATGAATCTTGACTTTCTTGAAACAATCCATCATGGCAAACCAATAGCCTCTCCAGTCTTCCTCATAATAATGCACGTCAAGATGCACAACAGAGACGTTCTCCAATGGTAGCAATGGAGGCTCCTCACTGCTTGCGACAATGATCCAAACCTGATTGCCGGGAATTCGAGCGAGAGCGTTGGCTTTGGAGATGGTGATTTTTTCCATTCCTCCCAATTTCCCAATGGAGTTGAGGCAGTAGACGATTTTCACTTTCTCTTTTTGCTTATCGTTTCCTTTTTTCTTGGAGAGACAGATACAACAGAGGAGCATGGTGAAGAAGGAAAGTCGTGGTGCGTTGCTTCCATCCGTTTGAAAAAAACATATTCAATGTCTCTTGATGCAAATGGCAGATAATCTCGCGTCTTTCCTTTGCATTGTCAATGTGTCTTACTGTCTTGTCTACCATGACACTCAGAGAGGCAAATGCATCATGGCGTATTTTCTGTCTTTCTTCCTTTGTGATTCGTTTCATCATGGACAATTTCCATAATTCTTTGACAACAATGCAGAAATCCATGGCTTTCTTGTGGTTGAACGAGTTTGTGGCTGACTCAGGTCTGTTGCTCCTGTATAGGTAAAACAGCCAATGCATACGTATGCACCGCTTGGCTTTGAGGTAGCATTCATGGATGAAAGGAACGTCTTGGTAAAAAATCCCCGGCACGAAACGGATGTTGTTTTCCAATAAGAATTTACGTAGGAAAAGCGCACGGCATTTATAGCAACGATAGGGATCCAGGTCTTCCAATAGTAATTCTCTGCCTGTTTTCTCCTTTGGTTGTGAACAGTTTTGGTTGATATGTCGATAAGAGGATATCTCTTCATCGGTAGTTTTGATATAATCGGCCAACACGATGTCGGGCTTTGTTGTCATGGTTTGTGATAACAGCGGTCCCACGCTGTTGTCGACCAATATGTCGTCTGGGTCGTTGAAAAGGATGTATTCGCCTTTGGCTATGTTGAGTCCCGCATTGAGAGCTACCGACAAACCTTGGTTGGGTTGATTCACCACCTTGATGTTGTCATGGGCACTGATGATGTCGGCCACCACCTCCATACTGCGATCGGGGGTGCCGTCGTTGATGATGATGAGCTCAAATTGGTCATCCGCCAGACCTTGACGGAAAACACTTTCCATATACTCACGTATGTATTTCTCTACCTTGTAAACAGAAATGATGATACTGAGTTGTCTCATTTGTATTGTTGTCACGTATTTGATGATGTCAGGACTTTTTTGTCAAGACACGATATCTTTCCTCCTACGCCCTCAAAAAAAATCACCTATGATTTTCATCATTATTTGGAAGGTCGTAAGTAACCTTTCTTGCGGTGCTTGATTTCATGCAAAATGGTCTTGAGGGATAGGGGTTGCTCTTGCTTGTAAATCGCTTTGTCCTCTTTCAAAATCTCATCTATGGTCTTCGTGTGTTCCAAATCTAAATAAAACATCTTGTGATGGCTGGTTCTTTTTTCTTCTGGAGGAAGTTGCATGTAGTCTCCAAAAAGTTTCGTCAGACATTCATGGTAGCCATTGGGCACAAATATGGTCGTATCTTCAAATGGCACGCTTATGGCCCTCTCAAACCACTGCTTCTCGAAAATCTCGTTGGTCAAGGGGATGCTGTAGCCTCTGAGAGTTTTCCCTTTTATCTTTCTGATACGGTTGATACACAAGCTTATTTCTTTGATGTATTTTTGTTTGAAAGGAGCATATCTGATTTTCTTGAAAATCTTGACGCATGCGTTGATGATGTTCAACTGGGTGAAATCATAAAGAATGTTGTTCCATGGCGAATAGGCTATTGATTTGCGATATTTCCACATCGCATAATGAAGTTCTTCAAAGATTTGATTTGAATCCGGGTCTGTATCGTCACCTTCATCTAGGGGGAAAATGTCTATCCAAGGGCCGATGATGTATGGGAATTGAGGATATTCCCAAACCGTTCCCTTGGTGGTGTGGAATTTGGCAAACGGATATGGGCTCTCTCCATCGATATAAATGGATATTTTATAAGATGTGCCTTCCAAAGTGTTGCGCAAAGCAACGAATTTGTCGTATTCATCCCTTTTCATAAAGACATCGATGTCGTCGTCCCAGGGTATGAAGCCATGATGCCTTATGGCCCCTATCATGGTACCATAGGCTGCATAAAAAGTGATGTTGTTTAGTTCACAAAAGGAGGCGAATTCTTTATAAACCTCCAACAATGCGTCTTGGAATCGAGAGATGTCTCTCTTCATGATTGATTTGGTTTTGATGACCTTGGATGAGCGAATCGGAGATATCGGTCGTGTTACTAACTGATAGCCTTGTTTCGTCCTTGTTTACAACAATTATTGCAGGAGGGTGTCTATCGTATGCCTGATGTTCATTTGCAAGGAACGATGGGGCTTCCATCCAAGGTTGATGAGTTTGCTCGTGTCGAAAACAGCTCTTTTGATGGTGGTGAAACCTTCTGCTTCTTCTTTTGTCGGCTGTTGGGTGACAACCTTTCTTCCTCCTTCGGTGGCTATGATTTCTGCAAGTTCCTTGATGGTTACGTTCGATTCGTTGTCTGCCACGTTGTAAGCTTCCCCGTTCTTTCCTTTGCATAAGATATGAATCAGGGCGGAGGCGCAGTCCACGACGTAGCACCATGACCTGTACTGCAATCCGGCACTTTTAAGATGGATGTCTTCGTGGTTGAGGATGTTTTTGATGAACTGTGCATAGACACGGTTGTCGTCTTCTGTGAAATGAGGACCATAAGTGTGGCATGGGCGGGCGATGACCACATCTGCCCCATATTCTCTGCCATAGCAGATGGTTAATGTCTCGGCTGTTCTCTTGGCTGACGGATAGCACGACCTTGGATTGAGGATGTCGATATGCCCATAGTCGCTTTCAGTGAAAGAGGCGGTGTCTTTGTTTCCATATATCTCTCCGGATGAGACGTACAAAAAACGCTTCATCTGATGCCTCATGCCATATTCCATCAGGTTGGCTACACCGTAGATGTTGGCTTTGATTACCTCTACTGGTTTTTGCACGAAGAAATTGGGGCTGCCATTGCTGGCGGCATGGATGATGTATTGGAAGGGAACGTCTGTGTAGAGAGGTTGTTCTATGTTGCCTTGTATGAATTCAAAATCCTGTTCTGGAAAATATGACAGAAAACGTCGATGCGCTCTTTCTTGGTTTCGCCCCATCGCAAATACTTTCCAGGTCCTCTTGGGATGGTTCATCAGAATGTCAACAAGGCAGGAGCCGATGAGTCCCGTCGCACCGGTGATGAGAATGTTGCATCCCTGAAAGATGTCCCAGGGTATGCAATCATCGTATAGTTCTTGTATGTCTTGTAGATAAGGAGTCATTTCGGCTATGTGTCTTTTTCCGTGTGCATAAGTGCTTTAAGAATATCCAAGTCTTCCAAGGTGGTGATCTTGATGTTCTTTTCCGACCCAGGCACGATATGCATCTCTATGCCTCCGATTTCTGCCAGAAGGGTGCAGGAGGCCACAGAGTTGATAATCCCTTTCTCTTTCGCTATCTCATGCGCTTTGATGATGTTCTCAAGCCTGAAGGTTTGAGGGGTTTGCGTCCTGATGAGTTGGTCGCGTGGAATGCTTTCTGTCGTCGAAAAACCGTTCTCGCTTTTGAGGATGGCCTCACGACATTGTATGCCTGTGATGGCATAGCCATATTTCTTGCAGATGGCGATGTTGGTCGAGATGATGGATTGTGAGAGCAGAGGGCGAACGGCATCATGAATCAGTACAAGGTCGTCGCCTTTGCAGCCGGCTCCTTGCAATCCGTAGATGCCGTTGTGAATGGATTCCTGGCCGCTACTCCCTCCCGGGAAAATCCATTTCAATTTCGTGATGTTGAATTGGTTGGCGTATGATTGAAGGATGGTCTCCCATCCTTCCAGACACACCACTGCGATTCCATTAATGTCTGGATGTTGTTGGAAAGCCGCCATTGTATGGATGATGATGGGACGATTGTCCAAATACATGAATTGCTTGGGGATGTCTTGACCCATCCTGTTCCCGGAGCCTCCGGCTATGATCAATGCATAGTTGCTCATGATATGATATTGTTTTTCAGACGAATTGATTCATCAAATAACTGAGGATGCAAGGCGTCATCCCCATCCACCATCAGGATGTAATCTCCCGAGGCTGCACGCAAACCTGTATTCCTGGCAATGGAAATTCCTTCTTTTTCTTGACAAATATATTTGACTCTTTTGTCTTTTGCTGCATATTTTTCACATATGATGCAAGAATTGTTAGTTGAACCACCATTCACCAAGGTGATTTCCAAATCAGAATATGTTGGTCACAAAATACTGTCCAAGCACTTGGATAAGTAATCGAATCCTTTCATTGTTTAGTCAACGTCTTTCTAACAAATGCCAGAATCCAGTAACCTGGAAAGAAGTATCGGTAAAGAATATCTATGAACATTTTTGTAGTAAACAGATGATGTGATAACTTAGCCGAATGCATATAGTCTTTAAGTGAGACTTCTCGCTGGCGAAACAATGAAGCGTAATACGGAAAAAGATGATAATTGACCGCTTTGGTATATACGAAATCTGTCTCTTTATCAAACAATTCCAACCACTCTATTTCTGTTCTGGTATGAGCCAAATCTATAGTTTTCTTATTGTGGAAAGTCCATGAACTTTCAACTTGGAAACGATACACGCTCATTATTTCGGGAAAGAAATGTAAAGCGCCTCTCAAAGATCCCAATATCTGCAAAGGATAATCACCAACATCAGATCTTATCCTCCATTCTGGTTTGTCATCATTTAACACGCGACGGAAGACCAAAGAACATGTTGCAAGATAAAGTCCTCCGTTACGAATCACCTCGTCGGTGGTCAAATCACGCTCCTCTGGATATTTGCAGCCCCATTTCTTCATCTCACCCTCGACGCTCCAATATGCAGCATGCGTACACATCACACTATCGTCATGTTCTTCCATGTAATCCACCTGCTTTTGCAATTTCTGCGGATACGTCCAATAATCATCCCCTTCGCATAGGGCGATATATTTTGCATCATGCCATTCTGCAATATATGGAATTCTTGGTTTTTGGATGCTGTAGTGGTTGTATTTCAGGCATAGTACTGCGAAATAGCAATTCTTATTTGTTTTGTGCTGGGCAAAGGTCAATACGTAGTTGTCGTTTTCTTCATTCCTGACCGTTGAATTGTCTTCAAGGTCAAAGTGTGCCTGAAGATATTTTTTGATGACCTCCTGCTCTCCGTCCGTACTCGCATCGTCTATGATGGTACATACAAACGGAAACGTCGTCTCCTGTATCGTGAACCCGTCCATGGCATTCTCGATGTAATTCACATGGTTGAAGGTCATGCATCTAACGCACACCATGTATTTCGGCTGTTTTGAACGTTGACTCATCTTCACGATCATGATAGTGTTTCCAGAAACGGTTTTAAGCTACCTGACTAGATAGTTCACAAGGTTGGAAACGGCTTTCAAATGCCTGAAATAGAAGCGGAACAAAGGATAAGGGAAAGGTGACATGAGGATCAAATATGAAATCCTGTTATAGGGTCCCACTATATTACTCCAATTCATATTGTTCATTCGATAATATCTTCTGAGCCATTTTAGGAATAGTATTTTCTCTTTCCTGCCAATGGCTTCAGATTCCAGTCCCCTTCTCAATAATCCTTGAGTGAGAATGATGTAGTTTGACAGAAACCGTATGCCATCGGGTAGCGGCATATGGCTGTGGCAAGATTCAAATTCGTTCTTGGCATCGATGACAGACTCAATAACTGCACGAAAATCCCGAAGATAATGTTTGTTTTTCTTTATTCCGTTGGTAATTGATGTTGGGACGTTTTGCCAATTATAGGTAACATCATGAATATAACTGACACCTTGGGCATATAAGGCTACTTTGAAAGTAAACAAACTTCCTTCATGTTTTCTATAATGAGTGGAACAACAGATATTGTGTGACCTTAAGAAATCCAGCCGATACAAATTATTCCATATCGGCAACCAATAAAAACCTTTGATATGTTTCTCTATATAGGAGGCAAAGGCAAAGTCGCCCTTGACAGTATCATCCGGAAATTGTTTTGTTATGAGAGTATTTCCTGCATCATCTGTTTTCCTAAAAGATCCACAGACCACATCGACCCCGGTTTCCTCCATCCTCTTGTGAAACAACGATAAAGCGCCTGGCTCGATAGTG
This sequence comes from uncultured Prevotellaceae bacterium, assembly GCA_902786665.1. GTDB lineage: Bacteria > Bacteroidota > Bacteroidia > Bacteroidales > Bacteroidaceae > Prevotella. The sequence goes on along the minus strand of CADADN010000007.1, from coordinate 26,774 downwards.
TCATCACCATCCATGAAGAATATAGCATCTCCTTGGGCCTCATCGATGGAAAGATTGCGGACCTTGCATAAACCCAGGTTTTCTTCGTTGATTACTAATCTGATATCCTTTTCGGAATGATTTTTGATCAGTTTTCTGACAACCTCGACACTATTGTCTGTGCTGTGATCATCAATGATGAGAATCTCAATGTCTGGAAAATCCTGAGCAATGACGGATTCCAAACAATCGGCAATCCTGTCTTCCAAGTTGTAACAAGCTATTGCAACCGTTATTCTCATGCATCAATGACTATCAATTTGACCGTATATTCTCTCTGCATTTAATCCCATCACTATTCCTGTTTGTTCATCACTTAACCCGGCTTCGTTTGCCAGTGATTTCATATTACTCAGAGCATTGTCAAGTTGAAAAGAGGGGTAATCCGATCCAAACATGATACGATTTGCTGTCCTGCGTAGGAAATCAACCATGTCCAGCCTCAATGAAGTGTTTTGGAAGAATGTCTGGATAAAAGAATAGTCATAATAAACATTGGGAAGATATCTTGTCGCCATCATGCACTTCAGGAACTCGACACTCCCGCAATGTGCCATGACAATATTTCTTTCCGGATAACGACGCGCTAAAGCGACACCAAGTTCAATTCCATTGTGGTATTCTATCTCGTGACCGTAATACAGCGTATCTATGATCATCTGAGTGTCATATTGAGCTACGGAGTCAACCACCACATCAAGATCCTCTTTTCTTATCTTGAATAGCCTTGGATGTATCTTTATCTTTGGTGCCAATCCCATCTGGCACAAATGGTCAAAACGATCGAATGAATTCTTGTTATGTATATTGATTCCGGAAGCAATCCAAAAACGGTCTTGATTGGATTTATAGGTACTGACATCGCTAATAAAAGCATTATATTCTTCCTTTAGATTGAAAATGAGCATTGCCTTCCCTATCCCATGCCTGTCCATCTGTTCAAGCAACCCGGACACAGGAAAGTCATCTTTCAAGTTAAGATGGACATGCGCGTCAATTAATTCCATAAGCGAAATCAAAATATGGTATTTTGAAACTCATTGAGCTTTTCAAGAAGTTTCTTGTCAATCATATCGCCTTCAAGGTACTTTTTGAGACAGACCGTATCGTATGTCGACATTTTTAATGTGTCAATGCAATAGGACCAAATATCTTCTTGGAACTCTATGAATTGTAGCTTTGTAAGCAGTTTTTCGTTGATGATGTCTTTGGGAATTTTGACGACACCCGAGTCATCGCACACCATGATACTGCCTTCATACTCGTTTCTTATCTTCTGCAACATATCAGAATCAATATCTTGCCCATTGGGGTAATTGACACAACCGATAGGAGTGACACCTTGCAACCAAATTGGGTACTTCTCCTTAATTAATGTGTGGGCATCGCGCAATTTGCCATTGACAACGATAGCCTTGGCACGCTTGTAAAGCAAAATGTATTTGGAAACCAAAGCTCCGAAAACAGCTCTGTCACAATTGACATTATAGACAAAGAGGATTTTATCCTTCATATCGTCACACTCGGACAACTGTTTATGCACTTCATAATTGCTATTGTTAATGGCATAGACCACCTTGACTTCACCTGCCTTGAACATTCCCGGTATCAAGGCGTGAACCCCCTCTATATGACCACTCTTGCCCAAAACATCCGAAATCTCGGTCGAGGATATTTTGTTGGCCTCAATAAGGTCTAGTGCTTGATTGACAATACTCATATCAAACTATTATTTTAAATTGATTTTCTATCATTTGCATCTTGTTGTCAAGGTCTGTCCTATCAGGACACTTTAATATATACCACCCTATTCTTGTAGTGTCATCCTTGGTTTCATGAATGATGTCTCCAACCTTGAAATTCAAACAATACATCATTTGTTCGCCAAGACTGTCGAGAAAGTCCAAACCTCGTATTGCTTTAACCACACCTCCCTTTCCCGGAACATCGAAGAAATGCAACACCGCACATCGCGTCGACAACTTTTCATAACTGAAATCGGCATCCACCTCATCACCCACAGCCCACTTCAATTGTTCTTTGTAGCTATCCACCCCGGAAATAAACGGAACAATGTCAGTCGCAATAAAATTACCGCCACCTCTTGCCTGAATCTCAATAAGGTAAAACTTTCCATCTGAATATTTATACTCTGCATGAGTCAAACCGAAAGGCATATTGGTCAAATTCACCAAGTGGTCGTTTACCTTTCTCAATTGGTCATAATCAAACTTGTCGTTCCTGTTGTCGAACAGCAGTTGACAAGCTACATTCTCATTATATTCATAATGCTTTTTCTCCGAAACAGCCAGACAACGATGCCCTTTAGGAGTCATGATGCCATCAATGGTAAACTCCGTGCCTGTAATATATTCTTCTATAATGATGGCTGGATTGTCTGATGATGAGGCAGCGATGCATTGGTCAAAATGTAATTTTATATCATTCTCGACATTCACAGAAAAGACACCCCTGCTTGCGCTGTTGTCAAGTGGTTTGATGATACATTTTTTTTGTATATGATTAAGGAAACCCAACGCTTCCTCAACATTTTTGCAGCATTTGTAGCGAGGGGAAAGAAGACCATGCCCATGGCAGAACTCCCGCATCAGGTACTTGTTCTTGTAGAGTTTTGTGCATGCTAAACTAAGACAAGGCAAACCCAGTTTTTCTGCGGCTTTAGCCATTGAGATGAAGGTCGGTTCTGAATTGGTCAGTATCCCATCCGGCTTTACATCCTTGCCTACTTGAATAAGTAAATCAGGATTTAAAGTGTTTATTTGATAATGTACATCCGACAGGGCTATACCTGGCACAGAATCCCTGAAATCGCAAAGTATAACGTAAAGGCCCAATTCCTTCGCCTTTTTTATCAAAGGCAACTGGTTTTTGCCACCCCCAAGGATCATGATCTTCTTCATCTATTCAGAAACTGGAAATCAACTATCCTTTTATCACATTGATGATTCTCTCCATCTCACCTATTCCATAACGCTGGTCAATTGGCAGAAAACATGTGTTCCTAACCAGCACGCATTCCAAATTCATGTCCTTGCTCCATTCTAATACATTCGGCCAATAAGTAGCGACATATATTCTTTCGTCAATAAGTTTTTGCTTGAGTTTTCCATTCTTTGTTAGATAGGGGTACACCATCGGAACGGCATCTTCATCAAGTTCCAATGAGATTTGGTTTGTTTCAGCAAGATTCTGATGCAAATATTTATAATTTCCCCTCCGTTTTTGCGCCGCTGTCTGATAGTCTATCCCTTTCATCAGTTGCGTTGTCAGATTAGACATACGTTTGATCGGTTGCCCAACCAATGCCTTGCTCAATGCACGGAAATCCGCATATCCAGCTTCTGCACCAAGGTCTATTCTCTTTATTAGTGATGCCATTCGTTCGAATGACAAGTCTTGTTCTAAATCCTCATCGAACCTTTTATCTGTATAAAGATACGCGCCATCTGGAACACCAAAGAACTTTCGACATGTATAGAATGTATCGATTCCTGCTATAGGCTTAGCATAGAATGCCTGCGTATTGTCAACTATCAATCTATCGCCAGTTTTATTTGCCAACTGTTCTACATAGCGTTGTTTCAAACCATAGTAGTTTACATAAAGCAAAGCCTCGTCTGCTTTCAATGTGAAGCAGTCCCTTATCTCGAAGTTGATGTCTATATGATAGAACTCGTAAGGAATACCAAGTTTCTTGAAGGGTTCGAGCACCACCTCACAGGTATAGTATGGTAGATAAACCTTTTTATAACCTTTTGCTCTCAGAATATACTCCAGACAATTACGCCCGGTGTTTAATCTGATAGCGTCTTTGTGGTATTCTTTTCCATACGAGAGTTCTAAACTGAAATATCCACCTATGGGTTGCATTACTCAATATTAATTTTTAACCAATCTTTTTGGTGTATAAGTGCATCATCCATTTGTTTTCGAGTGTCAAAAAGGAGAAACAATGTTCCTATGGCATTATTCGCACCAGAGAAAGGCTTAACGCAATCACCTACATTGACTCTTATTTCCTTTTCAACGACCTCGCCATTAAACGAATCAAGTATTTCCACATTCTTAAATCTTCCTGCTTTTTCACTATGCAGGACTAAAATACAATAGTGACCTTTGTAGTTTGGTTCATGAACCACAGGGATAGTGTCGCCTATTGCTTTTGAGACTTCTGTTTCAATAATGTCAACATCCGTTGCATAATTCAGAATCTCAGCCAAGCGATTGCCTCCTGCTCGAGGAGAAACCTCCATCAAGTAAACCTTACCGTCTTTACATAAACGCCATTCTACATTAAACAATCCTGTTCCGAAATGTAGCAAATTACCCAATCGTTGTAACTGATTTCTAACTTCCACTTGTACTTCTTCCGACTTATTGGTGGGCCAACACTCAGATGAAGGTGTAAATGGATTCGTTGCTGCTGTATCGAAATACTGGTCGTAGAAAGCGTTATATCTTAATTTTCCATTAACATAGAAACTCTCAGAACCAGATGATAAACCCTCCTTCTCAAGAAAATCCTCAATAATGAAGTGGCCGTTATGCGACTCTTGTAAAGATAAATTGATTGCGGCATCTAAATCATTTGGATTATCCACTCGTGTAACGCCTTTGCTACCCGCACTATCAACAGGCTTAACTATAACAGGCCATTCAAAGAAGCCAACATCCTTCTTTGCATCCTTCGCATTGGTATATCCTTTCGCATGAGGTACATTGAAACCATTATCCGTTAAGAAATGGCGAAAAAGGGCTTTGTCTTGTAATATACAAGCTGTCTCATAAGAGCACGTGAAAGGCAAGCCCATTTGTTCTGCCACATAGGCTGCGGTCACAACTCCAGGATCTACAGCGTATGAAAGGATACCATCTATCTGAAGTTCTTTTGCTAATGCCAGCACAGCCTCTTTATCGAGGATGCTCACATTGTAATATTCGTCAGAATACTGATGTGCAATGTTATTAGGCAGATAATCAACAGTGATGACACGACATCCATGTCTATGCGCTACATCTATCGCAGGCAACAGGTAGCGGATGCCACCAAGCAACATCAGTTTTTTCTGTGCCATTATTTGACTATCAAATTCAATATACGTGTCAAATCCTCGCCACTCAAAACATGGTGCATAGGCAGACAGATGACTTCGTTGGCCATCTTCGTGGCTACAGGCAGGTTCTCCTTAGTGGCACTGGGGAGGCTCCGGTAGGTGCTGAAATCGCTAATCAGCGGATAGTAATAGCGGCGTCCAAGGACACCCTGCTCCTTCATCTTGAAATAGAGCTCGTCGCGGGTCATGCCATACTTGGCGGCATCGACGAAGATGGGGAAGTAGGAGTAGTTATGACGGACGCCTGGAAGGTCGTCCCAGAAAGTGATGCCATCGACATCCCTTAAAGCCTCACGATATTTGATAGCGACTTGATGGCGCGCCTCGATGGCAGCATCGACCTGCTTCAAATTCAGCAGGCCATAGGCTGAGCGAATCTCGTCCATCTTGGAGTTGATGCCGGGCGCAACGACTTCCGTCTCTCCTGCAAAACCGAAATTCTTGAGATAGTCGATGCGCTTCTTGGTCTTCTCGTCGTGCATGATCATGGCTCCTCCCTCAATGGTGTTATAGACCTTGGTGGCATGGAAAGAGAGGGTGGACATGTCGCCTGCATTGAGTATGCTATTGCCGTTGACCTCTACACCAAAGGCATGGGCGGCATCGTAGATAACCTTCAAGCCATACTTGTCGGCTATCTGCTGGATGGCGTCTGTATCGCAGGGCTTTCCATAGATGTGCACGGGCATGATGGCGGTGGTCTTGGGGGTGATGGCGGCCTCTATCTTGTCTGGGTCGATATTGCCCGTCTCACGCTTGATATCGACGAAGACGGGCTTGATGCCATTCCACCAAAGGGAGTGGGTCGTGGCAACGAAGGAATAGGGGGTGGTGATGACCTCGCCGGTAATGCGCAGAGCTTGAAGAGCGGTGATCAACGGCAGGGTGCCATTGGTGAACAGACTGACAAAAGGTACCTTCAGGTACGCTGCCAGAGCTTGTTCCAACCGTTGGTGGTACTCCCCGTTGTTGGTAATCCACCGCTTCTTCCAGATATCTTTGAGGAGCTCATTGAACTCATCGAGGTCGGGGAGTAAGGGAGATGTGACGGTTATTTTATTTTGATTCATTATCGTTTTGTATTTTCATGTTTATGAATCCTGAGTGGACACAGGGCCCAAAAGCGTCGGGCATATTATGTTTGGCAGAATACATGGAAATAAATGCCCGTTACAGATAAAAGTCACTGTCTGAACTGACAAGTACATATGATAGATTGGGCTGAATCATTTCAATAAATGGGTCACTTGATTTTCAATATATACTTGTTGAAGAGCTTGATGCAATACCAAGCCAAATACGACGGTACTGCACGGTAGAATTTAACCTTGGGCGATGACTTGATGTATGGGGCGTTGTTCTTGATATAGGGTAGAAAGTCGTCTATGATGGTTCTGAACTCCTGATAGGATAATTGGGAAAACAGACTGAAACGATTTTTCATATAATGATATAGGAAATCATCCCGCTGCTCGGATTGTACCTTGTTGAGGTTGGGATGCCGATTGGCAAACTCTATCAGACTTTTGCTCACTTTGACGTAATCCCAAGCATGTTTTCTCTCCACATTCACATTCACTGATTGCCCACTATGGCCTATTCTGTAATTGTAAAGTGTGGTGTCAAGGAAATACATGGTTTTTCCTAAGATATAGGGTGCCAAGAACAAAATGGCATCATCGTAAAAGACTTTTTCCGCAAACAATGGCTGCTCTTCTTGAAAAATATCTTTTTTATAGGTGCAATACCAGAAACCATACATGTAGTATTGATTGCCTGTTGGCACGTATGAAAATGAAGTAGTGCTATAAACTTGATGATATTGGATGTTGTTTATCTTGACCACTGATGAGGATTGGTTTCTAACATCATGTTTGGCCAAGTGGGTGAAAATCAAATCTTCATCACGATTCTTCAACTCTTCGATGAACGAGGAAAGATTGCTCAGCCAGTCGTCACTGTCTAAAAAACGAATGTATTTCCCATTGGCATGCTTTAATCCTACATTCCAAGCTGAACCATGACCTCCGTTTTCCTTGTCTATCACTTTGATGGATTGTGGGTGTTTTGACTCATATTCATGGGCGATGATGCCCGATTGGTCTGGAGTGCCGTCGTTTACGATGATCACTTCCAGACATTTCATCTTTTCTTCATCCAAAATGACAGAGTCAAGACATTGTCTGATATATTGCTCGACCTTGTATACCGGTATGACGATGGTAAGAATCTTTTCCATTGATTATTTGGATTTCTTGTCGTTCTTGATATTTCGCAAATATCCTTTCTTGCGATGTCTTATCTCATACCAGATGATTTTGAGAGATAACGGGCGCTCTTGGGAGATGAGACCTTTGTTCTCTTTCAATATGTCGTCTATGGTCTTCGTGTTTTCCAAATCGATATAGTATTCACTATGGCTCGCTCTTTTGTCTTCAGGGGGGAGTTGCATGTAATCACCATAAAGCTTGGATAAAAACTCATGGTAACCATTGGGCACGAAAATCGTAGTGTCCTCAAAAGGGACGCTGACGGCCTTTTCAAACCACTGCTTTTCGAAAATCTCATTGGTCAAGGCGGTGCTGTAGCATCTGAGCGTCTTTCCCTTTATTTTTCTAATACGGTCGACGCACTGGTTGATTTCTTTAATGTATTTTTGCTTGAAAGGGACATATCTGATTTTCTTGAATATCTTGACTAAAGCGTTGATGATGTTCAAACGGGTGAAATCATGGAGAATATTGTTCCATGACGAATAGGCTATTGATTTGCGATATTTCCACATCACGTAATGAAAATCCTCCAATACTTGATTGGCTGTCGGGTCTGACTCGTCACCTTCGTCTATGGGGAAAACATCTATCCAGGGGCCGATGATGTATGGGAATTGAGGATATTCCCATATGGTCCCCTTGGTGCTATGGAATTTGGCAAACGGATAAGGGCTTTGACCATCAAGATAAACGGAAATCTTGCAGGATGTGCCTTCCAAGGTGTTGCGCAAGGCTATGAACTTTTCATAGACATCCCTTTTCATGAAGACATCCAGGTCGTCGTCCCAAGGTATGAAGCCATGATGCCTTATGGCACCAATCATCGTGCCATAGGCTGCATAAAAAGTAATGTTGTGTTGCTCGCAAAATGAAGCAAACGCTTTATATACTTCTAAAAGAGCTTTTTGGAATTGGGGAATATCTTTCATCTTGGTCATTTCATATTTGAGCCTATGCGAATGGGAAAAAATGGCACATTGTAGTTGGGCCTTTTCCCTTCATGTTGCAATGTTGGCATTTGAATGAACGTTCATCTGGAAAATGTGGATACATTTCTTCAACAGTGATTTAAAATAGACTTGAACTTCCTTGCTGACCGGAAAAGGTTGCGCATGATGCGAATGGCTGCATAGTTTTGATGTTGGAAAGCCTTCAAATAGAGCCGTTGTTCCAAACTTTTGGGGGGATGGGTGACTCTGTAATTGATGCACTCTCTGCTTTTCGGGTGACGGAGAATGCCCAACACTTCGTCTCTCTTTTCTTGAGGGGTGAGCGGGGAGTCTGGATGAAAAGTGTTGAACAGTATGCTGTGGCTCATCCCTCTATAGAGACGACGGAGGACGTAATCCTGGAGGCGCTTGTCATCCACGGACCATTGCTTGGCAAACTGCGTAATGCCATCGTAAATGGATACATGGATGTCGTAACGATGGGGGATGTAGCGGGAGCGGGTGTTGCCGTGCTCGTAGATGAAATAGTGATATAGAGGTTCTTCTGAGACATATACCCGTTCAATGAGCGGGTAGATTTGCAAATTGAACACCTCGTCTTGCTGGATGCGTTGATGACCGAAGCGGATGTGATGCCGATTGAGGAAGGAGCGGCGATAGAACTTGTTCCATGCAAACCCGTTGCCATATCTGACAAAGAACAATTCGTCGAGGAAGATGTCGTGAAGGGTTCTGTTGTCTTCCACCAAGCGGTTTTTGTAGTTCACATCTTCAGAAAGACCGGTTTCAGGGGTGGTGGCACGGAAGCTGAAGATGTTGAGGTCGGTCTCCATGTCGCTCATCCATTTCACATTTTTCTCCACCAAATCCAAGTCGGCTTCATCATCCACGTCGTAAAACCAGACATACTCTCCCCGGGCGGCATCCAAACCAGTATTGCGGGCACAACCCAAACCTCCATTGGGTTGGGTGATGATGCGCAAGCGGGAGTCCTCTGCAGAAAAGGTTTGGAGGAGTGTCGGCGTGTCGTCGGTGGAACCATCATCGACAAGGATGACCTCTATATCCTTGTAGGTCTGTTGGAGAATGCACGAAAGGCGTTTCTTGCGAAGCCAGTCGGCCACGTTGTAACATCCGATGATGATGCTGGTCAATCCTTTGATGGTTTCCATCTCAGTGATGATTGTTCAATACGTCTTGCAGCAATGGACGGACTTGTTGCAAGGGAGCTGTATAGTCCTTTGAATATTGGGCGTAGCGGTGGCGTATCTCTGTCTCATGGGCTTGCTGCCATCTAAAAGTTTTGGTCAAGTCATCAGGATGGTGGAGTGAAGAGATAGGCATCACATGGTGGGTGGCATCGCCAAAGAGGTCGCGGGCGATTCCTTCTGCTTTCACTGAATAACCCACCACCAATGTGGGGACGCCGGTCGAGTAACCGGCGATGGAAGCGTGGGTGCGTGCGGCTACCAGAAAACGGCAACGGCTGATGTATCCTTTCAACTCACTTGCACCACAATCTTTCACCATGGCCACACGGCAGGTGGAAGAGAATTCCTCATACAGCTGTTGAAGTGGTTGGCGGTCGTCGTTTTCCGGCCACGTCACATGGGGTATGAGAAGAACATCCATGTCGGTGGTGGACAGGACATGGTGGATGAGATTCCGGTAGTTGTCTAATGTGATGCCTTCAACTGGCTCCTGACGGATGACGAGGGGACTGACATTGACGCCCACCATGCAGCCGGCCTTCATTCCTTGGGGCAGGGGTGATTGACATTGGTCGAGCAAAAAGGCACTGTCGGGTATCATATGGACATGGCGGAGACCATGCTTCTGCAGCGTTTCATAGGTGATGCTTTCACGGGCGGTGATGAGGTGGTATTTCCCAAGGTCGGCGAGCATCGTGGCTGTGATGCGGCCGGGGTCGATGGAGCAACCCCATAGGACGATGGGGATGCCATGGTGACGGAATTGGTCGTTCATCACGCCAAAACGTTCGGTAAACCCGGTATAGCAGTAGTTGTCGCCTCCGATGGCGATGGCGATGTCGCATGAGCCTACGCGCGAGACGAGGGAGCGATAAACTTCTTGGTAGTAAATGCGGTCGTTTGGCTTGCACTTCATACGCAAACGGTATAGAAGGCCGGGCAGACCGGTGCGGACAGGTTGCTGGGACTCTACAATGGTTGCCTTTGCGTCCAGACCGTAAAGATAATCATCGGCAGGGCGCTCCGACACTATGGTGAACGTGTTGCCTTCTTCTCCTATGGCCTGCATCGTGGAACGTACCAATGCCTCGCAACCATGGTTGCCACTGCCACCGTGGGCGTAAAGTACCACTCTCATACCTTGTTATTCCTTAATGAGAAATACAACAACCTGAACTTCAAGTATAAATAGGCTGATATCACACGTTTCCTCAACAATAGTTGTTGAAGTCTTCGCTGTTTGGGATGGATGAAGCGCAGGCCGGCATCGCACCATGGGCGCATTTCATTCATCAGTTGCCGCACTTGGGAGAGCGTGACAGGGCGTAATTCCAAGAACATGGCAATGGACAATTTCCCAATGGCTTGCAGCAGCAAGCGATAATCCTCGTCGCTGTGTGAACTATCCTTGGTGAGATGCATGCAACGACGATGGGTGTCAATAAGGGAAATGTAGTCCACGGCAGGCCTTTTGGTTTCCGGGGTGGAAGGATGAGCCACGTAGTGATAGCCACTCTCGTCGAAAAAGTAAGCCGTTTGCACGTGATTGTAGTAAGAGAGGAAGAAATCGTAGTCTTCCAGCAGTACCAGACCGGGGCTGAAATGGAGATGATGGTGTATCACCCACTCGCGACGCACCAGTTTGTTGGCGATATAGCCCATGATGCCTTGGTGACGGGCATATTGCTCTTGGACCATCTCGTGGAGGAACTCGTCACGTTGGAGCAAACCCCGCGTTTGGGGTATGATGCGATGCTGGTTGCCGTCTGCGCTGTCTTTGGTCAATCCCCATACATAAAGGTCGGCTTCATATGCCTCCGCCTCTTCCATGATGTGGTGGAAGTATCCGGGGGAGATGTAATCGTCGGCATCGATGAAAAGCAGGAACCTGCCTTTGGCTTCATGCATGCCTCGGTTGCGGGCGTAAGACACACCATGGTTGGCAGTGGAGATGAGGTTGATGCGTGAGTCGGAGAATTGCCTGATGATGCTGGCTGAATCATCGGTGGAACCATCATCGATGATGATGAGTTCATAGTCGATGAAGTCTTGCTCGAGAATGGAACGAAGACAGCGTGCCACATACCTTGCCATATTGTAAACAGGTATGATGATGGAAAGGGCGGGTTCGCCTTTTTGTATCATAGGATTCACGACAACTTGTTCTTCAAATCCATGCAACGATATAAGACTTGGGGGTGGAGTCGGGCGGCTGTCAGCAATGTGCGTTGCCATATGGTGAGATGAGGGTTGCTGAGCAACGATGGCCAATGCTGCTTGATGACTTTGATGACTTTTCCCTTCTCCTGTGATAGGTCGTCACCTTGGTGGTTGCGTAAATGCAACAGCAGTCTCAAGGTGTTGGCAAGCAGTATCCCTTCTGCTGCCGGTACCAATTCAGGATGCTTGTCTTGAAGATAACTGATGACATCTGATGCATTGTCGATGATGTCGAACTTTCGAGGATTGAGCCTGGACGTGGTGATGCTGTTCTCACGGATGCAATAGCAGTACAACTTGTTGTAGTTGATGACAATCTTGTCGCAGAGGTCGAAGATGCGGATGGTCACTGGCAGGTCTTCGTTGGTCTTCCCTTCAGGATAGCGCAACTGGTCAAACAAACTCCTATGGTACAATTTCGTGTCGGCCGACCACCAAATGCTCTCTTTCAGTGCACGTTCCATCACATATTCCTTTGGCTTCACCTCGCTGCTTGAACCGTAATGCTTGCCATCGCTTTTGCCTTTGCGTATCACGTCGGTGTGGCAGAGGGCAAGACGTGTGCGATGGCGTGTCACATCATCAAGCAACTGTTCGTACATGTCGGGCAGGATGTAGTCGTCACTGTCCACAAAACCTACATATTCCCCATGGCAGTAATCCAAGCCGCTGTTGCGTGCTGCAGACAGACCTCCGTTTTTGCGGTGAATCACATGGACGCGTGGGTCGGCTTGGGCGTATTCGTCGCAAATCTCACCGCAACGGTCGGGAGAACCATCGTCCACCAATATCACCTCCAGATGTGAATAGGTCTGGGCCAAGATGCTGTCGACACAACGGTGGAGATACTGCTCTACGTTGTAGACCGGGACGATGACTGATATCAAGGGGTCTTCCATTTGTCCCTTAGCTGTTGGATTTTTCTGAATAGACGGTATGTCCATCGTAATGGGGCGACACGGCAAACAAACTGATAATTGTCAGCTTCTGTCATCAGTTGCTCGATGTCCTCGACAACCTGGTCGGAGAAAAACTCTCGCTTGATGGAGTGAAATTGTCTTCGACGTTCTTCCAAGGTCTTGACATTGGAACCGATGCCTTCTGTGTCGAAATACACGACGGGCATTTTGATATGTTGGAATCGATGTCCATGGACATATAGTTCAAGGAAAAAGGCTCGGTCGGCAGATATGGTGTATTTTTCCCGATAGAGATGCTCCTTGATGATGGATGTTCGGAAAAATGAAGCTTGGTGGCCCAATGGGGCTTTCAGCAAGTAGGAAAGACTCATCTTGTCTGGATAGGTTCGTTTTTCCACCACTTTCCCGTTGCTTGCGCACCATTGGTCGCCATAGTTGACATCGGCCAATTCTGTTGAGGCAAAAACCTTGGTGAGCGTGTCGGCTTCGATATAGTAGTCGCCGGAATTGAGAAACTGGCAAAACTCTCCCTTGGCCAGGGCGATGCCTTTGTTCATGGCGTGGTAGATGCCACAGTCTTGCTCGCTCACCCAGTAGGAGATGTAGGAGTTGTTGCTTTCAAGCAATTCCTTGCTGCCATCTGTCGAACCACCGTCGATTACTATCCATTCGAAGTCGTGGAACTTTTGTGACAATACACTCTCAAGGGTCTTTTTCAAACCCTCCAAGTTGTTATAGTTGATGGTGATGATCGACAATAGCATCTCTCAAAATGTAAAATGGAAAACTTACCTTTTCCCTCTGAGTTGTTTCTTGTAAATGGAGAGCACCAAGGAGTGGAGCCGGAATTTCTGTACAAGATAAAACCCATAGGCACCTATGGAAGAATAGATGTTCCTGAAGCCTATGATGTCAAATGATTCCCTGAACATTTTCAAGGAAAGGATACGTTTGACAGAGGCTTTCAACTCTTTTGGCTCGGGGCGGTGAATCTCATTATTGATGAGCATGGGCAGGAATTCCTTGATGTAGTATTCTGCGATGTCTTCCCTGTAATTGCAATCCTCGTCCAAATGGTATTTTTCTATTTGCTCCTTCTTGAGGTCGTAGGCCTTGACCAGTGAGTCTTCAAGATGAGGCTTGAAAGGTTTGGCCATGGCGCCGTTCTCATTCTTTCTATACAAGTATAGGGGTTCCTGCGACACCATGATTCGTTGGCTGTGACAGATGGCGTCTATGTTGAAAAGCATATCCTCCCCGTAAAAGACTCTTGTGTCAAATTGCAAATGGTTGTCCTTGATGATGGAGGTGCGAAAAATGAAACGAAAATTGAAACATAGGGCATTCTCACTTTGGATGTGTGGGTTGGATGCAAATAATTGCTTGTAATCCATCACTTTTCCTGATGGGAATGAGGCCTTTCTAACGTTGCCGTTGGGAAAAGTTTCGATACCGAAGGAATAGACATCAAGGTCGTTGTTGATGATGGCATCCATCGATGAAGAGTAAATGTCGCTTCTGACCATGTCGTCTGCATCCACAAAGGTGACATAGGTGCCTTTGGCTGCCTTCAATCCCTTGTTGCGTGCGGCACTGGGGCCGCTGTTCGTCTGTGTGACGATATGGATGCGGTTGTCTTTTCCTGCCCATTCCTCCAGTATGGAAAGGCTTTTGTCTGTAGAACCGTCATTGACACATATCACCTCTATGTCGCCAAAGGCTTGACCAGCCACGGATGCAAGGCATTCTTCAAGATAAGCCTCTGCATTGAAGACAGGGATGATGATAGTGAGTCGGGGAGACATGAATGGATGATTTATGAAAATATCGATGAATTTGGCATCATTGATATTTCTTTATTTTTTCAAATAATCTCACACTCTTATATAGTAAGGCGAATATTTTTTGAGACAAAGGATATTTCATAACCTCATTGGTTCTCAAATGCTGGAAATAATCAGCAATAACATAATCGGGCAAATGCTCTTCGAGTACTTGCCTCCTTTCTCTTTCCCTTGTCTCTACATTTTTAGAAGAAATACCATTAGGATCGTAAAAGACGATATTGATATCAATGTAATGATACGAACATTTATGTATTAAAATTGTTTCAAAGAAGAATTTCCAGTCTGAGGAAATCTTCATCGATTCGTCATAATAGCCATATTTGTCAAACAGTTCTTTTTTGATAAAGGTTGCTTGGTGGCAAAATGAAGAATGTATCAAATCACTACAATAAATGGTGTTTGTATGAATGCTTTTGTTAACACCGGACGGTCTATTGGGGGTCGTGTTGTTCCCAAAAAGTATGTCTTCGCCTCTTCCGAGTGAGAAAACTTTTTTCAATGTGTTTTCTGATACCAAATAATCTCCTGAGTTGAGAAATTGAAGATATTCACCTTTAGCCACCTTGATGCCTTTGTTCATAGCGTTGTAAATGCCTTTATCGGGCTCGCTCACCCAATAAGACATGTGGCTCGAAAACTGCTCAATCAACTCTTTGCTGCCATCGGTTGAACCTCCATCTATCACAATCCATTCAAAATCATTGAATGATTGTGTGATGATACTTTCAGCGGTTTTTTTTAAACCGTCTTTGTTGTTCAGATTAACAGTTATTATGGATAGTTTCATCTATATGCTCTCTAATCCGATAAAGCCTTCTTCTTTAAGTATTAACGATCGTCCAAATCCTTCCAGGTAGCCGTCTATGTGTATTGAACAGCAGTTAAATGCTTTCAACTGATATTCAACCATGGGATGATGTAAAAACAAGTCAATTTTGTAGTCTCCACTGCCGAGGAATCGTGGTAGTTGTATTTTCCGTTTGATACAAAAAAATCCAACTTCAACCTTCACTAAAACACCTTTGTAATGTCCTTCTGCAAAGGTTGCCATTGGCACTTCATCTTTGTTCTTGAATATGAGCATCACGTCGGTCATGAAGGGCTCTTTGGTGTCGCCTTCTATCACAATATCCAATGTCTGCTGGTCAGAGGTGATGGTTGAGGTGTCGCTTTCAGTATCGTTGATACAAATTCTTGTGATGGAAAGGGTGTTCTTCTTCCATAGGATATGGCTTGTTATTGTATTGCCTTTGTTGGTTTCGTGGACATTCAAATAATGATCAATAGCATCTTCTGTATTGCCGATGAAATCTATTTCACCATTTTTGAGTACAATCCCTTTCTTGCATAATCGGCTCACACTCGCCATGTTATGACTCACAAAAAGCACGGTTCTGCCTCCACCCTGGCTCACGTCTTGCATCTTGCCGATGGCTTTCTTCTGGAATTCGGCATCGCCCACGGCGAGTACCTCGTCAACAACAAGAATCTCTGGCTCCATAAACGCGGCAACGGCGAAGCCAAGACGGACGGTCATACCGCTGGAATACCGCTTCACAGGGGTGTCGAGGTAGCGCTCCACACCAGCAAAATCTACTATCTCGTCCAACTTGCGGGTGATTTCTTGACGGGTCATGCCCATGATGCTGCCGTTCATGTAGATGTTCTCACGACCGGTCATCTCTGGATGGAAGCCGGTGCCCACCTCGAGCAACGAGCCGATACGGCCGCGAGCGCGGATGACGCCGGTCGTGGGGGAGGTGATGCTCGACAGCAACTTCAACAATGTGGATTTTCCGGCGCCGTTGCGGCCGATGATGCCCACCACGTCGCCTTGCTCCACGTCGAAGGTGATGTCGCGCAACGCCCACACATATTGCGAGTCGCCTTTTTTTGAGCGGTCGTTGGTCTCGCCAATCTTAAGGTATGGGTCTTCCTTGCCACGCACACGTGTGACCCACCAGCGGTTCAGGTCGTGCACAAGGGAGCCTGTACCCACCTGCCCAAGCCGGTAAAGTTTTCCTACATGGTCGAATTGTATGGCCAGATTACTCATTTTCAATTTTAGCTTCGCTGATTTTTGTCACGACTCGGCAGAGTTCAAGCAAGCTTGACTCTGCTCTCGCTGCTCCAAAAATTCAATCTTCAATTTTCAATTTTCAATTTTCAATCTCCTACACCGTGTCCATGAAGTTGCGCTCAGTCCTGTTGAAGATGATGACGGATAGGAACAGCGTGACGAGCATAAAGACGGTGCTGTAGAGCAAACCTCCCCAGCTCAGTGAGCCGCAACCCATGCAACTGTATTTGAAGGCTTCGAAGATGGGGGTGAGGGGGTTCAACTCCAAGATGGCACGGATTTTTCCTCCTGTCGTGCTCATCGGGTAGATGACAGGGGTGGCATACATCAGCAGTTGCACGCCGAAGCCTACCAATTGCCTCAAGTCCCTGTATTTCGTGGTCAGGGCGGAGATTACCAACCCCCATGACAAGGCATGGAAGGCGATGAGGAACACTAGGAAGGGGAAGAGCAATAGGTATATGTTGACTTGCACGGGGGCTCCTTTGACAGCGAAATAGATGTATATGGCGATGAAGAGCAGCAGCTGGATGCCGAATTTCACCAGGTTTGACGTGATGGTGCTCAAGGGGACGACGAGACGGGGGAAATAGACTTTCCCAAAGACATTGGCATTGGTGGAGAACACGTTGGAGCAGGCATTGAAGCAACTGCTGAAATAGGTCCAGAGTAAAATGCCGGACATGTAGAACAATGGCTGGGGCATTCCGTCTGTGGAGATGCCGGCAAGGTTGCCGAAGACAAACATGAACATGATGGTGGTGAGCACCGGTTGGATGATGAACCACAACGGACCGAGCACCGTCTGTTTATAGACGGTGATGATGTCGCGCTTCACATACATATAATAGAGGTCGCGATAACGCCACAGTTCCTTCAGCTTGAGGTCAAGAAGGTTTCTTTGAGGCCTTATTTCTTTTGTCCAGTATTGATTGTCCATAATGGAGGTTGTCGTTATTGGGATAGGGGCGACGGTGATAAGCCTTGAGTTCTTAAAGTGCCACTTCTCCCACCTGCAACTTGTGGTCGCTCCAAGGGGTGTCGGTCAACTGATAGCTGATGGGTTCCATGTCGGGATCGCACATCATGTAGTCGATTTTCAGCACTCCGCCCATGCCTTTGAAAGTCCCGCTAAGTGGCCACCGGCAGGAGAGGTCGGTCAGTTTGTGGCGCAGGCGGCTGGCGGGATAGCCATTAGGGGCGTCGTTGAAGTCGCCGCACAACAGGACTGGATGAGGACTGTTGCCCACGTCGTCGTAAAGCATGTCGGTCTGGCGGTCACGTTCCACGGCGTTGGTGAAGACGGTTGCCACATCAGACCATTTGGAGTCAGAGTTCAACCCCGTGGTCTGCAGATGGACGTTGAACACACGCAACGTGTCGGAGCCTACTTGTACGTCGGCCCACAGATACCGGTTGTAAGTTTCTTCAAACTGCCGCTCGCCACGTCCGATGATGGGATGGCTGCTAAGGATGGCGAGGTTGAGGACCTCGTCCTCGCGGCTGTTGCGCACGGTGTGAGGATGGCAGGGAAAGGCATCGCAGATGTTGTCCCAGGAGACCAACGACTCGTGTGGACGTTCCTGCAGGCAGATGATGTCGGGCGAGAGATGGTTGATATGTCGTGCGGCTTGGAGCATGGTGTCGCGTTTGACCATGAAATTGCCCACGTTCCATGATACGAGGCGCAGCGTGGTGGACGACGGGTCGGGCGTATGTGGAATGAGGGGTGCATAGGCTGAAAGCAAAGGCAGGCTGGCGGCTACGGCTATGGCATGCACCCAGCGCCAACGACCGTGTCTGACCACGGCGGCAACTGCATTGCACAGGATGACGGGAAGGGTGATGAATCCCAGCACCAGCATCACACCACCAACCGACGATGGCAGGTAGGGTAGGGCAATGAAAAGTGCCACAAGCACCACCAGCAACCACGATACAGCACCCTTCATCATCGTTCCCTTATTCGTGGTCACAAATTTTCGTTGTTGGCAAACAACTCCTCAAGGGCGTCCAATTGCTTGCGTGTGAGTTTCAGGTCCCAGAGGAAGTCTTCGAAGCGTTTGAGGTGGTGGAGGTCGGTGCCCACGTTGTCGTAAAGACCCTCCTCTAGAAGTTGGAAGGCCACCTGTTGGGGACGAAGACCGTAATAGCCGCTGAGCGACAGCAGGTTGAGTTGGAACTCATAGCCATGGCCCTTCAAGTTGTGGTAGTCGGATTCCGACATGTACATATAACGCTCCGGGTGGGCGATGAGTGGCTTCAGTTCCTTGTGCCACACGCTTAGCAATAAGCCGTAGAGGTCGTTGGGACCGCTCATGTAGGAGGTCTCCACCAGCAGGTGGTGATTGCCCAAAGACAGCGCGTCGGTGGAGAGCCGCTCACGGAATCCCTCGTCGAGCATGTACTCCGAGGAAAGGTGCAACTGCATGCCGCCCTCGTAATGGTTGACGAGAGTTTCGTAAGGCTCGTGTAGGCGGGCGGCGGTGTTGCCGTTGCCTTCCATCACGTGGGGGGTGAGCCAGGCGGCTACAAAACCCAAGTCTTGCTCCATATAGTCGAGCAGGTCGAGACTATGTGGCATGTCGGGCGAACCGTCATCGACCCCGGGAAGCACGTGGCAGTGAATGTCGGTCTTGCCGCGAAGGATGCCTGACTTCAGTAGGCGATGCTTGAATTTGAACACGTTCCTATGGGGTTATGACTTTTCTTTCCGCTCCTTTTTCTTGGCCGCTTCCTCATGCTTGCGGTGATGGCGCTTTTTCTTCTTGCCGAAGGTGAAGAGGCGTTGCCACCATGGCTTGTTGCTGGTGTAGCCGTAGCCGTAACCGTAACCATATCCGTAGCCATATCCGTAACCATATCCATATCCGCTGTGAAGCGATGTGCCGTTGAGTATCAGCGACATGTTCTTCAGTTTGCCGCTATTGTAGATTTTCTCCACTTCGGGCATCATTCGGCGGTCCACACGACCCACGCGGATGACGAAGATGGTGAGGTCGGCGATGCGGTTGGTGATGACGGCGTCGGCCACCACACCGTAAGGCACGTTGTCGATGAAGATGTAGTCGTAGCGTGTGCGCAACTCCTCGATGAGTCGGTCCAGGCGTTCACTCAACAGCAGTTCGGCAGGGTTGGGAGCGATGCCTCCGGCGGGAATCACGTCGAGACCCTCGCAGATGTCGTCGTGCTGGATGATTTCGTCGAGTGTGGCCTGACCGGAAAGGTAGTTGGTCATGCCTTTCGACTGATGGTGCTTGGTGTGGATGGTAAGTGTACCTTTGCGAATGTCCAGGTCGACAATCAGCACATGCTTGCCGGTCTGTGCAAAGCTCGCGGCGAGGTTGCTCGACACGAAGGTCTTGCCGGCGGCGGAGCCGAAGCTGCTGAAGGTGATGACCTGCAGTTTCTCGGTCTTCACGCGCATGAAGTCCATGTTGGTGCGAACGATGCGGAAGGCCTCGCTCGTCAGGTCGCGGCTGTCGTTGAGCACCACGATGCGTTGGTTTTTCTTGTCCGACTTGCCCATGACTCCTTTCGAAAAGCTATGCTTGGGAATCTCGCCGATGAACGGCACGGAGGTCATGTCCTCGATATCCTTGCGGCTCTTCACACGGGTGTCGAAGAAGAAGAGGCCCATCAAGGCGATGAGGGGGATGCCGATGGCCACCGCCATGTTCTTGGTCATCATCAGCTTGAGGATTGGGGAGACGGGGGTCTTGTTGCCGTAGGCTGGCTGTAGCACACGGGCGTTGGACTCCGTGGTGGCGAGGCTCAGCGCATTCTCCTCGCGCTTGTTGAGCAAGTATAGATACAACTCTTCCTTGATATGTTGCTGGCGCTCGATGGAGAGCATCTGGCGCTGTTGGCGGGGGATTTGAGAGATGCGGGCTGCAGCCTGGCTGGCGCGGTTGGCCATGTCCTCGATTTTCGCGTTGATGTTCGCATTGTGGTTGTCCACAGAGCGGAGGATGTTCTGCCGCATGGAGTTCAGCGTGCTGTTCAGGTCTTCAATCACGGGGTTGTTCTCACCGCCTCCGCCCTCCAGCAACTTGTCGCGACGGAGTTTCGACTTGTTGTAGAGGTTGATTTGCTCTTCAATGGCTCCGTTGTTGATGCCCGTGTTGCTGGGAATCAAGTCGGTGGCTTTCGAGGGGTCGCGGAGATAGTCGCGCAGGTAGTTGCCTGTCTGCTGTTGAAGCATCAGGTCCTTCACCTCGGTGCTGTAACGCTCACGATTGGTTTGTGCGGTGGAGGTCACGCTGCCAAGGTCGGTCATGTTGTTCTGTTCCTTGTAACTCTGAATCTGGGCCTCCACGCCGCCAAGTTCTTTCTCGATGATGGCCAGGCGCTCGTCGATGAAGTTTGATGTGTTGATGGCGATTTGGTTCTTGTCGGTGATGGTTTCTTCGTTGTAGATGGCTATCAGCGTGTTGAGGATGTCTTCAGCACGTACGGGGGAAACGTCTTCGAAGTTCATATACAAGATGGAGGAGGTGAAGTTGCCATATTTGCCATCATCTGAGGAGCCTTGGCTGATTCTGAGGTTGGGGCACATTTCACCTATGGTCTTGTTGACATCATTCTTCTTCACGGAGATGGTATGGCCCAGCCATTCGGTGCCATAATAAAGGGTCTTCGTCACGCTAAGGCGGCCAAGGGGGGTGCGGACCGTCTTGCCCAGCGTGGCGTCCAGCACTTTGCCGTCAGTGAAACCGGAAAGGCGAACTATAGTGTCATTGATGGGTTTGACTTCCATGAATGCTTCACGGTCGTCTTCCACATCGTAGAATGTCACCTTGATGGGCGACTTGCTGTAAAGTTCTTCTTTCCGAAGGTAGTCCATTACCGTGTAGTCCACCTCGGCGTGAAGGCGGAGAACGGCCTTGCGCATCAATTCCGGCGACTGGAATTGGAGAATCTCGTTGGAGATGTTCACCTGGGGGGTGGCGTTGGCGAGGCGGTCGAGACCGGCTTGGCGGGCGGTGGTGTGTGCATCCTTGAACATCACCGTGGCATTGGTGGTGTAGCGGAACTGCGTGGTGCTGTATTTGTACCATGCCCAGCCACCGAACAGGGCGGCGGAGAGGACGAACCAATACCAGTTGCCCAACAAGTAGCGGAGGATGTCGAGGGGGTTGATGTTGAAGCCTTTCGATGCCAGCGAGGAATCGGGGGCCATGCTTTTTTGTTCAGTCATTTTTACCATATCGCAGGTGCTTTGGGTGTGTGATGTCGTGTGATTGTAAGGTCTTTAAAGACTCTAAGGACTTTAAGGTCTTTAAGGCCTCTATGAGCCTTAGGGCTTTTGTAAATGTCTATTTTTTCACCAGTGAGATGATGGAGATGATGGTGGTGAGCAAGGAGGCGCCGGTGAAAACCCATTGCATGTCGCGACGTTGCTCCTCACGTGCCTTGCGCTCGCCTGGTTCCACGTAGATGATGTCGTTCTGTTTCAGGTAGAACACGGGGGATTCGAAGATTTCTTTCGAGCGGATGTTGCAGTGATAGATCTGACGCTTGCCGTTCTCTTCACGGATGACGGCGATGCGTTCCAACTTGGCGTTATCCGAGAGGTCGCCCGACTGTGCCAAGGCATCGAGGATGGTGATGCGGTCCTTGCCTTTCACCTCGATGGTGCCCACTTTCTTCGACTCGCCGAGCACGGAGTAGGTGAAGTTGATGATTTCGGTGGTGACGAAGGGGTCGGTGATCAGGTTGCGGGTCTGCAGCTCTTTCTTGATGCTCTCGCTCAGTTCACGGCAGGTGAGGCCGCGTGCTTGCAACTTGCCCAGTACGGGGAAGTCGATGGTTCCGTCATTGCTCACCGTGTAATGGGCTGTTGCGTTGGGGCCACTGCTGCTACTGATGTTGCCTTCTTCACTCACGCTGTAGTTGCCCGGGGTGGGCATATTGAAGGCCAGGGCCAGTTCGGGGTTCTTGCAACTCACCTTGATGGTGAGTTTGTCATCGCTTTGGATGACCAGGTCCTTGGCGGGGGCTGTGGGGTATTGCACTCCTTCCGCCATGTCTTCCAAGTAAATCATCTGGGTGCGTGTCCTGCACGACATGACTGACAGCACTGCTAAAAGCATTGTAAATAGTTGGATGTTCTTTTTCATATCTCGATTTTTTTGTACTTCCTTTTGTAGGGTGTCCATTTTGTAATCTGTTTTTTCATAAAGATTACGTTTCGCTTTCTTTGTCAAGAGGTCTCGTCCAACAATTGGTGCGCATATCCCCTCCCCTGCAGGGGAGGGGCTGGGGTGGGGGCTTTGATTAAATGTCGATACAACAAATTGGGCACCTTATTTCTTTTGGTTTCCGATTCCTCCGATTCCTCCAATTTTTCCGATTCCTCCGATTATTCCGATTCCTCCCCAAAACTCATCCCTGCCTTCTCTCCTGCACGGACGGCGGCCAGTCCCAATGACCAGCAAAGTGCCTCTTGGGGCGACAGCCGCATGTATCGCCACACGTTGCGTGTGATGCGGCGTGCTGTGGCTTTTTGACGTGGTGCTTTCCCTTGGGTGTGGTATCTTTCATCGAGGAAGCCGAAGTTGCCGCTCTGCATCACCTCGTCGTGCATGGAGGCCACCAACCCCTTGCTGGCGTGAACAGGAAATGGGAGTTGTTCTTGTCTGATGCCTAAGTGTTCAACGCCGTAGCTCAGGCAGAGGTCGGTCCAACGGAGGAGTCCGAAACGTTTGAGTATTGGACGGACGGTATCTGGCGGCAGCTTCTCGCGGTGATGGGTGACGAAAAGTGCGATGTCGCACAACTGACGGAGGCCGATGCCCTCGTTCAGGGCGTGCTTCAAGGCGTGACTGCTCAACTGCAACAGGTCGAGTTCGGGTGACAGCACCTTGACTGTATTGTTTCCTATGCTACATTCCGTCGTGGCGTCGGCATCGCTGAGGCGTTGCTCTATCCATGCACGCAGCCGGCGTTTCCGCCATGGCACATGGGAATGGACGAGGAGGCCGTGGTGCTCGATGGGGACGTCGTTGACAAGATAGCTGCTTTCGCCGTCGAGGCCATGGGTGACGGGGATGCCCCAGGATTCCACCTGGCGGTCGGCTTCGCTGGCGGCGGCAAGGCTGCCATAGAAAAGGTCGATGTCGCCGCTCACACGGTGATGTGGGGCAAGGTATAGGCTCGCTACGGGCAAGCCCTTGAGAACGATGGGGCGCAGGGCACTCTCCGATTCCATACGGCTGGTCACCCATACAAGTGCCTTCAGATGGTGGCGGTGGGTCGTCTCTATATACAGAACCTCTTCCATCCAAGTGCCCAACAGATCGTCGGGAGGCAGCTGTGCCTCAGGAAGGCGGCAGACGGCATCATAGACGATGCCTTGAACCGTCTGCTTGCGGGCCTGATGGTAGAGCTGCTCCCAGGCGGCAGGGGAGAGGGGTGCGTCCAAATGCGGCTCCGTGTCCCAGAGGGCGGCACGAGTGAGTGACAAGAGGATGTCGTCGATAGAAGTCATTCACGAGTGAGGCGAGGTTCACCAATGTTTTCCCGTCGGTCGGATCATACCGGCGCGGAGAAGTTGCATGATGAAGAACAGCGCGTCGCCGCCGGCGGTCTTGCGGTCCACGGCATACTCGGTCGTGACCATGTCGATGAGGTGTTCCAGGCTCTCGGCTTCTTCGATGTGTTCCCATATGAAACCACCGATGCCCTGGAGGGTGATCATCCCGTTGAAGTTGCGGGCGGTCTCGCCGATGGGTATCAGCATGGTCTCGCCAGAGATGTCTCTCTGGATGAATGTCTGGGTCTTATGCATTGGTGGATAGGATGTTGATTTCTTCTTGGGCCATGTCGCAGAGGTAGCGGATGGTGCCGCACTGGCGCTTCTCGTGGAGGGCGGCGGCATAGCACACCTGGCAGATGTGTTTCAGGCGACAGCCGGAGCACTCGTCGAAGGGGGGAAGGTGCTGGCAAATTGCTGTAAGCCACTTCCACGCTTCTGGAAGGTTGCCGGCGGGTAGCGATGGGGTAGTGCCCTTATGTTTGACTTCCTCGGCGAACGGTGTCGAGGGGGCGTAGGCGAAGGGGTGCGTGGCGCCGGTGGAGAGGTCCACATATGGAATCTCCATCATCACGCAAGGGCTGATATGATGGTGCCAACTCACCCACATCGAACTCCTTGCCGCACGGCAGTTCAATGTCGTGCCCTCCAAGGAGGGAGATGATGTCTTTCGGGCCTGAGATACGCACTGACGGGCGAAAAACTCATATTCATCGCCTTTTTCGTAGCGTTGGTGGAGGTCTTCGAAACGGGCGGCATCCTCTGGTGTCAGGCGTGACTCAAGGCAGCCGGTGGCTTTGGAACCCTTGGGGCTGCGGGAGATGGGAAACATGTAACTGTTCGATACCACGGGGATGCCTAATGTGTCGGCTATCGACATCAGCTCTTCGTATTCCTTGGCATTGGCTTTCACCATGCTCAGGTTGAGTTTAGTGTCAATATCGTACTCGCGCAGCAGGCGTAGGCCACGCATCGTCTGCTCGAAACCGTCGCGGTGGTGGCAGAGGCGCTCGTAGGTGTCGGCGTTGCTCCCGTAGAGGGTCACGTTGACGCGGCGGGGCTTGGCGCGGAACGTCTCGCGGCACATCTCTTCGGTAATCAGCGTGCCGTTGGTGTTCAGCGTGAGGATGAACCCCATGTCGCGGAGCGACGTGTATATGGTCGAGAATTCAGGGTGGAGCATTGGTTCGCCTCCGGTGAGCAGGATGAACAGGGTGCCCATCTGTTGCAATTGCTTCCCCAACTCCAACCAGGCGGCGGCGGGTCGTAAACCGCCACAAGCCTCCACCTCCTTGCGTGTGCTGCGGATGAAGCACATCTCACAGCGTTGGTTGCAAAGCGGTGTCAACTCGAAATTGGCGGTCAAGGGCTGAAATGCCTCATTGGCACGCGCCACCAGATGCTTCTCCAAATCTAATGCCATCTTGGGAGTTGTGAGTCCACTTGAAAATCGATAGGAATGGCCTGTTGCAGCTGTAGGGACTTGCTTCATGCATGTCCATCCTGCCAAGAGGTACGAATAAAAACAAGGATGTCTTTTGCTACATCATTTCCATACTTTCGTGTCCATCCTATTCTTCCGTTGGGAAGAGGGCCTTTTTCAGAGTGAAGGGGGCGTCGGGAGCCATGTT
The DNA here is from genome assembly GCA_902786665.1 of uncultured Prevotellaceae bacterium. GTDB lineage: Bacteria > Bacteroidota > Bacteroidia > Bacteroidales > Bacteroidaceae > Prevotella. Next base: position 931 of record CADADN010000007.1, on the reverse strand, counting down.
GCAGCCATACACCTTGACGGGCACGTTGTTGAGCAGGGATGTTATCCAGTCCACGGCGGTTATCGTGGCCTCCTTGTTCCAATGGTTGATGGTCAGTTGGGAGTAGAGGCGGGTGAACAGACGGACGGTCGGCTCTTGTATCAACTGGTTGTCAGGTGTTTGCTCGATGAAAACGATGGCGTGGAGTGGATGACGCTCCACATGGCAGATGCCACTGCTGCCGCAGACAGGCCACCCCGATACGTAGTACTTGCCATCGTCATCTCGGTAGATAAGGCCGCGGTCGCCATTCACCACGTGGGTGTCAGGTACGAACTGAGCCCATAGGTTGCCGTGGGTGGACTTGCCCGAGCCACTGGGGCCGCTAAACAAAACCGCTTCCCCACTATGGCTCAGATAGGCACAATGTAAGATGTAGTTGCCAAGGGGAGCCAGGTGGCGCTCCATGGACAGGGTGGAGATGAATACAGTGTCGAAGCGGAGGAGGGACTGCAAGGAGGAGAGAAACCAGATGTCGGCTTGGTTGGAATCCCTCTCTTCGTAGACGGCATAATTTTTTGGTGATGTTCCTGTTGCCAACAGGCGGCGCTCCAAGGAACCGTTGCGCCACACGACGATGTCGTGATGGTCGAAAACCTGCTCCCAAGACTCGCCTGGTGCGGGGTTGGGGGGCAGTTGCTCCACCATATGGAATGTGTAAGTAAACGCGGGAGATGGGTGGCTGCCTTCTGTGGCGAACTGCCGGGTGTTGGATGGAAGGAGGTCGAAAGTGATGCCTTCCACTACGAAATGATGTCCATTGAAAGTGAGTGTCAATGCCATATGCTGATGATGTTGTACTAATTTCCGCATAGCGTAAAAGCTAAAGCCTTTTTGCTCATACGTTTTGTTATTATTCTTTTTATTCATTCTTTTTCCGTATCTTAGTGGG
>CADADN010000006.1 GCA_902786665.1 uncultured Prevotellaceae bacterium | reverse complement strand
CATTTTGATGGAATCTTCATTTGATTGTCCATACATTTTTTAAAAGAATCTACTGCAAATAATTGAATATCAATATAACCGAACTTCCGAAACTTAAGTTCTTTTTTCTATCTCAATTTCGTCAGTTTGAGGAAGGTGGCAAGTGTCTCGGTGTTCAAGGCTGTTCAATTCTTCCATAATTTCTTCTCTTTTGGTATGGTAAAAAAGTTGTTTTCAAATGAAACCTTTGCAAAGTTCAAATATTACATGTATCTTTGTTGCCGAGATAAACATACATATCAAACCATACAATGAAACAATACATGCTCAACCTTTTCGTTTTGCTGGTCTGGCCGTTTACGACGGTGACAGCGCAGAACGATGTAAATATGAAGTTTGGCAAACCCACCAAGGAAGAAATGGAGATGACGGCATATGAGGCGCAGCCAGACGCAGAGGCCGTGGTGCTATGCCGGCTGACCGATGTGGAATACACCATTCAGTCCACCAGTTATCTGGCAGACTACCACGAGAAGTGCCGCATCAAGGTGCTGAAACCAGGTGGTGCCCGTTTTGCCAAGGTCGTCGTACCCTATAAGAAGAACATGTCGGTAGGCAACAATATCGGAGGTTTGAAAGTCACCGGCTTTGCCCTTCCCATGCCGGGCGGCAGTTCCAATTCTTATTTCGAGGATGAGGCAGGTTCGATGACAGAGGGCGTTTTTGGCACAGACAATGACGAGAGTGTGGAGGACATCAAGGCCACCGCCTTCAATATGGAGGGAGGCAAGGTGGTGAAGACCACCTTGAAGAAAAGCGACATCGTGAACAAGAAGATAGACGACCAGAATTACCTTGTGGAGTTCACCGTCCCCAACGTGAAGGAGGGTACCGTGATAGAATACGAGTACAACATCCACAGCCAAGTCTTCTGGGAGTTGCACGACTGGTATGCGCAGTGCGAGATTCCCGTGGTCTATGCCAAGTTGGATATGAACATCCCCAGTTACTTGATATTCAACATCGAGGATCGTGGCATTCAGCGCCTGACCTACACTTGTACCGCCGGTTCCATGAAATTCAAGCTGGTAAGCGACCCTCTGGCCAATCCCATGACGGTAACCACCAACCACTATGTCTATCTGGGTCAAAACCTGATGGGCATGCCAAAGGATGAATTTGTGTGGAACGCCCAGGACTACTGGGCTGGCATCACTGCCGAACTGAAGTATTACCGCCTGCCCGGCATGTCGCAGATGGACTATGCCAAAACGTGGGAGCAGATTGATGAAATGATTCTCACCTCCGACGATCTGGGCGCGCACCTGAGCGACAACAGCCCGCTGGCCGACGAATTGAAACAAGCCAAGGTGACAGAGATTGCCAACCTGCGCGAGCGTGTGGCTGCCGTCTATAAATTGGTGATGAGCAAGGTCAAATGGAATGGGAAGTATGAACTGAGCCCTGCCCCCACAATGGAGACGCTCAACAAAGGTGGTGGTTCGAATGCCGACATCAACCTCTTGCTCATACAGTCGCTCCACGACGCTGGTCTCACTGCGGCTCCCGTGATGCTCAGGACGCGCGACCTGGGACAGTTGCCCTATAACTTCCCCTCTATCCGCAAACTCTCGACCTTCATCGTGGGGGTCATCGTGCCGACGGGCGGGAACATGTATCTCGACGCTTCCAACAAGAACGGCTGGCTGAACATGCTGCCAGATGTGATGCTTGTGGAGAGGGCTCGCCTGGTGCAGAAGGGCAAAAGCCAGTGGGTGAACCTGCAGAAGGTGTCGAAAGCAGAGAAAATCACCACCATCGAAGCCCAACTATCCGCCGACGGCACGCTCTCTGGCAAGCAGACCATCCGCAACGAGGGTGGCGAAACCAAGGAAACTGATTACGCCAAGAAAGGACAAGCGACCGACGGGCAAATCAGCATCTGTCCTTTCCCCGACCACATGATTGTGAATCCCTTCACCGCCGAAACCCGCAAGATGCCGGTAGAGTTCCCGGCTCTCCGCAGTGAACGCATCATCATCAACATCACCCTGCCAGAAGGATACGTGGTGGACGGTGAACCCAGGAACACCACCGTCATCACTGCCGACAAGGGCATAGAGGGCCGCATCCTTACGACAGCCAGCGAGAACCGTGTGCAGATGTCGTGCCAGTTCAGCATCAACAATCTATCTTACTCAGAGAAGGACTATGCCGACTTGCGCCAGCTTTTCGACATGCTCTCAGCTTACACGAGCGAGCAACTGATAGTCAAAAAGAAATGAAGTTTGGAGAAACGTCGTTGGCCGCTTCCTCTCCTGTCATGAGAAGATTTTTGATAATAGTTTTATCTACAATAGCATTGCTCTCCCATGCTTCCTCGGCAAAGGGAGACGATGCCCCTTACCCTTATCACTATTGGCTCAAGATGCCATCCGACACTCTCGTCAAAATCGGGAGCAAGTATGCCGAGATTGACAACAAGCCCGATAGCGCCTTGATGTGTTTCAACATCATCATCGGACGATACAAATCCAATTTGAATGATGAAGAAAAACATTTCCTGCTGAAAGCCTATACTGGAAGATGGTTTGTCTTTTTCTTCCACTATTTCGACTACTCTCAGGCATACGACAACCTGTCGCACGCCCAAGAACTGGCTGAGGACATCGGCAAGGGGATTGGCAGGGTGCTTCTCAATTTCGGCTGCATGTACCAGACTGTTTCCGAACAGAGTGGCGACCTCAAGCCAGACAGCCTTGCACTCGATTATTACAAGCGATCCTATTGGCAATCACGTGAAGAGAAGGATACCTTCACATGGAAGATGGCCATCTCCAACATGATCACCGTGGCATACACGCTCAAGTCACTAGGACAGATAGAAAAGGAACTGTCCAATTACAGGGCATTGCCCAAACAAAATGGAACCGACTTATACAACCAGTTGCTTTATGAAGGTCTCCATGCATTGGAAAACGGACGATATGACGAGGCCATCGAGGCTTTTCAAAAGCAATATGGACTCGTTGATGGCGACATAGGGAACATCAGATACACTTATGTCATCCATACCAACCTCTCGCGCGTCTATGTGGCAAAAAAGGAGTATCAGCGGGCCATAGACATGCTCATGACAGCCGACAGCATTGCCAATGTCCTCGATATGAAAGACGCCAAACTCGAAGTCTACGACCTCATGGCCTCTTGTTACGAGAAACTCGGAATGCGGCAAGAGACAGAAAACTATCACAACAAGTATTTCAGGCTCAAGGATTCCTTGCTCAACTACCATCAAGTGGCCAGTGTCGATGAAATGCGCTTCCTTGGGGAGATGAAAAAGGCCGACAAGCAGATACAAGAGATGGAGCAGCACGGAAAAGTCCTCCGGCTTGTCATCGGAGCCGTCATCCTCATTTCGTTGGTCATACTACTTGCCATGTACATCATCTGGCGTAAGAACCGCCAACTCCGGCAGCGCAACGAGGCACTATACCTTAAGAACGTGGAGATGCTAAGAAAAGAGGAGGAGGAAAGAAAACGCAGAAGGGAATTGGAGAAACTCGTGACGCAACAGGGTGACGCCAAACCCAAATACAGGACCAACTCGCTTGATGATGACGCAAAGGACAAACTATATGAGGAAATAGTCTGTGTGATGGAAAATTCCGAGGAGATATTCTCTTCCGAATTCTCTGCACAGCGGTTGGCGGCACTTGTCGGTGAGAAATACAATTATGTGTCACAGGTCATCAATGAGAGGTATGGGGCCAACTTCAACACCTTGCTCAACGAGTATAGGATACAAGAAGCCTGCAAACGTATCAACGACCCAAGGAAGTATGGCAACTACACGATGGAGGCGATAGCCAACAGTGTCGGGTTTAGGTCCAGGACCTCGTTCACCCAGGCTTTCAAGAAATACACAGGACTGACACCCTCTGAATATCAGCGGATAGCAAACGAGAAAAAATAGGTTTTCTTGTCCAAATTTATAATCTTGGACAGCACCACACTTGTTTTTTGGGGCATTTATGGGATTTATGGATATCTTTGCGGTTGAAATAACCTATAAAGACACATTGTATGAGAAAATTGTTTTCCTTGATTGTCCTGTTTACCGTGGGACAAATGTGCAGTGCACAAGTTGAAGACAAACTACAGGCAAAGGCCCTGAAAAATGCAGAAGTTCATCAAACGATGAACATCCGCCATATGAATCAGGCGGAAGGAAGTGCACAGTATTGGGTGAAGGCGATGGCGCATTTCGACCAATATGGTTGGTTTGACGTTGCCTCGCTAACCCCGACCAACAATATTGCGAATGTCACGTTCAATGGAGATGAGGTTACATTCGAGGGACTGGTCGATGTCGGGAATTTTGAACTGTTGCAGGCGAATCCCATCAAAGGCCATTATGACCAAGAGGCCAAGACCATCACCATTTCCACACCGGAATATAGTCCCGACAAAGGACAAAGCGACTATTGTGTCTTCGGCACGATAAACTATCTTGGTGAAGCAGTCTATTTGGCATTCCTGGCGGGACAGTTCTCCGAAACTCCTGATATCCAAGGACAGTATGGGTTGAATACTGTCGACAAACTCGTCTTCGATGTGAGCGACGACCTTGCGACACTCACCCCAAGAACAGGATATGGATGCTATGGCTTCTCTGTCAATGGCAATCAACAAAAAGGATTCCTTAATTTTTACAAGTCGGCAACGTTCACGAAACGGCCTGACGAGGCAAAACTTCTTGTCGGCTCGGAGCAAGTCCATCTCAGTGGCTCGGGCGTGACCGTCGGGGCTACTTTGAAGACAACCGTCAGACTCAGCAACATCGGACTGACGGAGACCAGGTTCAAATGCAGTTACGACAGCAAGGAGACAATGGTGCTTTATGGTTCTGAGTATCTGAAACCGGGAGAAACGGCAGACATCCTCGTTGAAATGTATCCCACAGAGGCGGGACTATTCCAAAACCAACTTACTTTCACTGCCGACAATGGCTCCACAGCGGTGGTGGACATCACAGCCGAGGTGGGTGAAGCACCTCCCTTCTCGTCTATTGTGAAAGGCGGTGACATCATTTTCTCTTTCAACGACGACCTGCCTTTTGTGCTGACAAACGACATCACGGGATTCCCTGTGGCTGTCTCCACCAACGAGATGGAGAGTTCGGGCAAATCATCCATCTTGGCAAACGTGCGTGTGCCGGAGGGCAAAATTGGCGTGCTCTCGTGGAAAGGAATGTCTGAGAGCCTGCATCCCAACGGGGGAAGTCAAATCAAATTGGACGGGGCGGTCTTTTTCGATAATGTGTATGATTTTTATGGTGAAGGGTTTAAACAAGTTCCTATTGATGGGGTGATGGTGTTGAATGCCGGCACACACGAGATTCAGTTCACAAACACTATCAATATGAATTCATACCTCTACGGATGGTCGGAAAAGCCATTCAGGACTTATATCTACGACCTGGATTTTGAAATCACCGACATGGCAGAACATGGTGCGATTGCTCTCGACAAGTCTGTTGACTTCGGAAAGCATTATGTGGATAAACTTTCAACAATTAACACTGCTACAGTCTCTTTGCTCAATGTGGGCAGCGAACCGCTTCGCGTTACAGCCATTGGCACTGACGGGCCATTCTCTGGCATCATGACCGACATTGCTTCACCTCACGCTGAAAAATGCGACGTAGTACTCACTTTCGAGACCGACCAGCCAGGCAATTATACAGGTCAGGTGGTGATATCAACCACGGCAGGTGATTTCACGATTGACTGTGCGGCTAACACGGAGAAACTTCCGTATGACTACACTCCGATTGTCACAGGTGGAGAGTTCTCGTTCGACACAGACATCACTTATCCATTCATTATGGCAGACGGTTATGCCTATAACTCCACCTCGAAAATGCAGATTACTGATGGGAAAATGGTGTCATGGCTACAGGCTGATTTCATCGTGCCGGAGGAAAAAGTCGGTGTGCTCTCTTGGACAGGTGTCAACAGTTCTGCCAACTGGCTGAATTTCTTGGGCGACTTGACTTTCAACGATGGTACTCGTATTAAGATTGACGACTCAATCGTACGGGAGTTCTGTGGCGAAGACCCTGCCAGTTCCACTGCATTTGAAAGCCAGGAATTGGTGTTCACCCCGGGGCGCCATAAGATTCGTTTCGAGTACGAGAAGATTCTTACACCACCAGAGCGTGACGACATGTTCCGACTCTCCAATCTGAAACTCATCCTTGACACCTCGAAGATAGATGCTGTCGGTGCCGACGACACTTCCGTGGTCGCAACCAGCATTTTCTCCGCATCAGGCGAGCAACTCGGTTCTTTGAGGAAGGGAGTCAACATCATCAAGAAGACATACCAAGACGGCCACGTCTCTGTGAGCAAGGTCATCGTCAAATAAAGCCCACACGCATCCCAGCCCCTCATGAGGCCTGTCAAGCCTTATGAGGGGCTTCCTGTAGTCATGGCTCTTTCAGCCAATTTTGTGTTCGTTTTCAAATGGTTTGCTGCAGGGATAGGCTTTCATCAACATTTTTTCAATTTTTATTCAAAAAATATACAGCCTATTGATTTTTTTACTAACTTTGCGAAGCAAACCCACTTTGAAGACACATCATTCATATTGTTAATCGAATTTAATCATGGAAGAACAGAAATTACCGACCATCGAGGAGGTTTTCTCTTGGATGAGGAAACTATACGATGAGAGTTACTCAGGTTTGACCAAACTTGAGAAGGAAGAACAGCACATGTATGGCACGATGGTCACCACGCCCAACGACAAGAAATTCATCGTGCGCATGCTCGACGAGACGAGCCAGGTGAGAGACACGCAGAAACTCGCCGTGAGGGTGAAAGACCTGATCGACCAGTATGGCATCCCCCGCTTTCTCGGTCCCACCGACCACTGCCTCTTCTGGATGTATCAGAAATTCGCCTACACGCCTCTCTTCAACTGGGCCGCCGTGCCCATCATCAAATGGAGGTTGCGCCGCGACACCAGCCGTGTGATCATCAATGCCGCACGACCCAATCTCACCCGGCACCTTGCCACACGCTTCGACCAGAACATCGGCCAGAACGTGAACCTCCTCGGGGAGGTGGTCCTCGGCGACGGAGAGGCCGACAAGAGATACCTGTCGTATCTCGAGGCCCTCAAGGAACCCGACATCAACTACATCTCGGTGAAGATTTCCGGCATCTACGCCCAGACCCATGCGCTGAACTACAAGGAGAGCATGCCCGAACTCATCCGGCGTATGTCGGAACTCTACCAAGCCGCCATCGACAATCCCTACACCGATGCCGACGGAGTGAAGCGATACAAGTTCATCAACCTCGACATGGAGGAGTACAAGGATGCACACCTCACCATGAAACTCTTCAAGGACGTACTCTCGCTGCCGCAATTCAAGAACTACGAGGCAGGCATCGTCGTCCAGGCCTACCTCCCCGACGCATGGGACTTCCAAACCGAACTGCTGGAGTTTGCCCGGAAGCGTGTGGCAGAGGGCGGCGCACCCATCAAGATGCGTATCGTCAAGGGCTGCAACCTCGACATGGAGAACATCGTCAGCGACTTGCGCGGATGGCCAAACCCCGTGCGCTCCAACAAGACCGAGGTCGATGCCAACTACCTCCATATCATAGAGCGAGGACTGAAGCCGGAGAATGCCAAGGTGCTCCACATCGGAATGGCATCACACAACCTCTTCACCATCTCATACGCCTACCTCCTCACCGAACGCTACCACACCCCGAAAGACTGCTTCTGCTTCGAGATGCTCGAGGGTATGGCCAACCACGTGTGGCGGGCACAGAAGAAATTCGGCAACCACGTCATCCTCTACACTCCCGTGGTGAAAAAGGAGCATTTCCTCAACGCCATCTCCTACCTCGTGCGGAGAATGGACGAAAACACAGCCCCCGACAACTTCCTCACCCATTCCTTCTCGCTGAGGCCCGACACCAAGGAATGGAAGGAACTTGAGCAGCAGTTCATCGACGCCTACAACATGAAGGACAGCATCTCCCATGTCCCCACCCGCACTCAAGACCGCAACAAGCCCTATGAGGGACAGGAGCCACGCGACGAGATGCTCAACGAGCCAGACACCGACTTCGACCGTATCTGCAACCAGGAATGGGTGGAGAAAATCTTTGCGAAATGGAAGTCTGCCGGCAAGTCCGTCTCTCCCAAGGAGGAGTGGGGCGAGTGGCAGCCCGGCGACCTGCTGCCCACGCAGGTCGGTGCCACCCTTGTGTTCAACGACGACCACGTCGGCTATCACGACCGTTCCCAAGAGGGCGACGTGCTGGTGTGCGAGATGTCGCGTGCCAACAAGGAGCAAGCCCGACAAATCATCGACATCGCTGCCAAGGACCCGGCAGGATGGCGGATGACCTCCGTCGAGGAGCGTCACCGCATCATGTACAAGGCGGCCAACATCCTAGGACAGATGCGTGGCGACCTCAACGGTGCGATGTGCGCCATCACTGGCAAGACGGTGGAGGAGGGCGATGTGGAGGTGTCGGAGGGCATCGACTACTGCCGTTTCTACACCACCACGATGAAGAAATATGCCGCCCTCGGAGACATCGAGATGAAGAGCAAGGGCGTCGTACTCGTGCTGTCGCCCTGGAACTTCCCCTGCGCCATCCCCTGCGGAGGCGTAGTGGCGGCTCTCGCATCGGGCAACACCTGCATCCTGAAACCCGCCACCGTCGCCGCCCCCGTGGCATGGCTCTTCGCCAAGGCATTCTGGGACGCCGGTGTGCCGAAAGAGGCTCTCCAGGTGGTCATCACCGACAGGGAGGCCACACCGTTGCTCACCTCGGCGCCTGAGGTCAGCCACATCATCCTCACGGGTGGAACGGAGACCGCACAGACCATCGCCCGCAACAACCCACGCAAGCCCCTCTCGGCAGAGACCGGTGGCAAGAACGTGATGATTCTCTCGGCAAAGGGCGACCGCGACCACGCCATCATGAATGCCTGCCGCTCCGCCTTCGGCAATGCCGGACAGAAATGCTCCGCCTGTTCCATCTTCCTCGTGGAACGCTCAGTATACGAGTCGGAGGAGTTCATGGAGAAGTTGAAGGACTGTGCCTCGTCGCTCAAGGTCGGCGGGGTGTGGAATGCCGGCAACATCGTAGGGCCGATGATCACCAACGAGAATGAGAAACTGAAAAAAGCCTTCGAACTCGAACCCGGTGAGGAATGGCTCGTTCCGCCCGTCTTTGTCGACGACAAGCACTACATCCTCAAACCCACCGTGAAAATCGGCGTGAAACCCGGTTCGTTCACTTTCCGCACCGAACTCTTCGCACCGCTGTTGGCCGTGACACCTTTTGACAGCCTCGAGGAAGCTGTCAGACTCGTCAACGGCTTGGACTACGGACTCACATCCGGTCTCCAGTCGCTCGACGAGCAGGAGCAGAAATACTGGAAGGCAAACATCATGGCGGGCAACCTTTACATCAACCGCGGCATCACGGGAGCCATCGTCAACCGCCAGCCGTTCGGCGGCATGAAACTGTCGGCCTTCGGACCAGGATTGAAGGCGGGTGGTCCCAACTACTGCCTGCAGTTCATGAGCGTGAAAGACAAGGCCGGTGCAACCACCGACTACAAGAAGTCATACGCCGAATGGTATGAGAAGGAGTTCCGCCATGCACGCAACATCCAGCTTCACATCCGTGGTGAGCAGAATGTCTTCCGCTATCTGCCATTGAAGGGTGGGATGGTGCTTCGGCTCTTCGGCGGCGAGACGAAGGAGCAAGTCGACATGGTGATGCTCGCCGCCAAGACCGTAGGCACGCCCCTCACCATCTCCGCCGACGCGAGCCATCCATTGGCCAACCAATTGCCCGCTGTCAAGAAAGAGAGTTTGGAGCAGTTCTGCAAGACGATGAACAACTATGAGCGTGTGCGCACGATAGCTTCCGAGGTGCCTGATGACGTGTTCGTCGCTGCCGCTGAATGCGACAAATACATCGCGCTGTCGGCTCCTGTGAGAAACGGCCGCATCGAACTCGCCCTCTACATCAAGGAGCAGTCGATATCCAACGAATACCACCGCTACGGGTCGCAGATAGAAGTGCCGAAAATTGAAGATTGAGGCCACTTTAAAAAGTGGAAAGTGAGCAAAAAGCGGTGTTCAGACTCCCCCTCTAAGATTAGAGGGGGGGAGGGGGCGTTGACTATACTGGAGGTGGAGTGAAATATTCTTAAAAATCAACAAGTTATAGACCCCACCCCAACCCCTCCCCTGCAAGGGGAGGGGAGATGCGCACCACCCTTTTACACACTTTCCTAAAGTAGACTCAAGATTGAAAATGAAAAATGAAGATAAGTAGAAGTAAAAAAAATACTTGGTATTATTTTAACATATAATTCTTGCTTAGGCAAGCGTCTCCTTCGTCGCCGAGCGGTTGTGCGTCAGAATTTTTGGTTAATTCTTGGACGAGCCAAGCGGCAGAGCCGAGCGCGTGTTCTTTATAATTCATCCCAATTTATTTTTTAATCGTCACTAAACAATCTCAAAGCATGGCCTAAAACATTCTTCGCAAAATTTGCATTTGCTAGTCTTTTTCACTAACTTTGCAAACAAAAGGAATAACCATGGGAGGAAAATACATCAACCCCTTCACCGACTTCGGGTTCAAGAGGCTCTTCGGCACAGAAATTAACAAGGAACTGCTCATCAGCTTCCTCAATTCACTCCTGCACAACCAAGAGGAAATCACAGACATCAGATACCGCAACACCGAACAGCTTGGAAGCGGCATTATGGACCGAAAGGCCGTTTTCGACGTGTACTGCCAGAACACCGCCGGAGAATACTTCATCGTGGAGATGCAGAAGGCCGAGCAGGACTATTTCAAGGACAGAAGCGTGTTCTATGCCACCTTCCCCATACGTGAGCAAGCCCAGCAGGGCCATGAGTGGGACTTCAAGCTTACCGTGGGCATCCTCGACTTCGTATTCCCCGATGACGAATACGCCCCCGACTGCATGCACCACGAGGTGAAGCTGATGGACGTGGAGGACAAGCACGTCTTCTACGACAAGCTCACCTTCGTCTATCTCGAAATGCCGAAGTTCAACAAGACAGAGGACCAGCTCGAGACCATGATGGACAAATGGCTCTATGTGCTCCGCAACCTCTCAAGGCTGATGGAGCGTCCTGCCGCACTTCAAGACCGTGTGTTCACACGGCTTTTCGAACAGGCAGAGATAGCGAGGTTCTCCAAGGAGGAGCTTTTCGACTACGAAGAGAGCCTCAAGGTATATCGCGACCTCTTCAACGTGGTCAAATCGGCTGAACAAAAAGGTATTCAAAAAGGCTTCGTCAAAGGAAAAGCAGAAGGCCTTGAAGAAGGCATTGCCAAAGGAAAAGCGGAAGGCCTTGAAGAAGGCATTGCCAAAGGAAAAGCGGAAGGCCTTGAAGAAGGCATTGCCAAAGGAAAAGCGGAAGGCCTTATGGAAAGCAATATCAATAATGCCAGAAGAATGAAAGCTAAAGGATATCCTTTACAGGACATTGCAGATATTACAGAACTCACTATCGAAGATGTCAACAATCTCTAATGATTCCTCAACTCACAATATTACCAAGAGCGGCAACACCGCTCTTTTTTCATTATTACCATGGTCTATGGTGTATATCCGACGGCAATAAAATGCTTTTATGGCTTGTTTGGTAATAGTCGTATTCAAAAAATTAGGAGGCAAACACCCGGGTGTTTGCCTCCTACTCGATTAGAGGGAGATGGCTTGAGAAGTTTCAAGTCATCATTTTGAAATCATTCTTGGTTGAGGATCATGCTGACGAGAGCCGAGACGTCGGTGATGTTCACGTCTCCGTCGCCATTCATATCGGCATTGGCTATCTTGATGAATTCTGTTGAGCCGTTGAGCACATAGTCCACCATGATCGAGACGTCGGTGATGTTCACCTCGCCGTCGCCATTGGCATCGCCTACGATAACATCTGATTTGCCAAGGTAGAAGAGTTGCCAGTTGTCCCAGATGGTCCAGTCGTTTTCGATTTGCACATCCTTCCTCAAGCCGATGGTGAGTTTGCCGTCACTGCCAACGACAGCCTCGACGGTGTTGTTGGCGTAGAGTCTTTCGTTGTCGGCATTGTAGGTGTTGAAGGCCGTGCCGGCAGCAGCCATCGAGTTGGGCACTGCCAGATTGTTTGCTTCGCTTGACCATACCCAGCCTTCGGAGAGGCTTTCCATGGTGACTGCTTCAGCGGCCAGGCGCTTCAGCGGAGAATTCTTGGTGCTCGCACCGACAGTGGCATAGAGCAATGCATTGTTGTTGTCGTCAGGATTCTCGATGAAGGTGTTGTAATCGTTGTTGGCTAAGCCTGCACGATAGAAGCCTTGCACCACGACACGATAGGTGCCTGCGGGCAGGCCGGAGAGCTCCTGGTAGTAGTTGAAGGTGGTGTTGAACTTCTCTGCATTCAGTGAAGTGCCATTTACGGCGGCATTGCCAGTCCATCCCTTGTCATTACCGTTGTCGTATGCCGGGTTGATGATGATGGTGGTGCACTCCACGGGGTTGTCGGCTGTAGCATCATTCATGTTCTGCGGGATGCCCAGGCGATGGATCATCGTGTAGATGTCCTGGATGAGACCTTCCACGTCGCTGTTGGCATAGGAGTGGTTGGCAATGCCGTTGGTGATGGTGCTGTTCAGTGTGTTGGCCTCGGAGACGATGTCAGAGGAAGCCACGGCGCCGGGGATGGCTGCAGCAAGTTCCTCGTTGGCTGCTGTCAGGGTGGCGAAGAGAGCCTTCGACTCGTTCACGGCGTCCTTCAGGTCGTAGAGAGCCGTCAAGGCTTGGAACATGGCCTCTCCGTTGGTGCCGTTCACCACGGCCTTGCCTTGGTTGATGGCGGCCTGGAGGTTGGCCACGACATCGCTGCCGATGGGGCTGTTCAGTGAAGCTTCAGCTTCGGCGATGGCTTGCTCGAGCACGGGTTTCACCACGTCGGCCTTGAAGCCGCAGTAGGTGATCTTGAAGTTGTCCCAGATAGACCAGCTGTCACCCAGTTGGTTGGTACAGCCTTTCACGCCGATGCGCATTGGGTCGCCGTCATTGGCCACGAGGCCGTAGGCAGACTGGGTGTACATGCCGTTGGTGAAGGCCACGGCAGCATTGTCCATATTGTTGGGGAAGTAGAGCACGGTGCCGTCGCTAAGTGTCTGGGTCTCATATCCTGAGCCATAGAAGCTGGCGTCTGTGATTTGCACGGGGTCGCCATAGACGTTGGTGAACGGTGTGGCATTGCTGTTGAGATATACAAACACGGGGCATCCCTCCTTGGTGGTGTAGCTTTCACCATTCAGGTAGGCATTGTAATTGTTTCGTCCATAGCGGTAGAAGCCCTGTACGGAGATTTCATACACACCCTTCGGAGCGTTGTTGATGATTTGGTAGATGTCGAATTTGGAGTTGTTCCAAGCCTCGAAGCAGTGGTTGGCAGCGTTGCCGCCAAGAACGACGTTGCCACCATTGGCAGCCTCTCTCGTCCATCCGTTGGTTCCATCCTCAAATCCTGGGTTCACCATGAGGTTGGTCATGTCCACTTCGTCTGCACCCGGGTGGTGATAGACATCATCTATCAAGGCTTGCACCTTGGCGATTTCAGCCTCAAGCTGCTCGTTGGTGAGGGCGCGTGCGTTGACCAATGAGGGATAGTCGCTGTTGGCCCATGTCTTGCACTTGTTGCGGTAGGAAGCCTGGTAGTCGGTTGCGTTGGCTGCTTCCAATGCCTGGTCGCGGAGTTCGGCGAGTTGCTTCCAGAGGTCGATGTTCGTCTCCAAGTTGGCTTTGGCAGTCTTGATGGCTTCCATGGCGGAGTAGATCTTCGCTGCGGTGTTGGCCGACCTCAGTGAACTGACACCAGTGTTGTAGGCGGTGAGATAGGACTTGGTATAGACGACATCGGTAAGGTCAAGCACGTCAAGGCCGTCGAGGTAAGCAGTTCTGAGGAGGGTGATGGCATCGCTGCCTTTTCCGTAATAGGTGAGTGAGAAGTCATCGAAGATGCTCCAGTCGCCTTCTATGGTGGTGCCTTTGCGTGCGCCTACCTTCAGGTTGCCATCGCTCACGTAGATGTAGACGTCGTTGTCATTGCAGTTTCCGGCTTTGAAGAACTCGTCGGCAGCCACCATGTTGTTCGGAATCCAGAAGGTGATGCCAGCTTCTGCGTCGGTGGCGGAAGACCAGGTGCCGGTGGACATCTGCGCAGTCAGGCTTGCCGAGAAGGGAGACAGGATGCTCGACTCTGCGTCGCCATCGGTTGAGGTGGCATACAGTTTGGCATATTTCGATTCTTTGTTCTCTGCCTTGTAGTTTTCGTAGGCGGGTTGTGCGTTGCCGGCGCGGTAGAAGGCGTTGGCGCTGAACTTGTAAACGCCTTCACGCAGACCTTCAAGGTTCTGGTAGGTGTCGTAGGTCATATTGTAGCGCTCGGCATTCTCCTTGGGATTATATCCACCAAATCCGGAACCACCCCATCCGTCGTAATTGTTGTTGAGGAAGGTGGGGTTTTGGATGAAGAGGCTCGTCACGTCCACCGGGCTGGATGCTGTGGCGTTGGCGTAGTTCTCTTGGGCGATTTCTTGTTTGCGTGCCTCGATGGCTTCCTTGGTGGCCGCGATGGCGGCGTTGATTTCTTCAAGGGTGCTGTTCGTGTTGTTATAGACGGCAATCTGGTCTGCCACGTTGGCGTTGATGGCCTCAGCCTCGTTGAGCAGGTCTTTCAGTTGCATGGCGGCATCATACACCTTGCAGTAGTCAAAGTAGGCGTCTCCGGCAGCCTCCGGCACCAGTTTCCAGTCGATGATGGCTCCGCCGTCGGCGGTGTTGTTGGCTGTCAGCACGGTGTTGTCGGAGTTCTCAGTACGGTTGAGACCCACAAACAATGTGTTGCTGTTGGCGTTGGGGTTCTCAGCTGAGGGTGAGAAGCGGTAGGTCTTGTTGCCCATGGAAGTGATTTCCCACAAGTAGTCGGCCTGGCCGTCGTAGTCAACATACATGTCGATACCATTGTCTACAAACCACCACATGAGCCATTTGTTCTTGCTCGTACAGTAATCAGTCAGGGTGTAGACTCCGGTTTTGCCCTCAACGGGGTCGATTCTCACTTTCAAACCAGTCGAGCCAGCACTGGCTTGAGTACCCCAGGCGTTGCCTTGGGTGAAAAAGAGCTCACAATCGGGGAGATAGAAGTAGTAGATGGCTCCTTCCTCCATTGTTGCGAATTCCGAGACAGACGGTGCAGCCCACACGTTGCTGTTCACGGCTCTTGCAGCAGTGCTACCCAATAGCAACACCGCACTTAAGACAAGTAGTTTTGCAATTTTCATAAAGGTAAAAATATAAAGTTAATAAATCTCCTGTAGTAGTGTTGACAGGTGCGAAATAATAGGCTTAGGCTAATTTCCGACAAATTTACGAAAAATTTTCATACTGCAATGCTAAAAACAAAAAAAAATCAAAAACAGGGGTGCTTTTTCTTTATTTTGTGCTAAAAGTATTACACATTGCTCTGCCGTCACTCTGTCCTTCTATGCCGCAACAGTGTTGCGGTCGCCATCCCATCACCTCGCCTACATCCCCTCGTCAAACACATCCTTCTCTTCCTCTTCTTCCACGGTTTGCCACACGGCTGTAAACGGATGAGAGTATAAAACGGATAAACTTCAAAGATTGAAGATTGAAAATTGAAGATTGAAAATTGGCCTTTTGGCGTTCGGGTGAGCACAAGACCCGCCCCTCAGGTTTACACCGTTATTTTTATCTGAAGATTTTTCGGGGATTTTATTGGAAGTTTGGATTATTTGCATTATTTTTGCCTTCAAAAGAAGCATCGGGGGTGACAGCCCTGCCCCCTTCATTGTCATCAGGGGTTACTCGGGTGGTGGCAGATACTTCTTTTTCCTTTTTCTTCATATTGTACTGTAAACGGATGAGAGTATAAATCGGACAAACCCCTCCGTTGCAACATCCCCTCGAGGGAGGGCAGTGGTGGGGTCTCCCCAAACCGCCCAAACCACCCATCCTCCCCGTTCTCCGTAAGCGGCTCCGCCGCCGCACCACAGGAATCCTTCATTTTTAACAAAATCACATACAAGATAGTCACTTCCAAAGCGTTTATAATATGAACATGTGTCATTCCATCAACAGAACAGAATCATGAAACTCAACACATCCTTCATATTTCAAACACTCTTCACTGTGTTACTGACCGCCACCTTCACTTCATGCGCCACGATTTTCTCCGATATGAAGGCTGACATCCTCGTCGAAAGCGAAGTGGACGAACCCGTGACCATCAACAGCGGCGCCAGAGAATACAAGGATGTCACACCCCCCGCCTTATTGGAGGTGAATCACCGCCAACCCAATGGGCAGCCTGCTAATTATAAACGGCACGAGTTAAATGCCTCATTGGGCTTCGGCCCCAACCAAGCAGACCACACCACGCAACACTTTATTGACGGCTTCACCCTACCCCGGCATATGGAAATTGAAGGAGAGTGTGGAGACATCTTCGGCAAATCATATATCGTGGGAAAGATGGAATATCACTACCGACTCAACAGGAAATGGGACATCGGTGCAACGATGGCATGGGGAAGGTCTTCGGAAAGCTATACCAATGAGGATTTCCACGTTGTCGAGCAGAACAATAATTCCAGCATCGTCACCACAGGATACGAGACATGCCGCAGTTTCTCGTTTACACCCTCGGCGAGATACACCTGGTTTGAAAGAAGGTGTTGTCGTCTCTACTCCCGTGTCGCGTTGGGAATGATGCGCAACCGCCTTCATTTCGATTTGGAGGAATGGAAGGGCGTGAGACCGTTAGAATCATGTCAAGGAAACGCCCACGAAGAGCACTTTGACAACACGAAATGGTGTATGGCCTACCAAATCTCACCCTTTGGCATGAGCTTGGGACCCGCCCCGGTGAAGTTTTTCTTCGAGTTGGGCTACGGATGCCTCGGAGTGTGCAATATGGGGCTCAGCGTAAGTTTCTAAAAAGATGATGCATAGCTGTAAACGGATGAGAGTATAAATCGGATAAACCTCAAAGATTGAAGATTGAAAATTGAAGATTGAAAATTGGCCTTTTGGCGTTCGGGTGGGCACAAGACACGCCCCTCAGGGGGATTTCAACCACGCCAAAAGGCCTGTTGCGATCTTGGGACTTGCTTTATGCATGTCCGTACAAAAGCCAAGAATGTCGGTGCGCATGTTTCGGCCATTCGCTTCTTATAGCTATAAACGTTTGAGGGTATGAACCATTTATGCTTCAAAAATTTGGTTGTTTCAGAAAGAATCGCTAAATTTGTGCTTTTAAAACCCCAACGTCAAGAAAAATACATAACCAGACAACACACCTAAATCATTGTTTTATGATAGAACTTAGTAATGAGCAACTGACCGTCAAGGTTGCAGAGATGGGAGCGGAGCTCCAGAGTATTATCGACAGCGACGGGCGTGAGTACCTTTGGCAGGCAGACCCGCAGTATTGGCCCCGCCGTTCGCCCATCCTCTTCCCTATAGTATGTAGCGTGGAAAACGACACTTACACTGTCGATGGCCAGGAGTATCATCTGCCGCGCCACGGCTTTGCACGCGACACTGAATTCACCCTTGTGGCTCAGTCGGAGAACAAGGCGGTTTTCGCACTTCACGAAAGCGAAGAGACCTTGAAGGTCTACCCCTTCCCCTTCAACCTTGCCGTGAGCTATCGGCTTGACAACAACAAGATTCACGTCATCTGGCACGTGGAAAACACAGGCAAGCGTGAAATGTATTTCCAGATAGGCGGCCATCCTGCTTTCATTGCTCCAGGTTGCGAGGCAGGAAAGCCTCTGAAAGGTGTCCTCCGCGTTGACAACAAAGGACTGCTTCAAGGTCTCAAGAGCCATATCGACGGTTCGGTGGAGATGGATGAGATAGAAGTCGCATCAAAGGAGGGACTTATCCTTTTCGACGACGAGTTCTTCGCTCACGACTCGGTGAAGCTGCACAAGAGCCAGACCAGCTGCGTCGAACTTCTTGATACCGACGGCAGCGTGGCGGTGAGGCTCGATTATAAATGCCCCATCATCGCATTCTGGAGCCCTTACCAGAAGAATGCACCGTTCGTCTGTCTTGAACCATGGTATGGCGTGGGCGACCCTCGCGGATACGATGGCGAGTTCAAGGACAAGCCTTTTATCAACCATCTGATGCCCGGTGCCTCGTTCATGAGCGAATACGTCATCACGATAGGTGAGTGAATCATGGAAACTTAGGAGTTAAAGGGGAGTTAAAGAGAAGTTAAAGAGAAGTTAAAGAGGAGTTAAAGGGACGTATGTTCACTTTTAGGAGCTCCTTTCTGGAGCTTACTTTCTGGAGCTTACTTTCAGGAGTTTACAATCCCGCAGGTCCTTCATCCTCATCATGGTTCTCAGAATAGGGAAAAAGTCTGTCGGAATACTCGACGGTTACTTCATCAACTAAAAGTCAATCTTATGAAAAAAAGTATTTTTCGCAGCGTCGTGCTTCTCGTCTTTGCATGGATGGGAATTGCAGTTCAGGCACAGATACCATCAGGTTATTATGACAGTGCTTCCGGACATACCGGTGCCGAGTTGAAATCTGCCTTGCATGATATCATCAAGGGACATACCGTTGTCAGTTATTCCGGATTGCTCAATGCCTACGCCTATACAGACTGCCGGGCCAATGGCACCATTTGGGATATCTATTCCAACTGTGCATATTCCATCAATGGAAGTTGCGGTTCATATAAAAAGGAAGGCGACTGTTGGAACCGTGAACACACGTGGCCACAGAGTTGGTTCAATGAGGTCAGTGGTCCCAAGAGCGACCTCTTCCACGTCTATCCCACAGATGGTTATGTGAATGGCAGACGTTCCAATTATCCGTATGGAGAAGTGCGCAATCCAACCTATACTTCGGGCAATGGTTCCAAACTCGGTCCCTGTACCACTGCCGGTTTTTCTGGCACGGCGTTTGAACCCATCGATGAGTACAAGGGCGACATCGCTCGTAGCTATTTCTATATGAGTGTGCGCTATTTCCATGAGGATAGTGGATGGGGAAACAGCGAGATGACCACCAAGTCGGAAATCAAGCCTTGGGCAATGGCCATGCTTTTGCGTTGGAATGAGGAAGACCCGGTGAGTGACAAGGAAATCGCCCGAAACAATGTCATTTATAAAAAATACCAACACAACCGCAATCCCTTCATCGACCATCCTGAGTATGCACGTATGATATGGGATGAGACCTGGACCGCCGGCGAAGAATACGACATCGCTTTAGACGTTGTATCCCATGGCAGTGTGAGTGCACCCGCCAGTGCTGCAGCAGGCACGACTGTCGCCATTACTGTCATACCCGATGAAGGCTATGATTTGGAAACATTGACTGTTTACAAGACCGGCGACCCTTCCATCACGGTGCCAGTGAACAGCGATGCCACTTTTGTGATGCCCGAATATGACGTGACGGTGAGTGCCACGTTCTTGGAGGATAACACGTTCTATGCCATCACATTGGAAAATGTGGTCAACGGCAGGATAGCTGCCAGCGCACAAAGTGCGAAGGTGGGCACCCCTGTCGAGCTTACAGCTACTCCTGACGATGGATATGCCCTTTATAATTGGTATGTCACCAAGGCGGATGGCAGCCAAGCTTCAGTGGCAGTCACCGACAACACGTTTGTCATGCCTGCCTGCGATGTCACCGTGACCGCCACCTTTGTCGCTGCCACCGCCGGGAACGGTGACTATGTGAAGGTCACCTCTGCCCCCGAAGACTGGAGTGGGGAGTACCTCATTGTCTATGAGGATGGCAAGAAAGCCTTCAATGGAGGCTTGACCACACTTGATGCTACATCCAACAACATTTCCGTCACCATCAGCGATGACAAGATAGAATCGAATTCGACCACCGATGCCGCCACTTTCACCATCGCCAAGTCGGGCAATGGATATACCATTTGTTCTGCCAGTGGCTATTATATTGGTCAGACAGGTGATGCCAATGGGCTGAATTCTTCCAAATCCACGGCATATGTCAATACCATTTCTCTCTCAGGCGGTGTCGATATCGTTTCGAGTGGAGGAGCCCATCTGAGATACAATGCGTCGAGCGACCAGGAACGTTTCCGTTATTACAAGTCGAGTTCTTATAATGCTCAGAAGGCCATACAGCTTTACAAGAAAACAGCCACGAGTGCGGCTGTCGTTCCTACTTACACCATCACTTTCAACCCCAATGGTGGTGTGGGTGAAGTCCATACCCAGACCGTGGAGGAAAACATTCCTACGAATTTGGAAGCCAACACATTCAGTTACGAGAGTCATGTCTTTACTGGTTGGAACACCAAAGACGACGGCACGGGGATGTATTATGCCGACGAGGCGACGGTCAGTTTGCATGATGACCTAACCCTTTATGCACAATGGGAGATGTTGTACAACATTGCCGTGAGTGAGAATGAACACGGGTCCATCTCTGTGAGTACTCTCTCTGCAACAGAAGGCACCACTGTCACACTGAGTGCTGTCCCTGATGAAGGCTATACTCTCTACCTTTGGAATGTCACAGATGTTGATGGCGTACCCGTACAAGTTTTTGACGACCAGTTTGATATGCCCGCATGTGATGTCAATGTGAGTGCCACGTTTGTCTATGTGGGACAGTCGGGCGATTCCATTGTTTACCGTCTCGTCACCTCCACCGACCAGTTGACCGCCGGCGATATTTGCCTCATTGCCAACAAGAGTGCGGCAAAAGCATTGGGAAGTGCCAACAACAACAACCGCGCAGCAGCAAGTGTAACCATGAATGATGCCAAGGATGTCATTACCGACCGTGGTGAAGCATACGAGTTGGTCCTGGGTGGCAGTGAGGGCAAATGGACATTTTACGATGATGTCAACCAAGGATATCTCTATGCAGCCAGCAGCAGCAATAATTATTTAAGAACAGAAAGCACCCTGTCCGCCAATAGCCAGTGGTCGGTTGCTGTCACCAATGAGGGGGTCGCCACCATCAAGGCTCAAGGTTCTAATACTCGTAATTTACTCAAGTATAATTCTCAAAACAGCATTTTCTCATGCTATGGTTCTGGTCAAAATGATGTCAGCCTGTTCGTTCGTGGGAATGAAGTGAATACATGTGTCATTCTTTCCGACGACGACAGGGGCATGGATGAAGAGCACACCAACACGGCTCTCATCAATGCCTATGACAATGAGAAAGTGAACGTGGTGCTCTATGGACACACCTTCCATAAGGATGGAAATTGGAACACACTTGTTCTTCCCTTCAGTCTTGGTAGTTTGGCCGGCACCCCTCTTGATGGCGCGTCTGTCAAGGAACTCACCTCAGCGTCGTATGAAAATGGTACGATGACGCTGACTTTCAGCGATGACCTCGATGCCATCGAGGCTGGCAAACCTTACATTGTGAGATGGGAGGGTGCTGGTGAAGTCAGCGACCCGCTATTCAACGGGGTGGTCATCAGTAACGACGGTCCTGTGAATGTGAACAAAGGAGTGCTGACCATGATGGGTGTCTATACCCCTCTCCGTATAGAAGGTGGCAAGCCCATACTCTTCTTAGGAGAAAACAATACACTCTGCAATCCTGATGGCGAACAAACCACCAAGATCAACGCTTTCCATGCATACTTCCAAGTCAACTCCAGCCAGGGCGACGTGAACGGCGACGGAGAGGTCAACGTGACAGATGTGACTTCCCTTGTCAATCATATCCTCGGCAACGACAATAGCGCGTTTATCATCGATAATGCCGACATCACAGGCGACGAAGATATCACGATAACCGATGTGACAGCATTGGTGAACCTCATCCTTCATGGCAGCTCGAAAATCTCTAACGTGGTGGTCATCGGCGCCGACGACTTCACCTTCGGCGGTGCGGGCAACGGACCTTCCTTTATGGGAAAGCGAATCAGGGGGACAGGCTTTTGATAGAAACTATTCTTTACCAAAGTGATGTTCCTGAATGTATGTCGAAAAAGCAGTAAATGTTAAAATTTAAACCGAATGAAAAAAAGAATTATTTCATTATTGTGTGTTTCGTTGTTTATAGCTGTAACTCATTTAATGGCTAAAGATGGTCTTTATTATCATCATGGCCTTACAAATTGTTATAGCCTGACAAACAACGTTGCAGAAATGCCCACCCTTAATCTATTAGGCGTTTTATATGAAAGTTTAGGAAAGGACAATTCATCACAATTGTTTACTAAAAATGGATTCCAATTACTTGACAAAAAATCAAAGAAAGAGGAGTCGGATACTGAGGAAGAATATACATATACGGTATTTAAATATACTTATAAAATCAAATACGACATGGTCAATGGCGAAGGCTATATGAATGTGGAATGTGTTTATTCACCCACTGCGGGTGACCCTTCCATGACTATTAGGTGTGATAACACCACATGGGAATCTATGAGGGAAAAGGCAAAAAATACACTGAAAAAATTTTTCGATGACTCTTATTTTTTGGGTGATTACTTCTTTATTGGTTTTGAAAACAAGGGCATTATAACTATTACTAGCGAGGTAAGTATTACATGGGAGCAAGAATAAATAGGTAATCCACGGAGATAGTTCTGCTGAACACATATGCAAGATTGTGTTGGAAAAGTATGAGAACTATTATCGTTAGGAACAGTAATAAACGAAAATAATAGCAGTAATAGATATACTATATATTTGCCAAAAATCTCTATGAGAAAAATGTATTCAGTAGTTTTGATTATTTTAGGTGCCACCCTTCTTATAGCAGGCATTTATGGTCTTTTGAGTCAGAAATCGAATGTTGATGCTGATGAAGGTCGGCCAGTGCCTGCAGATTCACTCTTGTCCGAGCCAGACAACGGCCTGTCGGAAAATGAGAGGAAAGGACAGCAATTTGAGGATTATGTCATATCAAGGTTCGCCCCTGGCGACTATAAATTGATAGAAAAGGTGAATGACTATACCTCTCGCCATCATGTCACAGAGCGAAGCAAATATCCCGACCTTGTTTTAGAAAAGGTAGACACCAAGGAGCAGTTTGCGGTGGAATGCAAATACCGCTCCGGGTGGGTTGACTCCAATGGCAAGCCTGCGTTGATTTGGGTGAAACAATATAAAATTGACGATTACAACAAATATTCCAACGACCATGGCTTCGATGTGATTGTGGTTTTCGGAGTGGGAGGAACTCCTGATAATCCAGAAGAGGTGTTTGCACTGCCACTCCGACTGCTGCAAAAACCGCTTCCACAAAATCAAGAGTTTTTGAGGAGATTCAAGGTGCCCGATGGGAACCTTGAATATGAACCCCGGCAGCATAATCTTAAAATCCTACGTTGACGACAGGATGGCCTATCACACACACACACGGTTGCTTTGGGCCGACTCGTTGAAGGGTTGGCTGATACTCCTTGTGGTGTTGGGACATTCTCTCCAATGGACTTTTGGCGATGTCGGCATAGACCACAACCATCTTTGGAATTGGATTTATTCCTTCCACATGTCGGCATTCATGGCTGTCAGCGGTTGGCTGGCGTACAGGCCGGAGGGTAAGGCGAAACCAGCAGGACGTCTCATCCTCCATCGCGCCGGTCAGTTGCTGGTGCCATATTTCTGTTGGTCGGTGGTCCTTTTGTTTTTTTCCAAAGACAGTCTTGTCTCCAATCTGCTCAACTTCGTGTTGTGCCCCGACAATTATTTCTGGTTCCTATGGGTGTTGTTCTTCATCCATCTCATTTTCACCTTTGTAAAAAGCGCCTCCAACCGGCTCCATCTTAATCTGGCGGCAGCCATCATGGCCACGGCATTGTTGCTCGTCGCCGTCATGGTGGTCACGGAGTTCCGTCTGTTTGGATACCAATACATCGCCTATCATTTCATATTCTTTTCCTTCGGTTATCTCATCCATCGTTACCCGGTCTTGCAGACGCGGCGTTGGGCGGTGTTGCTACCTTGCGCCATCCTTTGGCTGGTGCTGGCATGGTGGTGGAGGATGCATGACCTTCCGTCGTGGATGCCCTCCTTTCCCGGTATGCCGGAGACCTTGTTGGTGTATGTTTATCGCACGCTCACGGCATTGGCCGCCGCCTTTTTCCTCCTCAATGCCGCCCCCTTGGTGCTCGATGGCAACCGTTTCCCCAACCGCCACGTCGTCACATTGGGGCAATGGTCTTTAGGCATCTATACCGCCCATTTGTCGTATCTCACCTTGTTGAAACAGACTTCTTTGTTGCTTGTGTTGAAGGCAGGTTGGCGTTCGTGGCCCGACTGGTTGTTCGCATTGGTGCTGTTCGTGTCGGCTCTTGCCATATCCCTTGTTGTCGTATGGCTCCTCATGCGCAACAGGTACACGGCGAGGGTGATGTTGGGTAAGTTTTAATACCAAACGAGTATGATGTCAAGAAAAACTTCTCTGGGAAAGAGATGCAAGAGGATTGCCGCATGGTTGGTGGCGGCCTATGTCTTGGTGAATGTGTGGACCTACGTGCAGGATATGGGAAAACCCACCATCCTTTTCGTTGGTGACAGCGTGACGGACGCCAAGATAGAATACAAGCTGTGGAAGCCCTATTCCCTCTACAGGTATTGCTATGCGTGGAAGTTGCCTTTCTACCATGAGGCCTTGTATGCGCATGGCGGATGGTGCCGCCTGGTGGGTGAGCGGAAAGGGTTCAACTGGTACAACGCGGGTAGTGGTGGTGCCACACTCGCCGACAATGGGCAAAGCAACGCCATTGTCAAGCGAGTGAAGGAACTCGCCCATCTCAAGGACTTCGACTACATCATCGTCAGCGGGGGCATCAACGACTTGAAATACAACCATTGGATGGGTGACGACAACACCTCTTCCATCCAGGCCCTGCGCGAAATCTGCGCCACACTGAAAGGCACCAAATCCAAGGTGGGGTTCATCATTCCCTATTACACGGGCAG
Organism: uncultured Prevotellaceae bacterium; assembly: GCA_902786665.1. Lineage (GTDB taxonomy): Bacteria > Bacteroidota > Bacteroidia > Bacteroidales > Bacteroidaceae > Prevotella. The sequence goes on along the minus strand of CADADN010000006.1, from coordinate 124,219 downwards.
GTATGTGGAGGATATGCACAGATATGGCGACATGATGCGTAGCGTGTGCGAGGAGTATGGTGTGCCTTTCCTCGACCAGCGGGAGTCGGCTGTGAGGCTCGACACCAAGGAGGGGGTGAGGAAGTATGGGGTGGCCGGTGTGGACTGGTTGCATTGCAACGAAGACGCCTACCAAATCTTGGCCGACGACATCTGCCGATGGATGGACGAGTGGTAGAACGTTTGTCTTTTCAAATTATCGACACTTTACTTTTGCAGAAAAAAATTTTAGGTTTGGCGGAAAAATGCTATCTTTGCAAAATCATTGAAAAAGAAAATTATGTCATACAAGTCTATAGAAATCTGTGCTGGTGCTGGTGGCCAAGCTCTTGGCTTGGAGATGGCTGGGTTCGACCATGTGATGTTGGTGGAATATGAGAAGGATTACTGCGACTGTCTTAGACGCAATCGTCCTTTTTGGAATGTGGAATGTATGGATGTGCATCAGTTTTGTGGCTTGCCATTCAAGGGAAAGATTGATTTGTTGTCAGGCGGAGTTCCATGTCCTCCCTTTAGTGTGGCGGGCAAACAATTAGGAGCGGATGATGAACGAGATTTGTTTCCGCAAATGCTTCGTTTGGTGGAGGAAATAGAGCCAAAAGTGGTGATGATAGAGAATGTCCGTGGTTTTCTAGGAAAGAAGTTTGAATCCTACCGTCATTCAATTATCAGCAGGCTTGTACGTCTGGGTTACAATGTCCATATGCAACTTCTTAACGCCTCTGATTTTGGTGTTCCTCAACTTCGGCCACGAGCCATAGTGATAGGTGTCAGAACTGACATTTTTGATACGTTTTCCTTCCCTCAGCCTATTCCAAAGGCTAACTTGGATGTTGGTAGTGCTTTGTATGATTTAATGTCTGCCAAAGGATGGAAAAATGTTGATGCTTGGTGTCGACAAGCAAACCAAATTGCTCCTACTCTTGTCGGCGGAAGCAAGAAACATGGTGGTCCTGACTTGGGGCCGACGCGGGCTCGGAAAGCTTGGGAAGTAATGGGAATTGATGGCAGGGGAGTTGCCAATGAAGCTCCTGATGAAGATTTCGAGGGTATGCCCAGGCTTACTCCACGGATGATGGCAAGGCTTCAAGGGTTTCCTGATGATTGGGATTTCGGAAAACGGAAAACCATTGCTTGTAGGATGATTGGCAATGCATTCCCACCTCCAGTGGCACGAGAAGTTGGACGTATGATAAAACAAGTGTTGGATTATGCAAGCATTGATAGTAAAAGCACGAAGGAGGTACCACTTTGGGCTGTTGGCTAATGCAGTTTTGACGATTGATGCAAAAGGCATTCCAAGCAACGCTGATAGTTCATCGAAACTGTCCATCGCCATTGCAAAGGGTGTCGCCAAAAGACTGATGGCTGACGTTCAGGAAAAAGCCGTAGGACAAACTGCCGGTGCCAAGTTTGAACAGATGAATATGGAGTTTCTCAAAGAGACTTTCCCTTACCTGCAAAACTTTCGACCTGGCAAATGGCATATTGCCAAGCTGGGAAATCGCAACGCCATTAAAACCAGCAGCTTTTCCCAATACGAGCATCTTGATTATCTTAACCGTCTGACAAAAGAAGATGCGCGACTTGCAGCCAGTATGGGGAATGATTACATGGTGGCTCCAGATGTGGTGATCTATCGTGAGACGGAACCAGATGTCGTCATCAACGAGCAGCAAATCATAGTAGATGAATCCATCTGCCATCTTTCTGACATACGTAAGCAGAATGGTGGGCTTCCCATTTTACATGCTTCGATATCAGCCAAATGGACGATGCGAAGCGACCGTGCTCAAAATAGTCGGACAGAAGCACTTGGGCTTATCCGTAACCGAAAGGGTCATTTACCTCATATTGTTGTAGTGACAGGAGAGCCTATGCCAGCCCGGATAGCATCGTTGGCTTTGGGTACAGGTGACATCGACTGTGTTTATCATTTTGCACTTTATGAATTAGTGCAAGCCATTAAGGAGATAGAAGCAGAAGATGCATTGGAGATGCTAAACATACTCATTGATGGCAAACGTCTAAAAGATATTAGTGACCTGCCTTTAGACTTGACTGTATGAACAACACTTTTTATAGATGATGAGAAAACACTTGAAAGTCGCTTTCATATTGTTTCTTTTATCCGTTGCCAACCTTTGCTGCAGGGCACAGTCGGCGGGAGACATCCTTGTCGGCCCGGAAGACAACTTGCATGACGCATTGCGACAAGCCAGGGAATGGCGGCGGACAGGAGACCCGCGGTGCAAAGACGGCATCCGCATCGTCGTCAAGGCCGGCAGGCACCGTATGGTGCAACCGCTGTTCATAAGACCCGAGGACAGTGGCACAGAGGAAGCTCCCACCCTCATCGTCGGCGAGGAAGGTGCCGTGCTTTGTGGCGACATTCCGCAACGCCACACCCAACTCTTCCCCAAGGAGGGTATGGAGAGAATTGTAGACTTCGACAAGGAGCGGCGAGTCGTCACCATCCCCACGCCGCCGCAGGAGGTGTTGGAGACGAAGGGAGTGGAGATGTTGCTGCAGCAACGGTGGGCCATCGCCATCCTCCGGGTGCGAGAGATGAAGGTCAAGGGAGCGGTGACGGAAGTATCCTTCCTCGAGCCGGAAAGCAAATTGGAGTTCGAGCACCCTTGGCCCCAACCCGTGGTGGGAGGTGAGAAAGGCAACAGCGCCTTCTTGCTACGCACCACCGAACAGAGGGACGGCATAGAGCAACTCATTGTCGTAGCCGGAACGGAAGAGCAACCTGTGACACATCTGACATTGAGAAACCTCACTTTTGAGAACACTTGTTGGAACCGGCCCCTCCATCAAGGACATGTCACCCTGCAAGGTGGATTCCCCATCATCGATGCCTACAAACTCAAGCAAGAAGGCCTGCCCTGGGCACCCACGCTCGAGAACCAGGCGTGGATAGAACGACCGGTGGCGGCCGTGAGCATCTCATGGGCACGGCAGGTGAACGTGGAGAACTGTTTCTTCAGCAACCTCGCCTCCACCGCCCTCGACTTCACATACGGCATCGACCAATGCAGGGTGGACAACTGCACGTTCCGCGACATCGGAGGGACGGCCATCCTCGCAGGGTCCTTCGCAGAGAGTCCGAGGGAGGTGCATCGCCCTTATACCCAACTGGCCCGGCACTGCCGCCATCTGGAAATCACCAACAACAGGATAGAGAACGCCACCAAGGAGGACTGGGGGGCCGTGGCCATCGGATGCGGATATGTGAGCAATGTGAGCATCGAGCGCAACGTGGTGGACGGAGTCAATTACTCCGGAATCTGCGTGGGATGGGGATGGACCCCCGAAAAAACGGGGATGGAAGGCAATGTCATCAGAGGCAACACGGTGAGAAACTACGCCCGCCAACTCTACGATGTCGGAGCCATCTACACCCTCTCCTGCCAACCAGGGTCGGTGATGGAAGGAAACATCATCTCACCTCATACGCCGGCACCATATGCCACCAACGACAGGTGCTTCCCCGTCTACCTTGATGCCGCCACCGACGGTTACACCCTCAAGGGCAACTACGTGGAAGGTCATGGGCTGATAGGAAAAGAAGATATCGGATTCAACAATCCCGGCCCTGACATTCATTTGGAATGAAGTAGAAGAAGTTAGAGAAGTTAGAGAAGTAGAAGATGTAGAAGAAGTTAGAGAAGTTAGAGAAGTTAGAGAAGTTAGAGAAGTTAAAGACAATACTACCGTAGGCGACGATGCCAATGACAAAACAAATGTCGATTCCTCCGACAACTCCGATTCCTCCGATTCCTCCGATTCCTCCGATTCCTCCGATTATTCCGACAACTCCGATTCCTCCGATTATTCCGAAAAATTCCGATTACTCCGATTATAAAAAACAACAAAAATGAAAAAAGCAATCTTATGGCTGATGGCCGCCATGTTATGCTGTCATGCGACAATTACGAATGCGGCAATGCCAGGAAACGACAACGACATGCTAGTACAAGGACAACCATCGAAAAAGACCTCTTGCAAGGCACCTGCCTTTCTGAAAAAGGGCGACAAGGTGGCCATCATCTCACCCTCCTACTTCCTCGACACGGAATATGCATATAGGACCGCCGACATCCTTAGGGGATGGGGGCTCGTTCCCGTCATAGGCCCCAATGTGGGGAAGAAGTCGGGCCTCAACTACGCGGGAACCTTCGAGGAACGTCTCTCCGACCTCAGATGGGCGCTCCACGACCCCGAGGTGAAAGCCATCCTCTGCAACCGTGGAGGATACAGCACCATACAGATGGTCCCATTCATCACCAAGGAGGAGTTGGCGGCGAACCCCAAATGGTTGATTGGTTTCAGCGACATCACCACCCTCCACGCCATGGAGGTCTCTGCCGGCGTGATGAGCATCCATGGCAATATGAGCCGCTACATCGCCGATGGAGAGGGGATGGATGAGTCTTCACTTACCCTCAGGGACTTGCTTTTTGGCAAAATGCCGCAATACACATTGCCTGCTCATCCCTGCAACCAGCAAGGCAAGGCCACGGGAAAACTCGTGGGTGGCAATTTCTGCACGTTCTTCCCGCTGATGGGGTCCAAGGTGGATTACTTCCAGGGCGAAGAAGACTTCATCCTCTTCATTGAAGAGGTGGGTGAGAGTTTCCATAATCTTGACCGTCTTATGAACATGCTCGTCCTCAACGGCGTCATCGACCGGTGCAAGGGCGTCATCCTCGGATACTTCAGCGACTGCAAGCGCGATATCGCCTACGACAGTGTGGAACAGATGTTTTCCACCTATTTCTCCAAATACAACATCCCAGTGGCTTGCGGCTTCCCCGCCGGGCACGAATTGCCCAACATGCCGCTCGTCATGGGTGCACCTGTCACCATCGAGGTCACTGCCGACGGAGCCAAAGTGTCTTTTTGATTTTTGATAGGAGGGAATAGGAGGTTCTAGGGCTTCCTGTTTCCTTCTATGATTTTTTCAGGGTGATGACGTTTACTTCGGGCCAGGCACCCAGTCGGAAAACCACGGTGCCGCAGATGCCTGATGACACGTGGAGCATGCGGCCGCCCTCATGGTAGGTGCCGCCCCATTCATGATACATCAGTCGGGCTGGCGACCATCCCAACAATCGGAGATGGGCGCCGTGGGTGTGACCGGAGAGTGTCAGCGGGATGTCTGTGGTGGGAAGCACCTCCTTGCGCCAATGCGAGGGGTCGTGGGTCAGCAACAGTTTCCACATGCCGGAGGGAATTCCTTGCATGGCCTTTCCCAGGTCGCCGGTGGACTTGAAAGGTTGCGGACTGGTAGTCTCCACGCCCACGACGGCGATGCTGTCATCTCCTCTGGTTATCATCACATGCTCGTTCATCAGCAAGTGCCACCCCATCCTCCCATGCATCGACCGCATGACGTCGGCATATGCAGGATCCAACTCGTCGTGGTTGCCGAGGATGGAGAGCACGCCGTCGGGAGCCGACAAGCGTGACAGCGAGTCGGCGAAAGGTGTTGCCTCGCTTGCAAAGTGGTTCACCAGGTCGCCTGTGAAGACGATGAGGTCGGGGTGTTGTGCATTGGCGGTTTCCACGATTCGTTTGATGAAGTCGGGATGCTTGGTCAGCGACCCAAGGTGCAGGTCGGACAGCTGCACGATGCGGTAGCCGTCGAAGGCAGCAGGAAGTGTTGGTGGCACACATTCCACGTGGGTTGTCACGAGTCGGCGCCAACCCCAGAGGAAGCCATATAGGGCAGCCAGGAAGAACAGCGCTCCTGCTGCAAGGCCGATATGGGCTCCCAGTGGCGGAGCGAGGATGGCGAACAGCAGTTTCGGAATGGTGAGCAGGAGGAAGGTGGCGAAGAAGAAGCGTATCGACCTCACATGGCCAAGCACCCATGTCTGCATCACGACGACGGCAAACACCTCCCATGCGATGGTGAAAGCATAGGCCCATTGCGCCCAGGCGGGCCAGTCAGGGAGATAGCCACAGTAGACCACCACCTCGGGCAGCAAGGTGACCACCACGATGAGCATGACGAAGAAGGAGAACCTATGGGCCATGGGGCAGGGGCGTTAATGTCAGGAAGGTTGCTCCACGTCGGTGGGAACCACCATGTGGACGGTGCATCCTGTGATGCGTCCATCGTCATCGGTCCTGTTCTCTATGTTGAATGTAATCTTGTGGCGGTGGCTCTCATTGTACAGGGCCAGTGTTCGTCGTATCACGCTGAGACCAGTTCCTGTACCAGCCGCCCTGCTTCTGATGTCGAAACCGTGGCCGTTGTCGCTGATGGAGATGCTTGTCTGCGAGGGTGTGTCCTCTATGTCGATGGTGAGGCGTTTTTCACCCTCCACTTCCCTCAGCGCGTGCTTGATGGCGTTCTCCGCGAGGATTTGCACGAAGGTTGACGGCACAAGTCGCCGGTCTGTCGAGGGATCGTCGCTTTTGTTGATGGTGAAGATGAAGTCGCCTTCCAGGCTGTCCTTGGCCAGGTTGACATAGTTCTTGGTGAATTCCAGTTCCTCCCCCAGTGTGACGAAGACTTTCCGCGAGACAGCAATTTGTGAGCGCATCAGTTTGATGATTCCTTCGATGCTGTTGTCAGCCTCTTTCCCCTGTTGGATGGAAGCTTGTTTGAGGACGTTGAAGATGAAGTGTGGCGCAATCACGTTGCGGTTGTTTGAAATCTTCAGGTTGATGATTTCCAACTGCTTGTCGGCATTTCGTTTGCGCAGGTAAAGAGTCCAGGCCAACAGGCCAAGGGCAACAAGGAGCATCCCTCCCGCCACAAGAGCCCAAATCAGTCGGTTGTGGCTGATTTCCTCGTTCTTCTCCTTGATTCTCAGTTGGTTGTGTAGTGTCAGCGTGTCGAGTGCCAGGCGCGTCATGATGTCGGTCGAGCGCATGTGTTCCCGGCTTTGGTCGATGGAATCCTTTCGGTGGTTGTAGGCCCGTTCCATCTTGACGGCCATCAGTTCGTTTCCGGTCTTCACATAGTAGTCGTGTAGGTATCGTTCGCGTATGCCGATCATGTCCTCGTCGGTGGTCAGTCCTTGAGGCTCGTCATCGATGATTTTCCTTACCATGGCGATGTCGTTCTTTTCCAACGAGTTGGCTATGCGAATGGTGTTGGCGTAGTAGATGGCGTCGCCCACGTTGTTGGCGCGGAAGAAGCTGTCGGCCGGCTCCAGCTTTTCCATCGACTCCTTGTTGCGTCCGAGGTTCACCAGGACGTCGGCCATGTTGAGATGGCAGAGATGGTCTTCGAAGCCGCCTTTCAAGCCAAGTGCGGTGATGAGGCTGTCGAGACTGTTGAAGGTGGCCAATGCCCCGGCGTAGTCCTTGCTGTAGTATTTCAGGTTGCCGTAGTTGTTGAGGAAGTTGATTTGCATGTTGCTGTGCATCTTGCCGTAGCCCCTTCTTGCCTTGGAGAAATAGTCCTCCGACATCTTGTAGTCTTGCAGGACGCAGTAGATGTGCCCCAGTCCCATGTAGAAGGTATAGCTGTCTTCCTCAGGCAGTTGCAAGGAGTCGGTGATAACGAGGGCGCGTCGGTACCACGCAGCCGCCTCGGGCAGGAGGCTCTGCTGCATGTACACGTCGCCGATGTTGGCGCAGATGCCTGAAGCGTTGTCTTGCATGTCGCTTTTGAGAAACAAGTGGTATGCTTCCAGGTTGTTGTCCACCGCTTCCTTGTAATTCTGGTGGTAGAGGTAGTCGAAGTTGGCCCGGAGGAGTTTCGCCTCGGCCATCAGTCCGTTGACACGTGGCGTTGTTTCTTGCGACTTGACGAAGGCGGTGATGCGTTCGGTGCATTGCAGTACCGACTCCGGCTGTGTCATGAGGTATAGTCTTCCCAGTTCCACATAGTAGTCGTAGTAGGTGAGGCTGTCGCTGGAGTTGTCGAGAGCAGAGTCCACCAGTGCTCGTGCTCGTGGCGATAGTGCATCCACGGAGTCGGCCACTGCTTTCAGTCGGTTGTAAGCTTCCTTGGTTCGTCCGCCGGGCATCTCTTCGTTGTGGCATGAGAGGATGAACAGTACTGCGGACATAAGCAGAAAAGTGATGTGGTGGCGTGCATTCATTTCAATGACGGCTTATGGTGGGTTGATGGGGTGTTTTCACATGCAAAGATAGGAAAAAAAAGGAAAAGCCCCAACAGCATGGGACATTTCTTTTGAGGTGTAAGGTGAGGTGGATGTGTTTCCATACGATTTTTCCAGGTGAATCCATGTATGGAGTTGGAAAAATTTTGATACGAATAAACACGATATTTTGATAGATAAACCACGATAGGGGCAAATAATCATTTTCGTGTGACATGTTCATTTGTGAAAATGAGGCAAATGTAGTATATTTGCACTTGTAAATAGAAAAATGCAACACTGATGTCCAACATTCAATCTACAAGAACGCTCATCATTGATGACACTCCCTCCGATGCGGAGATGCTCGTGGAAGCCCTCAAGCCCTACTCGTCCATAGAGATCATAGGAACATGCACCACGGGAAAGGAAGGCTTGAACGCCATCCGTTCGTTGCAGCCCGACTTGGTTTTTCTCGACATCGAACTGTCTGACATGACAGGTCTTGAACTCATCGAGCACCTTGATGCCTCCACGCTGTCACGCTGCCATTTCATCGCCTACACCGCCTACGTGGATTACATGCTGGAGTCCTTCCGCAACCATGCCTTCGACTTCCTTCTCAAGCCCATCAACACAGACGACTTGGACGAGATCATCAGGAGATGGTTCTCCGCCGCCTTCCCACAGCAACCCAAGAACGACGGGAAGGTCTATAAGGCGGAGGAGAACCTGCTGATGTTCATCAACACCACCGACTTCCGTCTTGTGCGGCTGCGTGACATCGGCATTTTCCAGTACAACAGCGACCTGCGCATCTGGGAGGCCGTCATCGCCAGCGCCATCAAGCCGGTGCGGCTCAAGCGCACCGTCACCAACAAGATGCTGCTGTCCTTGGGAACACAGTTTGTTCAGGTCAACCAGAAATACATCGTCAACATCAATTACCTGTTCCAGGTGACCGACAACCTCTGCATGTTCTATCCACCTTTCCAGGAAATCTCCTACGTCAAGGTGGGAGCCTCGTTCCGCCGTCAACTTCTCGACCGGTTCCTGTGCATTTGAAAATATTGACCAAAGAGGGGCGTTCATCAACGCCCCTCTTTGGTCAATATTGCGTTATGGATGCACAAGACATCATTTTGACAAGGAGTCATGTCGTTTTTCTTATCCTTGTCATTCACCCCCCCACCAGGTTGCAGATGCAACCCGATGGAGGGACAAAAGTTGACAGGATGTTGTGAGTGTGTTAGTTGAGGACCTTGTTCAACAAGGCTGTGACATCGGAGATGGTGATGTCGCCGTCGCCGTTCACGTCTGCTGCTGCAAGTCGGAACACGGGAGGCTTGGTGCCCATGATGTACTGTGTGATGCATGCCACATCGGTAACGGAGACGATGCCGTCGCAGTTGACGTCGCCGATGAGGAAATCGTCGGTGAGTTCGCCATATCCTTCCTCATCCACATCGACTGCCATGGCTGTGTCGCCATCCGCGTCGCCGGAGTTGATGACGTTGAACAAGTTTCCATCGCCATCCTGAGGAATGTATCCACCCCACGGGCCGAAGATGCGGAAGCCGTTGTAACGGTATGCCGACGGCACATAGACATGGAAGTATCCGGCTGCTGCACTCCTGAAGTAAAGTCCCAGGGCGTTGCTTAGGCGCAGTACCACGTTGTTGAACACTCCTCCGTCTATGACCACGCGTCCGTTGGCTGCGATGTTCACCATGGCACCGGGGATGTAGGTGTCGGTGGCAGTATAGCGCTTGTTGTAGTAGCCGTTGACGACGAAGCCTTTGCCGAACCAGGCGTGTCCCGCGATGTCGAAGAGACAGCGTTGCACGGGCTTGCCGTTGACGAGATAATAGGTGTCGCTGAACATGTTGACGGTGACGTAGTCCATGCGGAGCGAGCATCCAGCCGGCACGATGAAGAGTTTGTCGTACCCCCATGGTGCTACGATGGGTTTGAAGACCCCGTTTTTGATGAACACGTGGCAGCCGGTGGGGATGGTGACAGGCTTGGTGAGTTGGATTTCCCGTCCTTCAAGGTCGAGCACCTGCGGGTTGCTCTCCGTGCTGGTGGCCTCTCCGCCGGGGTTTTCTGCCAGCCAGTCGAGGTAGGCCTGCAGGTCGTCCTCGTCATAGACTTTTTCGTCGCGAGGCTCTATGGTATTGTCCGTCTCGTTGACATGCCAGCGCCAACGGTGGTTGGGCAGGTCCCATCCGATATACTGGTAATGGTTCCTTGTCAGGGTGAAGCCCTCGCCCCAGAAGAGCGGCCGGCGCGGCACGGGTCTTCCGTCGATGAAGACGATGTTGAACTTGTACGTCCAGTTGTAGAGTAGTCTGATGACGACCTCCGGTGCGAGGTAGATGGGCTTGGTGGCTCCGTAGTTGTAGTTGCCCCGGATGTAGAAGTCGCTGTGCGCCTCTATGAAGTAGTGGGTGATGTAGGTGAAGTCGAACGTGCCACCGTCGATGCGCATGTAGGCATTCGGCCCGTGCCAGATGAGCCATTTGCCATAGCCCCTGATGATGCCGCCGGTGAAGCGGAAGGTGCCTCGGTTGACGAAGACGGTGTCCGTCTGGTTGTTCACCGTGTTGTAGATGGAGCCTCCGCTCATCTCATAGGTGGCTCCCTCGTAGTTGCGTGCGGTGATGGCCTGTCCTCCGCTGTGGCGGAAGGTGCCGTAGTTGAGTGCGTGGTGTGCCAGTCCTCCGGTGAAGTAGTAGTTGTTGCGGTTGATGATGTCGATGACGGTGCCGCCGTAATGGTTCACCGTACCGTTGTTGTCGAGTTGGCCGAGTTGTCCGTCAGCCATGTCGAATGTTCCGTAGTTGATGATGGGCAGCGGCGTGTCGCCCTGGTTGCGCCAGATGACGCGTCCGTGGGGTCCGACATGGATGAACCACTGCCAGTTCTGGATGTAGATGTTGACGGTGACGGTGATCTCAAGCACGCCGTCCACGTAGATGACATGGTGTCCTCCGGTGAGGTCGCGCAGGGTGATGTTGTCGATGACTACGTGGCTGCCATACGGAATCTCGATGGGATGGTAGTTGCTGCCCGGGTTGCCGGTTGCGGGGCGTGGAATGGGCAGTTCGCCACCGTCGCCCACGAGGTGTATGACGTAGGGCACCCTTGGGAAGACATACGGTGTCGGCGTTGTCGGGTAGTTGCATCCGAAGCAATAGACAGGCGGGTTCAGCACGAGGGTGTCGGTGGGCATCTCCTCCACTGGGGTTTCTTGTCCTTCATGGTCCTCCTCTGCGAGGATGTTCAGGAAGGCTTGCAATTCATTAAGTCCCGGCTCCACGATTTTCCATGCGTATGCAGAGGTGTTTGTCGTCACGGGTGCGTTGACGGTGGTGCCAGCAGTGAATGCGAGATAGCGGGATGCGGTCTTGCTATAGAAGGTATAGCTTCCGTTGCCGAGGCTCTGTCCTGTCCACACGGTGGCTTGCTCCTTGTCCTCGACGGAGAAGAGTGTCGCCACACCCTTCTTGGCTTGGACGTAACCTCCCTCCTGGTCGATGAAGTAGAAGTCGGCGCCTTCCTTCTGCTCGAACATCAGCAGTCCGCCGGAGGTGATGACGTATCCGCGGTTGGACTTGTATCCCACCTGCCTTTCCGCATTCAGTCCCGATGGTCTGATGCTGTAGTTCTCCGTCTCGTCGGGGAAGTTCACTTCTAGTGTGTCATACTGTCCTCTCAGGGTTTCCATCTCGCCTTGCGTGGTTGCGATGGCGGCTTGCAGGCTGGTGATTTTGCCATTGAGCGTCTCCAGCTTCTTGTAGAAGTTGATGGCCTCCTGCACACTGTTGATGCTGTTGTTCCTCAGCAGTGTGTTGTATTCGCTGATGAGCGAGTTGAGCGTGTTGTTGTTGGCCACCACGTCGGCGTTGACGCTGATGGCGGCGTTGTTGAACGCTGTGGAGATGAGTTTCTCGAAGTAGTAGCTGCCTGATGCTCCTGTCATGGCAGCGATGGCTGCGGCGTAGGAGTCTAGGGTGCTCCCTATGCCGGTGAGTGTGGAACCGGCTGTGGAGAGTCTGTTGCCTAAGTCTGTGGCCGCCCATCCCTTCACCTGCTCGTCGAGTGTGGTGATTTGTGCGCTGATGGAGGTGATGAAAGCCACCACGTCAGCACCTAATTGCTCGATGAGGGTGTTCAGCTGTCCATATGCCGAGGGGTCTGCGCTGTTCACCTGGTTGACGAGGTTGGTTCTTCTCGTCTTGAGTGCTTCGATGGCAGCCTTGAGTTCGTTCATCTTTGACGTCACCTTGGCGTAGTCGGCGGCGGGAAGACGGTCGGCAAGTTGGGAGTAGAGGCTGTTGGCATTGTTCCAGATGGCCTCTGCGGTGCTGATGTCGGCCTGGATGTCGCTGAGCTTGTCCAGCAATTGTTCCTTGGTGAAGGTGTCGTCGCCGATGCCCACCACTTTGCCGCCGTATGGGTTGTAGATGGTGCCGGTGAGTGTTCCGGAAACATAGTTGAACGTGCTGTTGGCGCATCCTAAGTAGATGGCGATGCCTGTGCCGGAGTCGGGTGCGGTGATGTCGCCCTGCTCATGGAAGAATGTGGGGTCGTTGCATCTGTAGATGCCCACGGCGCCGAAGCATTTGCTGCTGCTGGCGAGGCTGGCGTCGATGGTGGCCGTAGGTTCCAGGATGACATTGACGGTGCTTCCCACCCAGTTCTCGTGGTCCACGATGTTGACGAGGCAGTTGCCTCCGCTGAAGTTGGCTTTGGCCTTGATGACACCGTTCTTGATTCTGACGGATGATTTCACGTCGAGTCCCATTGACAGGTTGTATGTCCTGCCTTCGAGGTCGAGGGAATCCACCACCTGCGGTATGTTGATGGAGCCTTTCCTCATCCCAGGCAGCGTGGTCCCTTGGCTATGGATGCTTTTCTCTGCCATTTGGTCGAGAAGGGCTTGAAGCTCCATCTCGTCTTGCGCCCCGGCCGGCATGGCAAGCAGGCAAGCGAGGAGGAACAGCAGTGCCGTCATCCATTTGTTTTCAGATGTCATATTCATATCGTTTTGTTTGTTGGTTATGTTTCTTTTTTCATTTCACCACCCACTTCTTGCCGTCGATGATGTAAATGCCGTGTGGCAGTGCATTGAGAGGAGTGTCGGGGCTTGTCTGCACACGACGCCCTTGCAGGTCGTAGACTTTGCGTGCTCCCACGCATTCGTCGTCGTCGGCCAGGAATGTGTCGTCGATGCCGGTGGCGTCTTCATCGCCCACGATGCGCAGCTTGACTTGGTTGGCTGAGGCTTCCAACTGGTTGCCCAAGTCTTCTATGGTGAGATACCAGCGATAGGGTGGCAGCACTTCGTTGTCGCTCCCGGGGATGGTGAGCGTTCCTCCGCGCAGGCGGTAGTAACCTGCACTGTTCAAGCCCGTCTTGTCGTCGTAGTTGCCGGTGAAGGTGTATCGTGCCTCCGTGGTGGAACAGCTGATGGAGTTGATCTCCGGTGCCACTCGCTTGGAGGGATTGACTTGGAAGGTGTGTGTGCCTGTCGTCTTGGCGCGGATGAGGTAGGGGTGGTTGGGCATCAGCTCGCCGTTGCCTGGTTTCACGAGGATGGCCTCAAGCACTTGTCGGTCGACCACGCCGTCCTCGTCGTCGTCATACTGGTAGAAGGCGTTGATGCGTGCCACGTCGAAGTGGGCGGACCAGTCGCTGTAACTCATGGAGAAGGGTACGTAGAGCGCCATCCAATGCTTGTTGCCGTAATGACGCGTGTAGGTCGCCCCGTCGTAGATGTCCTCGGTGTCGACAAGTGAGTTGAGGTAATCCTGCAAGGCGTTCCATCCTTCGAAGTCGATGTCTTTCACTAGTGTGGTGGCGGAGCCTTTCGACCCGGTGAAGGCCCTGATGGCGAGGGTGTGGGTGCCTTCGGTCAGCATGTAGAGGTCGGCATCGAAATCGACGTTCACCTCCTCGCCGGGGGTGATGTCCACGGTGTATGCCTTGCCCTCTCCGGGGTCTTCATCCCAATAGTATTCCACACGGGTGATGAAGTTGTCCACCTGGCTGCGCACGAGGAACTGCCTATAGTAGGTTGAGGACCAGGTGGCGTCGGTGAGCGTACGTATGCCGATGTGGTGGATGCCGTCGGTCAGCCCTTCCGTTTCCACATCGAAGGCCATGTTGAGGGAGTCTCCAGTGATGGAGGCGTCGAGCCGGGTGGCACGTCCCACGCCAGGGTCGGTGTCGAAGAAGTATTCCACTGCCTCCACCTTGTGCGACTTGGGTGTGACGTAGAAAGCACGGGAGTAGGTGGATGACTGATGGCCCTCGGTGAGGGCGCGGAGATAAAGGGTGTGCATGCCGGGGGTGAGCTGGCTCACGGAGAGTCTCGTGGTGATGTCGATGTCTCTGCCGGAGGTGAAGCTGAGGGCTTTGCCCTTGCCGGGAGCGGCGGCGACGTCCCAGGAGTACTCGATGCGTGTGACGCGCTCGCTCTCGGGCAGCACATATATGGATCGATAGTAAGTTGCGGAGAAATGGTCTTCGTTCAGCGCGCGCAGGCCGAGGTGATGGATGCCCGTGGTGAGGCCACTCACGTCAAGCTCCACGCTCGCAGTAGCCTCGTTGCCGGTGAAGGTCTGCAGCACCTGCCCGGCACCCACGCCGGGGTCGGTGTCCCAGAAATACTCCACACGGCTCTGACCCATCATGGGGAGAGCGGCAAGCATTGCCAAAACCACGCCCGATAGTATATGGGTAAAAGGTTTCATATAATTGATAATTAATAATTGATAATTGATAATTGGTGATTGATAATCTTCAAGGTTGAGATTCAACAGACCAAACTTGCTTGAAGTCTGCCGAATAGGTGCAACTTCGAATGTGGTTCAATTATGAATTGTAAATTGTTAATTATTAATTGTTTTACTCGTCTTGTATCTTCACGGTGATGCTCACGGGCAACTTGCCTTCCTCGCTGCGGGAACCTACCGTGACCTTTGTGAAATAAGGAATGAACTGGGGACGTCCGCCAGAGGGGCAACCGAACATGCCGCCATGGCAGCCTACGTCGCCACCGTCGGT
Source organism: uncultured Prevotellaceae bacterium (assembly GCA_902786665.1). Taxonomy (GTDB): domain Bacteria; phylum Bacteroidota; class Bacteroidia; order Bacteroidales; family Bacteroidaceae; genus Prevotella. The sequence continues at coordinate 109,034 of CADADN010000006.1, read as the reverse complement.
GGCATAACCTTTGGCTGCACTCTTGTCGGACAACTTGTAGTAGTCGGAGAAATTGCCTGTCTGGGTGAAGAGCTCACTCTCCTTGCCGCCAAAGCCAATCTTATTGGTGGGGTAATTGGTCAAAACTGATGTGCGACTAAGAATGTTGTGCTCGATGGTGTTGCCGGAGCCAGAGGCGATAACTTCACTTGAAAGGTCATACGCATAGTAACCATTATAATAGTTCTGTATGATATTGTTTGTGATTTGTGAATTCTTTATATTTGCTAAGCAATAAGAACTACTATAGCAACGACTCCTTATTATATTATTGTTGATTATTGAGGATGTCAAGTATTGAATGACAGTTCCGGAATAGTTGCTTGTATAATCAATCACGCAATTCTGTATATCGTATTGAGATAATGAATTACTAGCATAGCCAGCAATGAGAGGTGCGGAATTATTAAGGATGTAGCATGAGTAAATATGGTTCATCTCCGCTGTTGTGGATTGGGTGGATATTCCTGTCGCATAACAACGGTCAAGGATGCAATGGTCATTATAGAAATACACAGTAGATAGTTTCACGCTCTTCACTTCAATATTGCTTGCCTTGAGATTGAGTGTATTGGTCAGAGTGGCCACCACTTGTTCGTCGGTGAGTGAGGTGTCATATCCCGTTCCGATGATGACCACCTTTTTTGTGACGGTTTGTTCGGCACTTTCATTATAGTATTGGTCGAGGTAAAGGGTGTCACCTGCGGTGACGCTCGAGGAGCTCATGGCAGCATTGATGCTGGCGAAATTCATACCGGCCACAGACGACGGGCCGATTTTCCAACTCTTGGCTTGTGCGCCTGCCACCATCATGGCGGCCATCAGCGCGATAAGGATTTTCTTCATAATGTTGCTTTTTTATTAATGATACATATGATTCTAAAGATATTTTTCATAGGCAAAATTAACATAAAAAAAAGATATGAAAAAATGCGAAAATGAGCATATGTGATTAAAAGGCCGCTTTACGTGATCATATCCCCATTATTTATGTTTATTCAGCAAAAAAAAGTTGGACGTTCCTGCCGGAAGTGAGCATTGAAAGGAGCTCATCGTGCGGTAGGAACGCCCAACCTGTGGATTTTGTGACCGTTTATGGGGTGTATGTGCCCAGGATGATGGAGACGATGGCCGTGACGTCTGTGACATTGATGACACCGTCTTCATAAGCGTCGGCATTCTCGAAACAGAATCCCCCCGCCTCGCGTCCAAGGATGTAGTCGACAGTCACCGTGACATCAGCGACAGTCACCTCTCCGTCGCCATTGGCATCTCCAATCAAATGGGTAATTGGTGGACGGGGTGTGGCGAGACCCTCGTTGAAGCGGAAGTTGATGGCATCCCCGTTGTCGTAGTAGCCTACGAAGTAAGCGGTAAAAGGCTCTATCTCCACGCCGGCGTTCACAAAAGCAAAGGTGTTGCCTGCCTCGTTCAGGTCATAGATGTAGGAGCGTGTGGCGCCACTCGGGCGGCCGATGAAGTCGTATTTGCCGCCATTGTCGGTCACGGCCTTCTGCTCTCCACCGCGTACCAAGGCATTGTAACCGGTGAAGGTGATGGCCTTGTTGCGAAGGTCGTAGGCTGTCCCCCAGGTGCCATCCGGCACGGCGATGAGGTAGGGCTTGTAGGCCTCCATCTGTGAGGGGTAGCCGAAGGTCACCACCTGGTCTTCCTCTGAGGCGAAGTCGTGGAGCCAGAACTTCCTGCCGTGGTCCTCGTCCGCCTTGAACCATGTCGTGCTCTCCCCGTCGACGCTCACATTGTCGCTCTCCACGGCAAAGGGCAGTGCGATGGTGCTCCACCCCTCGTTTGTCTTGTTGTTATGTCCGGTGTCGAATGTCCTGGTGTAGCTGATTTCGTCGGCGGTGAAGTCGATGGGTGAGCAGAAGCTATGGCCGTGCTCCAGGGTGACTTTCGAGGCATGGTCGCCCACCACCACGTTGCAACCTTGGAGCGCGTCGGGAATGGTGGCGGCTTCCGGAAGGAGGTATATGGTGTTGGCGTTGCCGCCCGCCCGCAGTTGGGCATGTTTGTTGGAATAGCGTGCATCGACGTAGAGGGCGTCGGAGGGAGGTGTGAGCGAGGTGATTCGATTGTCCTTTTGGCATTCCTGGCCATCGGGTGTCACCACGACGATGCCTTTGGCCAGCGTGATGCGAGAGGAATAGCCGATGTACAACTCCTCTTCTGTCAGCATTTCTTCTCCCCAATGGTCCAAGTGCTTGAATTGAAGCGTCACCGTATAGCTTGTGCCGTCATTCAGACCTGTGAAGTCAAACTCCAGCGTCTCCGCCCCATGTGAGGGTATCTGAACCTGCTTGGACTGTGAGGCAACCTCCGACCCATATGATTCTTTGATGATCGCCTTCACCGTCTGATTGTATGTCTTGTTCGCCTTGTTGGTCAGATGCAGGCGCACCTTGAAGGTGTCACCGTAAAGATTGTTGCTTTCGTCGACGTAATTGTCCAGATAGATTTCATGGTCAACCTCTCCGTAGTTGGCCTCGGCGACATTGGTGTAGAGCCGAGTGAAGCCAAAATCGTTGATGGTAAGCGCTTGCGTCATCGAAGAGACTTTCTTGGTCGTATAGGGCAGTGTGATTGTTGAAGAGGCACCAGGGGCGATGCGCGCTTCGAAAGGAATGTCGGTGGTGTTTGCCTTGAAATGAAAGAGTCCGAACGTTTCCAGGCATCCGTCGTTGGCGATGGTGACCTTGTTTGTATAGGGTTTTTTCGAACCGCTGCTGGCTACTTTCGTCACCCGGATGTCGACAGACGGCGTGAGTGTGATCTTGGTCTCCTCCACCTCGGCTTTCACGAAAAAGGAGTTGCTGTTGTACATCGGCCGCCATTCTTCCTCTCCGTGTCTTCGGCAGACGGGGGTTAGTTTGTAAGTGCCATAGGGAAGTTCGCCGCCAAGGTTGAATTTGTAATTGATGAAATTGGCATACAGCTCTACATCCTCCCTTTGGTCTTTCACCTCGACGACTTGGCCTTCAGCATCGATGACCCCAATGCCATAGTCCCAGGCGGCATCATCTTCGCTGCCAAAGACGATGCTCTCCATCTCGACGAAGGTCTCACTGTCGCTGGCGCGTGTCGTGCGGTCCAGCGTTCGTGAGCTATGAAGGTAAAGGTATTCTATTTCAGGCATGTCGTAGTCGTGGATGACAGGTTCATCCGTTGGGGGCTGTATGCCTATCACAGCTCCGCTCCGATAAGTGTAGTTGCCTTTGTACTCGGTGTCGACCAGTGACGTGAGGGCATAATAGGCATTGGATTTCCCGGCCCATCCCCAATTGATGTAGAATTTGTTGGTGCTTGCCTGATATCCCGTGCAGATGAAGGCGTGGCCGCTAGTGCCCTTGCTGTTGGTGCCGTCGATGATGACCGGCCTTCCCTCTGCCAACTCGGCGTAGATGATGTCCTCCCATTCCGCGTATGTCTTGTGGCTTCGCTCGATGTAATGGGCGCTCTTGTCATAACCGAAATTGCCTACGAGCACTTCGGGTATGATGGAAGTCATGGCTCCCGAGCCACTAGGGTCGTAATCCATCTCCACGGACTGTCCACAGTAGCGCATCAATTGTGCCACGGCATTCTTTTGTGCCGTAGATGGACTGCCGGAATAACTGTTGACAAGGTTGTCCCAGTCGAATGCATCGATGCTATTCAATGCTGCGAGCGATATGGAATGGCTTTCGGTGGTGTATGCATCGAGAGCGGTGCAGCCGTGTCGGAATGTCTCACCATTGCGCCCTGTCTTCCCCCAATAATACATCACTTGTGCCATGGCGGTGGCCACGCATCCAGTGAGGCACCTTTTGCTATTGTATTTGGGACAATTGTTGTAGTAGGGAGCGTCTTGTGCCCATTTGCACGTCACCATGTTCGCAATGTCTGTCTTTGCCATGGCCCTTTGCGCCTTGCTGGCGGGTTTGCCCAAACCATGCTCCTGCGCCCATGCTATTTCATCGGCATATCCTTCGAGGAAGGCAAGCATGTTGCAGGGGAGGTCGTCGATGTCGAGGTGACCCTCGCCGTAGCCGAGGATGGGCTCTGCGGCGTTGTCGCCAGAGGCGATGATGAAGCCTCCGTCGTCGCCGATGTTGAAGGCATAGACCATCGGCTTGTTCAAGGCACCCTTGACGGAGCGGTTGATGGTGAATGCGGTGTGGATGGGCATGTCGCCTTTCGCACGACGCATCGTGCCTTGGCTGATGAATTGCCGGGCGTTCTGCTGGGCGGTGGCCTCGTCGATGGGGTTGGCCCAGACGATGGTGGTCATTGCAAATGCCATGAGAAATGGCAGCAACAAAGTAGTGAGGTGTTTCATATAATTGATGTTTTGGTGTTGTCGTCGACGGTCTTGTTTGTTTTGGTGAGGTCGCTAATTGGTTTTGAATCAAAAAATCCTCGTAGTTTCAGACGCAAAGTTAGCAATAATATGCCAAATATGAAAACGCTGAAAATGGTGAATATGATTAAAGGCACTTTATACGTGGTCAAATATGGGAAAATCGTGTTTATTCAGCAAAAAAAAGTAAAGAAAAGAGACGGGAAAAATCCCGTCTCTACTATGCGGTCAATTCACCACCAGCACGCCGAATGGTCCGGTGGTGGTGGCGCGGTATCTTGTGAGTCGCTTGCCCTTTTCGCCGTCGGTGATGAATCCGTTGTTGTTCATGTCATATTTGCGATGGCATTTGGTGCAGGTGGCGATGCCGTTGGAGGTCATGGCAAGCGGAGCGCTCCTCATGGGAATGGCATTCGGGTTGAAGCAGTTGGGACATTCCCTGTCATAGGCGTAGAAGGAGGCGGGGATGTCGAGAGCACCATAACCCACGATGATGCCGTTGTTGTATCCGAGGATGAGCGTGCGCTTCGTATCCACGGCGTTCTGTATCGTGCTGCTGCTCGTCCCCGCGTTGTTGGTGAAGTCGTAATAGGTGGCTCCGCTGCGCATCGCCATCGTCACCTGACAGAAAATGCCCGGTGCTGAAGGGTTCATCGCACTGGCCAGGGTGGCGTCGTTATGCACCGAATTGTCGAAAATGAAATAGCAAGTCTTCGTGGTATACTCATTCTCGGAGTCCCCACAGGAAGTGAGGACAGCCAAGGCGGTGAAGGCCGCCAAGACCCAGGGACGGCAGTAGTGGAGTATGTTTCTCATGCGAGCAATGCCTTTTCTGCCTCGACCATGCGCTCGAAGTGGAATCCGTCGAGTGTCTCCTTCATCAGTTGCTCGATGCGGTCGTTGCACAGGTTGCCGATGCTGCCCTCGTGGGTGTGGTGGATGTCCTTGTCGGCCACGAAGCGTCCCGCCTCGATGTCGAGTCCCACTTTCTTGTAGGCGTCGCGGAACGGCATCCCATTGGCGGCGAGGCGGTTGACCTCCTCGACGGAGAAGATGGGGTCGTAGAGCGGGTTATCGAGGATGTGCTCGTCCACCTCCATGCGGTTGATGATGTATGCCGTCATGCGGAGGCAATCCTTCAGTTCGTCGAAGGCGGGGAGGAACACCTCCTTGATGATTTGCAAGTCGCGGAAGTAACCGCACGGCAGGTTGTTCATGATGAGAGTCACCTGTGTGGGCAGTCCTTGCAACTTGTTGCTCTTGGCACGGATGAGTTCAAACACGTCGGGGTTCTTCTTATGGGGCATGATGCTGCTTCCCGTGGTGCATTCCTTGGGCAGGTGTACGAAAGAGAAGTTCTGGCTGTTGAAGAGGCATGCATCGAAGGCCAGTTTGGCCAGCGTGCCGGCGATGGTGGCGATGGCGAAAGCCACGTTGCGCTCCATCTTCCCACGTCCCATCTGTGCATAGACCACGTTGTAGTCCATCGAGTCGAAACCCAGCAGACGCGTGGTCATCGAACGGTCGAGGGGGAACGAACTGCCATATCCTGCCGCGCTGCCCAAGGGGTTGCGGTTGGTCATGCGGTAGGCGGCTTGGAGGAAGAGCATGTCGTCGGTCAGGCTCTCTGCATAGGCGCCGTACCATAGTCCGAAACTGCTGGGCATGGCCACTTGGAGGTGGGTGTAGCCCGGCATCAGCACGTCCTTGTAATGGTTGCTCTTGGCAATCAGTTCGTCGAAAAGGACTTTCACCTCTTCAGCGACGTCCTTGAGTTGCTGGCGGGTGAAGAGTTTCAGGTCGACGAGCACCTGGTCGTTGCGCGACCGTCCGCTGTGGATTTTCTTTCCCATGTCGCCCAGGCGGCGTGTGAGCATCAGTTCCACTTGCGAGTGGACGTCCTCCACGCCATCCTCGATGACAAACTCCCCGCGCTCGCAGAGTTTGTAAATGTCTTTCAACTCACGCAGCAGCACTGCCAGTTCGTCGGCAGTGAGCAGGCCGATGGACTCCAGCATGGTGATGTGAGCCATCGAGCCCAACACGTCATAGCGTGCGAGGAAGAGGTCCATCTCACGGTCGCGTCCCACGGTGAAACGTTCAATCTCGCTGTTCACCTCGAAGTCTTTCTCCCAAAGTTTGCTTGCCATGTCAGGTGTGATGTTTTTGGTGGGTTATTCGTAAGTGCCTGCGGCGATGGCGTCGGCCAGTTTCTCCAATCCTATATTCAGAGGCTTGGAAATCATACCCTTGACGAAGGGGTTGAGGTCAGCCTTGATGGTGAGGCGCATCTTGCACGAGGTGTCGGAGGTGGGGAGCAGTTGCACCCAAAGGTTGAAGGGTAGCGGCGAGGTCACCGTCTTGTATTTGATGGTCTTGGGCTCCTCGCGCTCGCAGATGGCAATGGAGATTTTTCCCACGGGGGGTACGTTCATCGTGATGGTGTCATTCTCAAAGATGATGTCCTCACGCTTGTCTTCTGGGAGTTGGTTGCGCACCTCCTCGCTCAATGCGAGGTCGCTCAAGCGGCGATAGACGGCTTCTTGCGAGTAGGGTATCTCCCGTATGCTGCTTTCAAATTTTGATTCCATGTCGGTGTAGGGATGTGGTTGCTGTGATGTTGATGATGAGGCCGCGACACTGTCGCGGCAAAGGGGACAGGGACTAGGACAGGGGACTCGGGCAGGGGACTCGTGACTGGTGATTAGTGACAAGGGCCCCGTGTCTCAGGTCATTTCATCCAGGAGGCAGGGTCTTTCCTCCACTCGTTGAGGAGTTGGATGTCGGTTTCGGCGATGTAGCCTGTCTCGAGAGCCGTGGCCACCACATGGTCATAGTCGGTGAGGGTGACCAGTTGCACGTTGGCAGCACGGAAGGCCTCCTCGGCCACGGGGAAGCCATAGGTGTAGGAAGCCACCATGCCGATGACCTCGCAGGCGTTCTTTCGGATGGCTTCCACGGCTTTGAGGCTGCTGCCGCCCGTGGACACCAGGTCTTCCACCACCACCACCTTGGTGTTGGGGCGCAGCTCACCTTCGATGAGGTTCTCCAGTCCGTGGTCCTTGGGTTTGTTGCGGATATATACGAAGGGCAGGCAGAGCGCGTCGGCCACGAGTGCGCCTTGAGGGATGGCTCCGGTTGCCACCCCGGCGATGGCTTCCACTTCGGGGAAATGTTCCAGGATGGCGTGGGTGAGTTCCAACTTCACATAGTTGCGCAACTCAGGGTAAGAGAGTGTCTTGCGGTTGTCGCAGTAGAAGGGTGACTTCCATCCCGATGCCCATGTGAAGGGGTTGTTGGGTTGGAGTTTGATGGCTTTGATGCCCAGTAGTCGCCGGGCGAAGTCTTTCTTGAGGTTGTCCATTTCCATATCGCTTGATGTTTTATGGGTGCAAAGGTAGTGAAAGCCGAATACAATGCAAAGCAAAAGCCGAAGTTTTTGCTTTCATTGTTGAGGCGCATCCTACCTTCGCCTTTTGGCAAAGGTAGTGAAAGCCGAATACAATGCAAAGCAAAAGCCGAAGTTTTTGCTTTGCTGGTAGTCTTAGAGGGTCTAGTCTTCCTAGGGATACTAGACCATCCTTCCTTCCAGCACCATCCTCTTGACCAGACGGCGGGTGTAGGCGTAGGGGATGTAGTCGAGGGAGGGGATGGGGTGCAGGATTTGCAAGTTGGCTTTCTTGCCCACGGTGATGGAGCCGTAGTCTTTTTCCACCCCCATGGCGTAGGCGGCGTTTAGTGTGGCGGCGTTGATGGCCTCTACTGGCGTGAGCCGCATTTTTATGCAGGCCAGGGAAACCACGAACTTCATATCCGACGAGGGCGTGCTGCCCGGGTTGCAGTCAGATGCGAGTGCAATGCCCAATCCACTGTCTATCATATGGCGGCCTTTGGCGTAAGGCATGTTGAGGAAGAAGGAGGTGCCGGGCAACAGGGTGGGCATGGTGCCGGTGCCTGCCAACATTTGCAGGTCCTCGTCGCTGGCGTTCTCCAAATGGTCGATGGAGAGCGCCTGGTGCTCCACTCCGACTCTGACGCCGCCGGAAGAAGCCAGTTCGCAAGCATGGATTTTGGGACGCATGCCATGGCTGGCGCCGGTTTGCAGGATGCGTTCCGTTTCTTCTGGGGTGAAGAAACCGTCGTCGCAGAACACGTCGACATAATCTGCCAGCCCCTCTTTTGCTACGGCGGGAATCATCTCGTCGATGACCAGGGCCACATAGTCGCTTTGCCTCCCGGCATAGTTCCTCCCTACCGCATGCGCTCCGAGAAAGGTGCTGACAATTTTCAGTGGTGAACTCTGCTGCAAGCGCTTCACCACACGCAGCATCTTCAGTTCGTCGGCGGTGTTGAGCCCGTAGCCGCTCTTGATTTCCACGCACCCCGTGCCGGTGGCAATCAATTCCTCGAGACGTTGCATTGTGTCGGAAAACAATTCGTCCTCGCTCATGGCGTGGAGGCGGTCGGCAGAGTTGAGGATGCCCCCTCCGCGACGGGCAATCTCTGCATAGGAGAGGCCGCGTATCTTATCTACAAACTCCCCCTCGCGGCTGCCGGGATAAACAAGATGCGTGTGAGGGTCGCACCAGCAAGGCAGCACCGCGCCGCCTTCGGCATCGATGGCGGTGTCCTCTCCCAAGACCAGTTTGTCGAGGTCTTTCATTTTCCCGAAGGAGGCGATGCGGTCGTCGTCGATGAGCAGCCAGGCATCATCGATGACACCCATCTCTCCCAACTCGCCGCCTTGAAGGCGACGTGTCTCGACGGGGTGGATGCCAGCCAGCATCCCGATATTATAAATCAAGGTTTTCATTGCAAGATGGTTTTTCCGATTACTCCGATCACTCCGATAACTCCGATTACTCCGATCACTCCTCCCCATACTCCCTCATGAAGCGGACGGTCTCGGCGATATAGGGATACATCACCACGTCGTGGGTGATGAACGGCACCCTTTCGCGATAGGCGGAGTGTATTCGCTCCAGGATGGGTGAGGTGCGCAGGGGGCGTCGGAAGTCGAGTGCCTGTGCGGCAGTGAACAGTTCGATGGCGAGCACGCGCTCGGTGTTGTCGGTGATGCGGAGGAGTTTTGTTCCTGCGTTTGCACCCATGCTCACGTGGTCTTCCTGTCCCTGCGAAGTGGGTATGCTGTCTGCCGACGAAGGCATGCAGAGGGTCTTGCTTTGACTGACGATGGATGCTGCCGTGTATTGGGCAATCATGAAACCGCTGTTCAGCCCTGGTTCCGCCACGAGGAAACTGGGCAGTCCGCGCTTGCCCGACACCAGTTTGTAGGTGCGTCGCTCGGAGATGTTGCCCAACTCGCTCATGGCGATGCACAGGAAGTCCATGGGCAATGCGATGGGTTCGCCGTGGAAGTTGCCTGCGGAGATGATGAGGTCTTCCTCCGGACAGATGGTGGGATTGTCGGTGGCGGCGTTGATTTCGATGTAGATGATGCCTTTCACGTAGGAGAGGGTGTCCTTCACCGCTCCATGCACCTGGGGTATGCAACGGAAGGAATAGGGGTCTTGAACGTTGGTTTTTGGCTGAGAGGCCATCTCGCTATTGCGCAACAACTCGTTCATCTTGACGGCAGTGGCCAACTGTCCCCTATGGGCGCGCACCCAGTGTACGGCGACGTTGAAAGGTTCTGTCCTTCCGTCGAAAGCTTCCAATGACATCGCGGCTATCGTGTCGGCCCAGGCGACGATTCGCTTGGCCTTGATGAGCGACCATACGGCCAACGCACTCATGTTCTGCGTGCCGTTGAGCAGGGCCAACCCTTCTTTCGACCCGAGGTGGATGGGTTGCCACCCCATCCTGTTGAGCAAATCCTCACCACTCATACGCTCGCCCTTGTATTCCACTTCGCCGAGGCCCAGCAGGGGAAGGCTGAGGTGTGCGAGAGGGACAAGGTCGCCGGATGCCCCCACCGACCCTTGCTCGTAGACGATGGGGTAGATGTCGTTGTTGAAGAAATCCACGAGGCGCTCCACCGTGTCGAGTTTGCAGCCGGAATGTCCGTAACTCAGCGATTGCACCTTGAGCAGCAGCATGATTTTCACCACTTCATTGGGCAGTCGGTTGCCGATGCCGCAGGCGTGCGACATGATGAGGTTGACCTGCAACTCCGCCATCTGGTCGGCGTCGATGTTGATGTCGCACAACGACCCGAAGCCGGTGGTGACACCGTAGATGGGGGTGTCGGCTTCCGCTATCTTCTTCTCGAGGTACTCCCGGCAACGCAGGATGCGTGCACGGGAGTCGTCACTCAGTTCCAACTTGTAGCCTTTGGTGATGATCTCGTCGATGAGGTCCTGGCTCAGATGTTCGGCACTTATCTTGTGTATCATCTTCTCAAGGTTTTTGTGTGGGACAAAGGGCGGATGCGATGAGTTGGTCGTCGGCCAGATGAGGAAGGGTGACGGTCAACCCGGGCGTGCGTTCCATCTCTCGGCGGATGGCGTCCATGCTGCCTTGGTTGCGAGCCCAACTGCGTCGTGCTATGCCGTTGTTCACATCCCAGAGGAGCATCTCCTTGATGTGTCGCTCGCTCTCCTCGCTGCCGTCGATGACCATGCCGAAGCCGCCGTTGATGACTTCTCCCCAGCCCACGCCGCCGCCGTTGTGCAACGACACCCACGTGGCGCCTCGGAAGGCGTCGCCGATGACGTTTTGCACAGCCATGTCGGCACAGTGTTGCGAACCGTCGTAGATGTTGCTCGTCTCCCGATAGGGGGAGTCGGTGCCCGACACGTCGTGGTGGTCGCGCCCCAGGACGACGGGTGCGGTGAGCCTGCCGTCGCGGATGGCATCGTTGAAGGCCAAGGCGATGGCCGTGCGTCCTTGTGCGTCGGCATAGAGGATGCGGGCTTGCGACCCCACCACGAGGTGGTTGCGTCCTGCCTCGCGTATCCAGTGTATGTTGTCGTCGAGTTGTCCCCTGATGTCTTCGGGTGCGGTGGCGCGCAACGCCTCCAAGGCGTCGCCGGCGAGTTGGTCGGTGAGGGCGAGGTCGTCGGGCGAACAGGAGGTGCATACCCATCGGAAGGGTCCGAAGCCGTAGTCGAAGAACAAGGGTCCCATGATGTCCTGCACATAGGACGGATAGCGGAAGCGCCCGTCGGGAAGCACCACGTCGGCCCCGGCACGACTGGCCTCAAGCAGGAAGGCGTTGCCGTAGTCGAAGAAATACATGCCTCGTGTGGCGAGTTGGTTGATGGCGGCCACTTGCCTGCGGAGGGAGGCTCGCACATGTTCCTTGAATCGCTCAGGCTCTTCCGCCATCATCCGTTTCGACTCCTCCATCGTCAGGCCGACGGGATAGTATCCTCCGGCCCATGGGTTGTGGAGGGAGGTCTGGTCGCTGCCGAGGTCCACATCGACATCTTCCTTGGCAAGACGCTCCCACAGGTCCACCACGTTGCCCAGGTAAGCCATCGACACGGTCTTTTTCCTGGCGACGGCCTCGCGGATGGCGGGGATGAGTTCGTCGAGGTTGTCGTGCACTTCGTCCACCCATCCTTGTTCATAGCGTTTCATAGCGGCCTTTGGATTGATTTCCGCCACCACGCTGACCACGCCGGCGATGTTTCCGGCCTTGGGTTGGGCGCCCGACATTCCACCAAGTCCCGCCGAGACGAACAACATCCCGTGGGTGTCGGTCTGTCCGGGACGGAAGCGGCGGCGTGCGGCATTGAGCACGGTGATGGTGGTGCCGTGGACGATGCCTTGCGGTCCGATGTACATGTATGAACCCGCGGTCATCTGTCCGTACTGGCTCACGCCGAGTGCGTTCAGGCGCTCCCAGTCGTCGGGCTTCGAGTAGTTTGGAATCACCATGCCGTTGGTCACCACCACGCGTGGGGCATCGGGATGCGAGGGGAACAGTCCTAGGGGATGCCCGGAATACATCACCAGCGTCTGGTCGTCGGTCATCTCGCTCAGGTATCGCATCGTCAGACGGTATTGCGCCCAGTTTTGGAAAATGGCACCGTTGCCGCCGTAGATGATGAGTTCGTGAGGGTGCTGTGCCACTTTCGGGTCGAGGTTGTTTTGTATCATCAGCATGATGGCGGCAGCCTGTCGTGAGCGACAGGGATATTCGTCGATCGGACGGGCGTGGATGTCGTATTCGGGACGATAGCGGTACATGTAGATGCGCCCGTATTGGTGTAACTCGGCGGCGAACTCCCCTGCCAGGGTGGCGTGGAGGTGTTCGGGGATGTAGCGCAGTGCGTTGCGCAAGGCGAGGCGCTTCTCCTCGTCGCTGAGGATGTCCTTGCGCTTGGGGGCGTGGTTGATGCTGGGGTCGTATGCCTTGGCTGGAGGGAGCGTGTCGGGGATGCCCGCCCTGATGGCTTGTTGGAATTCAGTTGTTGTCATAGTCGTGTATTTGCGTATGATTAGATTTTTCTGTCAAGTTTTCAAGTTTTTCTTTATCACGAATTAGAGAATTGCCATCCAACGAGTCTTGAACGAATGATTCTTCAATTCTCTAATTCGGGATTTGTCGTCATAGTCGTGTATTTGCGTATGATTAGATTTTTCTGTCAAGTTTTCAAGTTTTTCTTTATCACGAATTAGAGAATTAGAGAATTGCCATCCAACGAGTCTTGAACGAATAATTCTTCAATTCTCTAATTCGGAATATATGATTCTACATGCCATTCTTGACCAGTTCGAGGATGGCTTTCTCCTGCTTCTCGGCTTCTGCCATGAGTCGCTCTGCCTCGGCCTTCAACATGTCGGCCTTGGTGCGGTCTTTCAGCGAGGAGGCGTTGATGCATACGTTAAGTCCCGCTCCCAGGACGGCGGAACGGGCTGCCAAGGCACCTACGCCGGCATCGGAGATGCTGTTGGGGTTGCCGTCGCGAGCCATCCGTTCGCAGAGGGGAAGGACGCGCAAGGCAGCCTTCATCGTGCGGAGGGGCACCTCTGCGGCATGGAGCGTGGCGGCTTGGATGGCAGCCGAACGGGCGGTGCGTTCCTCCTCCGTACCCTTGGGCATTCCGAAGGCAGCCATGATCTGGTTGAAGGCGTCGGTGTCTTCGTCGACGAGATGGAGCAGTTCGGCCATCAGTTGCTGCCCTTCGTCGGCTTGGCGACTGAATTCCTCCCAACGCTCGTCCCATCCGGCCTTGTGGGAGGACAGGTTGGCGACCATCGTGCCCAGTGCGGCGCCCAACGCACCCATGTAGGCGGAGATGGTGCCCCCTCCCGGGGCTGGCGACTCACGGGATGTCTCCTCGGCGAATGCGGTGACGGAGAGGTCTGCCAGGCGTTTTTTCTTGTCCTCATCCTCCAACAGGTATTCTATGACCTTCTCGCGGGGGTTGAAAGGACGCAGGTCTGACAGTCCCATGGAATGGATGGCGATGTCGATGATGTCGCGTTCGGGGATGCCGGTGGAGCGGTGCTGCTTCTCCAGGAAATACTTGCCTGCTTCGACAAGGGCTCGCTTGGGCACCAGTCCTACAATCTCGGTGCCAGTGACGCGTATGCCACGCAGTTGTGCGCAGCGGCACACTTCGTCGAAGGCTTTGTGGAGCGGCGTGGTGTTGATGTCGGTGATGTTCATCGACACTTGAGCGATTCCGTATTCGTCGATGAACCACCCGATGGCCTTCGTCTTCTTCAACGTGCCGGGAATCATGATGGTGTTGCCGTCGGCATCCTTCATCGGCGTGCCGGTGATGGGGTTGCCTTCTCGGCGAGGACGCCCTTTCTCCCTCACGTCGAAGGCGATGGCGTTGGCGCGGCGGGTGGACGTGGTGTTGAGGTTGAAATTGACAGCGATGAGGAAGTCACGTGCTCCAACGACGGTGCATCCGGTGCGTGCGATGTCGTCGTCCATCGGACGGCTGCCGAAGTCGGGCTCTTCACCCGGCGTGGACAGTTTCTTGGGTATGCCTTCGTATTCTCCTGCGCGGCAGACGGCGAGGTTGCGGCGTCGCTCTGTGAAGGCGGCTGCCTCGTAGCAGTAGCAGGGGATGCGTAGTTCGTCGGCGATGCGCCGTGCCAGGTCGCGTGACAAAGCCGCACACTCTTCGAGGGTGATGCCACTGACGGGAATCAATGGTAGCACGTCGGTGGCTCCAATACGTGGATGTGCGCCATGGTGCTGCCGCATGTCAATCAACTCTCCTGCCTTCCTTACCGCCCTGAAGGCGGCCTCCACCACGGCTTCCGGCTCACCGACGAAGGTGATAACCGTGCGGTTGGTGGCCTCGCCGGGGTCGACGTTGAGCAATGTGACACCGGGCGTGCCAGATATCTCGGCAGCAATCTGTTTGATGGTCTCTTCGTTGCGTCCTTCGCTGAAATTGGGGACGCACTCTACGATTCGTCTTTCCATATATCGTCTTTTAAGGTTGGATTTCATGTCAAATGGTTGGATTTCATCCGACTATTTTCATGCTCGGCATAATGAGCAAGCTCTTCTGCACTCGCTTAATCAAATGGTTGTGGAAGCGGCTGTCTGTTGCAGTTTCTGCACCAACCCTCTTCCTGTGGTGTCTTTCGGTTGCAAATTTAGTGTAAACCGAGCGAAGTGCAAAATAATTCGAGGTGTTTTTTTGTCGAAACACGGGTGATTTTTCTCGCATGCATGCACGTTGTGTGAGTGTTATTTTCTTTTTTTTGTTTTTTTTCTTCTTTAGGGGGTGCAGGGGGTTTTTCTTCTTTCTTTTGTTTTTCTTCTTTTCCTTGTCACACCAAGCGTCACACCAAGCGTCACACCAAGCGTCACACAAGCCGTCACACCCTTCAAATTGCAAAACTTGCATCTGTCTGAATAACAAAATGTTAAAGTGGTTTTTTTGGATATAAGAAAACGTCACACCAAGCGTCACACCAAGCGTCACACCAAGCGTCACACCGAGCGTCACATCGAGCGTCACATTTTCTGTCACAGTAGGTAGGTTCGGCCTTGTTTATGATTTTCATATCATATGCTGTTTTCACACTGCAAAGATAATGTCATCTTGTGGCAAGAGTGATGTCATTTTAGCATGTCGCCAAATGTTCACTGGAGCCATGGCTTCTTGGTCGAGCCCCCCACAGTGCCTGGTTATTCCAATTCCTTAATCGGATTGATAAAGAAGAGGCAGTACTTCGAGTCCCATCGCCAGTCACCTTGCGGGATGATGGAGGGGATGCTGTAATGCAAGTGAGGGGACTTTCCTGCAGCATTGCCTGTGTCACCGACCTTGCCGATGACGGACTTTTTTGTGACGATGGCACCCACATGGGTGTCAATCTCATTCATGTGGGCGTAATAGTGGAAGCGCATCTTGGAACTGAACACCAAGACGATGTTGCCACCAGCTCCATTGGTGTGCATGGCGGCCACTACAATCCCACCAACGGAAGGATGGACTGCTGTTCCTTTTGGTGCGAAGATGTCAACACCGCGATGGTTGTGGTCGCCCCACGGATGCCAGAACGACTGAGGATTATAACTCGTCTTTCCACATCCCTCCACCGGGTTTTGAATATTGGAGGGCAGCAACATGTTCAAAGCAATAAGAACAACAATCCCCCCAACGATTCTTTTCATCCATTTTCTACGATTCTTTCTCATAACAATGCAAAGATACCATTCTGTTTTTTAAAACCATCGACTTTTCCCGATGAATGTATGAGTTGCCTTTTTATTTGTATGAGTAAAACGACACTTCAGAAACAGGGTTCCATTTTCTTTGTCGCTTATGAGAGGTTGGTATGGTTGGAATGAGTTTGTCAACATCATTGCTTGGGTTGCGGGATGGGGCAATGAAAAGCCCACCTGGTGAGGTGGGCTGTATGCATGTGCGGTGTTGTGCGGTGTTGTGCGGTATTTATGGTACCCATACCGGGCGAATCATTAGTCCGTCGCAGCGATCGCCAGTATTGCCACTTCCGACACTGGAGTAGGAATGTATTCTGTAGTAGCAGGCCTGGGATACCGACGATTGATGCCGTGTAGAGGTCCAATAATCCCCTTCGCTGTCAGCTTCTTTGAGTTCTTCGCCTACTCGGTAGCCCGTCGCTGGCATGTACACGGTGTTGCCGTTCGGTCCGGTGAATTGAATACCTACGACACCATACATTACAAATTTTGTGAAGTGACAATTGTCAAACAATTCATGTAATTGTTCATAACTGGGAATAGCCCAGGATTCACCCCATTTCACATGTGCCACATCATATTGCGTGCCGGCAATATCGCTACCGATGTCCTGACAGGTGCGCCACGTACCATTGCAAAGGGTGTAGGTGCTCCAGTTGTAAGTGGACTTTTCTTCTGTCTCACCCCAGGCGTAATATCCTCCAGATGCCTCCGGGATGTCTGCACCCACGTTGCAGCACGCCCACTTCGTGCCGGAGGGCAACCCGAGGTCGATCATGTGCGGGTGGTTGTCATCGGGGCAGGAAAGGTAAACTTTCGGTCCTTTCACGGTTACACTGATGAGTTGCGGACTGCCAAAGGCCGGGTCAACCACAGTTACCACTACCGACCCGGCAGAGAAGCCACGGATGGTAATGGTGGAACCCGACAACGATGCCTTGGCCACATCGTTGTCGGTACTGCCGACGACATAGGTGCCGCTGCCCGATGTGATATCCACGGTTGCTGTCTCACCTGCGTATATCTCCACACTATTCGTCGATAATGAAAGACTTTTTTGGGTGCTTTCCACATAAACCGGGCGTATGTTAAAGCCACCCATCTTGCCCCATGCCGATCCGTTTAGGTCTGATAGCACATTGAAAGAGTTGAAACTGAGGGCGTAAACAGATTCCGGGAAGGAAGTATGCTGAGTTGACGAATAATAATATCCCCAGGTGCCAATCTCGGAGACGCCCTCGTCGAAATAGCCGCCAGCTGCAGGTAAGAAAATGGCCCCGCCATTCGGACTGGTGAAAAGCAATCCGTTGATTCCATTCATCGTTGTCCATTGGCTGGTGCAGTTGTTAATCAACTCTTTGATCTGGTCATTCGTCGGCATCACCCAGCAGCCGCCCCACTTCATATGGGCTACGTCGTAATAAGTGCCGGCAATGTCACTGCCTAAAAACTGATACACAGCTTCTGCTATATCTTCATAATCATATCGACCATCTCCGTTGCTATCTGTCCCGGAGCAATATTGATATGTGGCTTCGTTATAAACATCTTTCTCTTTGGTCTCGCCCCAGGCATAGTAGCTGCCGAAGCCCCCTGGTGAACTGGCTCCCACGTTGCAGCACGCCCACTTCGTGCCAGAGGGCAGTCCGAGGTCGATCATATGCGGGTGGCGATTGTCGGGGCAGGTGAGGTAGGCGTGGGGGTTCGCTCCATGTAGGATTTCATCTACTAACAACACCACGTCGGTGATGTTTTTGTCTCCATCTTGGTTCATATCGCCACTCAAGTTGGACTGTGCATTGGCCGTGAATATCACGAGCGCGAATGCGATAAATGTTACGAGTTTTTTCATAAGTGCATCTGTTTGGTTTACATTTTGCAAAGATATGGAATAGTTTTCAAACTTCCAAATAATGGCCGAAAAATACTTTTTCGGTATTCACCGGGATAGGCCGCCCTACGGATACATGCGATAATCATAATGGTGAAAGAACATTTATTCGATTTCTTTGTTGATCTTTGCGGAGTTGAAGTTTTACCAAAAACAATCTATTATGTTTGTAACCATTAGACACTTTGATATGAAAAGAAAACTTGATTTGCTTGGAGGTTCGGTGAAATAAAAGAAGCAAATGAACAATATGTGAAAAGGTGGAGAATCCTACATATCAAAAACCAAACTAAAACATTCCTCGCAAAATTTGCAATTGCCAATCCTTTTCATTAACTTTGCAGAAAATAAGAAAGACCATGGGAGGAAGATACATCAACCCCTTCACCGACTTCGGGTTCAAAAGACTCTTCGGCACTGAGATGAACAAGGAGCTGCTCATCAGCTTCCTCAATTCACTCTTGCACAACCAAGAGGAAATCACTGACATCAGATACCGCAACACCGAACAACTGGGAAGCGGCATTATGGACAGGAAAGCCGTCTTCGACGTGTACTGCCAGAACACCGCAGGAGAGTACTTCATCGTCGAGATGCAGAAGGCCGAGCAGGACTATTTCAAGGACAGAAGCGTTACCGTGGGCATCCTCGACTTCGTATTCCCCGATGACGAATACGCCCCCGACTGCATGCACCACGAGGTGAAGCTGATGGACGTGGAGGACAAGCACGTGTTCTACGACAAGCTCACCTTCGTCTATCTCGAAATGCCGAAGTTCAACAAGACAGAGGACCAGCTTGAGACCATGATGGACAAATGGCTCTATGTGCTCCGCAACCTGTCAAAGCTGATGGAGCGTCCCGCCGCCCTCCAGGAACGGGTGTTTACACGGCTTTTCGAACAGGCAGAGATAGCAAGGTTCTCCAAAAACGAACTTTTCGACTACGAAGAGAGCCTCAAGGTATATCGCGACCTCTTCAACGTGGTCAACTCGGCGGAACAAAAAGGTATTCGAAAAGGCTTCGTCAAAGGAAAAGCAGAAGGAAGGGCAGAAGGGCTTGAAGAAGGCATTGCAAAGGGAAAAGCAGAAGGAAGGGCAGAAGGGCTTGAAGAAGGCATTGCAAAGGGAAAAGCAGAAGGAAGGGAAGAAGAAAAAGTTGAAGTTGCCAAAAATCTTCTCGCTTTGGGCACCGACATCAACATCGTGCACCAAGTCACAGGACTCTCTCTCGAAGAAATCAGCAAACTCTGTTGATTCTTCCATTCACAACAGCATAAATTAGGAGCGGCAACACCGCTCCTTTTTTCTACCTAATGCTTATGGCGTATCGTTTGTACTTTGCCGAGCGATAGTGATTTGTCTAAAAAGTGTACCTCGGGAGGTGTATTCAAAAGGGTGGCCACAGCACGGAAAAACACTTCCGCTTTGCTACTGATAAACCGCAAGCAGTTCCTCCTTGTTCTTGATGCCATAATTCTGTATGGCGCCGGTACCTTTCAATCCCTTTCCGACGAACTTCCCATCCTCAAACCAATCCAGTCCCATGTAATCAGCATACCAGGAAAGCACCATGTCCATGGTGGGAGCCTCGATGTCGAAATAGTCGAAATATGAGCGGATGACGGCCAATCCCCATGGGAAATCTTCCGTGAACATCCTGGTTGTGGTGTCTGCATACCAAGCGCCATCCATTTCTTTCAACGGGGCGTATACGGATTGGAAAGTGGCGATGCTGTTGATTTTCTTGGTCATGGCCTCGATGGTCGGTGATTCGTAATGTTCCGAGAGCGGACGAATGGCGGAGGTATCCATTTCGGTGATGGCGTCAAGCAAGGAATGAAGTTCCTTGTCCATTGAAGTCATGACTTCGGATGTGAAGTCGGTCCATCCCACATAGAATTTGAAGCGGGTGGGGAAAGGATGCTGCCTGTCGTGATTCCTAAACAATTCATACGTCCTTGAAGTATGAAGGATGGGGTTGGTGGGTGTCAGTGCCACTTCCAGATAGTTGGTTGCCACTTTAGTCTTCAATCCACATTCCTCGATTCTTCGACAAACGTCATTGATTCTTTTGCTTTGCAAGGTGCCGACGACACTGAATGGTTTCCAACTCTTGAGATTCGTCTCTTTCCCATACTCTTTCAGTTTTGCCGTGAATGGCACCCTCTGGAATCCAAACAGCGTCTTGTCATCATCGAAATAATGACGGAAAAAGAATTCACAGCCACCTCCGCCAGGCAAGACTCCAACCAGGCAATTCTTTCCTACATGTGGTGCAATGTCCTTGAAGGCTTTCTCAACGGCAAAATGGGGCAATGCAATGAAAACGATGTCTGCGTCATGGGCGGCAATGTCGGCCTGGCTGCTGATGATATCAGGAGAGACCGTATATGAGATTTGCTGCTCTATGTCGTTGCATGTGATTTGACTCGCAAATTTCTCAGGCCTGCGAGTAAACAATGACACATGAAACTCGGGATGGGTATGTTTGATGTAACAAGTCAGGGTCGTGCCTATGTGGCCTCCACCTACAATGCAAATGTTCATGATAGGATTGTTTTTGTTGTTTAATTGTCTCAGCATCAAGACGTGATGTTTTTGTAAATCCTCTCAACTTTCATATATGAGGATTTATCATGCAAAACACATGCAAAAATACAAAAAATGTCTTAAAACAAGGAATTTTTCAAGCCATCATTAAAAAAACGAGAGAAAATCATTTCACCACGCCCAGTGAGAAGATGCTCACCTTGATGTGTGCCGTTTTTTTCAAGGCGTCGACACAGGCGCAGACGGTGGCTCCGGAAGTGACGATGTCGTCCACCATCAGCAGGTGCTTGCCGTCGAGGTCGCCCTTTCCCGTCGCACGGAAGGCGTCCTCCACATTCTCCATCCTCTCACGAAGGCTCTTCCTCGTCTGGCTCTCGCTGAAAGAGACACGCTCCACGGCATCGGTGATGATGGGCAGGCCGGTGACTGCCGACACGCCGCGGGCGATTTCCATACTTTGGTTGTAGCTCCTCTGCCGTTGACGTTTCTTCGTGAGTGGGACGGGGATGATGGCATCAATACCCTCGAAGAAGCCGAAAGCAGCAAACTCCTCCGCCGCCATCCTTCCCATGGCGGTGCCCGCCTCGGGGTGGTTGTTGTATTTGATGGCGTGGATGATGTGGCTCACCTCCGACCCCGCCTCGTAGTAGAACAGTCCGGCGGCACGCTCCACGGGAATCCTTGCCCAGAAGCGTTGCGCCATAGGGTTGTCATAGGCGTTGGCGGCGAATCCCGTGCGTGGCAGGTGCAGGTTGCACGATGCACAGACCACTTCCTCCTCGATGGCCAGGCGTGCGCCGCATACCATGCAGGGACGTGGCGATACAAGGTCGATAAGTCGGCTCCAGAAACTAATAGTCGCCATCGTCTTCTTCCTCCGTGTCATAACCATCGGTGTCGAGGCACTGGCGGATGATGTCCATGGTGAATCCCCTTCCCAGGGCGAAGCGAATCAACCGGCCGTTGGCTTCGTATTCGTTGGCTACCTTCAATTGACGGCGCTTGGCTTGCAACATAGGTCGAAGTATGCGGAGATACTCCCCATCGTCCACCTCGTCGAGCACGGGACGGAAGATGTCGCTGCCGATTCGTTTGGCCAGCAATGCCTGCTCCACCTTGCGCCGTCCCCATTTGTTGTACTTGATCTTGTCATGGACGAAACAGCGGCAGTAACGGGTGTCGTCCACATAATGCTCTTTCACCAACTGCTCCATGACACGGGCTTGCGCCTCCTCGGAGAGCCCCCATCGACGCATCTTTTCCGTCATCTCCCAAGAGCAGTGTTCACCTTTGGCGCATAGAGTGGTGAGGCGGAGCAGCGCCTCTTGTTCGGTCAGTGTCTTTTTCTCTTTCATTGACAGGATTTTGAGATGGTTTGGATTATTTGTTTCGGGCGGGTCTGTTTCGGGCGGGCACAAGACCCGCCCCTACGACTTCGGGGGAGATGTGCACACCTCTTATCGGCTACAGGCCAATCTTCAATTTTCAATTTTCAATTTTTCACCGAAGCCTTTGCGAAGCGGGGTTTGCCAAAAGGGTCGTCGCGGGTTTCCACATCGCGGAATCTGGCATCCTTCAGCATGAGGACGGTGTCTGCAAGGTGGTCGGGGTTGCATTCAAAGAACAGACAGCCTCCCTGTCGCAATGTCCTACGGGCATACCGTGCGATGGCCTTGTAGAAAAGCAGCGGGTCGTTGTCGGGCACGAAGAGGGCGATGCCGGGTTCATGCTGCAGCACATTGGGATGCATCTCCTGTGCCTCATGCTGGCAAATGTAGGGCGGGTTGGAGACAATGATGTCAAAACGCCCTTCCGTGTCTGTCTCTTCCGCAGCCTTGAGAATGTCTTTCTCCACTACTGTCACCACGGCACCAAGTGCCGTGGCGTTGCGTCGTGTCACCTCCAGCGCTTTTTGTGAGATGTCGAATGCCGTCACCCGTGCTTCCGGGATGTCGAGGGCGAGGGTGACGGTGATGCATCCGCTGCCGCATCCGATGTCGAGGATGTCGGGTGCGCCGTTTTCCCACGTCTCTTCCACCCATTGGCAGAGAGTCTCCGTCTCCGGACGGGGGATGAGCACTCCAGGTTCCACATGCAGGCGACGGCCCATGAAAGGAGCCTCTCCCAGTACATATTGCACAGGTTCCGACTTGCTCAGACGAAGCATCATTTGTTCGAGCATTGTTCGCTCGTCGGCCTCCAAGCGTTCCGTCCCGTAGCAGAGGATGTCGGCCATGGACAGTCCGAAACGCTCCTCCAAGATTGTGCGGACGATGGCTTTCGCCTCGCCGTCGTCGAAAAGGGGTGTCAAGCGCCGCCACAATTGCTGGTAGGTGGTGCTCATGGCATCTTCATGCTCTTGGGACTCCATATGGCATTTCTCGATTGTCTGCAAAAGCAGAGGTGGACTAGATGATGGCGGGGTCAATCCTCCTTGCCGAAAATCTCTTCGACATATTCCTGGCAGTGAATGCGTTTCTTGATGGAGTCCTCAGACGGCAGGGTGCGCCAATCGCCATACATTCTTGTCAGACAGGCATCCATGTCCTTGGGAACCGGCATCTGCTCTCCTTCAAACTCTGTGGTGATGAGAGGGAAGATGTCTTTCAAATAGAACCTGCTCTTGGGAAAGCCTGTGCCTAATGTGTAGTGGTATTCATTCTTCGGATTGTAAAGACTTATCAATCTTAGGAATGGGAAGATGACATACGAGCACGTGCCTTCAATGCACCTGATCATGGTCTTGCGAAGCCATGACCGATGTATGTCAAGTGTGAGAGGCTCCAGTTTCCCATAGATTTTCGCAGCCCAGTAAGCGGAGAAAAAGGTGGTTTTCTCTATGGAGAACACATCGATGCCTATGCCTTTCCATTTGTAGTAATCATATCGCTTGCTCTTCGACCTGATGACACCGTGCCGTTTCCTGAACTTTCCGTAATAGTTGACATAATCGACATCCGTGTCCATGCTGTGATAGACGAACTCGTCGTTTTCAAGTTGGCACAGGATTTTCTCCAGACGCTTGCAGTCCTTGCGGAGCAGCACGATGTCCATGTCGTCATCCCATGGGATGAAACCTTTGTGCCGGGCGGCGCCAAGCAGGGAGCCAGACCCCAGCCACCAGGGGATATGGTGTTCCTCGCATATCTTGGCGAGAGCTTTCAGTATGCGGAACAATTCCAACTGGTCTCTACGCAGTATGGAACCTTCGGGATTCCAAACACGCCCTAATACTTGTTTATTTTTCTCGTCCATCTTTCCTTTTCAGATAACTTGTTTGCGATACGTGGATGTAGAACAACGATGCAAAAGTAAGCAATAATTGTGAAATGACTAAGGTTTGGTGTGTTTTTTTGAGGTGGACTCCCTTGTATTGGAAAAATATCATTAACTTTGCAACTTCACTTGTGAAGTATGGAAGCTTCTCAATAGGATACATTTTTAACAAAGACAATAGAGATATGCAAGCAATCATCCTTGCTGCCGGAATGGGCAAGCGGCTTGGCGAATACACCAAAAACAACACCAAATGCATGGTCCCCGTCAATGGAACGCCATTAATCGACCGTGTGATGAGGCAATTGTCCCAACTATCGTTGAATCGCGTCGTCGTGGTCATAGGATACCAAGGGGAGCACGTGAGGCAGCATCTCGGCGATGAGCAGTATGGCATGAAGATAGAGTATGTGGAAAACCCTGTCTATGACAAGACCAACAACATCTACTCCCTCGCGCTGGCCAAGGAGAAGCT
The DNA here is from genome assembly GCA_902786665.1 of uncultured Prevotellaceae bacterium. GTDB lineage: Bacteria > Bacteroidota > Bacteroidia > Bacteroidales > Bacteroidaceae > Prevotella. The sequence goes on along the minus strand of CADADN010000006.1, from coordinate 84,830 downwards.
GCTTGAAGATGACACGCTGTTGACAGAGAGCGACCTCATCTTTGACGACAAGATGTTTCATCTGCTGCTCGACAACCCACACCCCAACCTCGCGTTGGTGGCCAAGTACGAGCCATGGATGGATGGCACGATGGTGTGTGTGGATGAAGACTACAACATCCTGAATTTCGTACCAAAGGAAGCGTTCCGGTACAAGGACACCTCGCATTACTACAAGACGGTGAACATCTACAAGTTCTCGCGAGAATTCTCCAAAAAGAAATATGTGCCTTTCCTTGAAGCCTATACCAAGGCGGTGGGCAACAACGAATATTATGAGAACGTGCTGCGCATCATCTCGTTTCTCAACAGCCACGACCTGAAAGCACTGCCCATCACCAACGAGAAATGGTATGAGATTGACGACAAGCAAGACCTCGACATCGCAGAGGCACTGTTTGCCGACGAGAAGGATTTGCTGCGAAAATATTATGGGCGCTATGGCGGATTCTGGCGATTCCCCAAGATGCTGGACTACTGTTACCTGGTGAATCCATATTTCAATGAAAGCCGCATCGTGGACGAAATGGAGGCGCAATTCCGCATCCTCCTTTCCGAATACCCTTCAGGCATGAAAGTGAACAGTTTGATTGCAAGCAAATGCTGGGGAATCAGGGAGGAGTATGTCATCCCGGGCAATGGCGCAGCGGAATTGATCAAGGCCTTGATGGAAATGCTCCCAGGCACATTGGGCGTCACACGCCCCACTTTCGAGGAATATCCCAACCGGCGTGACAAGGATTCGCTGGTAACCTTCATACCGCAGAATGGCGACTATAGATACAACGCGAAGGATTTGATGGACTTCTTCGGCGAGCACCATGCCGACAACATCCTGCTCATCAACCCTGACAACCCTTCGGGCAACTTCATTCCCATCGACCAGGTGCTCTCCTTGGCGGGTTGGTGCCAGGAGCACGACATACGCTTGATTGTGGACGAGAGTTTCGTGGACTTCACCAATGGCTATGAAAACAATACGCTGTTGCATGACAACATCCTTGAAGCCTATCCGAAGATGGTGGTGATGAAGAGCATCTCGAAAAGCTATGGCGTTCCCGGCATCCGACTGGGCATCCTTTGCTCTGCCGACACCGAACTCATCCAAAGGATGAAGAAGATGGTGAGCATCTGGAACATCAACTCTTTCGCCGAGTATTTCATGCAGATATTCAACAAGTATGAGAAAGATTACAAGAGGGCCTGTGACAAGTTCATCGCCGAGCGGCAGGATTTCGAACGCCAATTGAAAAGCATCGGATTCCTGCGTGTCATGCCATCACAGGCCAACTACTTCCTCTGCGAAATACTTCCTCCAAAGAACGCCAACCAACTGGTGCTTTCCATGTTGAAACGTTACAACATCCTTCTACGGGACTGTTCCGACAAGCAGGGCTTCGATGGCAGGCAATATATGCGAATCGCCGTCAGAAACCACGAGGACAATGCACGGCTGATTGCAGCCTTCAGGGAACTGGACCAAGATTAGGGAAAATCGTCATTTCACGTGGTTTTCGATATCCCGTTATTTCGTTATTCCGTTATTCCGTTATTCCGTTATCCCGTTATTCCGTTATTCCGTTATCACGTTATCCCGTTATTCCGTTATCACGTCACACTTTATAAAAACTTCTGGAGAGGATGGATGAGATGTATATGCGGCGCTGCCTCCAATTGGCTTCGTGTGGCATGCAGGAGGCAAGACCCAACCCCATGGTGGGGGCTGTCATCGTGGCACGGGGGCGCATCATCGGTGAAGGGTATCATATCAGATGCGGCGAAGCCCATGCCGAGGTCAACGCATTCGCATCGGTGAAGCCGGCCGATGAGCACCTGTTGGCAGAGGCCACCATCTATGTCAGCTTGGAACCCTGCGCCCATCAAGGGCGGACGCCGCCTTGTGCCGACCTCATCGTAAGGAAGGGCGTGCGGCGCGTGGTGGTGGGATGCGTAGACCCTTTCGCCAAAGTGCAAGGGCGTGGCATCGCCATTCTACGCGAAGCAGGCATCGACGTGACAGTGGGAGTGCTGGAAGAGGAGTGCCGATGGCTCAACCGCCGCTTCTTCACCTTCCACCAGCACCGGCGACCTTACATCATCTTGAAATGGGCGCAGACCGCCGACGGCTTCCTTGACGACCACGGCAAGGCGTTGGCCATCTCCTCGCCTTTCACGCAGAGACTCGTCCACCGGCTGCGTTCCGAGTGCGATGTCATTCTTGTGGGGCGTGTGACGGAGGAGCGAGAGCGGCCGAGGCTCAACGTGCGCCTATGGAGCGGGCGCGACCCGGTGAAAAGGGTGCTTTCCCGCGACTACGGCATCGAGGAAGTCATTGCGGAATGTCGTGACCGTCAATGGCTGTCGCTTCTTGTGGAAGGTGGCCGGCAGACGCTCTTGTCGTTCATCGATGCTGGCTTGTGGGACGAGATTCGAGTGGAGACAGCCGGGATGGTCGTGGGTGAAGGCACTCCTGCGCCCTCTATTCCCGAAAAAGCCATCCCACACTCAAGGGAGTGGTGGGATGGCCGTATGGTGGAATGGTTTATAAGGCTGAAAGACGAAGATTGAAGCCAAAAGACCGTGTGGTGTCCCGATGTTTCAATCTTCACTATTCATCTTTCATTTTTCATCTTTCTTTACTTCTTCCTTCCAAAGTCGGCGGGTATTTCGCCCCATTTTGTGGTTTCCCACTTGATGATAGGCGTCTGGACAGGGTGGGTGCGCAGCCATGCCTCGGCACGGGCGATGATGTTGTAGAGTTGCAGGGTGCGTGGCGAGCGTTCCAATGTGGTCTTGCACTTTTTCTTCGACACCCAGAGTATGGCGTTGTAGCTGTCGGAATAGATGGTCTTGCGAATGCCTTGTTTTTGCATCAAGGCCAGTGCATGGACGATGGCGAGGAACTCCCCGATGTTGTTTGTGCCGAAAACTGGTCCGAAATGAAACACAGTGGCTCCTGTGGCAAGGTCGATGCACTGATATTCCATCTGTCCGGGGTTGCCCGAACAGGCGGCGTCCACGGCCCACGCGTCTGCCGACACTTCGGGAGGAAGTGGCAGCACCGTGTCGTTGCGGTAGTCGGGAGGGTTTTGTAACATGAAAAATTGAAGATTGAAGATTAAAGATTGAAGATTGAAAATTGAAGATTGAAGATTGAAAATTGAGCGCACGAATTTTCAATTTTCAATCTTCAATTTTCAATTTTATTACATCCTTTCCGGCACGTCAATGCCCAGGAGTCGCATGCCATTCTTGAGGGTTTTCGCCACGTTGGCGGCGAGCACCAGGCGCACCTGGCGTTCCTTTTCGCTGTCGGCACCGAGGATGCTGAAGTCGTGGTAGAACTGGTTGAACTGTTTCGTCAGTTCATAGCAGTAGTTGGCGATGCCGCTGGGAGAGTAGTCTTTGCCGGCCTGTTCCACGGCTGAGGCGTATTCGCTGAGCAGTTGGATGAGGTCGGTCTCCTTCGCATTCACCGGCATGTCTGCAGACAGGGTGTCGGGCAATGTGATGCCTTTCTCCTCCGCCTTGCGCAAGATGCTGCGGATGCGTGCGTGGGTGTATTGGATGAACGGTCCCGTATTGCCGTTGAAGTCGATGCTCTCCTCAGGGTTGAAGAGCATGTTCTTCCTGGCATCTACCTTGAGGATGAAGTATTTCAACGCCCCCATGCCCACGATGCGGGCGATTTCGGCTTTCTCTTCCTCGCTGATGTCTTGGAGTTTGTTCACCTTGTCCTCGCTCAAGCGTGTGGCATCGGCAATCATCGTGGCAATCAGGTCGTCGGCATCCACCACGGTGCCCTCACGGCTCTTCATCTTTCCATTGGGCAGTTCCACCATGCCATAGGAGAAATGCACCAGTTCCTTGCCCCATTTGAAGCCCAGGCGGTCGAGGAGGATGGAGAGCACTTGGAAATGGTAGTTCTGCTCGTTGCCCACCACATAAATCATCTTGTCGATGGGGTAGTCGCGGAAGCGCATGTCGGCGGTGCCGATGTCCTGGGTCATGTATACCGAAGTGCCGTCGGAGCGGAGGAGCAGTTTCTGGTCGAGGCCGTCGCTGGTGAGGTCGGCCCAGACGCTGTTGTCTTCCTTGCGGAAGAAGAGGCCTTTCTCCAATCCTTCCTCCACCTTCGCCTTGCCTTCAAGGTAGGTTTCCGACTCATAGTAGATCTTGTCGAATGAGACGCCGAGGGCGCGGTAGGTCTCGTCGAAACCGGCATACACCCAACTGTTCATCTTCTCCCACAAGGCACGTACCTCAGGGTCGCCCTGTTCCCATTTCACAAGCATCTCGTGAGCCTCCTGGATGAGTGGCGCCTCTTCCTTGGCGCGTTTTTCAGCCTCTTCGCGGGAGATGCCTTCTGCCACCAGCTCGTCGGCCAATGCCGCCACCTGCTCGCGGTAGTGCTTGTCGAAGGCCACGTAATAGTCGCCGATGAGGTGGTCGCCTTTCTTTCCGCTTGTCTCAGGCGTCTCTCCGTTGCCCCATTTCTGCCATGCGAGCATCGACTTGCAGATGTGTATGCCACGGTCGTTGACGATGTTGGTCTTCACCACCTTGTTGCCGTTGGCAGCCATGATTTGTGCGAGCGACCATCCCAGGAGGTTGTTGCGCACATGTCCCAGGTGGAGCGGCTTGTTGGTGTTGGGTGAAGAGTATTCAATCATCACCAGTGGCGAGTCGTCGGTGGCGGCACGCTCGCCGTAATGTGGGTCGGCGTGGATGCTATTGAGCAGTTCCACCCATGCCGAGGAGGCGATGTTGAGGTTGAGGAATCCTTTGACCACGTTGAACCCCGCCACGCTGGAGGTGTTTGCCACCAAGTATTCTCCTATCTCACGGGCGGTGTCCTCGGGCTTTTTCCTCGACATCTTGAGGAAGGGGAACACCACGAGGGTGAGGTTGCCCTCAAACTCGCTTCTTGTCTTTTGCAGTTGCACCATCTTGTCGGGCACGTCCTGCCCGTAAAGTTGCTTGATGGCGGCTTTCACTGTCGTGCTGATGCCGGTTTCAATATTCATTTCTGTCTCTTTTCACTTGTTAGGGTTGCAAAGGTACGAATAAACGAATGAAAAGCCAAAGGAGTTTGCTGAAAACGAAAAAAAACGTTACCTTTGCCGTGTTTTTTATGAAAGGTCATGAATAGTCATTCATCTATAGGCACAGACCTGCAACAACCTACCGCTCAAAGTGGCAGAAAGCGAGTTGTCGAGGTTGACACCATGAGAGGAATCGCCATCATTCTGATGGTGTTGGGGCACTCCTTCCTCATCTATCCCATAGACTTCTTTCATCAATCCGGGTATTATGAAGTCAATAGGTGGATTTACACTTTCCATATGGGAGTGTTGTTCTTGGTTGCGGGAGCTGTGTACGAATGCAAGGATTACAATTCTTTCATCAAAAAGAAGATTCATCGCTTATTGGTCCCTTATGTTGTGTTTGATGTGATATCGGTGCTTTTTCGTGCTTTTGGCGGTTCCTTTGTCCATGGACATGCTGATTTGGGCCGGTCTGCCCTTTATCTCTTCATCCATGGTGGGGATTATTGGTTCCTCTATACACTTTTCATGATTTTTCTGACATACCCTCTTCTTGAGAAAATATTCAATGAGCCATGGAAAGAGGTGGTACTGCTGCTGGTGTTGCTTGCTCTCACGAATCTCAATCTATGGGGACTTTTCCTTTTCAGTTATGTCGTTCGGTATCTTCCTTTCTTCATTATTGGCAAATATGCGATGAAGAGGGTTGATGACTTCAAACCTTCCAGCTATTGGAAATCACTTGTCATCATAGCTGCCATGGCTCTTGTGTGGGTTGTAACCAACCATTACTATGAGCATTTCCGTCCTTTAGGCATCCTCTATTTGTTCCGCATGATGTCTATGACGGTTGTGATATTCATCTTTGCTTGTTATTTGAAAGATTGGGCAGAGAAGGGGAATCCCGTTTGCAGAAAGACGCAAGACTTGCTCTTCATTTGCAGCAATTATTCGCTGCAGATTTATCTTTTCGACGCCTTCTGGATGGTGCTCATCCGCACCGTGCTCATCAACGTGCTGCATATCACGCATCCCATCGTCATCCTCTTCTTCATGACCACCGTCAACATCGCACTCACACTTGCGCTATGCCTGTATGTTTTGCCAAAGAACAAATGGCTGGCTTGGATGACGGGCTTGCGCTCCTCACTGTAGTACTATTTCACCGCTAAATCATCATTTTTAAAATCATATTCATGCCAAAAGGAAATCAAACAGAATTGTTGCTCAGTCGCGCAGAATGCAACCTCATGCGTGGTTTTGCCATCCTCATCATCATTGTCAACAATTTCACCCACTGCCTGGGTGGTGTGATATTGGATAATGAATACATGTTTGGTTGGAACCGAATAGAGAAATTCCTCAACAACTTGTCGCATCCGGATGGTTTGCTGCCGTTCAATATATTGTCTTTCTATTGCCCTTATGGCGTCCTTCTTTTCATCTTCCTCAGCGGTTATGGACTGACATTGAAATACGAGAAAGGAAATGGCCAGGGCGTGTCGAATAAGGATTTCATAGTCAATCACTACAACAAATTGTTCGTCATGCAGTTGAAAGGATTGGCTTTATTCTATATCTTTACATTCTTGTGTCTTGGCTCTATTTCGGACAATGGTGTTCACTTGATTCTTCAGACATTTCTTGTGGGCAACCTCAATCCCTATCAGTCAATCACTCCCGGCCCATATTGGTTCTTTGGCATGATCATGGAGATGTATGTCATCTTCCGCCTGTTTATTTATCAGAGGAAAGACACGCTCGTCGTGGCATTGATCGTATTGTCTTTGATTGCGATGGCTTTTGCCGGTCCTGCAGGTGATGCCACCTTGTATCTCCGAATGAATTTTTGCATAGCCATTCTTCCTTTTTGCATGGGGGTGTTGGCTGCACGTCATCTGAATTCCCAATTCTTGTCTGTTCACAAAGGTGTCGTCTGCCTGGGATGGTTTGTCTTGTCTTTCATCTTGCTCACCTTGTGCAAATTCAATTTCTTCGCCTGGCTCCTTCTTCCTGTTTTTGTCATCGGTACTGCTGTGACGATAGTCAAGTTGATCAGCAGGGTGAGGCTGCTTGACGGAGCCTTTGGCTGGCTGGGTGGCCTGTCAGGTGTGCTGTTCGTCGTGCATGTCACCGTAAGGCAGGTGGTCTTGGGAAATGAGAAATTGGATGGATATAATTACTCTGCTGTAGCATACTATCTTGTAATCACCTTCGGACTATGCATCATGTTAAGGTCTGTGTTCAGCAGTAAGAAAGAATAGACGTAAAACAACAAGTGCCACCCTTTTGAGGTGGCACTTGTCGGTTATTGTTCGCCTTTTCATTGTGAATGGCTTTGTATGTGGTGGTATAGCTTTTTGTAAAAAGGATGCCTTGTCAATGTTGCGCTGTCGCCGAGTATGATGAGTTTCATACGTGCTCGTGTGATGGCGACATTCATTCGCCGAAGGTCGCGCAGGAAACCTATCTGGCCCTCGTCGTTTGCGCGGACGAGCGAGATGAGTATGATGTCGCGTTCCTGGCCTTGGAAACCATCTACGGTGTTGATGGAGATGAGATGTCGGAAAGGTTTGAAAAAAGCCTTCTTTCCCACCATTCGCCTGAGATGTTGCACTTGTGCACGGTAGGGTGAGATGACTCCCACGTCGATGCGCTCCTCCAGGATGCGTTCCTTGCCGATTTTCTTGAAATAGTTTTCAAGGGTTTCCAGCGTGAGTGCCGCCTCCGCCTTGTTGATGCGGCCGAAAGTCTCTCCCACGAATTCCTCTCGGCAGTCGAGGCCGGTAGTGTCCACCCACATCATGGGGTGGTCGTAATCGAGGATGCCTCGTTGCTTGACCAGGGGCGCGGTTTCCACCTTTCCTCCATAAAAATAGTCGGATGAGAAGCGCATGATGGCTTCGTTCATACGGTATTGCATACGCAGCAGCGTCACCACCTCCGGCTTGTTTTCCACGATGCGTTCCATCAATGTCTTGTCAAGGCCTCCTTTCAGTGCCGCGAGGCTTTTCACCGTAGGGGGCAACTGGCAATGGTCTCCGGCAAACACCACCCTTGAAGCCTTTCGGATGGGAATCCAACAGGCTGCTTCAAGAGCTTGTGCTGCCTCGTCGATGAACAATGTCCCGTATTTTTGGCCGTCGAGCAGTCGGTTGGCCGACCCTGCCAAGGTGGAAGCGATGACACGGGCTTCGCCGAATAGCTCGTTTTGGATGCGCAGTTCCAGTTCTGTGGCGCGTGATTGCAAGCGGTCGCGTTTTTGGTGGTATTGGTTGCTCCGCCGATGTTCTTGGCGCAGTTCGCGAAGAGCCTTGCGGATGCTCCATAATTGGGGGTAGTCGGGATGAGCCTCGAAGCGCCGCTCGTAGGTGAACGACAACATCTTGTCGTTCACACGGGTGGGGTTTCCGATGCGCAGCACGTTGATGCCGCGGTCGGTGAGTTGTTCTGATATCCAGTCTACTGCCATGTTGCTATGAGCACACACCAACACTTGGCTCTCACGTCGAAGCGTCTCGTTGATGGCCTCCACCAGCGTGGTGGTCTTCCCCGTGCCGGGAGGTCCGTGGACCACCATCACATCCTTGGCGCACAGCACTTCGTTGACGGCTTTCTCCTGGGTGGGGTTGAGCCAAGGGAAACGCATGGGTGAGAAGGTATACCTTGCGGCGGGTTGATGTGAGTAGAACAGGTCGCGCAGGTAGGCCAGGCGGTTGCCTTTCGCCCTCGACACCCTGTCGAGCGCCTCGAACATCAGCCGGTAGGTGGTTTCGTCGAAAAACAATTGGACGCCAAGGTGGTCGCCGTTTTGCACCTCTGCCACTGTGCCGTTGTCTGGCACGATGACCACCATGCGGTCGCCATCGGCATAGTTCACCGTGCAAGTTTGCTTGAAATAGGTGATTTTCTCCCCGCCTTTGCCATCACTGGCGACACGGAAAAAGCACACAGGACGACCATATTCGAAATTGTGTTCGATATCGTCGTCCTGTGTGCGGTGGACTTCCACCACGAGTTGGTTGAGCGAGTTGTAATAGGAGCGTCCGCCACGGATGGGATACCATGCATCGCCGCGTTTCACCTTGCGCATCAAACCCATCGATTCGGTTTGTCGGCGATATGCCTCGCGCTCCGTGTGGTATTCTATCTCAAGCAATAGCCGCTGCTGTTGCAGCAACAAGAGCGTGTTCATTCCTTCTGCGGTGGTGTGGCAGGCTGACCGTGGGGATATTTCTTGTGTGTGGTGACATCCAGTTTATCCTTCCATTCCACGAGGTGCTTGCGTTCGCTGACCCAGTTCCAGCTTGGGTCGGGGGTCATATAGTTGGGGCCGTATCTGAACGTGCAGATTTCCTCGGCGTTTTCGGGGATATAGACCTCGATGTCTTCGAAGCGTGCCTTCTTCCTCCCACGTGTGTAGGGCACTTCTATCCTTCTTGCCATGAATTGGTCTTTGCTTTCCTTCATGTATAGGAAGTCGCAACAATAGGGAAGGGTGTCGATGGCTGGGTAGAAATAGAAGATGTCTATTTTCACGCCGTTGTATTCAAAAGTGTCCTCGCGACCAAGGCGCCCCTCGTCCACCAGGTTGCTGAAGAGCCATGTGAACCCTGCCTTTTCGAGTGCCGTCACCACTTCCGGACTGAAGTCGTCAATCCACATGGAGGTGTCGATGTCGATGTCGTGCTTGATGAAGCCGTGTTCGCGGATTGCTCCCAGTATGGAACCGAAGGCAAGCGTGTATTTGAAACTTCCCGCCTCCATGCAGTCGACGAAGGCTTTGAGGGCTTCCAAGGCGTGGGCGTGGAAGTATTTGGCCTTTTGTGCTTTTTCCACACGCTCGCGGTGACGGGTGATGGGGCCGAAGACGATGCCCGCCAGTCGGTAGAGAAGGGGCTGGTTGGCCAGCATCTCCTTGGCCTTTTTGATGAGTCTATCCATTTGTTTTTTCTGGTGTTTCTAGTTTTCCTAGGGGTTCTAGTTTTCCTAGTGTTACTAGTATTCCTAGGGATTCTAGTATTCCTGGTAATCCTAGGGATTCTGGTTTTCCTATGGCTTTAGGGTAGGGGCAGCAAGCCCTCCCATTTCACGTCCCAGGCACCGTTGTCGGGGAAACCGGGATTGTGGCGTGTCTCACCATCCCATCCGGCACACATCATCGCTACGGCGGTGAGCAATCCTCCGTTGCCGGGGAGGTAGCACCTGAGCCGATTGTCCTGGAAGTTGTGCCCGTTGGGGAGGTAGGTGTTGGTGCGCTGCGGGGTGAGGAGCGCGTTGATGGCGTTTTCCGGTTCCCCAAGCCTTGCTGCATTCATGGCCGTCATGGGGAAGTCCCATCCCCAGGTCTTGTCCCAGTTCCAGTTGTTGAGCACCCAGTGCAGGGTGTTGCGCATGATGTCGTTGTCGGCTTGTGGCGTGGCAGGCAGTATGCCGACGGCTCCCAGGACAGCCATGTGGTCGCTGGTGAACCGCACGTCCTCATAGGTTTGAGGGGCGGTTTCTGCAGCGAGGTAAAGGCTGTCTTTCGCTGCAAGTGGTGAGAGCAGGTTGATGATGCTGTCCCATTCCTCTGAGCGGGACTGGCCGTTACGCTCGCGCCACTGCTGGGCCAGGTCGAGTGCGAAGTGCCAATAGGAAAGCTCAAAGGGTGGGTTCACCGTCTCGTCGGCGCGCAGGGTCTCTTGTGCAGGGATGCATCCTTTGAGCACATAGCGATTGCCCTTCTTGTCATAGGTGGCATACGAGGCCATGAAGTCGGCCGTTTCTGCCACGATGTCCTTGTATTTGGCGAGGATGCGTGCCTTGCCGGTGTCATCGGAGGCACGGTAGAGCAGTTCGGCAAGATAGATGGGATGGGGCTGCTGCCAGATGAGGAAACTTCCCACCTTGGAGGGAGCCTCCGTCCCCGAAGGGTCGGTCATCTTCATCCACCTTACTCCCTTGAACCCCTGGCGCTTGGCTATCTCCCTTGCCACAGGAATGACGGTGAAGTACCAGTCGAGCGAATGCTCGAGTATCTCAGGGTGTCCCCATAGTGCGAATTGTGCTTGATGCCACCAGATCATCTCCAAGTGGAATTTTCCAAACCAAGAGTTGTAGGTGAGTCCCGTTTCCTGGGGTGGGGTGTCGCCACCGTCGTTGACGGCAAGTATGTATTGGCTCAGCACCACGCGGCGTTCCAGCTCGCGAGCCCTCTCGTCGGTGCAGGCGGAGAAGTCTACGATGCCGCCTTCTTTCCAATAACGCTGCCAGTATTGGATTGAAGCCTCCTTCACCTCGTCGAAGGTGAGCAACCGCCTGTCGGGGTCTTTTTGCTCATAGAACTCACAGGTGAAGGATGTCACCTGGTCGGGACAACTGAAATACTGCTCGTTCCATAAAGGGTGGTCGCCTTCACGTTTGACATAGTTATGATGACCCTGGTTCCAATGGATGGTGACATAGTAGGCGGCCTTGTCAAACCTTGACTTGCCATCGAGGATGCGTTTGAGCGTGTCGGTGCATGCCTTTCCCATCCCTTCGAAACTGGTGATGTTTCGTTCCCACTCGTTCCAATCGCAGGCATCGTCGCTGTGCTTGCCAGTGGGGTAGGGGAACTTGAACGTGACTTGCTTGTCGGGGTCGTCGCTTTCAATGCGTGTGGCCACCAGGTCGCGTTCCGGGTGGCAGACGGTGGTCACGTGGTAGTGGTGGCCACGGTAGGTGAAACGGCTGTCGATGACGCCTGTCCACAGGTCGAGCGTCTGGTCGATGTCGCGCACCTCACCTGGTTCAAGATTCAGGCCAATGGCACCCAGGTGGAGACGATGAGGGTTTTGCCTGTACCATTCTGAGGCGCCATGGGGACGGCCATCCTTGAACTGCGTGGAATAGAATTCTGTGTGGCCTCGTCCGAAGTCGTAGGCTTTCAGCGCCTCTTCGGGACGGTATTGCTCGGGGTTGGGGAAACTGTGCCATCCCCAGTCGCTCATCGTGCCCAATGGCACGCCGTTGGAGTAGGTGAGAGGGAATGACTGCAAGCCGGTGGCATCCACGGTGAAGGCAAAGCCGCCGTTGCCCACGGTAAGCGATGCCAGGGTGTCGAGTGTGGTGACATGGGGATTGTTGCGCCTGACCACCGCCTCACGGTCGATGGGTTGCGCCCACGTATGCAGTATGACGCATGACAATAGAAAAAGGAGGATGTGGCGGGTCATGGTTTTTAGGTTTTTATGGGTCTTATGGGGTTAATGGGGCTAATGGGTTTTGTGGGTCTGTTGTATTAAGGTGTCACTTCGTAGACTCCTTGCATTAGCTTGCGGCATCTTTGCTTTTTGCATAGCCTGTCGAGGGGATGGTGGAAGGATTCCATCTGGGTGATGACATACACCGGCACGCCATCCATTTGGATATTGCTCCTGATGTTGCTGAGCACCTTGTTGATGTCACTCTCGTCGTTCTCCATCTCGGATGCCAACAATACCACGTCGTGATTGCCGTCGCTCATCTCAAACGACCGATTGGATAGTTTTTTATATTTGTAGCCCTCTTCAAGCAGCACGGAGGGATATAACGAAAGGTCGTTCCATGTGAGAGCCACGACGGCGTATTGCTTCGGGGCGTTCTTGTCGAGATAGGCTTTCACCTCGTGGATGTGGTCCTTCTGGCGGCTCTTCACTTTGTGGATGTAGAAAGGATAGAACAAATGCCCGGAATAGACCATCAACTCGTCTTCGGTGAAGAATCCCAGGCTGGTGCCTATGCCCAACTGCCAATGGCGGGGGCTGCTGGCATCCTTGTATAGGCTGAGGTTGGGGCCTAACTTGGACACGCAATCCTCGGTGTTGCGCCAAGGCTTGTCGGGGAAGTCAAACCTTAATGAGACGACATAGTAAGCCACCAAGGCAACCACCATTGCATACCCCAACGCCTTGTGTCGCTTGCCCAATGCCGTCAGGTAGTGAATGGCATGGCTGGTGAGGATGGCGATGAAGGGTAGCAGGTAGAGATAATGCTTTGCCGCTCCTCCGTTGAGGCGGTAGAAATAATGGATGAGCACCATGGGCAGCAACGCGATGAGCAGCATGATGAATTGCTTCTTGCGTGCCACGCTGACGATGCCGATGGGTACAAGGATGAAATTGACAATGGTGTAATAGGAGAAGATGGCGATCAGCCCCATCTGCAGCAACTTGCCATTGTCGTTCATTGTCTTTGCTGCCTGAAGGGTCTTGAACGGGTTGGCTTGGAGTAGGGTGTATGCCGCCAGCATGAACACGACGACAACAAAAGCTGCCACCACCGACAAGACAATGCTTTTCTTGAGACTCTCACCCCGATGGAGGAAGAGAAGGAAGATGACAGGATAGATGATGATGATGTCGATGCGGAAGACGGTGGCGATGCACATAATGGCAAGTGGTTGCCAGAAAGGCGCCTCCCTCATGATGAGAAGAAATGCCCATAGTGCGAGTGCGTAGGAGAACGACGAGGAGTTGGGGTAGGTGCTCAGCGCGTAGGTCTCGGGTAGCAGGATGAGTGCGAAAAGGATGAGTGTCTTGCTCATCCCTGTCACCCTATGAACGAAAGCCACGGCAAGGGGGATGGCAGCCAATGCCGCGATGGCGGACAGCAGGCTGTAGATGGTGTTGCAACTGAGGAAAGGCAACAGGTGCTTCACGCTCACGATGAGGTAGATGATGGCGGGTTGCATCCCGTATTGGTAGGATACTTCGGGTGGTACCGCCCATCCTTGGTTGTACATGACGGAACAGCCGGCGATGATGCGCAAGGAGTCGCCTTCGAAGGTGAGTTCGAAGGGGAACAGTCCGGCGAGCGTCCACAAGACAAAGACTCCCAGCAACCAATAATAGGATGCCGTGGTGGGGGTGAGCGTAATAGGCTTCCTGCTTTCCATGTCAGTCGTGCTTGGGGGATTTGTTCTTCAGGTTGGCGTTGATCTTGCGGAAGTCGCCCAAGGCTTTCCAGCCAATTTTGAAGATGCGCTTCATATTGATGGAGTTGACGCCGCCCTGACGGGGTTTGAAGGTGATTTCATAAAACTTGATGGCATATTTCCATTTCACGGCGATGGCGGCAATGGCCACGTTGCACAGGTCGTAGTCTTCAGGTATGACATCCATGATGGCTTGCAACTTGTCACGCTGCATCAGGCGGAAGGGGGTGTTGGCGTCGGTCACCCATTCGTGGAACATCAGCCACACCACCAAGCGCAGCGTCTTGGTCACGAAAACGCGGCTGGAACCGTCCTGCCGACCTTTGCGGTAACCGATTTGGAAATCATAGTCGTGGCGGTGTTCGAACATCTGCCAGAACTCTTCCGGGTCGGTTTGGCCGTCGGAGTCGGTCTGGAAGACATAATCGGCACCATTGGAGATGGCATGGCGGTAGAGGTAAAGCACTGTCTGCCCATGGCCGCCATTCTTCTTCGTGAGGGGCTCGAAATGGTCGTATCCGCCTTTGGCCTTCAAAGCGGTCATCACCTCGTAGGTGTCGTCCTTGCTGCCATCGTTGGCGATGGCCAGCACGGCCTCGCAGTCTTCCATACCGTTGATGCGCTCCACAACGGGATACCACTGCTTGATGGTGGTTTCAATATTGGCCGACTCGTTGTAAGCAGGCATGACAAAATAAAACTTTTCCATAGGATAGATGTTTTTTGGTTAGTGATTCTGTTTTAGGGAGGTGTCGTCTTTCACCCTGAAGGTGATGAACTTGTTGAAGAGGAACTGGAAGAACACCACTAGGACAATACTTGCCAGTTTGGTGATGGATTCGTTGAGATGCATCTTTTCGACACCCACCCATAGTATGAGGTTGCTCATCAGCAGCCCGGTGAGTCCCACGGCAAGGAAGATGCTGAATCGCTGCGCCGTCTTGTCGTTCACCTTGAAATTGTAGTTGCGGTTGAGGTAGAAACTGGTGGTGATGCCCACTAGCACGGAGATGCAGTTGGCAACCAGGTAGTTGATATCCAGCACCCGGGTGAGCAAGGTGAATACGAGGAAGTCGAGTGAAGCGGTGAAACTTCCGATGATGCCGTAAAGTATCAGGTGCCGGAACTTGGCATACAGTCTCTTGAGCAATTCCATGGGATGGTGTTTAGATGTCGAGGCTCATCACCTTTTCGATGATGGGAGCCATGTCGTAATATTTGTATTCTGCCAGGCGTCCTCCGAAGATGACGTCTTGTCGTGCGGCGGCCATGGCTCTGTATTGGTCGGCCAATGTGTTGTTCCGCTCGTCGTTCACGGGATAGTAGGGCTCCATGCCTGCTTGCCACTCAGTGGAGTATTCGCGTGAGATGACGGTCTTGGGGCAGTCGTAAACCTGTTGGCCGAACATCTCGAAATGCTTGTGCTCGATGATGCGGGTGTAGGGGGTGGCGGCATCGGTGTAGTTCACCACGGCGTTGCCTTGGTAGTTGGGCTTGTCGAGTGTTTCTTGTTCGAATCTCACCGTGCGGTAGTTGAGTTGCCCCAGTTCATAGTCGAAATATTCGTCAATCTTGCCTGTATAGACCACTTTTTCCGCCAATGCCTCGAAATGCTGGCGGTCGTCGAAAAAGTCTGTTCCCACACGGCATTCCACACCGTCGAGCAAACCTTCGATGAGCAGATTGTAGCCACCGATGGGAATGCCTTGGTAAGAGTCGTTGAAATAGTTGTTGTCGAAGACAAGGCGGACGGGAAGCCTCCTGATGATGAAGGCAGGCAGGTCGGTGCATTTCCGTCCCCATTGTTTCTCTGTGTAGCCTTTGATGAGGCGTTCGTAGATGTCGCGGCCGATGAGGGTGAGTGCCTGCTCCTCCAGGTTGCGTGGCTCGGTGATGCCTGCCGCTTTCATTGCCTCCAAGGTTTCTTGGCGCTGCTCCTCTATTTTTGCCTTGGCGGCCTCAGGGGTGGTGACTCCCCACATCTGGTAGAAGGTGTTCATATTGAAGGGCAGGTTGTAGAGCCGTCCGTTGTAGTTGGCTACGGGAGAGTTGGTGTATCGGTTGAAAGGTGTGATGGCGTTGACGAAGTCCCATACTTCCTTGTTGGAGGTGTGGAAGATATGTGCGCCATAAACGTGCACATTGATTCCTTCCACGTTTTCGCAATACACGTTGCCGCCCAAATGTGGACGTTTGTCAATCACCAGGCATCGTTTGCCTTTCTTGTGGGCGAGGTGGGCGAAAGTGGCCCCGAAGAGGCCGGAGCCCACGATGAGGTAGTCGTATTTTTTCATAGGTTGCTTGGGAGTTAAAGGGGAGTATCTTTTAGGAGTTAAAGGGGAGTATCTTTTAGGAGTTAAAGAGGAGTTAAAAAGGAGTATCTTTTAGGAGTTAAAGAGGAGTTAAAGGGGAGTTAAAAAGGAGTTAAAGGGACATGTGTTCACTTCTTTCCGGAGTTAAAGGGGAGTTAAAGGGACATTTGATGGTTTTTGGAGTTATGGTGACGGAGGTGGAGTGTGTTGTATGCCTTGTTTCAAGGCTTATTTCCTTGACTTGTTCCTGATGCTCCACACGATGGACCTGAGGAAGAGCAGCCGCTCGTCCTTGGAGGCCATGCGCGACGGACCAGGGTCGTCGTCGTCCATGATGAAACGGATGTCGGCCTTGTTGATTGAGCGTTTGTATTGCCAATAGTTGAGCATGTCGGCGTAGAGCATGTCAAAGCATGTCTTCTCGTTGGCGAAGGATTGCACGGGGAAGTTGTCAGAGGCGTCAAGGTCTTTAAGGTCTTTAGGGTCCTTAAGGTCTTTAAGGAAATAACTGATGAACACTTCCGGCAGGTTGACGACGCCTTTGGTGACGGCATAGCCGCTGGCACCAAAGCGGGCGTTGAGTTCATTGAAGAACACCTTTCCCTCGCTTTCATAGAGGTCGATGTCGAAGAGTCCTGTGAATTGGGTCTTTTCCATGAAGCGCCCCAGCACATCGGCTATCCCGGGGAGCTGGCTGATGGGGCGCACCCTTCCCGTGGCAGCCACTCCCTCCCTGTCGCTGTCCAATTGTATGAAGGCTGGCATGATGCTGCTGTTGCCGAATGCTACCCCCAGCACGGCATACTCTTTGGTGATGGGATGGTACTCTTCCACGAGGATGTCTTTCTTGTATTTGGCTATGGCTCGCAATGTCTCTTCCAACTGTTCCCTGTTGTCGCAGCGTTTGAGGAAGGGTTTCAGGGCTCCCGTGTAGCATTCCACTGGCTTGGTGAAGCATGGGTAGGTTATTCCTTCGGGGATGTAATGCCCTCCCTCTGCGTATCGGCAAAGCCATCCTTCTGCCACGATGGCACCGGCGGCACGAGCCAATTCTTTCTGGTGCATCTTGTCCATGATGCGGAGTATGGCGCCTTGCTGGTGATTGACATGGGGTGTGATGAAATGCGGGCTGAGGATGTCGAGGTGTGTATCGATAAGGGATGCCGTCCAGTCGTCGGTGGGGAGGATGAACATGGTCTTGCGCTTTCCCTTGTAACCCATGATGGTATCCATGATGAGTTGCCCATCGGGTTGGTGAGCCACCTTGGTTTCCACGACATATTTGCTGTAGATGTCGATGGGGGTGTCTTTCATCCATTTCAACTGTGTCTGCACCACCACCACGTCGCAGCCGGCCATGCCTGCTGCACGCACCATGCCAAGACGGGAGGCGTAGTTCTTGCCCATCACGATGGCCAGGGGTCGCTGGGGGGTGTTGTTGGGTGTTGTTTGTGACATGTTCAGAATCTCCTGATTTGTCCGGGTTTCCAGATGGCTTTTGTCCTGAGTTTCCGCCAATGGAATCTCCACCAGCATTCCCATTTGCTGTAAGGGCAGCCGTTGAGCCATTTCGCCATCACGACGGAATAGTGGGGGCTTTTGTAAACCTCGAAGTCCACAAGGCGGAACCCATTCTTGATAAACACTTTCTGAATGTTTACGTTCTTTTCCGCCGTGTCCATGTCTATAAGGTTGAATCCGCAGCTTTTCAAGTGCTCTTCACGGAAATGGTATAGTTTGGAGTATATGCCTTTTCCTCCGTATTCAGGCAGTATGCCATCGAGCAGCAGCGAAACCACTTTCTTCTTTGTCTTGTTGTACCATCGCTTGCATGTGATCACCCGGTAAGAGGCGGTTGCCACCACTTTCCGTCCTTCAAGTGCCACGAAGCAATGCCCTTTGTCGCCCAAGAGGCCTTCCAGCTGGTCACCGGGCAGGCCAGGGTATTTCATATGCATCCCTGCGTCGCGGTTTTCCTTGTGTGCAGCCCACAACACGTCGTGGATTTCGTCCCACGACACGTAGTCGGGCTTTTCCATTATTCTGATTTCCTCCATGGCATGAGTTTTTTGATGGTTCGTTTGAGGTGCATCTTTCTTTCAAGGCGCTTGAACCTTTTCCATGGCATGGGGTCTTTGTCGTCTTTGATGAAGCTGATGTCGGAGTCCAGGAATTGCCGGTATCTTCTCGTGTTGTAGTATCCTACATACCAGTTGTCGATGCAAGTGCGCTCGTTGACGAAGGTGGCGGCTTGTGTGATGCTTGTCTGCATGCCGTCGATGCTCTCGCCTCTGAAATGTTTCAGCATGATGAGGGGGAGGTTGACACCGCATTTCCATACGGCAGATGCGGAACCTCCGATGCGCAGGTTGAGTTCTCCGAAATACACCTTCCCCCCGCTGACGTAATAGTCGATGTCGAAAAGACCTACCAGCCCCACTTCCTTTACAAATTGGGAGAAACGGTCGATTAGGTCTTCGTGCCCGTCGATGGGAGTGACCTTCCCTTGGATGGCCACCCCTTTCCCGCTGCCTTCCGACATCTGGAGGATTTCAATGATGCCAGGTATGATGACGCGGTCGCCGTCGGAGAACCCCACGACGGCATATTCCCTCTCTATTTCCTTGTATTCCTCCACCATGATGTTGGCGTTGGGGACGATGGTGGTGAGGTGTTCAAGGCCTTGGCGCAATTCCTCCTCGTTTTCGCAGTGATGGAGCGTGTGCTTGTAGCCTGGGGCGTATGCCCGTGTCTTGGTGAAACACGGATAGGTCAGGTCGGAGGGAATCTCGTATTGTCGCTCCACGATGTTTATCGTGCCTAGTGAGCGGGCGACGTTCAGTCCCAATTTCTGGGCAAGTGCCTTTTGCCTCTCCTTGTTCATCCATGCGGTGATGGCGCCTTGCTCGTGGTGTACATGGGGGATGTGGAAATAGTCGACGAGTTCGTCGTGATGCTTGTCCAGCATGGATACTGCTGAGTCGTTGTTGGGGATGACGAGTGCCTTCCCTTCCGAAGGCTTGCATTGGCTCAACAAGATGCTCGCTATGTCGTTCTGTTTGGTGCATCTGATGACCTTGCTGACATATTTGCTGTAGATGTCGAAAATGGGTGTCTTCTTGTTTTCTTGAACAATGATGACGATTTCGCATCCCATCTCTCCCAACGAGCGTATGAGAAAGAGGCGGGAGGTGTAGCCCCAACCGACAATGATGACTTTCTGTCTCATGAACGTGTCCGTTTTATTCGCTGCATCAATTTCGAAGACTTCGCCCTTTCAAAAAGGTATTGGCACACATCCGTCTTTTGGTATATGAGCAAGAAGGTGACAGGCACGCTGACGAGGCAGACAAGGGAATGCAATACCAGGTCGACGATGGGCAGCCCCGTGACCATCACCCTGCAGAGCAGGTAGTCGGCGATTCCCACCACGGCCAACAAGAGCATGTAGGTGAGGTTCTTCTTGTAATAGTAGGATGCAGGTTTGTATCCTTTGTAACTGTATTTGTGGATGATGAAGGGGTCGATGAGGAAGTTGGTAAGGACGTCGGCTGTGATGGTGCCGATGATGACGCCGCAGATGCCAATGTATTTACAGAGGACGATGGAGACTCCAAGGTTGATGACGATGCCCATGAGCGGCCGGTACCATGCTTGGCGGAAGGCGCCTGAGATGTTTCTTGCCTGACCAAGGTTGACTTTCAGCCCAAAGAAGAGGCTCTCTATTCCCAACAAGAGGGGCAGCGGCTGTGGAATGATGTATTCCTCGCCCACCCATAGGTCTATCAACTCGTTTGAACAGATGGCAATGCCCACGCAGGCAGTTCCTTTGAGCAAGATGGTGAGATAGTTCATCATTTCAAAGATGAAATAGTTCTTCTCTATGCTTTCCTTGGCATATGCATTGCCCATGCTCTCTTTTACACCACTGTGGAAATGCTTGACAAATTGGTTGATGGTCAGGTATATGAGAAAGTAGTTGGAATAGAGGCCCACCCATCGAAGTCCAAGGAAATAGCTTATCACTAGGTTGTCCGTGGCCTTGAGCACCACGCCGTTCACCTTGTAGACCATCAGTGCTGCGCAGTCTTTCACAACGCCCCATTGCTCCTTGCGTGGCAGGCTTTCCTTCTCTTTCTTGAAAGCCCAAGGATACATCTTGGTGGCGATGATGGCGCATGTCCAGTTTTGGAAGATTCCCAGGATGATGACCACGCCGACATAAAGCATGAATTTTTCCGGTTTGCTTGAAATGAAGCCTAACGGACAAAGCAGGATGGCTATTTGAGTCCCCACGGTGATGACGTTGAAGATGAACCCCACCATGTTGAGGATGTATCTTTTCATGGCCGTCTTGATGATGACGGTGCGATAGGCGGAGAACAGGTAAGTGCTCACGCTCTGCATCAAGTAGAGGAAGAATACCAAGGGAGCGTTGATGCCCAATTCGTCCAATTTGTGGTAGTTCTTGATGAGCACGGGAAGTAGTGGTATCATCAAGATGCCAAGCAAAAGGAAAATGCACCCGATGGCTGCGTAGGCTCGTCTGAAAAATTTCACCAACATCTTGACGCGCCGCTCGTCTTTCAGCGCCATCGGCTTGTATAGCTTGAAGATGATGGCAGAGCCTACGCCCAATTCGGAAAGGGAGAGCAGGGTGAGTATGTTGCTGAACAAGCCGCCAATACCCAGGTATTCGGCTCCCAGCACATAGATGAACACCGTGCGGGAGGCGAAGCGCAACAAGGTGAGAGTGACTTGTCCAAACAAGCCCGTCGCCATGTTGAGCAAGGAATTTTTTGTCCTGGAATATTCTTTTACTTGCATGATGAAATGAGAGGTTTTCCTTCTATTTCCCCAATCTTCCTTTGTGCCTTTTCCAAGGGGTGATAAAAAGAAAAAAACGGGGACAAATGCCGCTTGGCAGCTGCCTCCCGCTTGGATGAGTTCACGCCGTGATGTCTCTATGCGGCCTCTTCCCCATGATAAGTGTCATGAAGTCAGCGGTTTTGGTCGTTGATGTACCATTGGCGCAAGCGGCGAACCCCCTCGTCTATTTCCACCTTGTGATGCCAGCCAAGGCGATGGATCTTGCTGACATCGGTGAGTTTGCGTGGTGTGCCATCGGGTTTGGTGGCATCCCAACGCAGCTCTCCCTTGAACCCCGTGGCTTCCACCACCTTGGTGGCCAACTCGCGAATGGTCAGTTCCTTGCCTGAGCCAATGTTGATGTGACAGTTGCGAATCTCTGTCGACTGAGGGTCGTAAGTGTCGGAAAAATTGACATTGAGCAGCACATATGCACTGGCATCTGCCATATCCTCGCTCCATAGGAATTCGCGAAGCGGAGAGCCTGTCCCCCATAGCGTGACCGCTTCGGGGGTGATGCCGTATTTGCCCAGGATGGCAAGCACCTCTTCCTTTGTGCAGCTGCCGTCCACACCTTCCACAGGGCGCTGGTCAAGGTCTTTCCTCACGGCCGACCAGTCGTCTTCGTTGAGGCATTTTGCAAGGTGCACCTTGCGAATCATTGCCGGCAGCACATGGCTCCTCTCCAGATGGAAATTGTCGTTGGGGCCGTATAGGTTGGTGGGCATGACGGCAACGTAGTTGCAACCATATTGGATGGCGAAACTCTCGCACATCTTCAAACCGGCAATCTTGGCTATGGCGTATGGCTCGTTGGTGTATTCCAACTCGGAAGTGAGCAATGCCTCTTCTGTAATAGGTTGGGGAGCCATGCGTGGATAGATGCAGGTGGAGCCGAGGAAGAGCAATTTGCCGACATCATGCCGGAAACTCTCTCCAATGACGTTTTGCTGTATCTGGAGGTTTTGGTAGATGAAGTCGGCGCGGTATTTCAAGTTGGCCATGATGCCTCCCACATGGGCGGCAGCCAGTACGACGGCGTCGGGGCGCTCTGCATCGAAGAATTGCTTCACCGCCGTTGCATCGAGTAAGTCGAGTTCCTTGTGGGTCCTGCCAACCAAGTTGGTGTAGCCGCGGGAGAGGAGGTTGGACCAGATGGCGGAGCCTACGAGCCCCCTGTGCCCTGCAACATAGATTTTAGAGTTCTTGCCAAGTGCCATGTCTATGAGCCTTTCTTATTTCTTGTATAGTTTTTTCACAAATGCCATGTCGTGGTCGACCATGATTCTCACCAATTTATGGAAGGGTGTCTTGCAAGGATTCCATCCAAGTTGTTCGCGGGCTTTTGACGGGTCGCCCAACAATTGGTCCACCTCTGCCGGGCGGAAGTACTTGGGATCCACCTCCACGATGACACGACCGGTTGCGGCGTCGATGCCTTTTTCCTCCACTCCCTCGCCTTCCCAAGACAGTTGGATGCCCACTGCCTCGAAGGCGAGTGTGGCAAACTCCCTTACGGTGTGGTATTCTCCGGTGGCGATGACGAAATCGTCGGGTTCTGGTTGTTGCAGGATGAGCCACATGCACTCCACGTAGTCACGGGCGTACCCCCAGTCGCGAAGGGAGTTGAGGTTGCCCAGGTATAGTTTGTCCTGGTATCCTTGAGCGATGCGTGCGGCAGCCAGTGTAATCTTGCGCGTGACGAAGTTTTCACCCCTGCGCTCGCTCTCATGGTTGAAGAGGATGCCGTTGCAACAGTACATGCCATAGCTCTCCCGGTAGTTCTTCATGATCCAGTAGCCATAGAGCTTCGCCACGGCATAGGGTGAGCGAGGGTAGAAAGGCGTCGTCTCTTTTTGAGGCACTTCCTGAACCTTCCCATACAACTCTGAAGTGGATGCCTGGTAGATGCGGCATTCCTTTTCCAGTCCGCAGATGCGCACTGCCTCAAGGAGGCGCAGCACGCCTACGGCATCCGTGTCGGCGGTGTATTCCGGCACATCGAATGACACTTTCACGTGGCTTTGGGCTGCGAGGTTGTAGATTTCGGTGGGTTTCACTTCGCCGATGATGCGAATGAGCGAGGAGGAGTCGGTCATGTCGGCCCAATGCAGCTCCACAAGACGTTGCTTCTTCATGTCTCTCACCCATTCGTCGAGATAGAGATGCTCTATCCTTCCGGTGTTGAACGATGAGGAACGGCGAAGCAGGCCGTGCACCTCATAGCCTTTCTCGATAAGGAATTCGGCAAGATATGAACCATCCTGGCCGGTGATGCCAGTGATGAGGGCGGTCTTTTTTGATATGCTTGTCATGATTGTTCGGTGAATTGTTTGATCTTTTGCTCTTCACTGAGTTTGCAGATGAGCAAGGTGTTGTCTTTCTCGGCTATGATGTATCCGTCAAGGCCTTGCACCACCACTTTACGCTCTTCCGTGGTGTGGATGATGCAGTTGTGAGTGTCGAAAAGCGAGATGTTGTTGCCGATCATGCAGTTGCCATAGATGTCCTTGGCTGTCTGGGCCATCAGCGACCCCCAAGTGCCAAGGTCGCTCCAACCAAAGTCGGCAGGGCAGACGAAAATCTCTGAGGCTTTCTCCATGATGGCATAGTCTACGGAGATGCTTTCGCATTCAGGATAGTGCTTGTCTATCATGGGCTGTTCTGCTTCCGTTCCATATATCGGAAGCATGTTCTCGAAGAGTTTGGACATCGCAGGCTTGTATACACGGAATGCGTTGACGATGGTGCTGACACTCCAGATGAAAATGCCCGCGTTCCAGAAATAACTCTTGTTGCGGATGTATTTCTCGGCCGTGGCGGCATCGGGCTTCTCACGGAAAGAGTCGACACGGAATATTTCCTTGTTGCGTGCGGAACTCGTTGTGAGGTCGGCTTGTATGTATCCGTATCCGGTCTCAGGGCGAGTGGGTTTCATGCCGAGAGTGATGATGGAGTCGGTCTCACTGGTGAATTTCATACATGATGTGATGACCCTTCTGAATTCGCTGCTGTTGGTCACCACATGGTCGCTTGGAGTCACGACAACGTTTGCTTTCGGGTCTTCTTTCTTGATGCGCCAACTGACATAGGCGATGCATGGTGCGGTGTTGCGGCGGCATGGCTCCAGCAAGATGTGGTTGATGGGTACTTCAGGCAATTGCTCATGCACGATATCGGCATATTTCGCGTTGGTGACAATCCATACGTTGGAGGGGTCGCAAACACCCTCGAAACGGTCGTAGGTGAGTTGGAGCAATGTGCGCCCCACACCAAGCACGTCGATGAACTGCTTGGGCCTTTCTTCCGTGCTCATGGGCCAGAAACGGCTGCCGATGCCGCCTGCCATGATGACAAGGTGATTTCTTGATGATGCCATGGTTCTCGCTTTTTGTATGTTGTGACAGAGGACGAAATGCTCACACAGGTGAGGTTAGTCGTCCATATGATGGTCTCTCCAACTGAGTTTCAAGTCGTGCAAAGGACGCCAAATGCTCTCGCTTGGATAGTGGTCGAGTACACGTAGGTTGTATTTCTCATAGATGAGGAACCTTTTGAAGTGCCCTTTGGCGGTTTTAAGTGCGGCCTTGCGGGTTTCTGCTTTACCGAAATTACCCATCAGCAACACTTCTTTGAACAGGAACTCTCCTTCCTTCTTGTTAGGTTCAAACAGGATGTATTCATCTTCCAACCCGAAGATGTCATGCATGATGTACATGATGGCGCTGGTGAAATTGACCATCCTGAATTTCTTGACCAGTCTGACGAATTCCTTCTTCTCATTTTCGCCCATCCCTTCTGCCTTGCATTTCTTCAGCAGGTAGTAATAGTCGATGACTTGACGCAAGCCAATGCCGTTGCCATGCACGTGGCGGTACATGTGCATCAATTGGTATAGGGCGTTGAATTCGTTTGAAGGGACGAAGAACTTGAATTTTCCATCGGCGGTGCCGGCTTCATTGCCAAATTGTGCATCCTTCACCTCGTCGAAATATTTCCTCAGTTTCCTGTCCACGAATGGATTGAGCATGTAGGACGGTCGGAAATGCACCTCCACCTTGACATCGGAGAACATGGGGAAGTCGACATGGAGGTTGGTTGGTTTCCTTTGATAGTATTTGGTGGTGAAATCCAATATCTTTTCCCTGCCTCCGTCAAGCCAGATGTCGACGTCGCCCGGAACACGCAGATAAGGATTGGGATACATCAAGGCATTTCCTTGGCCTTTTAGAATGCAGTTGGGAAAACCATTCTCAAAAAACCATTCAGAAGCTTTCTCTGCACGTTTGAAAATCATCTCGTTGAGTTTTTTCAAGATATGCGTCTCAAACACCCATTCCATGACATCGTCTTCAGACGGCTTGTTGCCAAGGAAGTGTTCTGGACGCACATTCTCGTCTTGTGCGAGCACCATTCTCGCAAAAACACCTTGTATGGTTTGTTTCTTGCCGAATGCGAGCAATTCTCTCCAATTGATGTCTTTGACACTTTCCGGCATGTCTTTTCCGCTCAGGCAGAACCTCAGGAACTCTATGTATTTCTTATCTTCCATTTATGATGGTTTGTTATAATAATCAAATATGTATATGGTTTAATTGCAGGATATGGTCGTTCACCACATGCCGGCATCAAAGCCCGCTTGCAATTTTCAAGTATTTATGCTGCTTCTCTATGAAAAGCAAGACAGTGGAAATGGCAATGGCGGTCAAGAAGCATATCACGAGATTGATGACAGGTATGTGAATCCCGCCATAGTAGGATATATAGTAGGTGACACGATAGGCGACAAACATGATCAACATCTGATTGAGATAATACTGAAGCGAGTATTTCCCAAAATAACAAAATATCTTCTTCGCCAAAGGCATGTACTCACTGATTTTTATGGAAAATCCCCAAACATACAAGACGCTGACAGGGATGTAGGCAAATCGGATAGCCTCCTTGCTGTGCTTCCCAAAATGGAAAATAGTTATGGCGAGCACGAAGAGAGCAGCTATCAAAAGCCAGGATGATAGGTATTTCTTGATGTCAACATAATACAACTTCATCAAGTATCCGATGTAGACATAGGGGAAAAACATGATGAATCTGTTCACATGAAGAACCTTGCATTTATACAGTGGTGTGAATGATAGCAAGATAATAACGATAAACAAGGGAATGCCGTATTTTTGCCTTCCATTCACGCATTTCATCGCTAAGAGAATCAAGAATATTGTGTGTAGAAACCAATAGTGTTGCCCGTTGATGAGCACCTCGAAGATGTTTTCCTTGTTTTGTGATATGGTGAATCCACTGAAAATGTTTCTTAAAGCGACATTCAGGCAGCAAAAGACGATGTAAGGAACAAGAATCCTTTTGACTTTTTTCTTAAGAAACTCAGGCCATGAGTCTTTCAGGGAAAACAAGAATCCTGATACAAAGAAGAACAATCCCATATTGAAGTTTTCAATAAAATTCTGAACATCTTCAGAAAAACTTGCTTGGATATTGATGGGGGATGTTGCAAAAGAATGAACGTAAAACACTGTTAGTATGGCGATTCCCTTGATGATGTCCAATTCATCATAGTATGGCTTTGTTCTTACTTTCTGTTCCATTATGAAATATAAATTCTATGAAAAGTCAATTCATAGTTCGATGAAATATGGCCATGTGTTGATTTGCAGGTTTTAGTTTCAAGTGGGTTCTCGGAATAAATGACCCCTACCTTTAATGTTTTAGGATTTTACTGAAAGTCAAGAAGATGATTTTGAAATACTCGGTGAGAGTGGGATTGTTGATGTATTTCATGTTGAACTCGATTTTCTTGGGCATTATTTCCTCTATGTACATCAGCTCTGGGTCGCTTGAACGTCCCAGGATTTCGTTCTCGTCGGAGAATTCTATGGAGGCATAGTCGGTGATGCCAGGACGAACGCTCAGCACAACACGCTGCTCCGGCGTGTAAAGCCTCACATATTTCTCCACTTCGGGGCGAGGACCCACAAGGCTCATGTCGCCGATGATCACATTCCACAACTGAGGCAATTCGTCCAACTTGTATTTCCTCAGATAATAACCTTCCTTGGTGATTCTTGTGTCGTGACCTCCTACGGTGATGAGGGTGTCGCGGTCGGAGCCGGTCCGCATGGTGCGGAACTTGTACAGATTGAATGCCCTGCCATCCTTGCCTATGCGTTTCTGGGAATAGAATCCCGGACCCTTGCTGCCGCATCTGATGATGACATAGATGAAAAGGAGCAGCGGGGAGAAGAGGATCAGTCCCAGACCGGAAAGCAGGATGTCGAAAAATCGCTTCATCGGCTAGTGCTGGCACATGTCTTCTCATATGCCTTCTTCACAGCCTTGATGACGATGTCCACTTTCTCGTCGTCAAGTTGAGGGTACACGGGCAGGGAGATTTCGTGCTCGAAATGCTGGTATGCTTTTGGATAGTCGGCGATGTCGTAACCCAGTTCCTTGTAATAGGTGAGAAGAGGAAGTGGAACGAAATGCACGTTCACAACCACTTCGTTGCGTGCCACTTCGCTGATGATGGCATCCCGTTGTGTTTCGGTGGCTCCTTTCACGCGTAATGGGTATATGTGGTATGAACACTCGAAAGTGCTGCTTTTCGATGGGGGGAGTATGGCCCAGTCGCAAGAGGCGAAGGCTTCATCATAGCGATTGAAGATGCGTTTGCGCTCGGCAAGGAGTTTGTCGTATTGCCTGATTTGAGCCAGGCCTATGGCGGCGTTGATGTCGGCCATGTTGGTTTTCATCCCTTTTCCCACGATGTCGTAGCGCCAACCGCCTGCCTGGCTCTTGGTGAAGGCATCCTTGGTCTGGCAGTTGAGTGACATCAGTCTCATTTGCTTGTAAAGTTGCTCGTTGTCGAAAGGCTCGGGCAGGTTGAAGCAAATCATTCCTCCTTCAGCCGTGGTGATGTTCTTCACCGCGTGAAGGGAGAAAACGTTGATGTCGCTTTCGCTTCCTGTGTGGCGTCCGTTGATCCATGCTCCCAGTGAATGGGCGGAGTCGCTGAGCACCAGTATGCGTCCCAGTCGTGATTGGACTTCATTCTCGGGTGTGTACATCTGGCATATGGAAGGCTCTTTCACCAGCGACATGATGGCTGGGTAGTCGCATGGGTATCCACCGATGTCGACGGGGATGATGGCTTTTGTCTTTGGCGTGATGGCTTTGCGGATGGTATCTACGGAGATGTTGAAGTCCTCGCCAGAGTCAACCATCACCACCTTTCCGCCCGCCCACATCACAGCCATGGCAGTGGCGCAGTAGGTGTATGCTGGTATGATGACTTCGTCGTCGGCTTTCAGTCCCAACCACCTCAGCATCATGATGGCTCCTGACGTCCAGGAGTTGACGCCAAGTGCGGCCTTGGTGCCAGTTAGTTTCATTACTTCGCTTTCGAGTGCTTTTACCTTTGGACCGGTGGTGATCCATCCTGAGCGGAGCGAATCAACCACTTCGTTGACAACACTGTCGTCGACGTATGGGGGAGAGAAGGGTATCTTCATTCTGTTATGGTTATGCTTGTTTATGATTTTTTCTTATACAAATGGTTTCCCCTATGCGAGGGAGGACCCCCGCTGAGGCATGGCTCACTCCACCCTTTCCCATTCCGGGGCGAGGATGTCGATGTCGCATTTGCGCCAAAGCCATGTGGCTGGTGCATAGATGTGCTCTGCGCGCTGGTTGAGAAAGGCTCCCCACCAACTGAAAGTGCTGTTGGCTATCACCAGTTGGCGGCAATGGGTCATGAGAAACATGTCCCAGCAACTGTCGGAGCCTTTGTTGCCATCCACAAAGACGATGTCTTGGCTATTGGCCATCTGCGGGATGTTTTCGCGGCACCATGCGATGTCGTTGGAGAAAACGAACAAGGTGTGCACACGCCCGTCCTTCGTCGCCTTGTCAATGGCTTTCTTGTAGTATCCGGGCGTGCAGATGCCGTTGAATTCCGGGGCATTCTTGTAGTCGCCACGTCTCACATGCAGGCCGATGCTGTCGCTTTGCTCTATGAGGGCGGTCATCTCCGCGTTATATGCATTGGGACGAGGCGGGGTGAATAGCTGGTGCAGCAGTGGCTTCATCCCGGTGTAATAGGAATGGCTTTGCCAGTAGCCCTCATAATAGCAGTCGCCCGGGCGCAGCACGTCGTCGTTCCTGGTGAAGTTCTCGCTCAGTGGCTCCACATATTCCGTGGAGAGGCGTGGAAGGAAACGGCGTGCCACACGGGAGAGCACGTAGTTGGGAATGTATCTTGTCACTTTGCGAAGGTCCGACTTGGTGGCTACGGGGAGGGTCGCATTGGAAAAGACAAGGTTGAGCTCATACCCGTTGTGGAGATTGACAGATCCGAATTTCTTGAAAAACAATGTGTTGTAGTGGTGGGTGTCCACCATCACCTTGTCATCGGGGAAATGCTGCTGAAGCATCATCGCAAAGGCATACTGGAACATTTGGTTGCCCAGGCCACCTGCCATGTTGACTATCTTCATGCTTTGGGACATTTCCTTCGGGGTTATTCAAATAGTCTGGTGAAACTGTTCTTGTCGAAGAGGTCGTAGTTGTTGTGGATGTCTGTCAGACGTGCGGCATCCAGCATGCATCGAGCCAATTCTTCGGGCGATTCCGTGGCGCAGTAATAGCCATTGACACCTGGTCTCACCAATTTCTTGATGATTGGGACACAGGTGGTGCATGCGATGGGCTTGTTGAAACACATTGCTTCAAGCAGCACGTTGGGGAATCCCTCCATGCGGGAAGACAGGACGAAGACGTCGCAGTGTTTCATATAAGGATAGGGATTCTCCTTGAATCCTACGATGTTGATGCTCTCGTCGATGTCCAGATGTGAGAGTAGGTTGCGGGCGTAGTCGCTGTCGTTTCTACCCACGATGGTGAGGCGGGCCGTGGGGGTGTGTGCCTTGACTTTCTTGAATGCTTCCACCAAGGTCTCTATGCTCTTGGCGTAGGAGATGTTGCCTACGGTGAGGTAATGCGG
This sequence comes from uncultured Prevotellaceae bacterium, assembly GCA_902786665.1. Taxonomy (GTDB): domain Bacteria; phylum Bacteroidota; class Bacteroidia; order Bacteroidales; family Bacteroidaceae; genus Prevotella. The sequence continues at coordinate 54,608 of CADADN010000006.1, read as the reverse complement.
GCCGGCACCTTCATAAGGACTGGGATGGCCTTCCGCAGATGAGAGGATGTATGCCTTGTCGATGGGATTGTTGATGGTCAGCACCTTCTCCTCTGGCAAATGGTAATATTGGAGGATTTGGCTGCGCATCGTGTCGGTTTGGGCTATCACCTTCTTCGCGTATGGAAGAAGCCATCGGCTGACCACGTGGATGACCCTCCATTTCTGCCAGATGAACCCGCTGTAAAGCTTGTTCTTGGGCATGGTGGGCATTCTGACGATGACCGGAAGGCCCAGGTGCTTGCCTGTGAGCAGCGTGGCGATGGAGGTGTGCTCCGTGCTGGAGAAGAGTATGGCGTCTCTCCTGTTGGAAAAAAGCCGCTTCAGTTTGGGAATGGCGTAGAGCACACGGCGGCAATGTAGGAATTCCACCTCGAATTCGGGTATCAGCCATGTGCGCATCTCTCCCTGCTCGCCGCCCAAGCATACGAATTTGACGACGTACCCCTCCTCCTTGAGGATCCGGGCCAGGGTGATGGCGACACGCTCGGCACCCCCGGCGCAAAGGTCGGGCAGAATGAAATAGCAGGTCATTTTATTTCAGGATATCGCTGTTTCATCTGCTGTATATGGAGGAAAAACATGATGAAATTGAAGAATGTACGCTTGGTGTAATAGGAGACAGAGCCCCAGTCGGTAGTCAAAATGAGGAACATCCATACGAGAAATAGCACGGCTGATGGGTCTTTCTTCGCATATTTGAGTTCCTTGGTCAAAATGTAGGTGTGTATGCTGTAATAGGAAATGAGACCAGCCAAACCACCGCAGGCCGCCAACTCGGCGTAGTTGCAGTGAAGATAAGTCCTGTGTGAACTACCTGCATTGGAAAGGATGAGCGGGGCATTGTTGATGCCAACACCCAGCAAGGGGGTCTTGAGGAATTGATCCCAACCCACTTGCCTGTAATAGGCACGCAAAGAGGTGGAACTGTCCACTTCGCCTTCTCCCGTGAGGGAATTCACAAAACCCATCATTCGCTCGTAGGCTCCGTGGAACAAACCTGTATTGGAAAGCAAGTCCAACAAGATCAATAAGACGAAGGCAATGAAGATGAAGCGTACAAAAGGAAGCAAGTTGTGGCGGGGGCCGGTGCGGGATTTGAACCAGAACAGCAACAGTGGACCCATGATGGCCATGAAGATGGCCTTTCGGCTCTGGGTCGCGCCAATGATGATGATGGCGGGGATGATGAATATGATATCTTTCCGGCGTTTCTCAAAAAGATGCAGGTAAAGATGAAACAACATCATCAACGCGGACATCATTCCCAACACGTTCACATTGATGAAAGAGTTGCTTATGCGCATCGAGTCTTCCGACATGGAGAGGATGCGGCCGAAACCATAGAAGAAAAAACTATAGAAAATGACAACATAACCTCCACACAACATGGTCTTTATCAGCGTGTTCACGTTGTCTTTCATCGGGGAGAATGCCGCATAGAACACGCTCATCACCATAAGGCTTTGAACAAGACCATTGGCTACGGTAAGCGTGTAATAGCCATTGAGAGCCCAGAAGGTGGTGGCATAGCAGTATAGTATGAATATGAGAAAGAACAGGTGATAAGGAGCAAAGCTGAACTTCAGGTTGTTGACGCCAATGACAAAAATAGCCAAACCTAATGCGATGGGAGCTCCTGCTGGCGTGTTCTCTAATATGAACAAGTCCACATACAAGCAAAAGGTGGCTATGATGGTCGCCTTTTCTTTAAAATTATATTGGTTGAGCATAAATTGCTTGGTTGATGCTTGGAATCGATTTGAAAACGGGGCTTTGGTTGATTGCACAATCTACCCACCTCGCCCATGAAACATAGGCGAAGAACTATCCAGTAAATCATGTCTATTGCCAAAACCGCCTCGGAGAGAGGATGCTCATTAACCTGCCAATCCTTTGGCTGTCATAAAGAACAAGGTTATCCAACAAGGTATCTTGGTCCACTCATTTCCAACTCTCGCAGTATCTGCAATCGACTCCTATTTTACAATATGGGTGCAAAGGTATAGAAAAAACATGAAAAGTCGAAGAAAAATGTGTTTTTTGTTCTATAACAGTTTTTTTTTTGCTCTTTTCTCCCAATATGACTTCATTGTGCTTCTTTGCATCCTTTTTCGTCGCTTTTAAACATCCCTGACAACCTTCGATTATATGAAAACCCTCCCATGGATGGTGAAAGATAAGGAAAGGTTGATAGTATTTTATCTTTTTCATTGATAATAACAGAATAATGGGTAACTTTGCACCCGCTATCGGCACCATGCATCCTGGAAAGGAAACGACATGGATGGAAATGGCGTTTGAAGTCATCAATCAACAGAAAACCAATGATAAAGATAATTGTGGCAGGCGACTATGTGCCTACGGGAAGAGTGGGGAAACTGGTCGAAGAGAGGCAATATGAACAGGTGTTTGGAGAGGTGCGGAAATTGTGTGAAAGCCATGATTTCAACCTTGTCAATTTCGAATGCGCCGTCTGGCCTCAAACGCCTTGTCCAATAGTCAAGAACGGGCCACACTTGGCTTGTCATGCCAATGGAGTGGAAATGCTGGCTTATGCTGGGTTCCATTGTGCATGCCTGGCCAACAATCATTTCTATGATTATGGCGATGACGGGGTAAGTTCCACCTTGGATGTCCTTGGCAAATACCATTTGGACCATGTGGGGGGAGGAGCCAACTTGAAGGAGGCCTCGTCAACCCTGTTCAAGAAGGTGAAAGGTGAGACTTTGGCTGTCATCAATTGCACGGAACATGAGTTCAGCATTGCCACCAACGTGTCGGGAGGTGCCAATCCACTCAACCCCATTGCACAGTATCATGCCATCAAGGAAGCAAGAGAGAAAGCCGACCATGTCTTGGTGATTGTCCACGGGGGCGTGGAAGGATATGGAATGCCTACTCCAAGAATGGTGGAAACCTATCGCTTTTTTGTTGACCTCGGGGCTGACGCCGTGGTCAATCATCATCAACATTGCTACAGCGGCTATGAAACATACAAAGGAAAACCTATCTTTTATGGTCTGGGGAACTTATGTATGGAAATGCCCAATAGCAGGATCAAGAAATGGGAAGAAGGTTATGCCGTGGGGCTTACTTTTGATGCTGGGAAGGTTGATTTCAAGATTTTTCCTTATGTGGAATGCAAGGAAACACCCGACATCCGTTTCATGGAAGGGGAGAAGTTGGGCTTGTTTGAAGAGAACCTCAAGCAAATCAATCAGGTGATAGCTTCACCTCAGGCGTTGGAGGAAGCGTATTTGAAATACTTGGAGAGGGTGGATGAGCTTTATCACGCTCTCTTCACTCCCTATGCTGGAAGATGGATGGAGGCTTTATGTGAGAAGAGGCTGCTCCCCACACTCTTCCCCAAGGCGAAATGGCCGAAGATGCTCAATTTGATAGAGTGCGAGTCGCATAGGGAAAAATTGACACACTTTATCAGGAACAGACTGAAAAAACAATAAGAGGAGTGTCCTTCACAGAAAAGGGTGGACTTGATGGGATTCGGCAAGAACCCCGTCACTGCCATGCCTATGTCAAATCAAGGCGTTTCAAAAGGTCGGGGGTCACCACGTGGCAGGTATCGTAATTCATGCATTCAGATTGGCAGGCCTTGCTCATCTCGATGACTTTCTCCGGGTTGAGGATGAGGCTTTCCATGGCGGCAGCCAACTTTTCCGCATTCCTGTTTTCCACGATGATTCCGGTCTCGCCATCTCTCACAATCTCGCTGTTCAGACTCCAGTCGGTGGCTATCACGGGAAGGCCGGCGATGAAGGCGTCGATGAATATCCCGGCGAATCCTTCGCCATAGAAGAACGTGGGGAACAATATGACATCGTAGCTCGCCAGCACTTCATAATTGGATTTGTCGAGCAATTGAAGGAAACCTTTGTATTCCACATTGGGGAGTGCGTCGGTCTCTTGAGTGAAACGGTCTTTGTAGACATCGGCAATCGAACCGTAATAATCTATCGTGTAGGACGATGCATAACCCTTCTTGTTCAAAATGCCGGCGGCTTTGTTGATGTAGCTGCAACCCTTGTCTTCTGCTATCCGAGACAAGAACACAAACCTCACGGGGAGTGAGGCGTCGGTACGCTTCTTGGGAGGAACGAACTCTATGGGTTTGAAATTGGGAAGGGTCATCACGTTGCCAAGACCACATATGCGAAGCGTTTCTTCCATACGTTTGCCTTCAACGATGATGTGCTTCGCATTGGCATAGGGCTTGATGCTTAATACATTGCTTATCAGCAAGTTGGGGAAGTCACCACCCACTACCCAGTAAATGATGTCGGACACCCCCAGAAAGCGCATGGCTTTGAGCAGCTTGTAGGCTCCTGCAGAACTCGCAGAGATGATGAACTTGCTCTTTCTGTGAAGCATCATTTGCATGATGGCTGAAAGAGTTTTCCATAACGACTGCCTGCAGGCATTCGTGTCGATGACCCGGAGAGGAACAGACAACTTTTGAAGACGACGGGTGAGATGAAGGTTCTTCAGGCTGTCGCCACCTATCATGCCGCCTTCCTTGCCCAACGGACCTATGAAAAACACATGCTTGCTCATTGGGCCATCAGTTGAAGGTATGCATTCACGAATTTTTCGGAAGAGAATAATTCAAGGGCCCTCTTGCGGTTGCTCGAGCCAATGGCTTCCAATTGCTCTTTGCCAAGGTTGCAGAACATCTCTATCTTTTCTTTCATGTCTTCGACGCTTGACGGATCGAACACCAGGTTGCCCGAAGCTTCGCCCACGATGTAATTGTTGTCGCATACGTTGCCGCACAGCACAAGTATGCCGCAACTCATTGCTTCTCCAATCACGTTGGGGAAACCTTCATAAGTGGAAGGAAGGCAGAAACCGTCGTATTGGCTGTACAATTCTTCCACATGGGAGGTGGGGGTGTGGATGTGAAGGATGTCGCATACGCCAAGCGCCTCCATCTGACGCTTGCAACGGGACAGGTAGGGCTCTGTAGGCTGACCATACCAATCGACCGTGAGCAAAAAGCCGTCGTCTCTCACTTTACGTAGCGCTTCAATGAAGCGCAGCATGTTTTTCTGAGGGGCAATCCTTGCCACCACCAACAAGCGCTTCTCAGTGGAGGATTTGTCGTGGTGAATAGGTTGGAATAGATTGGTGTCCAGATAGTTGTGTATGACGTGGGTCTTCTTTGCCAAATGGGGGACACGCTCTATTACAAAATTGTATTTCGAAGTGGAATTGCACACCACATGGTCGGAAGCACGATACAACTGGAAACGCAACCACTCTCGGAAACGTATCTTATGGGTGGCATTCCGCTCAGAGACAATCAGCAAGAAACGATGAAACAGGCGGAGGGTGCACAATATCATCGATGCCGACTCCGAGAAGGACACCACGCAATAGGGGGAATGTGATTTGATGGTCTTCCAGAATGCTGCTATCCTTGCCAACTTGCCTTGTGCCGACTTCAGAAACACATGCTCTATGCCCAACGAGTCCAAGGACTCTGCATAAAAGTCATCGGGATGATAAGTGACGAAAACGGGACGATAACCTCTGGCTTTCAGCAAGGAAGCCAAGGCAATGAGTTGCCTTTGTGCACCTCCCGCCTCAAGACTCTCGATGAAGCAAAGTATGGTCTTGCCCGTCGCCATATGGTATCCTTTAATGATTTTCCTTTGTTGATTGATGATGCTATGTGGATGTGTGGATGTCACCTGTCAAGGGTGTAAGAAAGAGACTTCCTGCCCAACAAACCCTTGAGATAACCTGTCCCATAGGCGAAATGGATGCATATGAATGTCAGTGGCACCAGAAGGAGCAAGCCTACCCTCTTGTGCTTGAACGTCTCTATGATGCCAATGATGAAAATGATGGCAAGATACAGCAACAGGATGGGGAACACCACATAGCGGACAACAGGGACGAAGATGCTCAACAACAATCCCAATATGACAAATGCGACAAAAGATGGCGGCGCGAACTGCCTGTATGATACGGCATTGCCAACCTTCTTGTTGACAAGGGGTTTCCAAAGACCATATTGATAGAACATCTTGATCATCCTGTCTATGCGGTCGCGGGCCATGTAGCGCATCTCCACTTCGGGTATCAAGAATATCTTGCCGCCTTGGCGGGTGATGCGCCCGTTCAGCTCCTCGTCCTCGTTGCGAAGCATGTCCTCGTCGAAAAGGCCGACCTTGTCGAAAACCTCTCTCTTGAAGCAACCAAATGGCACGGTGTCTGTCTCGGTGATGCTCTCGCAACCTATCTTGTGCAAGGATGGACCAGTACCGAAGGGATGGCTGGAGCAGATGGCGATGGCCAGGCATTGAGTGGAGTCGTTGGCAGGTGTGGTGATCCAAACTCCACCAACGTTCCAAGCATCCAGCTCCAACAGCTTGCCCACCAGTGTGGAAACATAGTGCGGGGGATAGATGCAGTGGCTGTCGGTCCTCACGATGATGTCGCCCTTGGCTGCCTTGATGCCCAAGTTGAGTGCGCAAGGCACGTTCTTCTTATGGTTCTCCAACAGTTTGATGCGCTGGTCCTCTTCGCACATGCGCCTGATGATGTCCGGTGTGCCATCAGTGCTCATGCCATCGACCACGAAAATCTCCATCTTGTCAGAAGGATAATCTTGCTTGGTCAACGACCTGAGGCAGTTTTCTATATGTTTTGCTTCATTGAGCACCGGTATCACAACCGACACGAAATGGGCATCTGATATGGGTTGCATATGTTTGCTTTGGTTTCAGTTAAAAACAAGGGTCACATGAATGTCAGTTGGCATGGGTGGCTTCTAATACCTCCATGGATGGAGTCCATGGCAACTTTTGTTGATGAAAGATGGCATCATCATGTCGTAGCGTATTCATCATGTGCTTTGTTTTTATGTTATGAAAGATAAATGCATTTCCAGTCTGTATAAATACCCGCAACTACTCTCCTACTTGCAATCTGACAAGTAGAAGAGTGAGGGCGTGGGGTGGTGTATTTCTACATACTTCCTAATGATTTGCAAAATTAATGCTTTTTTGATTACAAAACAAGTTTTTTCGTGAAAATTCAACCGCACAGAGACAAAAAATGAAGGGCTTTCACTCTCTAGTGCATGACTCATGCCTCATTCCAACAACAAGCCGCGACCGTTGGGCTCATTGCCTTTGGCATTCCAACCGGTGATTTGCATGAGGGTGTAAATCATGTCGCCCGTGTTGAAAGGATGGTCGACGGAGTGCTCCAACTTCTCCACCTGCTCAGGGTGAGCAGCCCGGTAACGCTCTGGTATGTAGATGAAAAAGGGTATCTTGCAACAGACATCCCATGATGCTTGAACGGGCTCCCTGACGTGGCCGCAATAGTCCGGGTCGGTCTCATACAAGTCCAGGCCGTGGTCGGGAAAATAGAACACCAGTGCCTCCTTGTCCTTGTAGATGTCGAAGATGGAAGCCACCACATGGTCGTTGTAACGAGTGGCATTGTCGTATTGGGACATGTACACTCGTTGGTGCTCCTTGTAGTCGGGGTAGTCTTCGGGGTTGAAAAATTTCCATGCGGCAGGATAACGCCATTTGAAAGCCTCATGCTGACCCATCAGGTTGATGATGGTGATGGACGGGGTGGAGTCGTTGTCGGCTAATGTTCGGATGGTAGGGAGAAGTTCACTGTCCTGGTTGGTTTTTACCACATCCGTATGCTGGCAGGCAAACCATACGGTGTCGCACAGGGCGGCATATGTGGCCTGGGCATTCTCGTGGATGCCATGGCTTTTCTGGTTGGATATCCATCGTGTGGAATATTTCTGGCAGAAAACGTCGAAAAACGTGTCATGGTCATACCAGTCGGAATCGTTGCCATCACCAAAAGAGAATATGCTCTTGAAGGCTATGTGGGTGAAGGGGGCGGGAGCTGTGACATCTGAGAAGACAAGCATTTGTCCTTTGGATGCGAGTTCTGAAAGTTCCGGGTTGGTGGGGCGCTTGTATCCGTAGATGGAGGAATGTGACTTGGAGAAGGATTCGCCGATGATGATGACTATGTGGTCGGGATGCTCGCTTGTCGTCTCCGTCAATGGGAGGTCGTGGCGATGCTCTGCCACCTTGCCAAAAGGCTCATACATCCTCGCGATGACAACATATTTCAACGGTACGATGCGTGCACACCATTCGCGCATTTCACGTTTCAACGATGGGAAGCACAACACCGCCACTGCCAGGAACACGATGGAGCTCACGCGTGACACTTTCATCGAGGGCTGAAGCTTGGGGCGCTTGCATATGTAAAGAATGCAAACCAACAACATGGCGCCTGCCCACAGCAACACTTTCCATAAGGGGAAATAGAACTCGAAAAACTCAGACGCTTCTTCCTTGTTTGTGCCAAGTATCAGATAGAACGTGTCGATGGTCACAAATTGACAGTTGGCAAGGTAACTGCCGAAACTCAGGCCGAAGTCAAATAGCGTGAACGCAAAGAACATGTGCATCAGTATCTTGCCCCATTTGCCTATTTGAGAGGCGAGAAAGAAAAAGGCACCCATTACAAAAATGGTGTCTGTTATCAAATAGCCGTATTTCCTGTCGGAGCCAGACAATGCGAGGCTTGAAGGAAGTGCCACGGCTATGGCGATGACAAGCATCTGCCTCCAATTCTCACGAAAGAATAAGGCTAAACGGTCTAACATTTTTCTCATATCACTTGATTTTTTCGTGCAAAAGTACAAACTTTATTCATTTCCTCCAAATGTAGTCCTTGAATAAAGCAACCACACGATGTGGTAATGAAGGAGGGGTCAGGGTGCCCCGTCTTCCTTGAGATACCCCTCTTCGATGAGTTTTTCCATCAACAAACGAGTGTACGTGGCCGCACCGATGGCATTCAGGTGGTTGGTATCCCTGAAATACTTGGGGACGCCCACAAATCTTGGGTCATTGCTGAAGTCATAGAAAGGAATGTCATATCTTTTGCAGATGTCTATGGCAGGTGCAAATGCCTCCGTATTCATACCGTCGAAGATGGGGGAAGCCACAAAGACCAATTTCGTGGAACCCTTCTCTAGGATGAATTTCTCAAAATAATGCAACTTCAAAGAGTCAAAAGTCAAGGTGCGGGAAAACCTTGGCTTGTCATACACTTTCTTAGGCTTGATGGTCTTGTCTACAGGAATGAAACCATCGGACGTGGTTTCGGTGAATGGATGGACATAATCGGCTGCCAACTCTGTGAAAGAGGAATTATAGCGATACATCAGGCTGAGCATTTTCAATTTTTCCGTACTATCCACATCATGGAAGAGTGTCTTGATTTCCTCACGGTCATCATAAAACCTTCGCAAAAGGCCTAAATCTCTATGGTTGTCACGTGTAAAGAGGTCATATTGAGGTGAAATGTCGTAAATGACCAAACGGGGGTGGTAACGCTGGCTGATAAGTTTCCACCATGCGTAGAAAAGCAATATGCCATGGCCATCCTCTCCGCAATTGAAACAAGAGAGGCCTGTCGTTTCGGTCACTACCTTTGGGTCGTAATGAAAACGTGCCCTTGACGACCCCATGACCAACACGTCCTCGGTGATTTGGTTGGTGAGGTGATTACGATGAAACGTCATGCCTCCCTTGGGATGTACCGACAGATAATGGAGTGCCATGCCTGCCATGCGGTCGATGACAAACATGAATGCCAGGAAGAGAAGGGTTCTAATGATGAATTTCCGCATGTTATTAGAAATTAGCGTAAATGAACTGGTCGGCTCCAAAGACACCCGCCAGCAGAATGCTCGACAGCACGATGGCATAGGTGCCCCATCTGATGGCCACGTGGCGACTATTGAATGCACGGAAATTCGTAAATTCATCAGCCACATCCTTTATCAACAACAGGGTGATGGCAAAGAGAGAGAATGACACGCTGGGGATATCGATTGTCAAACCCAACGGTTGTGAGAAATCAAATAATTTCAAGGTCAATTTCCAAGCGTCTGAGAGTGTGGGCATGCGGAAGAAAATCCAGGTAAAGTTGATAAACAAAAAAGTGATGAGGATCTTCACTCCCTTGCCGAATGGACCATAATTACATTTTTGCTGCCCGAGCATCTTCTCCACCACTTGTGCCAATCCGTGAAGCAAGCCCCATACGACAAATGTCCAGTTGGCGCCATGCCATATGCCGCTGACGAGGAAGGTGACGATGATGTTGAAATAGTTTCTGGCCTTGCTGCAACGACTGCCTCCCAATGGTATGTAAACATAGTCCTTCAGCCAGGTGCTAAGCGAAATGTGCCATCTCCTCCAAAAGTCAGTGACACTATAGGAGAAATAGGGTCTGCGGAAATTCTCGGACAAATCGAACCCCAGTGTCTTGCCCACTCCGATGGCCATCAATGAATAGCCGGCGAAATCGGTATAAATCTGGAATGTATAAAAAAGAACAGCCAAAGCACATGTGGAACCATTGTATGATGTGTAATGGTTTAAGATGAAGTTGACATATATCCCCGCTCGGTCGGCTACAACCACTTTCATGAACATGCCCCAAAGCAGCATCTTCATACCTTCCACGGCTTTGGGGTAGTCAAAATAAGGACGGAGGTTGCGTATTTGCGGAATCAGTGACGAGGCCTTGTTGATGGGGCCGGAGACAATGGATGGGAAGAAGGAAACGAAGAGAGCATAAGTGAGGAAGTTACGTTCCTCTTCTATTTTCCTGTAATACACATCAAACAAGTATCCCAATGCCTGGAAGGTGAAAAACGATATTCCTATTGGTACTGCCCAGTTGAGACCTGGCAAATGGCAATCGATGCCAAAGTGCATTAATGCCTTGGCGATGCTGTCATTGATGAAATTGAAATACTTGAAAAACAACAGGGGTGACAATGATAGCAGGGTGCCTGTAACAATGACGCGTTTGCGATGGCGGGAGTCCTTCAGCATGCGCGCCGTGTAATACGTGGATAGTGTGACTGCCAAAAGAATGAGAGCGTAAACAGGTTTCCAACATATGTAAAGTGCATAGCTCAATACTAGCAAGAATACATTTCGAGCCGTCTTCCAGCTTGCTGGAATGGCATAGTAGAGAAGGAAAAGAAACGGATAAATCAGTATGAACTGAAAAGAATTGAAAATCATGTCACGTCCTTGTTGAGCTTGCAAAATTAAACATTATACTTAAAACCTACAAGTTTTGATATTGTTTTTTTATGAAAACGCACCCATGGGGATGGCTTATGATGCATGTTTGAAAGTTTGAAGACTTGTTTCTTTCACACAAGGTTGAAGCAAAAAAATGATTTCATGGTAGATGATAAGAATCATCAAAATCATCCGGTATCTTTTTTAAAAACAACATAGGACGAAAAAACGCCCTCAACTTTGGTCATATATGAGGAAAATAGTAATTTTGCAGAAATTTTGACCATAGTCATCAGCCAATGAACATTTCATCGAGGAATTCCTTACAGATGCGTGGAGTGGCCATTTTGTTTGTTTGTCTCCACAACCTTTTCCATCTTGTATATACAAGAATCAAAGAGTGTGAGTTCTCTTTTTACCCTAAAAGAGCAGCGAAAGCACTCTTGTTTGATTCGGAAACACCATGGAACGTCTTTGCACACCTGTGCAACTATTGGGGATGGTATATCGTCACGACGTTCATCTTCCTCAGTGGGTATGGATTGGTGATGAAGTATGAGAAGAAAGGGAAACCCTTGAAGTGGAAGCCTTATTTTTGCAGGAATTATGTCAAGTTGTTGCTACTTATGTTCATTCCATGGGCATTATGCTTCCGTGACTTGTTCAAGCCAAGTGCATTGCTGCAACTCACCTACACCATCAACTTCATCAAGCCGGATTATATCATACCTGGGGTGTTCTGGTATTTCAGCCTCGCACTCCAACTCTACTTGCTTTATCTGTTTTTCTACCACCATCGGAGCAACAAGTGGCTTTTGTGGGCCTCTGTGCCCATGATTGTCATGATGGCTGTCTTTTCATTGATGCCGACATCGATGCTTCAAACAAGGGTGGGGCACAACTTTCCCTATTGGCTTCCCGTGTTCCTGCTGGGAGTATGGTTCGCCAGGGGTGGGAATGACAGTGCATTCATGCGCATGGTGGAGCGGCATCGGTTCGTGGCCATCCTGACTTTCCTTGTCTTGTGGGTTGTCGCTACCCTGACAAGGGTGCTATGGGCGTTTGCACCTTTGTTGGCCATCTTGCTACTCATCGCCATCTTCCATGAGCACAAAAGCCAAAAGGAGCTGCCGAAGCCACTGGCCATCGTCTCGAAAGGGTTTGGGAATGTCTTCGCGTGGCTGGGCGTGCTCTCGCCAGGCATTTTCGTGTGGCATCCGGTAGTCAGGATGTATTATGCCGTGGCTGTCGATGGAAGTACCGCCAACGCTTACAAGACTGGCAACCACGTCTTGGTGACCGTCATCTACCTGGCGGTATCCATCCTGTTGGCCGTCATATATGTTCCTCTGTATAAGAAGATTGTGCCAAAGGTGATGGCTTGGTTGAAGTTGGATAAGGCATGAACACCCTCTCCTCTTGAACAGACTGATTTTATTTGAAATCTTAAACAATGGTTTACAACTCGCTGCAATTCATCTTCGTATATCCTTTCCTCTTCTTGCTCTACCACCTCATTCCAGGAAGGTATGGCAAGGCTAGGAACATGTACTTGCTGCTTGTCAGTTATGCGCTTTATGTCAGTTGGAAACCATCGGGGGCATTGGTGTTGCTTTTCGTCACTGCCATGACTTATGGGGTGGCCAGGATAATAGGCCATGTGCGTCATCCCAAAAGATTTTTTACCTTTGGCATCGTCATGGCCATCTTGCCGTTGCTCGTCTTCAAATATCTCAATTTCATCAATGAGACCATTCAGCACTGCCTTTCCGTCGCAGGTTGGGACATCAGGCTTCCAGGGCTCAACTGGGCTGTCCCGGTGGGCATATCCTTCTTCACCTTCCAATCCATAGGCTATTGTTTTGATGTATACAAAAAGCGTATACCTCCAGAGAAGGATTTCCTCACCTACGCCCTCTTCGTATCCTTTTTCCCTTCCATCCTGTCTGGACCTATCAACAAGGCCTCGCTGATGTTGCCGCAATTCAAAAAGAAACGTCCTGGTCTTGACTATGGAAAAGTTGTGGAGGGTATGAAAATGCTCCTTTGGGGCATGCTGATGAAAACAGTCGTGGCCGACAGGGTAGGTCTTTATGTGGATACCGTCATGCCTGAGTACCAAGACTACAACGGCATCACATGCTTTGTGGCTAGTTTGCTTTACACCATCCAGATATATGCCGACTTTGCAGGCTATTCGCTCATGGCCATCGGAGTGGGCAAGACACTTGGATTCGAATTGACAGAGAATTTCCGCAGGCCCTATTTCTCCTATAGTGTCACTGACTTTTGGAGAAGATGGCACATCTCGCTTAGCACCTGGCTCAAGGACTATGTTTACATACCGTTGGGGGGCAGTCGTTGCAGCAAGGCCAGAAACTATTTCAACATCATCGTCACCTTCCTCGTCAGCGGCATATGGCATGGCGCCAACTGGACGTTCATCGTATGGGGCTTGTTCCACGGATTGGCACAAGTGGTGGAGAAGATGCTCGGACAGCAAAAATGCAATTACGGAGCGGTGGGGAAGACCGTGAAAGTCGTCATCACCTTCTTGCTCGTCAATTTCGCATGGATTTTCTTCCGAATGCCCACCATCGAAGATGCCTGTGGGTTGATTGCACGCATTTTCACTGCCAACAGCAGTTTGTCCGTATTCTATGACGACCCTCAGACGCTTATGCTCACCGTGGCGAGTGTCATCCTACTCCTCTTGAAAGATGTCAGAGACGAGTTTTACAGTGACAAGATGCCTTTGATGAACAGCCGTCATCTCGTTGTCAGGTGGGCGACATATGTCATTCTGGCGATTGTCATCCTGCTCATGGGAGTGTTTGGAACCGACCAGTTCATTTATGCCAATTTCTGATCATGATGAGAAAACTTATACTTAAAACCTTCGTCTTCATCGTTTTGGTGGTGCTGGCTGACTTCCTCTTTGGAAATGCCATTGCATATATGGTGAACCATATCACCGCTGGCGGGCAGGGGCGCGACAATTACATTTGTCGGGAGATGAAGGACGACGTGCTTGTTTTCGGCTCTTCAAGGGCGGTGCATCATTATGAAACACAAGTCATCTCCGACTCCTTGGCTATGAGTGCATATAATTGTGGGGTGGAAGGATGTGGAATCATATTGGCCTATGCACGCTTGTCAATGGCAGAAGAGAGATACCAGCCCAAAGTCATCATCTACGATGTTGTGACGGGATATGATTTGCTCAAGAGCGACAACAAGAATCAGTTGAAGTGGTTGCGGAACTGGTATGACAGAAAGGGGGTTGCCGAGATTTTCCAGGATGTTGACCCCTCAGAGAAATACAAGATGATGTCATACACCTACAGGTACAATTCCTCTTTTGTCAAAAGCGCATTCGTATTCTTTACTGGACAAGCGATGGAGACCAATGTCAGAGGGTTCGTCCCCGTGGAAGGTGTGATGAATCCTAAGAAGAAAAGAGTGCTGATAGGGAAAAAGGAGGTGGAAGAGGACTCTGTGAAAATAAAGTATATGAAGAAGTTCGTTCAACTCGCAAAAGGGTCGAAGTTGATTTTTGTCAAGTCACCTATTTGGTATGAGGAGGACTCCTTGAAAATGGAAGAGGTAAGACCCTTCAAGGAATGGTGCGAGCGAAAGGGAATCCCTTTCCATGACTTCACCAACCATCCCAAATACATGCACCATGAGGAATACTTCAAGGATGCCAAGCATATGAATGCCGTGGGGGCGAGGGAGTTTACCAAAGACTTGATGACCATCATCAAGAAAGACTTGGAATGAAATGTCCAGTCGCCTACAAGTTTTCTAAACCAGGCTCAAATCTATCTTGTCGCCAAAATACCGGTCTGTCTCCGGCAGACGATTGAAGTCAAACCCACTTGCCGGGTAGAACGTGTACTCTCCGAAATAGCATTTGCCGTTCACATCGTAGAAGTCCATCCTTACAAAAGGGAATCCCTTTGACATTCGTGCTGCCAAGGCAAACATCTCATCCATGTTGTCGGGCTTGGGAAGAGTGAAGCCTTCTGGTGCTTCCTTGCCCCGCTTGTTGTAACGAAGCAACTGCCAATCCTTGTTGAAGAAATAAAACTTGGGGTCGCCTTTCTGCCGGTCGATGCATAGCAGGACGCAATCGGCGTCGCCATTGAAGCAATAGAATTTGTAGTCGACGATGTCTGTACCAAGGAATTGTTCTGCGAAAATCTTCTTGCGGATGTTCTTGTAAGGCCATTCGCGATAGCCGGGATAGATGTCGAACGACAATGAGGAATTCAGCTTCTTGCGAGCCTCGCTGATGTTGAATCGTGACTTGTCATCACATATCACAACACCCATGTTGCCTCCACTATGGTTGGTCTTCAATACGAATTGGTTGGGAAGGGTGTCGAAGTCTATTTCGTCGAAACTGTCCCATACCCCCAGCAACGGGCACACATATT
The DNA here is from genome assembly GCA_902786665.1 of uncultured Prevotellaceae bacterium. Classification (GTDB taxonomy): domain Bacteria; phylum Bacteroidota; class Bacteroidia; order Bacteroidales; family Bacteroidaceae; genus Prevotella. The sequence goes on along the minus strand of CADADN010000006.1, from coordinate 38,998 downwards.
TCCTCCCGATGGCTTTGGCGACATGCTCTTTCACGGTCAGCTTGTCCACCAATGAGGTCAGAAGCGGGTCGCGTTGAGCCAACTTCAGCCATTGGAGTTTCTCATTCATCGTCTTGGGGTCCGACAGGTGGAGGCGCTTGCCCATGGTGAGGAAATACAACAATTTGAGGTAGGGACGGTCGGGGAAGAGGAAATTCATCTTCATCACCACTCGTGAAGGAATGTCGCCCAAAATCATGGTTCTTGTCAGTATGGTTGGTTATTGTTCTATGGCCGATGCGATGTCTTCAAATGTCACGTCATCCTTTCCTAAAAGATACTGTATGGTGCGTGCTCCCTTGCTGAAGTCCTTCTGGGTCAGAGCACCTGCCAAGGTGAATATCGATTGCTGGATGGAAACGTCGATGCCGAGCACCTTGCCCAAGGAGACAATCAGGCCAAGGCCCATCGGGACATCCTCGTTGATGTAGCGGCAGTCCACTTTCGAGGGACCCTTGTTGGAGCACTCGGCGAATTCCCAAAACGAGTCCATGGCATCGATGTCCAAACTGAGTTCATTGCGCCATTTTGCTGCCTCGAAATAGTTCAACGGTTCGCAGCCGAATCTTTCCAAAATGGCATTCTTTGATTCGTCGAACGCTTGGATGACATTCAAGACGGAAGGCGAATACCCTTCTTTGTACATCCAATATTCGCCCTTGCTGTATTCTATCCTCGCCACGGAGAAAAGGATGCCTATCGGATGGACGATCATGTTGGGATTGTGCAAGGCTGATTCCAAAATGTTCTTCCTGAAATAGCGGGTGTTGTCGAACAATTGTGACAAGGTGGCCAACACTTCGTCCTTGTGTGAGAGCGGAAGCACGGAGATGGCATTGCGTGGGTTGTAAAAGGTTATCCTGACAAAGGAGTTGTCCATGATCCTGCCGTTGTAGGCGGTGGTTTCCCATTCGCAATACACCACTTGCTTGTTGATATAGCGTTTGAAAATCAAACTTCCCATATAGCCTGGTATCAAGACAATCATTTGATGGTCACGAACATATGGAGCTATCATCTGGGCAATGGACTCGTGCTGGTTGGTAATGGTGGTGACAAATATGATGTCGGCAAAATCGATGGCTTCCTTGACGTCCGTGGTGATTAACTCGGGCCTTACTATGAAATGCCTGCCCCCGGATGTCTCATCCACTACCTCGTATTCTCCGGCTTGCTTGATTTTCTTGAAAAAATCCAGGTTGCCCTTAGAGGTGGTTTTCAATATGGCCACTTGCTGACCTTTCTCATACATTTTGGCTGCATGTATCAGACCGGAATTGCCACTGCCTATTACTGTTATTCTCATATTCTTGTTTGATATCTTTATGTACTTCGATGTTGTCTTTGTTGATTATTTCAAAAGGAATTGCAAAGATAGAATTTTTCTCCTGATAATCCAAATTGTCGTCGTTTTTTTTGACTTTCAGGAAAGGAGAATGCCCAGGGGGGCTCTTGACATTGAAGTGAGGTGCCTTGCGTGCTTAACGTTTCAGCAAATACCTTTTTATGAATACCTTGCAGGCTTGGGCGAAAGGAAGGTGCTTGAATGCACTCGAAAAGCTTGCATAGTCTGACAAACCGAATTCCTTGACGTATGAGTCGAGCCCGGCGTCTTTGTCATAGCCTTTGCTGTAAAGAAAATTGAGCACACGGGTCACTTGTTGGCAAGCATACGGCTTGATTTCTGGATGGCGGTCGGCTATCTCTATCCTCAGCTGGTTGAGCAGGCAGATGCTGCGTATGGCATTGCCGCCAAGACGCACCTTCGATGACGATTGCATGTTTTGGAGATAATAATATACCGGTTTTTCCAAATGCACCACCTCCTTCACATGCTCCACGACCTGATAGAACAAATAGCCGTCCTCACCATTGGTGAAATGCTCCAAAGTCTTGTATTCGAATGATTGCAAAATGTTGGTTTTGAACAACTTGCCACAAAGATTGTGGTGGTATTCCGACAATAGGAGCGACTTGTAGACCGCAATGCTGTCGCTTCCGTATTTCAGACAAGACGTGCGGCGCACTTCCTTTCCTGTTTCGGGATAGAAGAGGATGAGTTCGCCGGAAACCACGTCGGCGGATGTGCGCAAGGCTTCTGCATACATGGCTTCCATGGCGTCGGAAGGCAGAAAGTCGTCACTATCCAAGAACATCAGGTATTCACCTTCTGCAACTGAATAGCCTGACTTCCGGGCTTGCATCAGTCCGCGGTTGACTTCGTGGGTCACTATCCTGAAACGGGGGTCCTTGTCGGCATAAGACTTCACCACCGTCATCGAACCGTCGGGAGAACAGTCGTCAACCACGATGACCTCAAAGTCCTGCATGGTCTGATGGAGGATGGATTCCAGGCACTTGCCGACATACTTCTCCACATTGTATACCGGGACGACAACGGAAATTTTTTTTCGCATGTCTCTTCTGTTTCTTCTTGTAAAAATGTTCTGGCCTCAAGTCTCCTTGGGACTTATGGACGTTTACTGTCCTTCAGGGGCTTTCCTTGCCTCTGGTGGTGTCTTGTACTTGATGATTTTGGCAGGGACTCCACCGACGATGACATTGTCGGGGATGTCCTTGGTCACTACGCCATTGGCGGCGACAAACACGTTGTTTCCTATGTGCAATTTGCCAAATGCCTTGGCGCCGGGGCCGAAGGCGACATGGTCGCCAATAAAGGGCCTGCAGTCTTCCTCACCCTTTCTGCCCACCACTACGCCGCAGTTGAAACCGCAGTAATTCCCTACTTTGTTGGCTGCGACCCTTACTCCGCCGCCACCGGAAATGTGCATGATGCGTAGGCCATATCCACATGTGTTGGGCTTTACCCAGATGCTGTATTTCGCTCCCATCCTGGTGAGTTTCAGCCTATAATACCAATACATCACACGATGGTAGAAATTGTCGGAATTGTTGACATGGTATTCGTAATATCTCATGCAGCGGATGAACCTGAAGGGGCGGATGTTCTCACCCCCTAGCAACACGTGAAGCAAGTATCCCCAATAAGAGCCAATGTCGTTGCGCTTGGCATCTTCACGGATGTAGAATTTCAGATCTTCTCTCGTCTTTATCATTATGTATGGTTTTTATGGCGTTGATGGATAGGGAAATGCCCCTATTTGTCTTGCATGTGTGACTGCTCTATAAGATATGAAATTTGAAAGTCACTTTCTTGGCTTTCCCCTTCTTCAGTTTCACGGTGCGGCTTATGCCCTGGCAAGTCACTGTCATCTTGCACGTTGTCTTGCTGGTGAGAACGGCTTCCGTCTGGCGGCCTCTGTCGCGCCAGGTGATGTCGAGCGTGACACCGCCTCGGGCGCAGATGCCTTTTACCGACCCCTCGGACCATTGGTCGGGGAGGGCGGGAAGCAGTTCCAAGGTATTGCCGTCGCTTTGAAGCAGCATCTCGCACACACCCGCCGTGCCGCCGAAATTGCCATCAATCTGGAAGGGTGGATGGGCGTCGAACAAGTTGGGATAGGTGCCGCCCGAGCGACGGCGGTCGGGGCCTTTGTATTCGTCGGGTGATACGTAGGTGAGCAGTTTCTGGTAGATGTGGTAGGCCTGCCGGGCGTCGTGGAGGCGTGCCCATAGGTTGATGCGCCAGCCGGTGCTCCACCCCGTGGTCTTGTCGCCTTTGATTTCCAGGCTGCGGCGGGCTGCCTTGGCCAGTTCAGGGGTGCTTTTGAGGTTGATGTGATGCCCAGGGTAGAGGCCTATGAGGTGCGACTGATGACGGTGCTGGGGGTCCCAGTCGTCCCAGTCGTAATACCATTCGTTGATGTCGCCGTCGTGCCCTATGGTGTAGGGGTGGAGGCGTGAGAGGCTCTGCTCCACCTCGTCGAGGAACGTCTTGTTGTCGCCCACGATGCGGCCGGCGGCCAGCGTGTTGGCAAACAACTCGCGGATGATGGCCAGGTCGGCGGCACCACCGTAGCAGGTCGTGCCGTGGTAGCCTTCCGTGGTCTTGTACTCGTTTTCGGGCGACGTGCTGGGGGCGGTGAATAGTTCGCCTTTCTCTTTCGGGTTCTCCACGAGCCAGTCGAGGCAGAACTCGCTCGCTCCTTTCAGCAATGGATAGGCGGTGTCACGAAGGAATGCTTTGTCTTGCGTGAACTGATAATGCTCCCACAACGCCTGTGAGAGCCATGCGCCGCCGAGGTTCCAGTTGCTCCACTCCGGACTTTCGCGTTTCTCGCCCACAGGGTTGGCCATGGCCCAGATGTCGCTGTTGTGACTGGAGCACCATCCGCGGTTGATGCCGTAGTAGTTGCGTGCCACATGGCGGCCGTTGGCAGAAAGTGAGTTCATGAAGCCCCATAGTGGAGTGGCCATCTCGCTGAGGTTGGCCACTTCGGCAGGCCAGTAGTTCTCTTCCAGGTTGATGTTCACCGTGTAGTTGCCGCGCCATGGTGAGAAGCGTTGGTGCGCCCACAACCCTTGGAGGTTGGCAGGGACTGATGGCGTGCGCGAGCATGAGATGAGGAGGTAGCGCCCGTATTGGAAGTAAAGGGTTTCCAGGTAGCGGCTGTCACCTCCGTTGTCGGTGTGCCGTTTCAGCAACGAGTCGGTGGGGATGGCGAGGTCGGCCTCCTTGGGTTTGCCCAGTGTGAGTGACATCCGGCTGTAGTATTGCCGGTAGTCGTCGATATGTCGCTGGCGCATCTCTTCATAACTGACGTTCTGAAGGTGCCAGAGGTTGTCGGTGACATTCTCTATGTAGGGGGCGTTGTCGGTCACCGGGTGTTTCGACGCGCCGTTGAAACTGGTTTCGTTGACGAAATACAGGGTGAGTTCGGAGGCGTTGCGCACCAGGAGCGTACTGTCGCTGGCGGTGATTGTGCCGTCTTTGCTCTTGGCCAGCATCATGCTGCAGAAATGCATGCTCTCGTCCGCGTCGCCGATGGCGTGGCCGGTCACCACCAGTTGGCCGTTGGGTTTCGCCTTCACCCCGTGTGGCACTTGCGAGGTGAGCATCAGTTGGCAGTTGATGCCTTTCCCGTCGTGGCAGCGTATGCGCATGGCGATGGCTTTGTCGGGATGGGAGGCGAAGTACTCGCGGGTGTATCGCCGGCCATTTGTCGTGTATTGGTCGTGGCACATGGCGCTGTCGATGTCGAGCGTGCGTGAGTAGTTCGTAGCTTCCCCTCCGTTTTTGTCGATGATATGCAAGGTTGCAAGTGGCTGGTAGAACTGCGAGTTGGGACCTTGGACATGCAGTTGCAGGCTGTCGGCCAAAGCGTAATCCTCTGCAAACAGCGCCTTTCGTATCTCAGGTATCCATCGGCTGGCTCCGGCATCGAGATTCGGGTCTACGGGCTTGCCGGTCCAGAATGTGATGTCGTTGAGGTAGATGGTGTTGTCGGCCACACCGCCATAGACACATGCGCCCAGCTTGCCGTTGCCGATGGGGAGCGACTCTTCGAAATAGGTGGCGGGACGGTCATACCATAACCGCATGGGGGGTGTGCCTTGCGCTTGGCATGCCATGGCGGCCGCTATGAGGATGACAGGCAGGAGTGCTCTCTTCCAGGCCCTGTACCTTGGGAAATGGGTGGGATGACAGGTCATGACGTGTGGGATAAGAATGAAAGGGGCGGAGCGCCTTGGGATGGACTCCGCCCCTTGTTGTATCGTGTGGGGTTATGCGTCGATGTTTGCGTATGTGGCGTTGGCCTCGATGAACTCCCGGCGTGGTTCCACGTCGTCGCCCATGAGCATGGAGAAGATCTCGTCGGCCTCGGCGGCGTTCTGGATGGTCACTTGCTTCAGCAGGCGGGTGGAGGGATTCATCGTCGTCTCCCACAGGTCTTCGGCATTCATCTCGCCAAGACCTTTGTAGCGCTGCGTGTGGATGTTGGCATCTTCCACGCCGTTGCCGTATTTGTCGAGGAAGGCTTGGCGCTGCTGGTCGTTGTAGCAGTACTCGCTGATCTTCTTCTTGTAGGTGCAACGATAGAGTGGGGGGGAGGCGATGTAGAGGTGCCCCTCCTGGACCACCTTGGGCATGAAGCGGTAGAAGAGTGTCATGATGAGCGTGGCGATGTGGGCGCCGTCGACATCGGCATCGGCCATGATGATGATCTTGTCATAGCGAAGCTTGTCGATGTTCGCTTCCTTGTCGCCTTCGCCTTCCACGCCGAAGCGGACGCCGATGCTCTGGATGATGTTCATCACCGACTCGCTTTCAAACACCTTGTGCCACATCACCTTCTCCACGTTGAGGATTTTTCCGCGAAGGGGAAGGATGGCCTGGGTGTAGCGGTCGCGACCTTGCTTGGCCGACCCGCCGGCGGAGTCACCCTCCACCAAGAAGATTTCACACTCCTTCGGGTCTTTGTTGGAACAGTCGGCGAGCTTGCCTGGAAGACCTCCGCCCGACATCACGTTCTTGCGTTGCACGCTTTCACGAGCCTTGCGGGCTGCGATTCGTGCCGTGGCTGCAAGCACCACCTTGTCGCAAATCTGCCGTGCCTCCTTGGGATGCTCCTCAAGGTAGTTGGACAACGCCTCGCTGACGGCCTGCTGCACGGCTCCAGATACCTCGCTGTTGCCCAGCTTGGTCTTTGTCTGCCCTTCGAATTGTGGCTCGGCCACCTTGATGGAGATGACTGCGGTAAGGCCTTCGCGGAAGTCCTCGCCGGTGATTTCGATTTTCGCCTTCTCTATCTGTTTGGATATGGCAGGGTCGTTGTCGGCGTATTTCTTCAGCGTGCGGGTGAGGGCCATGCGGAAGCCTTGAAGGTGGGTGCCGCCCTCTATGGTGTTGATGTTGTTCACATAGGAGTGAATGTTTTCGCTGTAGTCGGTGTTGTACATCACGGCCACTTCGATGGGCACCCCTTGCTTCTCTGTCTTCAGGTAGATGACGTCGTTGAAAAGGTGGGAGCGGTGACGGTCGATGAATCTGACAAACTCCTTCAATCCTTCCCTGGCATGGAAGACCTCTTCGCGGGTGTTTCCTTCGGAGTCGGGACGGAGGTCGCGCAAGGTGATGGTGATGCCTGCGTTCAGGTAGGCCAGCTCGCGCATGCGCCGTGCGATGATGTCATACTGATAGACGGTGGTGGTGAAAATGGTGGGGTCGGGCCAGAATTGCTGCCTGGTGCCTTGGATGGTTGTCTCGCCCACCACCTTTACAGGATATAGGGGCTTGCCGCGCTCGTATTCTTGCTGGTAGATTTTTCCTTCGCGGAACACTTGCGACATCATATGCGATGAGAGGGCGTTGACACAGCTGACACCCACGCCGTGCAGTCCGCCGCTCACCTTGTAGGAGCCTTTGTCGAATTTGCCTCCGGCATGCAGCACCGTCATCACCACCTCGAGGGCTGACTTGTGAAGTTTCTTGTGCTCGTCGACAGGGATGCCGCGGCCGTTGTCTTGAACGGTGATGGAGTTGTCTTGGTTGATGGTGACCTCGATGTGCGTGCAATAGCCCGCCATGGCCTCGTCGATGGAGTTGTCTACTGTCTCGTTCACCAAGTGGTGGAGACCTTTCTCGCTGATGTCGCCAATATACATGGCGGGGCGCTTCCTGACGGCCTCAAGGCCTTCAAGCACCTGGATGTTTTTCGCTGAGTAGTTGCTTTCTGGGTTTTGCGTCTCTGACATTTCGTATTTCTTCTCTTGCTGTCTTCTCCGACATCCTTCCCCAGGGCTTTCTTGAAGTCGTTTCAAGGGCGTTTGCGGATGCCGTAAAGAGGGTTGTTTTTGATTGTGCAAAGTTACGAAATTTATGCCAAAATCAGAAACTTTTTTCCTCAAAAAAGTGTGAAAAATACAATGCAAATTGCATATGAAAAGGCCGCAACCTGACAGGTTGCGGCCTTTGTATATTTTCTTCGCCTGGACTATGCCATTTTGTTGATTTGGCGGCAGAGGCTCGACTTGAGGTTTGCGGCTTTGTTGCGGTGTATGATGTTTGTCTTAGCCAATTTGTCGAGCATTTTCTGAACAGTGGGATAAAGCTTCACAGCCTCCTCTTTGTTGGTCAGTGCGCGGAGCTTCCTTACAGCGTTGCGCATGGTCTTTGCATAATACTTGTTGTGCAGTTGCCTCTTTTTGTCCTGGCGGATTCTTTTGAGGGATGATTTGTGGTTTGCCATCTTTTATGTTTCCTTTTTTTTATTGTTCTTGTAGTCCATAGCAGAGTCGAACTGCTCTTTAGAGAATGAAAATCTCTCGTCCTAACCGATAGACGAATGGACCATTGACTTAATTAGCGGATGCAAAGGTACTGCTTTCCTTGCATTCCTGCAAATTTTCTTGATTATTTTTTTCAAATAAGCCCATTTTTATCTTTTTTTTGCATTTTTTCTTGCCTTTTCCCGCCCTTTGTCGTAACTTTACACCCATAAAACCTGTTTTTCGCTTCTTTTTTACCTTGCTGCCATGGCAATGACTCAAACCCAGGCCGTCGTGTTGAGGACGGTGAAATATGGTGACGGCGCGCTTGTTGCCGATATGTTGACAGAGCGGCACGGAAGGGTGTCGTTCATGGTGCGGGTGTCGGCATCGTCGAAAGGGAGGTTGAGACGCCAGCTCTTCATGCCATTGACCATCGTGGAGGTGGATTTCGACTTCCGCCTGAAAGCATCGCTCCAACGTATACGTGACATCAGGATGGCGAAACCCTTGCCTTCCTTGTCCATGCATCCATTCAAATTGTCGATGACGATGTTCTTGGCTGAGTTCCTCACCCATGCCACTCGCGACGAGCGCGACAACGGCCCGTTGTTCCAATTCGTGGCCTATAGTCTGGAATGGCTCGACAGTGTTTCAACAGGTTTTTCCAATTTCCACTTGGTTTTCATGATGCGCATGTCGCGTTTCATCGGTTTTTTCCCCAATGTCGAGGATGTGGTTGAAAATGGCTATTTTGATTTGCTGAATGCCTGTTTCACCACCGACGTTCCGCGTCATGGCCATTTCGTGGCGCCTGGGGAGGCGTCAAAGATTGCATTGCTTTTGAGGCTCACCTACCAAACGATGCACCTCTGTGCCATGTCGCGGGATGAGCGCAACAGGTGCACAGAGGTGATCTTGGAGTATTATGGGCTGCACGTGCCGGGGTTCCCCCCCTTGAAGTCGCTGCCCGTGCTCAGGGAGCTGTTTGTCTGAGTGGTCAGGAAAGGAGGCGTTTCACGACGGTGGAGATGGCTCTTCCGTCGGCCTTGCCGGCCATTTGCTTGTTGGCGAGACCCATCACCTTTCCCATATCCTTCATGCTCGATGCCCCGGTCTGGGCGATGATGTCCTTGACGGCGGCCTCGATTTCTTCCTCGCTGAGTTGCTTGGGGAGGTAGCTTTCAATGACGGCCACTTGTGCCATTTCGTTGTCGGCCAACTCCTGGCGGTTCTTTTCGGTGAATATGGCGGCCGACTCGCGGCCTTGCTTGGCCAGTTTCTGGATGATTTTCAAGGCGTCGGCATCGTCGAGGGTGTCGTTTGAGCCCGGGGCGGTCTTGGCTTCGATGAACACTTTCTTGATGTTGCGCAAGGTCTCAAGACGCACTTTGTCGCGGGCTTTCATCGCGGCCTTGATGTCTTCACTGACTTGGTCGTATAGGTTCATGTCGCTTTTGGGTTTTAGAATACTATTTTCGACGAATTGCTTGCGCTCTCGTCATTGCTCTCGCTGTTGTTCTCGCCGTTGCTGTCTCCTTGCGAGGTGTGGTTGATGTCTTCGAGCTGTTTCCTTGTGCGGCGGTAGGTGGGAGTGCTTTCCACTGCCAGGATGACATCTTCGTTGTCGAGGTCTTCGGGCTTGAAATTGAAGATGTAGGGACGACGCTTGTGGGGCTTGTTGTCCTTCTCGTTGTAGTAATGCTGACGACGGTCTTCTTTCTTTGCCCTTTCTTCCATCTCGGCAATGCGGGTTTGGGAGTTGCCGGGTGTTTTGCTGAGATGTCCTCCCATGCCGTCAACGTTCTCCACACCGAAGCCTGTGGCAAGGATGGTGACTTTCACCTTCTTCCCAAGGTCCGGGTCGATGGCAAGGCCCCACTTGATTTCGAAGTCTTCACCAAACTTGGCCATGAAGTCGTGCACGTCGGTCATCTCTTCCATCATCAGGCCGCCGGTCTCCTTGTCGTTGGCAAAGGTGATGCTCAGAAGGATTTTCTTGGAATTGAAGACGTCGTTGTCGTTGAGCAGAGGTGAGTTGAGTGCATCTTGTATGGCTGCCTTCACACGTCCCTCGCCCTCGCCGAAGCCTGTACTCATGATGGCCACTCCGCCGTCCTTGAGCACGGTGCGCACGTCGTTGAAGTCGAGGTTGATCAAGCCGCGTACGGTGATGATCTCGGCGATGCTGCGTGCGGCGATGCTAAGCGTGTCGTCGGCCTTTGCAAAGGCGTTGAGCACGGAATAGTCGGGGTAGATTTCGCGAAGGCGCTCGTTGTTGATGACGAGCAAGGCGTCCACGTGCTTTGCCATCTCTTCCACACCGTCGAGGGCCTGGTCGATTTTGTTTGGGCCTTCAAAACGGAAGGGGATGGTGACAATGCCCACGGTGAGGATGCCGAGATCCTTTGACACACGGGCGATGACAGGGGCCGCTCCGGTACCGGTGCCTCCACCCATTCCGGCTGTGATGAATGACATCTTCGTGCCGTCGTTCAGCATTTTGCGGATGTCGTCTTCGCTCTCTTCGGCGGCCTTCCTGGCACGTTCCGGCTTGTTGCCGGCTCCAAGACCTTCCTTGCCCAGTTGGATGTGTACGGGGACGGGAGAGTCGTTGAGTGCTTGGCGGTCGGTGTTGCAGAGCACGAAGGTCACATCATGGATGCCCTCGCGGTACATGTGGTTGACAGCGTTGCCGCCACCGCCACCCACACCGATGACCTTGATGATGCAGTTCTCTTTTGGGAGGTCTTCGAAGTCGAGACCTTCTGGCTTATTTTTATCCATATTTTCTGATTTTATGTATGTGCGTTGGGGTTCCTTTTCTCGTGATGCCAGCCGTGGAACGGCAAGCAGTAATGCTATTTCTTGTCATCCTCGTCGGGTTCTTCGGATACCATGCGGCGGGCGAAATCTGAAAGAGAGTTGGAAATGCGGGAGAACAGTCCCTTTTTGTTGCGCTTTTCCTCTTCTTGTCTGCGGAGGTCTTCCTCTTCCTTGCGGCGACGCTCTTCCTCTTCCTTGCGGCGGTTGGCCTCTTCCATCTTCTTCTTCTCGGCCTCGGTCATCACCACTCCGGGAGCCATCGTGCCAGGTGTGCGGGGCTGGCGGTGGATGTCGGTCGTCGTCGTCGTGGTGGAGCTGTTGGGATTGGGGCCGAAAAGGTCGGCGCTGGGATTGATGGCGGAGCCGGCGCAGTTCATGTCGCCGCGTGCGAGAAGGCCGATGACGGTGTTCATCATGCCGTTGCGGGCGTTGACATCCTTGTCGGTAGAGGTGACATTCTGGATGACGGTGTTGGCGATGCGCACTTTCTGGATGTTGGTGAAGTTGGTGAAAGCCTTCTTGATGTTCTTCATGTTGGAGCCTCCACCGGTGAGGATGATTCCGCCAAGAAGCTTGTCGTTGTACTCCAGCGGCACTTGGTTCCAAGCGTTTTGGATGATTTCATTGACGCGGGCCTCAACGATGTCGACGAAGGTTTGGATGTCGACGCTGCGCTCCTTGTCGATGTCGATGGTCTTGCCCTCCTCTATTTCGCTGTCGTCGGTGAATGCGGATGCGTACTTGAGCTTCATCTCTTCTGCCTCGCTCTCCTCCATCTGGAGCGATGCGATGTCCTTGGTGATGTTGTTGCCACCGAGTGGTATGACGACGAGATGCCTGAGGATGTTCTTGTAGTACACGGAGACCGTTGTGGTGTCTGCTCCGAGGTCTACAAGCATGCATCCGCTGCGTTTCTCTGCCTCTGTGAGCACGCTTTGTGCCAGGGCGATGGGTGCGAGATACATCTCGGCAATGGCGATTTTCGCGTTCTCGAAACATTTGTTCAAGTTGCGGTAGAACGACTTGCGGCAGAGGATGTTGAGGAAATTGCCCTCTATCTTGCTGCTTTGGATGCCAACCGGGTCGACTTGGTATTGCGTGCCGACCTTGTATTCCTGGGTGGCTGCGTCGAGAATCTCCTGGTCGGGGTAAGACATGTTGCGGTTGTTGTCCATCAACTCGTTGATCATGTCTTGTGAGATGATGGTGTCGTCGGGCAATTTCTTGATGATGACGTTTCGCATGCTGCGTATGGACTGTCCGCCCACTCCGACGTAAACCTGCGAGATTTCAGACTTGAGAAGCGTCTTCAGCTTCTTGATGACGTTTGTCAGACAAACACTGGTCTTGTCGATGTTGTACACCACGCCTTTGCGAATGCAGGATGTGGCGTCCTCCCTCACGACGGCGAGCACTTGGATGCTGCCGTCCATGCTCTTCTTTCCGGCGATGCCGGTGATTTTGGAAGAGCCCAATTCAATAGCTACTATGAAGTCCTTTGCTGCCATGTGGGTTGATGGTTTTTATATTTCCTAAGGTTGTTTGTTTTCTGATGTCTCTTGCTTTTGGGGCTTGCTTTTCTTGCAGATGATTTGGTTGCCGAATTCGAGGTTGATGTACGAGTATTTGTTCCATCCCACCTCGTTGAGTCCGTAACGGTAGAATTTGTCGAGTCTTGAGAACTGGTGCTCTGCAAAGTTGTTGATGAGGCGTTCCCTGCGCTCCTTGCTCTTGTTCTCGGGCATCCTTCCCAGGCATGCGATGTGGTTTCCCACACGTGGAATCACTTCCAGGCTTTTGTCGGGCAGGATGTTGATTTGTTCCACCTGGTTCTTCCACAAATCATGTGCCATGATCCATCGCACGAGGGGTGCGACATAGTTTTTCGCATACCATTGGCTGATGCCGCCGGTGGCGACGATGAGGTCTGACGCATGTCCTTCGCCTTGCATCACCTCTCCGTCGATATCGATGTAGTAGTCCTCTCCGTTGTCGGCTTTGACCCTGAGCATGGGCAGTTGCTGCGTCACGGTGACTCCTACTGTCCCGTCTTGCGTCTTGTAGCATTCCACACCTGATATGAAGGAGTTTTGCTTCAGGGTGTTCTCTATGGTTCTCAAGTCGATGAGTTCCATGTTTTGCCCGCTGGGATAGAGGTGCTTGTTGGTGAGCATCTCTTTGACGTCGCTTGCACTGAGGAATCCGCTGGAGTCGGTGGCGGCTATCTTGATACGCACCTGCTGGCAAGCCTCGGCCGTTCGGTCGGGCTTGTTGAACGACGTGGTGGCCAGGATCAGGTAGGCGGCCAATACCAGGTCGAGCGTGACGATGATGGTCTTCTTCCAGTTGATGCTCATGTGTTATTTGCCTTTGAGGATTTCCGCCATCTCCCCTGTGAGGTTGTCGAGGTCGCCTGCTCCAAGTACGATGAGCACATCGAAGTCGCGGCTTCTCACATAGTCGAGCACCTCGTCCTTGCGCACCATGCACTTCTCCACGCCGGGGTCGAGTTCGTCGTATATGAGTTTCGAGGTGACACCGGGGATGGGCTCTTCACGGGCAGGGTAGATGTCGCAGAGCACCACCTCGTGGAACTGGCTGAGGCTTTTGGCGAATTCTTGGTGGAAGTCGCGCGTGCGTGTGTAGAGGTGGGGTTGGAATAGTGCGGTGACCTTGCGGCCTTTGAACAGCTCGAGAATGCTCTTCGCGCTTTGGTCGATTTCCATCGGGTGGTGTGCGTAGTCGCTGATCAGCACGTGGCTTTCATCTTTCAACTTGTAGTCGAATCTTCTCTCGACACCATTGAACGTGCGAATGCCTTCTCTGACCTCTTCTGGCTTGCAGCCGCTGATTTGGGCCAGTGCCATGGCGGCGACGGCGTTCTCTATGTTGATGGGTACGGGATGCCCTAGTGTGATGCCCTCGATGTTCCCAAGTGGTGAGACGAGGTCGAAGGTGATTTCCCCGTTGTCGATGACTATGTTCGAGGCATGGAAGTCTCCTTCGTCGCGGCTGTAGGTGTAGGTGGTCACATCCTCGCCTGTTTCAGCGGTCATTTCAAGTCCTGTATGCAGCACGAGGGCGCCACCGGGCTGTATGAGTGTCGTGTAGTGCCGGAAACTGTCAAGGTAGGCCTCCTTGGTGCCGTAGATGTCCAGGTGGTCGGGGTCGGTGGCGGTGATGACGGTGGCCCAAGGCCTGAGCCAATGGAACGACCTGTCGTATTCGTCTGCCTCTATCACCACGAAGTTGCTGTCGGAGACGATGTAGTTGGTGCCGTAGTTCTTGGTGATGCCTCCGAGGAATGCGTTGCAGTCGAGGTGGCTTTGGTGCATGATGTGTGCGCACATCGACGACGTCGTCGTCTTGCCGTGTGTTCCTGCCACGCACAGCCCTTTGTGTGAGTGTGTGAGCGTGCCAAGCACTTGCGCACGTTTCTCTATGTCAAAACCTCCTTTGCGGAAGAAATCCATCTCGGCATGGTCGTCGGGGATGGCGGGGGTGTATATCACCAATGTGGTGTCTTTTTCCTTGCATGCGGCGGGGATGAGCCCGGGATTGTCTTCGTAGTGCAGGAGCATGCCTTCTTCCTCTAACTTGTGAGTAAGGGTGGAAGGTGTCTTGTCGTAGCCGGCAACCACCAACCCTTTGTGGAGGAAATAGCGGGCGATGGCGCTCATGCCTATGCCGCCCGCTCCCACGAAGTATGCTGCTTTTATGTCTTTTGTTGCTGTCATCTACTGTTGTTTATAAGCCTTTACGCTTGCTTTTGTCCAACTTCATCTTTTATCGATGGGTTGTGATGCTTTGCGGCGGGCGTTGCCGCCTCCATTGTTATTTATTGCCTTGTCTGGCCAATTCTATCACCCTTTTTGCAATTTCTTCTGCAGAGTGATGCTTGGCCAGTTTGAGGATGTTGGTGCTGAGGGATTGCAGCCGCTGCTTGTCGCTGATGGTGTCGAATGCCGTGCGGAGGAGTTTGTCGCGGGATTCGGCGTCGGAAACGTAAATGGCAGCGTCTTTGTTCACCAATGCCATGGCGTTGTGATATTGGTGGTTTTCCGACACGTTGGGTGAGGGTACCAGTATGACAGGCTTGCCAAGAAGGCAGAACTCTGAGATGCTGCTTGCACCAGCACGTCCGATAACCAGGTCGGCGGCACGGTAGGCGGCTCCCATGTCACTGATGAAGTCGGTGGGCTTCAGGTTGGGGATGGGTTTGCGCTGCGACAGTTGCTGCCGTATGTTTTCTATGTAGTACTTGCCTGTCTGCCATAATATGTCAACATCGGCCCCCTCCACCATGTCGAGGTGTTGGAGGACGCTCTCGTTGAGGGTGAGGGCGCCAAGGCTTCCACCTACGATGAGCAAGATGGGTTTCTTTGGGTCGAGGCCGAGTTTTGAAGCAGCCTCCTCACGGCTCAGCTTTGTATCAAGCAGCGACTGCCTGACGGGATTGCCAAGGTTCTCTATGCGTTCTGCAGGGAAGAATTTTTCCATGCCGTCGTAGGCGACGCAGATTTTCTTGGCTTTCTTTGCCAGCAATTTGTTGGTCACTCCGGCAAAGGAGTTTTGCTCTTGGATGAGGCAAGGCACACCCATGGAGGCGCATTGGTTCAGTGTAGGACCACTGGCATAGCCTCCAACTCCCACGGCGGCCATCGGCTTGAATTCCTTGATGATGCTCTTGGCCATCCGTTGGCTCTTCCATATCTTCCACAACACGGAGAAGTTGCGAAGAATGTTTTTCCTGTCGAAACCGGAGATGGGCAATCCTTTGATGGCATAACCTGCTGCTGGCACTCGCTCCATTTCCATACGGCCTTCTGCACCTACGAACAGGATGTCGGCATCTGGTTCCATGCCTTTGATGGCATTGGCAATGGAGATGGCGGGGAAGATATGGCCCCCCGTGCCACCGCCGCTGATGATGATTCTTAATTTTTCACCCATTTTATGCACATTCCTTGTTTAAACTGCAAAAGTAACTATTTTTTTTCTCTTCACCCAATTTTCTGTGTATTTTATTTGAAACATCTTTCAAGGGTTGGGTGAAGAGGATGACATGCCGTCATTGTCGACGATGGCTTTCTGCTTCTTTTTCTTCCTTTTGGCAGATATGCTTACGCTGAGGATGACTCCGAGATACATGCAATTGATGATGGTGGAGGTGCCGCCCTTGCTGATGAGGGGGAGTGGCTGGCCTGTGACAGGGGCCAGTCCCACGGCTACCATCATGTTGAACATCGCCTGGCATACCAAGAGCAAGGCAAGGCCCATGACGAGGAATGCGGGGAAGTTGTTAGCACAACGGTCGGCGATGCGGCCTGCCCTCCATAGCAGGAAGATGTAGAGGAACATCACGAAGATGCCTCCTGCAATTCCCAACTCTTCAATGATGATGGCGTAGATGAAGTCGGAGAAGGCTTGTGGCAGCAACTCTCTCATTTCAGAGTTTCCTGGGCCTTTTCCTATGAAGCCGGATGAGGCGATGGCAATGTTTGAATAACCCACTTGGGAGTCGGTCAAGAGGTCGAATTCCTTGGCGGGTGTCTCCTTGTTGCTCGCGAATTTTTTGATGCGACCCTTCCATGTCCCAGCCCTGTGGAACATCTTTTGTATGAAGTTTTCATCCTCCTTCTTGTTCTTCTCGTTGTTGGCCACCTGCTCGGTGAGGTTGTTCTTGTCGTTGACGACGGTTTCCTCTTCCTCTCCGAACAGCAGAATCAAGGAGATGAGCACTACACCGAGGACAGCAAGGAATCCGATGAGTTTGCCCACCTTTCTTAGGGAGACACGTCCATAGAGCATCATTCCGATGACCACCATTCCGATGAGGATGGCAGTGGACAGGTTCTCCACCATGATGAGAAACAGCATGGGGCATGTCACATAGAAGATATACGTGAACGTTTTCTCCTCTGTGCCGTTTTCTGTCTGCATGGCGCTGAGGATTTGCGCCACGGCGAGCACGATGGTGCCTTTGGCTATCTCTGAAGGTTGGAATTGTATGCCAAGCAAGGACACCCACCTCTGTGCACCGTTTGTGGTGTGACCGGCAAACAGCACCCATATGAGGGTGGCGACGGAGAACATGATGAGGAAGATGGTGGCGATCTTGAAATATTTGCAGTCGATGTTCTGAACCACCACCATCGTCACCACGCCAAGCAGGAGAATGCCGCCGTGCTTGATGATGGGAGCCCAGTAGTTGGGCTTGTTGAAGGTGAGCGTGCTGCTGGAGCTGAACACCTCGATGAGGCTGATGACGCAAAGGAAGAAAAAGATCATCCATATGACCTTGTCGCCCTTGAAGATGTTGCTGAGGGAGAATCTCATAGGCTTACATGTTTCTGACGAGGGTCTTGAACTGCTCTCCTCGGTCCTCCATGTTCTTGAACAAGTCGAAGCTTGCGCAGCATGGGCTCAGCAAAACGGTGTCGCCGGGTTGGGCCAGTTCGCTGCATGCTTTCACGCAGTCGGGCATGGAATGGGTGTCTCGTATTTGGATGCCTTTTTCCTTTGCAATGTCGTCGAAGAAGCCATGCAGTTTGGTGTTGTCGGCTCCCAGGTAAACCAGTGCACGGCATTTGTTCAGCACCAAATCCTTGATTTCTGTGTAGTCATTGCCTTTGTCCTTCCCGCCGATGATGAGTACGGTGGGGGTGTTCATGCTCTCCAAGGCATACCAGCAGGCATCCACGTTTGTGGCTTTGGAGTCGTTGATGTAGGTTACACCGCGCACGGTGCCCGCATGCTCAAGACGGTGCTCCACACCGGGGAAGTTGCCAAGGCTCTCCCTGATGACATCGTGGTGCACGCCGGCGATGTTGGCGGTGAGGCCTGCTGCCAGCGAGTTGTAGATATTGTGTTTGCCGGTGAGGCTGAGTGCCTCTTGCTCCATGTTGAAGGGCGTGGGCTGTTCCAATTTGTACTTGCCCTCCTCGATGTAACCGATGGAGCCTTTCTCCTTCAGTTCAGAGAATGGGTATTGGATGGCCTTGATGTCGTATTTCTCCAACTCCCTTTTGATGATGGGGTCGTCGTTCCAGTAGATGAAGCTGTCTTCCTCTGTCTGGTTTTGTATGATGCGCATCTTGGAGTCCACGTAGTTTTGCATGCAGTTGTCGTAGCGGTCGAGGTGGTCGGGCGTGATGTTCAGCAAGATGGCGATGTTGGCACGGAAGTCATACATGTTGTCCAACTGGAAGGAACTCAGTTCGATGATGTAGTATTCGTGTGGGTCCTCGGCCACTTGCAAGGCCAGGCTGTTGCCGATGTTTCCGGCGAGTCCTGCATCGTAACCGGCGGCTTTGAATATGTGGTAGATGAGCGAGGTGGTCGTTGTCTTGCCATTGCTGCCTGTGATGCAGATCATCTTGGAATGCGTGTATCTTCCGGCGAACTCTATTTCACTGATGATGGGTATTCCACGCTCGATGGCTTTCTTCACGATGGGTGCCTCGTTGGGTATGCCGGGGCTTTTGATGATTTCGTCTGCGTCGAGTATTTTCCCTTCGGTGTGTGTGCCTTCTTCCCAAGGGATGTTTCGGCTGTCGAGCATCTTCTTGTAACGGTCCTTGATGGCCGACATGTCGGAGACGAACACGTCGTACCCTTCTTTCTTTGCCAATGCAGCAGCGCCGGCACCACTTTCGCCGGCGCCCAATATTACTATTCTTTTCATTTCCAATCTTATATTATCAATTATTCTTCAATGTTCCGATTCTTGTAAGCCTTGTATGTCTTATAGGGCTTATATGTCCAAATAGCCTATTCCCAATCTTCAATATTCAAAGTTGCGATTAAGCGAGGGCAGACCAAGCTTGCTTGAAGTCTGCCGAGCGTGAGCAACTTCGGCCGCAGGCCAATCTTCAATCTTCAATTTTTTTTCATCTGATCTTCAGTGTGATGATGGCGAGGGCTGCCAGTATGATGGTGACAATCCAGAAGCGTATGGTTATTTTCGACTCGTGGAATTGTCGTTGGGGCCAGTTTTTGAGGATGAAACGGCTCGAGGGGTCCAGGTCCTTGTCTAGCTTGCGGAAGTTGTCGTGTATGGGCGTCGCCCTGAAGATCCTGACATGTTGTCCCTTGCCCTTCATGTATTTGTAGAAAGCTGTTTGTACGATGACGCTCAGGCTCTCTACGAAAAAGATTCCACAAAGAATGGGCAGCAACAGTTCCTTGTGTATGATGACGGCGCATACGCCGATGATGCCGCCGATCATGAGCGAGCCGGTGTCACCCATGAAGACCTGGGCCGGGTAGGCGTTGTACCAAAGGAAACCAATCATCGCTCCGATGAATGCGCATAAGAACACCACCAGCTCTTGAGACCCTGGTATGTACATGATGTTGAGGTATGAGGCATATTCGATGTGACTGCTCACATAGGCGAGTATGCCCAATGCCACTCCTATGATGGCGGAGTTGCCGGCGCACATGCCGTCCATGCCGTCGTTGAGGTTTGCACCATTGCTCACCGCAGTCACCACGAGGATGGTGATGATGACGAATAGCAGCCATCCAGCAGCGTTCTTGTACTTGCCCAAGAAGCCGAAAGCACCGGAATAGTCAAGGTTGTGGGTTTTCACAAAGGGGATGGTGGTCACAAGCGACTTCTCGGCCTCCGATTTGTGGGCCACCACTTTCCCTTGCTCTTGCTCGGTGATGATGGTCTCGTTGATCTTGGCATCGGGGCTTGCCCACAAGGTGAGTCCCACCACCAGGCCTATGATCACCTGGCCTGCTATTTTCAGCTTGGGTGACAACCCATCTTTGTTTTTCTTGAACACCTTGATGTAGTCGTCGAGGAATCCGAGGAAACACAGCCATACGGTGGTGACGATCATGAGCAGCAGGTAGATGTTGCGCATCCTGCCAAAGAGCAAGATGGGCACGATGATGGATACTACGATGATGATGCCGCCCATCGTCGGCACATTCGTCTTCTTTACGCCGAATGGGTCGATGGATGGGTCGCGCTGGCTCTCGTGGTATTTCCTCCTCTTCATGAATACGATGAATTTTTCGCCAAACCAAGCGGATATGATGAGTGACAGGATGAGTGCAGCCAATGACCGGAAGGAGATGTATTGCCACATGTGTGCTCCCGGGATGTCGAATCGCTCTAAGAAACGGAAAAGATAGTAAAGCATGATGGTTGGTGTTTGGGGGTTGTTGATGTCATGGTTGCTGCGTGGAGAAAATTTCTTCCAACACCTCTCGGTCGTCGAAATGATACTTCACACCACGGATTTCCTGATAGTTCTCATGGCCTTTGCCTGCCACCAATATCACGTCGTTCCTTTGGGCCATGGTGCAGGCGGTGCGTATGGCTTCACGGCGGTCGGTGATGGATAGCACATTGCGGCGTTGCTGGGCGTTGAGTCCGGAGAGCATGTCGTTGATGATATCCTGAGGGTCTTCAAAACGAGGGTTGTCGCTTGTGATGATGGTGATGTCGCTCTGCTTGGCTGCCTCTTGGGCCATGATGGGGCGCTTGCCCTTGTCACGGTTGCCACCGGCTCCACAGACGGTGATGACACGGCCTTTGGCGCCTAAGACCTCGTGGATGGCCTTTAGCACGTTGTTCAATGCGTCGGGGGTGTGGGCGTAGTCCACGATGGCGGTGTAACCCAAGGGTGAGTGCACCGGTTGCAGCCTTCCACTGACGCTATGGAGGGTGCTGAGTGTCACCAGGATGTCTTCAGGGGTCTTGCCCAGCATCCGGGCGGCACCATAGACGGCAAGCAGGTTGCTGGCATTGAACTTTCCAATGAACTGCACTCCTACCTCGCGACCGTCCATTTCGAGGTACATGCCTTCGAAATGGCATTCAAGGATGCGTGCCCTGAAGTCGGCCATGCCCTGGGTGGAGTAGGTCTTCACCGTGGCTTTCGTGTTTTGGACCATGAAACTGCCGTTCTTGTCGTCGGCGTTGATGATGGCGAATGCTCCTTTGGGCAGAGAGTCGAAGAAGGCCTTCTTCGCGTCACGGTAGTTCTCGAAAGTGCCATGGTAGTCGAGATGGTCGCGTGTGAGGTTGGTGAAGATTCCTCCTGTGAAGTGCAAGCCTCCGATGCGATGCTGGTGGATGGCGTGGCTGCTGCACTCCATGAATACATATTCGCAGCCTTCCTCGTGCATCTGTGCAAGGAGGCGGTTGAGTTGGATGGGGTCGGGGGTGGTGTGCGTGGCTGGTATGGCTTCGCCGTCGATGTAGTTGCACACCGTGGAGAGCAAGCCGCACTTGTGACCCATCTTGCGCATCATATTATATAATAAGGTGGCGATGGTGGTCTTGCCATTCGTGCCGGTCACGCCCACCAGTTTCATCTGGCGAGAGGGTTCGCCATAGAAGGTGGTGGCCACCTCTCCGGCATCTCTTTCCGTCGACTCCACCACGACGTAGGTGACGTCGGGTGACAATGAGGTCGGTGGCGTTTCGCAAAGGATGGCCGACGCACCTTGCTCCACTGCTTTAGCAATGAACTGATGCCCGTCCACTTGCGTTCCTCTCATGGCAATGAAAAGATGCCCGGGAGTCACTTGCCGTGAGTCGATGTCCACGCCGGTGATTTCGATGTCGAGCGAACCATTCGTGCTGGTTGTCTTGATGTCTTTTAATAATTCCCTTAATGTCATGGTTGTATGTATTTTCTGTTTCAGTCTTTTGCTGTGGGGTTACAGGTACTGCATCCTGAGTATGCATGTGGAGCCTTTGGTCGCCTTCTCGCCTGCAACAAGGCTCTGCTCCACCACTTTGCCACGGCCTTCAACTTGAGTCTTGAAGCCGTGACGCTCAAGCAGGTAGATGGCATCGCGTGCACCCATGCCTACGACGTTGGGGACGCGGTCATCATCGGTGATGGATTTTTGTTCCAACAGGTATTGGTTGGGGGTCATGCCTATGATTCCCCAGAACGGGGAGGATTTGCCATTGGTGGCCCACTGGCATTTGCTCTCGAACCCAAGGTGGGAGAGCACTGTCTGTGCGGAAAAGAGGTTGCCGTTGAGTATGGTGGGTCTGCGCTCTCCTTTTTCATCAACAGCACTGCTGATGTCCAAGCTGAGGTTGTGTGCCATGATGCCCTCTGCGATGTTGTGGAACACCCAGCCGCTCATCGTGCCGCCAGAGGCGGGAAGTCCTGCTTTCTGAAGGCAGACGATGCAACTGTATCTTGGCTCGTCGGCAGGGAAGTAACCGACGAAACTCACGAGGTAGTGCAGTCCTCCTGCCTTGTATCCAATCTTCTCCTTGGCTATCTGCGCAGTGCCGGTCTTTCCTGCGATGGAAAAGGACTCCGACTTGGCTTTCTTGCCCGTTCCTTTCTCCACCACCTTGAGAAGCATGTCCTGTACTTTTGCCAGCGTGGATGGTTTGCAGATTTGCTCTCTGAGCACCACGGGAGGCAGTTCGGTGGCCACGCCGTCCTTGATTTTCATCTTCACGAACCTGGGCTGCATCATCTTTCCGTTGTTGGCGATGGCGTTGTAGAATGTCAGGGTGGAGATGGGTGGCACCTGGGTCTCATAGCCGATGCTCATCCAAGGCAGCGTGGTGCCGCTCCAGAGCGAAACTCCCTTGGAGTTCTTCTGGTTTGGATAACGGATGCGTGGAACGGCGTATCCGACGATGGGCAGTTTCAGGTCTTCTGCTATGCCCACCCTGTGGAGTCCGTCGACGAATTTCTGTGGCTGCTTTTGGTAGAATTTGTCGATGACCTTGCTGATGCCGATGTTGGAACTCACTTGGAGTGCTTTGCTGAGCGATATGGTGCCGTAACCTCCCGAAGCCCTGTTGTGGTCGTTCATCTCGGCGCCATGCATCGTGACTTGTCCGTTGCCGGTGGCCACCATGAAGGAGGTGTCCACCACCCCGTCGTCGAGTGCGACCATCACCGATGCCGTCTTGAACACGCTGCCGGGTTCCAGAAGGTCGGCCACGGCATGGTTGCGTCGCTCCAACAGCTTTCCGTCCATCTTTTCTAGGTTGACGATGGCTTTCACGTCGCCGGTGGCCACCTCCATGACGATGGCCACTCCTACGTCGGCGTTGATTTCACGCATCTCGTCGGCCACCGCTTTTTCCGCGATGTCCTGCATCTGCACATTGATGGTGGTGACGATGTCCTCGCCATCGACAGGTTCCACGTCGACGAACTTGAGCACTTGGTTTCTCACTCGTTGGTCGTGGAATACTCCCGGGGTGCCACGCAGGATGCTGTCAAAGGATTGCTCCAGTCCGAAACGGGGCTTGTCCATCTCTCCATACATGTCGCCCACGGTGCGGTAGGCGAGCGTGCCGAAAGGCCTGCGACGCGCATTGTTCTCGTTGAAGTGGAAGCCGCCTACGTATTTGTGGAGGTTGAAGACAGGAAGGTTTTGCACCTTCTTGAGCGTGTTGTAGTTGACGCGATAGGGCCATACTGGCCAGTTCTGGCTCAACTTGGCACGCCCTTCCTCCAGGTTTTTCTTGAAATCTTCCACCGACCTTTCAGGGAATATTTCGTGGAGGCCCATGCAGATGCTGTCCTCTTTTACCTGCCAGAGGCTGTCGCTGTTCTCTTTGCACACCTTGAAGTCCATGAACATCTTGTATTCAGGGAGCGAACTGGCCATCAGTTCGCCTTGGTCGCTGAAGATGTTGCCGCGATTGGCGTTTTCCTTGTATGTTTCGTTGCGTTTTTTTTGGTTTGCCACTTCCATCCAGTAGTCTTTCTTGACTGTCATGATGTATATCGACTTGAGCACCACGGCCACCCCGATGATGGTCATCAGGATGGCGATGAAGGTGTATCGTGGCATGATGTCGTTGTTGTCGAACTTGCTCATGGTTGTATCAGTTGGGGATGACGATGATGTAGGGTGGTTGCTCGGAAGGCTGTATGATGCTGTCGTTGTTGGCGCGCAGCTTTTGGAGAACGTGGCTCTCACGGCAACGCTCGGTGAGTTCGCTGGAGAGCGACAAGGTCTTGTACCTCGAAGCCTCCAACGTCTTGTTGAGTTCGTTGATCTTGATTTGTTGCTGCTGGCAACTGTATCGGTTGGAGATGTACAAGATGGAGAAGAAGGTGATGAGCAGTATGAGCCACACCTGTTTCCTGATGGCTTGCGTGTCGAGGATGTCTCCACCGAGGATGGTCCTCAGGGCCATCGACGAAGAGAAAGGCTTCTCGTCCTCGCGTGCATTGTCTTCTATCACTTCTTTGAGCGTGGGGCGCGCCGGCTCATCGTCCTCGTCGGTGTCACCCTCCAAGTCGTCGCCGGCATACGCGCCTTCCTCTGCTTCTTCGATCATGTCCTCCCCGCCGGGATTTTCCAGCACCATGTCTATTTCTTCTTCCATGGATGCCATTTCCTCATTGTTGATGTTTCCTTTTTTTCTCATTGGTCCAATCACATTTCTTCGGTTCTTCATCTGCAACGCCTGCAGGTGTTTCCTATGCAAGTTTTGAATGACCCCTTTCCAGAGGCTGGTATGTCTTTTTCATATCTTTTCAGCTATGCGGAGTTTGGCACTCCTGCTGCGGGGATTGGCAGATTGCTCCTCCTCGCTGGGAGTGGTCACTCTGTTGTGTATGGGGCGGAGTGGCGACTGTGGCCTTCCGAAGAAGTCTTGCTCCACCGTCCCGTTGGTGTTGCCAGAACGCATGACGTTCTTCACAATACGGTCTTCCAGACTGTGGTATGTGATGACAGATAGTCTCCCGCCGCTGCGAAGCAACTGTGTGGCGCTGGCGAGCATCTCGCAGAGGGCTTCCATTTCGTGGTTGACTTCTATGCGAAGTGCTTGGAACACCTTGGTCACCTCTTTCTTCTCTCGTTCCCGGGGGAACAGCCTTGTGAGCGTCTCAACCAACTGCGAGGTGGTGGCGATGGGACGTGCCGTTCTTGCCTTGACGATGGCGGCTGCCACACGTCGTGCATTCCGTATTTCCCCATAGAAGAACAGGATGTCGGAGAGTTTTTTCTCGTCGTATCCGTTCACCACGTCGGCGGCACTCATGCGGGCGCGCCTGTTCATCCTCATGTCGAGGGGGCCTTCTTGGCGGAAGGAGAATCCTCGGCTGCCATCATCGAAATGGTGGCTCGACACGCCTAAGTCGGCCAGGAGGCCGTCGATGTGCTCGATGCCATGGTAGCGCATCCAGTTGCCCAGGTAGCGGAAGTTGCTTTGTACGAACGTGAAACGCTCGTCGTGAGGGATGTTGGCTTGCGCGTCGGCGTCTTGGTCGAATCCGAAGAGGCGTCCTTGAGGACCTAAGCGCGAGAGTATCTCCCTGCTGTGGCCGCCGCCGCCGAAGGTGACATCCACGTATGTGCCGGCGGGGTCTATGTCGAGACCGTCGATGCTCTCCTTTAGGAGGACAGGGATGTGGTATGTCGAAGGGCTGCAATCCATGGCGTCATTGTTGACTGTTGGATGGCTCCTCCATCAGTTTGGCCAGGGAGGCGGTGAACTCTTCCTGGCTGACGAACGGTGTATCGGTGGCTTGGCTGCTCCACACCTCGATGTAGTCGCCCATGCCGATGAAACGGATGCTTTGCTCGATGCCTGCGGATTCAAGGAGTCGGCGGGGGATGAGGATGCGCCCGCTGCTGTCGGGATAGACAATTTCCACGTCGGAGAGGAACTGGCGGTAGAGCTGCTGGTGCTGGGGGTTCCAGCGGTTGATGCGCTGCCGCACGATGTCCATCTGCTCGTTCCATGCCGATTCGGGGTAGAGCGTCAGGCAAGGCTGGAAGACGTCCTTGCGAAGCACCAGGGCTGTGCCTTCCTCGCCTTGCAGCACCTTGCGGAATGCTGCGGGGAGGAACACCCTGCCTTTTGAGTCGGTCTTGGCCTCTATGTTGCCTAATAATCGCATATTTTACCCTTTTTATTTGAATTTGGCTACAAAATTAAACATTTTCCCCCATTTTCCCCCATTTTTCCCCACCTTTTTTTCAAAAAAAATTAGGTCGGATGCATGGCGTGTGAAATGGGCATGCATGTCGTTTCTTATAGATAGTGCCCTTGGCAACGTTTTCTGTCATGGAAAATGAAAAAACTCATGATTTTGGATGACTGCGAGAAGCCGCCATGTGATAAACTCCAGTTGTCATTTGCTGTCTTGAAAAAACGATTTCCCCTGCTGCTTCGGGGTGCATTTTCGAGTAAAAATGCAAAAAGGTGGTGTGTAAATGGATTGAATCTTAGCAGAAATTGTTCGTTTTTTCGGAAAAATCTTGCTGAAATACGTTTTTTTTGCTAATTTTGCAGAAATTCTGACATATTGACCAAACGTATGGATGTAGAACATACATTTAGCATCAACACTCCATGGAACAAGCCAAATTTAACCAAATCAATCCCATGACCGCCAAGGCCGTCGTGGACGACTGCTCGTTCATCGACGACGACCTCGTCCTTTTCAGTCGGTTCGAGGATGTACCCATCTCTGCAGAACCGCGTGAGATGAACTGTCTCTTCGTGGCGATGTGCCTTGAGGGAAGTGCACAATACACCGTGGACACCAAGGAGCATATAGTGCGTAAAAACGATGTCATCGTCGTCAACGACGGACAGGTGATCAGCGATTACATGCTCAGTCCCGACTGCAAGGGCATCGCCATGATGGCATCCGTCGACTTTTTCGCCGAAATCATCAAGGAGGTTTATGAGATGTCGCAGGTGTTCCTCTTCGCTTACTATAGTCCGGTATTTAATTTGAAACCCGAAAAAGCGGAGACTTTCATCGGCTATTTCAACACCATACGCCAGAAAGTGGATGATGGCGAGCACCGTTTCAGGCGTGAATTGGCCATCTCGCTGCTCAAGGCGATGGTGTATGACATTGGGAATGAGATATATCAGAAACAAACCAACTCCCCCAAGCGTACGAGGGCTGACGCCATCTTCAACAACTTCATCGCTTTGGTGAAGGAGAATTTCCGCAACGAGCGGCGTGTCAGCTGGTATGCCGAGCAATTGTGCATCACGCCCAAATACCTCTCCGAGACTGTCAAGCAGATGAGTCGTCGCACACCCAATGAATGGATTGACCATTTCGTCACCCTCGAGATACGTGTGCTGCTGAAAAGTTCAACAATGAGCATCAAGGAGGTCGCAAGGATTCTGCATTTCCCCAACCAGTCATTCCTGGGGAAATATTTCAAGGAGCATGTCGGAATGGCGCCATCCAAATACCGGAGGTCGTGAGCGTTTCTTGATATGCCTTGAAGACGCTCAAGGCTATAGGTGCTTGCTTCATATATGTCTGAACGCCAAAACCTCCCCCGAAGTCGTAGGGGCGGGTCTTGTGCCCGCCCGAAAAAATGCGTACCACAATTCTTGGCTTTTATACGGACATGCATGAAGCAACTACAGTTTGCACCATGTTGTTGTACGCCACGCCAAGAGGTTTGTGCGCACCTGCGACTTCGGGGGATTGTTTGGCGTTCGGTCGGGCATAAGGCCTGTCCCTGCTTTATTGCTTTGACGAAAGATACTCGGAGTATTCGTTTCCCTTAGGGGTATATCCGGACACCATGTTTCCTCCCGTATTCAGCATTTGGACTCTTGAGGAGAAGCGTGCACCTACATAAGGATGCTTATATTTGAAAGATTGCCTTTCGCCAGGATTGATGTCCTTGCCAGCCAATGGATGTGTCGTGGTAACATCATCTAGGTAATTTGCATCCCAATCCGTTGTTGTTATAATAACACGATATGCATTTCCGGGAATTGTCATTTCTGAAGTGTTTTCGACAGTAACGGTTAATGACATCGGTGCCATCATGCCACCTTCTCCCTCTGCAGAATCCCCCTCTTTTTTCGAGACAATCTTCAGTGCACCATTCAGTTGACTCTTCAATTTTTGAGCCAGGAAATCGTCGAATCCTTTGTCTGCCATACGTTCGGCGTTACTAATGTCGTCGAGGCTATCAACGAATTGCCCCGTGCTTTTTGCATACTCCAAACGTTCTGGTGGATAGGCGAAAAGGCCGTGAGAGCCGATGACACTGTATTTCCCCTCGCCATCTTTTACGGCAGTGACGGATACATCCGGAGAGAACCTGATTTGCAAGGTGTCGCCTGTGGCATTGGGTTCTAGTTGCAGGCTGTCAGCCACATAGTTCAGCGCCAGTGAGTCGGCTTTGGATGCATCAGGATAAATACGATTGAGTGTCGTGCTGTCGCCTGATGTGACAGCAGTTGAGAATTCTTCCGCAAATTGTCGTGCCTCTTTCATCTGATCGTCGCATGAAGCAAGTGCAACGGCAGCAGCAAGGATGATAAATACTTTTTTCATGATAAAGCTCTTTATGGTTAGCGTTAAAAATATATGCAATAA
Source organism: uncultured Prevotellaceae bacterium (assembly GCA_902786665.1). GTDB lineage: Bacteria > Bacteroidota > Bacteroidia > Bacteroidales > Bacteroidaceae > Prevotella. The sequence continues at coordinate 10,658 of CADADN010000006.1, read as the reverse complement.
TCTATTCTCTATGTGGCCTATCTGTATTTTTAATGAGAGAGGCCGCTTCAAATATCACTTATGTTTTGTGAATTGGACGTTGCGTTGCAACACGCAAAAGTAGTGAATTCCATTCGAATCGTCACTATCTTTTTTGTGTCCTTTTTTGTCCTTTTGTAAGTATGGCCATTTCTGTCGTCCATTTCATATCAATGCCCTGAGCCACCGCAGGTGGGGCAAGGCATCTTGCCGGAACCTTCCTTATAGTTCGGATCCCTTATATCCAAGCGACCACCACATTTATCACAGCCAAACATATAATAGTTCATTTCATCTGGAAATGCAGGGTGTGGTGCAGCAGTTTCGATCTATCCTTTGCCTCCGCACTTCGTGCATTTCACCTTTCCTGTACCTTTGCAGGTGGGGCAGATGGAGCCTTCGATAGTGAAATTGATGGTTGCGGCTTGCTCGTCACAAGTGAGATTGACAGTGCCATTGATGGTGCCACCCTCATTGGCGGGTGCCGTCAACGTCAGCTTGCCATTGCTGTACTCGGCAGTCACACCTTCTTTTGCTTCTACTTTCACGTCGCTTCCGTCGGTGTCAATGTCGACGGTTTCGGTGCCGCCCTCCTTGGGGAAGGTCACTTTTTCCGTAGAAGCAATCAAGTGCGTGCATACATCGGCTTGCTTGACGGTGATAGAGGCTTTTGCTTCACCTCCCACCAGTTCCAGCTTGACTTCGCGGGGCGCACCACTTTCGTTAAGCCCGATTTTTAACATAAGGATGGAGTCCTTGGCCTCCACCTTGAGCCATTCGGGACAGTTCTCTATGTCCCAACTGCCATCGGAGCTGACGGTGATTTGCTTCTCACCACCTGCCTTTGGGAATTGCACCTCTTGCTCCGAGGGATTGATGAAAGTGGTCTTCTTGCATGAGGCTAAAACGACTATTAATAGCGTCAGAGCGAGAGACAATTGAAATAGATGTTTCATATAGTTTGTAGTAATAAATTTGAGTCTACTTCCTTTTACGATAGCCAACAGCAATAATCATGTCCAGGTTGTAGTGGTACATGTTTCGTTTGACGCTTCTAGTGCCCTCTTGACGAACTATCAAAAAATTTTTGCGAGTTCGTTCCGGGTCTTGTTCGCCTTCAGCATATATCTGATTGATATGATAGCTGACATCTTGTCTTGAAGCGTCAAACAACTCCATCATCTGCTCTTGAAGCAGCCACACATCATCACCTTCAAATCGCACATTGACTTGAGCTATGCCGTTTTCGTCTTGATATATCAGGAAAGCCTCATTTCTTTTCTCTTTCTCGTTTGCCATACCTTAATCATGTTAGCGCCTTGCTATCTAGTAGATATTGCGAATGAATTATACAGTAGGGTGGTTCCGTTGCGTACTTAATCATTTTTTCATAGTCTATCCTTTTTCTAATTGTTATTCTTATAGTCCGCGTTCCGCCCAGTCGCCCCGGTCGAGGTTGCGGTATCCGATGGCTTCTGCGATGTGTTTCGAGAGCACCTTTTCCGCACCTTCTAGGTCGGCGATGGTGCGTGCCACCTTCAAAATCCTGTTGTAGGCGCGGGCGGAGAGTTTCAGGCGTTCCATCCCCATTCTCAGGAGCGTCAGCGAACTCTCGTCGGGTTCGGCATATTGGTGTATCATGCGTTCGGTCATCTGTGCGTTGCAATGGATGCCTTTCATTCCGTGGTAGCGTTGCTCCTGAATCTTGCGGGCGCGAAGCACCCTTTCGCGTATCTTTTCGCTGGGTTCTCCTGCCGGGGCCTTGGAGAGGTCGTCGTAGGTCACGGCGGCGCACTCGATGTGGATGTCGATGCGGTCGAGCAGCGGTCCTGAGATTTTCGACATGTAGCGTTGGATTTGTCCCGGTGTGCAGACGCAGGTGTGGGTGGGGTCGCCATAGTAGCCGCAAGGGCAGGGGTTCATCGAGGCGACGAACATGAAGGAGCAGGGGTATTCCACGGTGTATTTCGCTCGCGCCACGGTGATTTTGCGGTCTTCAAGCGGTTGGCGCAGCACCTCGAGCGTCTGTTTTGAAAATTCGGTCAGTTCGTCGAGGAACAGCACGCCGTTGTGTGCCAGCGACACCTCCCCGGGCTGTGCCGACGACGTGCCACCGCAAAGCCCCACTTGCGAGATGGTGTGGTGCGGGCTTCGGAAGGGGCGCTGGGAGATGAGCGAGGTGTCACGGCTGAGTTTGCCCGCCACGGAGTGCACCTGTGTGGTTTCCAGGCTCTCTGCCAATGATAGTGGCGGGAGGATGCCGGGCAAACGCTTGGCCATCATCGACTTGCCACTTCCCGGCGGACCTATCATGATCAAGTTGTGTCCTCCGGCAGCCGCCACTTCGAGGGCGCGTTTCACGTTCTCTTGTCCTCGCACGTCGGCGTAGTCAAGGTCGAAGTTCGTCTGCTGCTCGTAGAATTCCTTCCTTGTGTCCACAAACACCGGTTCCGGTTTGCTCTTGCCGGAGAGCAGGTCCACCACCTGTGTGATGTCGTCCAAGCCATACACCTCCAGGTTGTTCACCACGGCGGCTTCGCGGGCGTTGTCGCGTGGCACGATGAGGCCTTTGAATTTCTCCTTCCTTGCGCGGATGGAGATGGGCAGGGCGGCGCGGATGGGTTTGAGTTTGCCGTCGAGCCCCAACTCTCCCACCATCATGTATTCGCCAAGGTGGTCGGTGGGGAGTTTCCCGTGTGCGGCGAGCATGCCGATGGCGATGGGCAGGTCGTAGCTGCTGCCCTCCTTCTTGATGTCGGCGGGCGACAGGTTGATGGTGAGCGACGACACAGGGAGGCGGAACCCCACGTTGGGTAGGGCGGCATTGATGCGGGCGTAGCTCTCTCGAACGGCGGTGTCGGCCATTCCCGAGAGGTTGAACATCACCCCGCGCGTCATGTTCACCTCGATGGTGATGGTGGTGGCCTCAAGCCCCACCACGGCGGCACAATAGGTCTTTGCTAACATGGGCTCTGGTGGTATTCTTGGGAAGAATAGCTTTCAACTGACAAAATTACATTTTTTTGTCGAGAATTCATGCTTTTTCCTTAAATTTGTACACTTTTCCATCATTTCCAAGAAATCATGTGGCTCCATGGCTTTCGTGATTCATGGAAATACAGGGCTTTTCATTGTAAAAAGTATATTATTGACCCAATAAAATATTTAAGTCTATGTTACACAACATCAATTTGAGTTTTAAGGAAGAAATGGAGCGTCGTGGCGACCACGCCACAAAGTATGTTGTTATTCACCACTCCGAGGTGGTCTCCCGCCATACAGCCAAGGACGTGCATCAATGGCATCTCAACAAGGGCTGGGCAGGCTGCGGCTACCACTTTTTCATCGACAAGGATGGTGAAATCTTCGAGGCGCGTCCTGTCTGGGCTGTAGGTGCCCATATGCATGGGTACAACAAGGAGTCGGTTGGTATTTGCTTCGAAGGTGACTTCAACAAGGAACAGATGAACAAGAAGCAGGAAGACGCCGCCGTCATGCTCGTCGCCCTGCTGAGTCTCTCATACGATAACGCCAAGGTTGTCAGACAATGTGATTTGTCAAAAGAGAAAGCCGGTCCAGGGGCGAACTTCCCCTTTGAAGACTTTTGCCAGAAGGTTGAAACTTGCAAGAGTTGGATGAAATCGCTCTCCGGCTCGGAGGTGTACCAACGGATGATGGATGCAGTGAAAGCATAGGGCCATTGCTCACTTGCTGGCATCCAACATGGCTTGATTGTCCACCATCCCTATATCGTGGAGACGGGAGGAATCCCGTCTCCAGAGGTCTTTAACGGCTTGGGAGCGTGCGCTCCCAGGCCGTTAAATTAGTTTAGTTGTTCACGTCTGTGGATGCGACAGGCGAGGCTTTCTGGTAATTTGCTTTTGTCAAATCTACTGTAATGGCCGGCAGTACGGCGGCATCGTCGCAGGTGACTGCCGTCCCTTGGTTATACAGATAGCCAAAGTCGCAGACGTAGGTGATGTTGCTGGGCGTATAGCCGTTGGTGCGCATGAACCAGAAAGAGTTGCCGCGATAGTTCACGACCGACGACCACCAGGCACCACGGCACTTGGCATAGAGCGTCGAACGAAAACGGCGGGCAGGGTCGTCGATGCCGCTGCCGGCGTAAAAACCATAGTCCGATGCCAGCGGTGAGGCGAACACCTCTTTGTTGGAGAGGATGAACACATAGTCATGCGTGTCGGGTCCGCAGTAGGTGCCATATTGGGCGTTGGGCGAGTTTTCCACGTTGGTCGCTTCAATGGCTTGGCGCTCTGTCTCAGAAAAGGCGCGGTTGAGAAAATCACTGTTCAGCCACTGGCGCAGGTCGCTTCCACTCCAGTTCACATCCTCATCCTCGTTGTGGAAGGGATGGGTGTCGGGCATGCGGTCAGCCAGCAGCACAGCCTTGGTGCCGCTGATTTTGAGAATGCGCCATTTGATGGGTGCATAGGCGAAAAAGTGCCAGGCATCCGGGTCTGTCCATCGATAGTGTTGCTCGCGGTCTGTGGAACAGGTCACTGCTCCTGAACCTTTCAGCCGGTGATAGCGCTTGCCGTCAATCTCCGTGTCGTCATCTGCCCATTCGGCATTCTCCAGTCGGCTGTAGAGCGTGGCGTCCGCAATCACATCGTCAGAGGCCAGCGCATAGTCGTCCACAGCGTTGAAACTGCCGTTGACCACCTCGTTGGCAGGATATGAGCCAAACAGGATGCACTCCCAACGTGTATAGTGAGTCTTCTTGTCGGAATCCTTCACCCAGGGACTGTTCAGGTTCTGATAGGCATCACCGGTATGTCGCCCCTCGCTGGAGGGTACGCTGTCATCCACGTCGTCGTCTTTGTGGCAAGCCGTTGTCACTGTTCCCAGTATCAACAGCCATGCGAGACAGGTGTAGGTCTTTGTCTTGATGTCCATGATTTATTTGAGAATATCGGTAGCGTAGACAGGTGCGGCTTTCTGATAGTCGGCTCTTGAGAGGTCGAGGGTGATGGCAGGCAGGACGGCGGCATCGTTGCAGGTGACCACGATGCCACGGTTGTATGTGTCGCCCGACTCACCGACATACACGACATTGGCCTTCGTATAGCCGATGGAGCGCATGAACCAGAAAGAGACACCGCGATAGCGCTCCACGGGCGACCACCAGGCTCCCCGGCACTTCGCATAGAGCGTGGAACGGAAACGGCGGGCCGGGTCGCTTCCGCTGTCGCTGTTGCTGAAGCCGTACTCTACGGCCAGTGGCGACGAGAAGGTTTCACTTTCGGAGAGGATGAATACGCGGTCTTTCGTGTCGGGACCGCAGTCAGTGCCGAAATAGTAATTGGCGGCGTTCTTGACATCAGTCTCCACGATGGCTTCCATCTCTGAATCCGTGAAGGCTCTGCTGAGGAATTCGCTGTTCAACCATCTGCGCAGGGAGCAGGTGCTCCAACTGGTGTCGGTGTAGGTGTCGTTGAAAGGATGGGTGTCGGGCATCCGGTCTGCCAGCAGCAAGGCACTGTCGCCCGTCTGCTTTAGGATGCGCCATTTGATGGGTGCATAGGCAAAGTAGTGCCACGCTTCTGTGTCCGTCCACCGATAATGTTGGGCGCGGTTGTCGGAATGGCTCACGGCATCCGTGGCGTTGAGCCTATGGTAGCGCTTGCCGTCAATCTCCGTGTCGTTGTCCGTCCACTCGGCATTTTCCAACAGGGTGTAGAGCGTGGCATCAACAATCACATCACCTTCTTCCAGTGCATAGTCTTCCACGGCACTGAAATTGCCGCTGACCACCTCGTTGGCAGGATATGAGCCAAACAGGATACACTCCCAGCGTGCCACCTTCTGAGGATTCTCTTCTTCATCGTCGTCTTCGCTGCATGCTGCCAGTGACAGGCAGAAGAGCGACAGAACTGTAAATCTGAAGTATGCTTTTGCCTGTATCGGGATTCCGGGAACAATGGCAATGAGCAAGGCAATAACACCAAAAATGATGAATGAAACAATAGTCATCTTTCCTCTTTTTCTTTATTAAGGTGTCCAATTTGTAACTTGTTCTTTCATAAAGATTCCGTTTCGCTTTCTATGCCAAGAAGTCTTGTCCAACAGTCGGTGCGCATATCCCCTCCCCTCGAGGGGAGGGGCTGGGGTGGGGTCTTTGATTAAAAGATGATACAACAAATTGGACATCCTATTTCTTTATCTTCTTTTAAACACTTGATCTGTGGACATTCATTAGCTTTTCTTCATTTGCAGAAGTTTTTGCAATGTATGTTGACGACTTGGTTGTTTGATTCTCCTTCATCGTCGGAATCACGTCTAATGCTTTATCACTTTCATAAGCGAATCGTTCTCTTCTTGTTTGAATTGACATCCATCACTTAATCTATAAAATACAGTACGATGATAGACGCTGCTGCTTTCAAATTCCGTCGCGTCAATCTCTTCTTTTATCAGGTCTGATTCATTGTATATTGAATAATCGGCTTCCTTCAATTCATCGAAACCGATGCCATTCAGATAGTACATACGCCTGTCGACCAGACCGTCTCTTTTGTATAGGACAAACATGTTGGGGTCGATAAAGCCGTCGTATTCCGAATAAACGACATAATCTTCGTCACTCCATATTTTTTCGTCGTGCCAGGCCATTGCGATAAAAAGACTAATCAAACATGCCACCGACAATAAGATACTGCATGACCAACCCATTATTTTCCATAGGACGCGTTTTCCTTTTGTGAAACGGATGGCCAACAGGATACCCATGGTGGCGATAAGCATCGAGGCAAGTATCCAAGCCCAATTGCTCAGTTGCCAGGCCAACCTGTCGCCATCTTCGAGGAACAGTGTCGGCACAAAGGAAATGCCCAAAAGGACCAAGGCAAACAATGCCATGCCATACATAACAGACTTCTTCATTTTGCTGTCGGTTTTATTTCATCTTCTGTTCAACAATTTTTTCTTTATGAATCGAATGAGCAAGTTTATGTTCAGTTTCGTGCAGTTATTCTTTTGTGAATGTGTAAACCGCCAATGTAGGTAGAATGACCAAGAGCAATAACACAATCTCCACTAACGCATACGACCCGAAATAGCCAGCCAAAGTCTGGAATTTCAGGATACCATCGGCCAGTAAGACCAAAAAGGCAAACCAACAGATGAAAAATAGGACAGAATACTTGATTTTTCGTTTCTTTAGTTTCATTATGCGATATTGAATCTGATTGCTTGTTCATCTTTGGAAGAATCTCACATATGTGGAAATTTACGTTGCAAAAAAAATAATTTCTTTTCAACCATGCAAGTATAATGCATCCGAAACTACATTTTTTTAGCGTTTCGGATGAAATATAATTTATAATGCATCCGAAACCATACTTTTTGTATGTTTCGGATAGGTTATGACCAAAAATTATATGTTTAAGAACCATTTACACGAATTGCCATATAAATTATTCCATAAATTATCATAAATGATTGTACGCACCAATTAACGACTAATTATATGCATTATAAGTTTAATGATATTCGCTGAGTTTCTTCATTTGGTGAGGAAGTTGGCGCGGATGAAGCGGATGAAGCCTTGGTGTTGGCGGGTTGCTCCTCGGCAGAGCCCGTTTCCTCGTCCGGCTGCGGTGCAAATTTATAAAAAAACAGCGAATAATGATACAATGTCAAATTTTTAATTAACTTTGCAACGGCATCGTGAAGTCAACCGGCTTCAGACACACTAATTGAAACACTACCATATCTTTGGAATGCTAGGGGTGCTGATACCTATGCTAGGGAGTTTGCCCAAAAGCACAACTTGAAGCTGATTGAATTCCTTCCTGAATATGACAAGTATGGTAGAACTGCCCCACTGGTTAGGAACAAGCTGATAGTTGAAGAATGTGATTGCCTAATAGCCTTTTGGGATGGTAAATCTAGGGGGACAAAATACACCATTGATTATGCCCATCAACTGGGGAAGCCTATTAAGATAGTAAAGATATAAGGAATATGGGAATCTTAGATTTTATATTTGGTAAAAAGAAAGATCCTTCAACCGAAGAATCTTCAATCAGCAAACAAGATGAGCCATCTGTAGATGGTGACTTGATGAAAATTGTAATAAAAGATTATGATGAACCATATCTAATTAAGGTCGGTTCTTGTGCAGAAAAATATGATGGTAAAAGTTTTGCATCTTTAGTAGCAAAAGCAATTATGTCAGGTAAACCATATTTCTATTATCCTAGAGAAAAATGGGAAAAGGCATTATTGGAAAAAGAGAGAAGAGAACGTATTGATTTATTATTGAATCAAACTGCAAGTCTTAATAATAGAGGCATTGAACTTGAAAAAGCTGGAGATATCAATAATGCTATTTTAACATACGAAGAGAATGTCAAACTATACGAAGACAACATTGGTGTAGCAATACTAGCAAAACATCAATTTGATAGATTGGTTATTTTGTATCATAAGCTAAAAGACATTGAGAATGAAAAACGCATTCTCATTAAAGCAGTAGAATATTTCCCTAATGATACAGGATATCAAAAGAAATTAGCAATGCTTAATGGGACTTATGAAACAAAAGAAATCACATCTGCCCCCAAAAACATAGTGCCAACAAAAAATTGGGGTGAGATATGGGAGAAAAGAATTCTTGAAGTTCCTGAATTTGATTTCTATTATGAACGAGATACCAACCCTGGTAAATATGAATACAGCTCTCGTGAGATTGATAAAATATTAAGTCCTATTTGGGAAGTGCAAAGGCATTTTAAGGAATTGGATAATGAAGCTAAAGCAGCTGAAGATAAAGGAGAACAAAAAGCAGCCGTTCAAATTTTTGAACAAATGATAGCCGAAGGTTATTATATGCCATCCCCTTATGATAGACTTATAAAAATCTATAGTAAGGCAAAACTTAAAGATGATGAGATAAGAATGCTCAAATTAGCAATTGCTCATTTTAAACAACTTAGAGAGAATCAAAAAGAATATATTATGCAGTTAGCACAAAAATACGATGCTGTAGATTTTGTGAATGAAAGAATTAGAAATGGGAAGAAAATTACATATTATAAAGGAGTATTTGAATTGTATAATCCATTTCCTATCATTGAAAGGTGGGAAGCAAGATTGCAGAAACTACTAAAATAAGTGCCAATATCACTCATCTGGTACCACCCATAGCAGTGCTATGGAACTGTTTATAATACATTCAATAGATAAATGTTTAACCATTTAAAAAGAAAACATTATGAAAAAAATCTTAGTTATGTTGTTTCAAATGGCTCTAGTTACTAGTGCTTTTGCTCAAAATGCAATAAATAGTAATGGTTACGTTAGTGCAGATGCTAACCCATATCAAGGTACGTATAAATATGAAACAATAGATGGTGTTCTGTATGTAAATAAATTTGAATATAGTTCTGCCTCCACTTATCCCTATATTTTAGTCAAATTCGCTCAATGCAAGAATGTCACTACTTATACAATCCCCGATGGAGTTTTTACTATTATGAAAGGTGCTTTTCAAGGGAATAAGTACATCCAAAAAATAAGAATACCTTCAAGTGTTCGTTATATTGGAGATAATGCCTTTGATGGTTGTGAAAATCTATCATCTATTGAAGTTTATGAATCATCAAGTACGAATGTCAATGAAGTATTTGAAGATGCTGATTCAGAAGCAACAGAAGTAGGAAGATACAATATTCAAGGTGTCAAAATCCAAGAAGGAGAAGATGGGCAAGTACAAATCATTCTCTATAGTGATGGCTCATCCAAAAAAGTTGTAACGAAGTAACACAATTCCCCCACCCAAGAATTGAATCTAAAGTGGGTACTTTAGAAGTTGGCTATATAAAAGAGGATTATGGAAGATTTCTTGAAATATAATGCAACAAAAAATGAAATTATTGGTTATAGTAAAGGACTTAAAGGGGTCGTAGTTGTTCCTGATGGAATACTAAAAATTTGTTCAGGAGCATTCTTTGGATGCAAAGAAATTACATCAGTTTTCATACCAGAAAGTGTGACTGAAATAGGTAGTGAGGCTTTTAAATATTGCCAAAACCTTGTTAGTGTTCATCTTCCATCACACCTTACCTTTATTGAACCTCTAACTTTTAATTTTTGTTGCTCTTTGAAAGATATCAATATCCCAAATTGCGTTGAAGTCATTGGAGATGCAGCATTTGGTATGTGTGTTGATTTGGTTTCTTTCACATTTCCAGAAACTCTTAAAAGAATAGGTTCGGATGCCTTTATTGGATGTAACTTTGAATCCATAGTTCTTCCTTATGGTTTAGAAAAACTTGAAGATTCCTCTTTTTGCAATTGTCACGAATTAAAAAAAGCGGTTCTGCCCAACACTATTAAATCAATAGGTAAAGAAGCATTTTATGGATGTAAGAATCTTGAAGAAATAGAAATACCTAACAGTGTTAAGGAAATTGGTTGTTGGGCTTTTAAAGGTTGCCGTTCAATAAGGACTATAGAAATTCCAAGTAGTGTTACTTTGATTGGCAGTGGGGCGTTTTCGTGTTGTACTAATTTAACCTACGATGACGTAAAATTTAGCACTACATATTCATATTTTTTGAAATCTTTCATAAAATCAGCTAATTAATCCGTCAAAAATTTGGCGGATTGATTTT
>CADADN010000005.1 GCA_902786665.1 uncultured Prevotellaceae bacterium | reverse complement strand
CAGTCGTGAAGAATTCGAAGCAAAGGCCAAGGCATGGTACTATGCAGAATTGTTGCGTGATGAACGCAAACGGCAGAAATTGACACAGCAGCAGTTGGGAGAGCGTATAGGCAAGAAACGTGAGTACATTTCCTCTCTAGAGCAAGGCAAGACTGATATGCAACTCAGCACGTTCATGCTCATTGCCAATGCGTTGGGATTGAGGTTTTCTCTCGTTATAGGTTAGATTTCTTTTAACCCTTTGGTGAAGTGTGTTTGGGAAGGTCGTTTGTCGTTACCAGACTGAACGCCTATACTCAGTCATAGTCTGTCCTTTGTTTGTTTCTTGGCTCTGATGACGTGATCTTCCCGTTCCAGTTCCGTCGCCGTGGCAAGGTGCCTGTTGATATTCTCTCTGTCGGCACGGAACAGTTTTGTCGTGTTTGTCCTTTTGAACCGGTTGAAGAACGGGTCGGTGGTGAAATACCAGTTGAGTTACATGACATCGTATCTGCGTGGCAGTTCATCGTATATATCGAAAGCGCGTGAGCAGACGCATACGGCGACGCCTGTCTCTCCTGATTTCAGAGATGCCACGCACACTAGGTAGAGTTTTGTCTGCTGGTTGATTTCAGCGACAGGAAGGGCGCTTCTGTCAGAGATGGTGATGTGGCGTTTGAAGCGGGTGTTGATGTCATTCATCATCTTGCGGAAAACTGCCCCATGAGCCGATGTGTCCTGGATATTGTTGTAATGGATGTAGTAGTGGATCATCTCATGGACGACCACATTCTCCAACTTTGACTGATTCAGATCATACTTTTTTCTTTGGTATTCTGTTTGGCAGAAATGAATAGCAGCTTGGTACTGTTCAAACTAGGCATGCATAGATTCCCGCTCCTATGAGACAGGGAATGATACCGATGAGCATCCCCCAGAGGGACTGGATGAAGTGGTACCTTTTCTGGTGATACGCCTTGTCCATGTGCTCAGTGCCCGGCAGCCTGACAGACTTCATATTGGCAAACAGCACCCAGTCAAGGAAGAAGCAGTCATACCAGTCGATGAAAAGCCAGATGCCGTAGCTCAACGCCAAGGTCGACCAGAAGTCATAGGCTCCTGCCAGTTTCATCAGGACAAGCATCAAGACGAGGGCGACGAGCAGCGCACATCCTTTCTTGAGCAATACGCTCTTCGAGAAGAATTCTGAAGGCACCCGCTCGTGGGTCTTGAAATACTCCTCCTGGATATCCTTCGGGTAGTCATGGATCCACCACACGGGATTCTTCACCAACGGAATCAGAATCATCGCCGTGAAAGCGATGGTCATCACGATGGTCTCTATGATAATGATCGTCCAGTTCATCTTTTCTTCATCGTCATTTGATTGTCGTCAGCCATTTTCTTTGCAAAGGCGTATTCACCATGTTCCTTGATATAATGGATACAGGCCAGCCTGTCGCTGTTGAACAAGATGGCAAACAGTTTTCCGACAAGGTTGTTGTGAATCTTGCATTTCTTCACATCCTTGTCACATTCAGCGCATGTGTGAAAACCTTTCTCCATGCAGCACTTCCGTATCTTGCACCATGATGCTTTCTCGTTGTCCTTGCACCCGGGGCATTTCCCTTTCAGGAACTTCCTGCACGCTCCGCAATAAAGGCCGCATGCGGCTATCGTCTGAGGGTCATTGGTTATTGTCTTCATGAAAAATGTTCTTATGAGTCTAAAATATTGCCCTTACAGTCTCACTTTGAATGGGGCTGTAAGGTGATATGCTACTCTATTGGTATCTGAATGATAGAGAGCCATTTCTCTGGGTCTTCCTGGTTCCAGACACCGTCAACATAACATGTACGATGTTGGCCGACTACTTTATACCCATGCTCTTCTATATAGCGGAAGGCTTCGACAAACGATTCGTAGAAGTGTTCGTATGGACCGATATGCTTCATACAGAGAGCCTTCGGTACGACTGGCAGACGCTTGAACTTGATGATGGAGCTGTCTTCACCCATTTCCTCCACTTGTTCGCAATACTCGATGTCAATGTCCGTAGGGGTGTATTCCTTGTTGTGTTCGATGGTGAAGCAATATCCCGGAGGTGGACACTTGCATCCGAGCCGATGCATCTCAGGGGCGATTTTCTCCACGCACATGGGACCGATGGCTGCGAAATCAGGGATGACTTCACGATGACTTGCCACGATGATTTCGGGCAATGACTGAATGCTGAATTTTTCCATTGTCTTCATTTCTTTGCGAGCGTTCCTCCAGTCGAGCAGTCGGTTGCGGCGGTCAACCAGTTTTTTCAGTTGTACTTCCGTTTCCTTGATCTTAACTGTCAGTTGGCGGATGCTTGGGATATGCGAGTTGTCCTCGAACAAATCCTTGATTTCATCCAGCGAGAAACCGAGTCGTTGCAGGTCGCGGATGGTTTGCAACCGCTGCATCTGGTTGATGCTGTAGTAACGGTAACCCGTCCACTCGTCCACCTGGTCAGGCTTCAGCAGTCCCTTCTGCTCATAGTGACGCAAGGTTTTTACTGTGACCTGCATCAACCGTGAGAACTCTCCGATTTTCAATTTCGTTTTATAACTCATTATCGTACGATGTTGTTGCTAAACGACTGCGAAATTAATGCTTGCCCCAAGGGACGAGTCAAGAGAAATGTGGTTTTTAACATGGATTTAACATTATCCCATTGGTCCACAACCGTCCAGGTCAACGTATTCGACGGAGCCGTCCATAATCTGCTCCATCGCACGAAAGAGTCTCTTAATACGAAAAATCACATACTTTGGGTGTGTCATAATCTGGCTTTTCCCGCAAGGTCACATATTGGTATCCATTGAGTACACATGTTTCCCATGTCCTCATAAATGCGAGTTGCTCAGGCGTGTGGAACCAATGCTCACCTCCCGGCATGGTGGTTATCTGGCATTTGTGCTGACTGATGAAGTCACGTCCTACAGTCTCACTGACTACCAGGTCATTCTCAGGACGTAGGATGTATGTAGGCGCATCCCAATGGTCAACAGGGTTCTTGGCAACCCAATTGTAGTAGTCTTCCTCACGTGATGGCTGCTCCTCGATGTATTTTTGCATGTCGAGAAGAGGGGAAACAAGAAGGGCACGCTCTATTTCCTTTCCTTGGAATGCCAGCAATGAGAACCATGAGCCGATGCTGTTGGCGCGGATGGATACGGATTTCCAGTTTTGGTAGAGATAGTCACAGACCTCGTTCAGCAGGGGCGTCACCTCCCAGGGCTTGCGCTCTACAGGCAAGTCGATGCCCAGCACCTGATAACCTTTCGGTATTGCAACTTCCGCAAAGTCCAATGCCTCTTCCTTCCGCCCATGCAAGCCGTGGACAAACAGGAAAACCTTGTCGCACTTCCCGCCAATTAGAAGGGCAGGTGTGGAGCCTATGTTGAATGCTTCCGTTTTCATCACTTCATCTGTGTGCAAGCCACCTTTTCCTATTCAGCAAAAGACCCAATCTCTATCAGGTTGCCGTCAGGGTCTGCCACATAGCAGGTGCGCTGTCCCCACGGCTCCGTGGTGGGAGGAAGGACGGATGCCGCCCCATGGCCGATGGCATTCTGATACTCTTTGTCCACATCAGCGAAAGTCGGTACGTCGAATGCCAGTTCCACAGTGCCGTTGAAGCCTTCGGGATACAAGAACTTCCGCGAGACCATCTGCTCGAAAGCCTCACGGGGGAAGAGGATGATGCGCATATTGCCCAATGTCATCTCCACATTGGGTTGGACGCCGTCCCACTCAGTGGTGAAGCCGAATACCTTTGTGTAGAATTCAACGGTGGCCTTGTTGTCACGGGTGAACAGTCCGATGGTGTTGAAAACGAATCGGGTAGGGGAATTTGTTTCTTTCATTGTCGTTGTCAATTTGTTTGATGATTCTGTTTGAACTCAAAGAAATAGAAGTCGGTCCATCCGGTGTTCTCTGCATAGAGGTGCTGCTTGCCCCTGTATTCGAAGCCCAAGCGTTTGTACATGCTGTGGGCTGGTGTGTTCGACGCAAGGGCGTCAAGGCGGACGGCCTTCATTCCGTTCTTTCGGGCAAGGCGGATGGCCTCACGCACCATCTCTGAGCCGACACCTGACCCTTGGCGGTCGGGATTGACGGCGAGGATATGGATGACGGCCACCTCGTCGTCGGGGACTTGCTGAGACCACTCGATTGCATGGTAGTCATCGCCTTGGTACATCGTGAGGGCCATTGCACCGACGATGACGTCTTGCTCCTTATGCAGGAACATGCAGCCCTCTTTGATATAAGCCCTGATACCATCTGTCGTAGGATGTTTCCCCTTGCTCCACCGGGCATGGAGTGATATGTCGGGAGTACGGGCTGTCACGTCGTCATAGAAAGCCAGAATGGCATCATCATCCTCAAATGTTGCTTGGTATAACGTCATCTGCTATTTGTCTTGAGTTGTTGCTTGTTTTGTAATATCATGGCAAAGATACGATATAAAGATGAATTTCGCCATCTTTGTGCGATAATATGTGCTTTTCTTGTTGTTTCACCTCCCCTGAAGTCGTAGGGGGCGGGTCTTGTGCCCCACGAAAATCGTATTATTTCAATGCGGACTGGTTGGTGCTCGTTCTTTGGCTACAGGGATGTCACCCTCACGGTAATGGAAAACAACGGCACACTACGCTTTTTCATCTTTGTTTTTTCGTTTTTCAGTTTTTTTTCCTTATTTTTGCAAAAACTATAACAACAGAGAAAAACGCTATGTCACAAAATACTTTTTTGAAGGAAAGCACCATGCTGCAAGGTATCAAGTACGTCATCCGCAAGCAATTGGGGCAGGTGGGTTTTGAAATCACTTATGAGGCAGAGCAGATGCTTCTTGGCAAGCGAGTGGTCATAAAGGAGCTTTTCATGGATGGTGTTTGTGACCGTGCCGATGACGGAAAGTCGGTATTGGTGTCGAGGGACAACCGTGAGATCTTCATGAAACAGAAGAACGGGTTCCTCAATGAAGCTCGTCGATTGACCAATCACAATCTCTCGCCGTTGGTCGACCTGTTTGAAGAGAACGGTACTGTCTACTTTGTGATGGATTTCATTGAGGGCAAGAATTTGGATGACCTGCCCAGTCTGTTGGAAAGACCTTCCGAAGAAAAAACCATGACGGATATACTTGAACGGCCCGTTGAGATTGAGTCGGAGGAAACCGTCGTTGAGGAGTCACAGGATGAAATCCCCGTTGAGATTGAGCCGGAGGAAACCGTCGTTGAGGAGTCACAGTATGGAATCCCCGTTGAGATTGAGCCGGAGGAAACCGTCGTAGAGGAGTCACAGTATGGAATCCCCGTTGAGATTGAGTCGGAGGAAACCGTCGTAGAGGAGTCACAGGATGAAATCCCCGTTGAGATTGAGCCGGAGGAAACCGTCGTTGAGATTGAGCCGGAGGAAACCGTCGTTGAGATGGAGCAAGAAGAAAACGGCATCGGAGTAGAGCAGGAAGAAACCTCTACGGATGCCATGGTTGATGAGGCCGCAGTAAAGGAGAAATTGCATTCATTCAGCCGAGAAGAGATTGAACAATATGGCATTTCGATTATTTCATTTTCTCCAGGTCATAGTGTCACCATATACTACAGGGGTTACACATATGAATGTGACTTGAATTTAGTGTTAAATCTAAAATCTTTCAATGATATGGAATCGGCCATATGTATGGTGAAAGAATCCCTCCGTGTAAAAGATGTAAGGAGAAGAACTCTTGAAGCATATTTGAAAGACAATGCAGACTTGATTGGTCATGCATTCAATATGATAACCTTTTGTAGTGAATCTGATCTTTTGGAATTGTTAAGTTTGCAAAGAGACCCATCTGTTTTTGGCGACCATCGCATAGAGATGGAAATGCAGCTTATCCCTCTTTGTTTTGATTCAAACAAGGATTCTGCTTGTAGTGTTGAATATCAATGCCAATATTGTGATATGTTGTTAGGAGGTGGGGTTGTGGAAATCTTACAGGTTGGCTTCATTGGCGACAAGCGATACAACTGGGGGGGATTGAGTGATGTGGAAAATGAGCCTGTTACAAAAAAACTATCTGCATTTGAAGGATTTACATTCCTGGTATTAGGTGCGGTCATTCAATCTAAAATAATTAGTCATGTTTTTGATAGTGAGACTATATTGCTCTCTCTCTATCCTTTTGAAATTGATGTGGAAATATGGATGAATGATTCTTATAGGGATGGTTTCAATTTGATAGAAAGCATGGTAAGCATTCCTTACAAAAGGGGGCTCCCGATAGTGGATGATAATAGTTCTTTCATTGTTGTTGCCTTGTCTGGAAGACGTTTCAAGATAGATGTGAATGAGGTGTTCGGCTATATCCCTAAACAAATGGAGATGATTTGTGTGATTGAATTGTCCTATGGTATTGAATATACTATAATTGATGTTAATAATGGAAAGAAAATAACCATGTCTCAATCGGAGCTTTTTGAACGTGAAATAATTGACTGAGTCCACTTTAGAAAGTGGACTCAGTCGATTGGGGCATTAAATGGGGAAATGAAGGAAACACATTGTCTTTGCATATTATGAGACAATATTGTCATAACCCTTATATTGTCGTATGCCATCCCTTCGAAGCGTAAGCCGTTGCTTCACAGGCCGAAGAACACGCTAGGGGAAGGGAAAAAGGACGTGCTAGTTCTTTTGTTTTGATAGTTTGGGATGTTCAATTTCTATTTGTTTGAATTGGCCGAAGACGGGGTGTTGGCTGTATTCTTCAATCGTGTCCAAGGGGACGAAGAGGGTACAGGAGTCGTAATTGTATTGGGTGAAGGTCTCATTGTCTATGCATACTTTTTTTAGTGACTTGATTCTACAGAAGATAGATTGCAGTGAGGTGCATTCGCCTAAGGCTCTCCTTCCGATTGTTGTCACAGAATTGGGAATAATGATGGACTTCAAGGAGGTGCATTCGAGGAAGGCCAAATTTCCGATTGTTGTCACCGAGTTTGGTATGTGAATTGACTGCAGGGAGGTGCATTTGAAGAAGGCAAATATTCCGATTGTTTTCACCGAGTTTGGTATGTTTATGGACTGCAGGGAGGTGCATTTTTGGAAAGTAAGATTATCGATTTCTGTCACCGAGTCCGGTATGTTGACGGATTTTAGTGAGGTGCATCTAGAAAAAGCCCACCTTCCGATTGTTGTCACTGACTTGGGTATGTTGATGGACCGCAGTGAGGTGCAATAGCTGAAAGCACTTCCTCCGATTTTAGTCACTGAGTCCGGTATGTTGACGTTTTTTTCATAAAGATTCCATTTCGCTTTCTATGCCAAGAGGTCTTGTCCAACAGTCGGTGCGCATATCCCCTCCCCTCGAGGGGAGGGGCTGGGGTGGGGTCTTTGATTAAAAGTTGATACAACAAATTGGACATCCTATTTGTGAAAGTAGAGGATGGTTAAACACTTATATCTCCGATCGTAACGATTGTTTATGAACTCATTCTATGGATAGATGTTTCAACTCTCTTCCGTGAGGTTCTGCGGCTCATTGCATGTGATTTCTGATGCAAAGATATGGCTGAAATGCGCAGATGTTTTGCGCAGGTGTGCTTTTTTGTGTGAAATAGTTGTCTCTTGTTGGACTTGGAGTGTGGCTTTCGCTTTTCCAGATGGCAAAAAGAGATGCAGCCTTTTCCAATATGCATATGGGTGTAAGATGCTGTGTAGAGAAAAACATGGCCCCATGTGGTGGATGGGGCCATGTCGGTTAGAGGTTCATTAATATTCATAGGTCTAGGACTCAGGCAGTTTGCCTTTGTCTTTCAGGTGGATTAGCCTGGAGCAGAACTTCCGTTTGGTAAGAACGGTTTCTGAGATTTTGTTCTTGCCTTTGGAGTGTTCCAGTGAGGCTCCCTTTGTGGCCATCAGGGCCTTGCGGAACCCCTCGTTCTCATAGAGCCTGTTGAAGGCTCTGTTGAGAAGGAGCTGGTATTCCTTGGAGTCTCGCTTGTAGCTCCTGCCATTCCAATATAGTTCCTGTTTCTGGAACCATTTCTTGTTCAAGCCTTTCGACTTGGCGGCTTTTCCCACCAGCGAGCATACATGTCTCTGCATGTCTATAGACTCGAACTTCAGGCTTTGCAGAAAGCCCTCCATGGAGTTGCATTTCACCCCGTCTATCTCGAAAGGATGGGGAGCGAAATTAGACAATGCCCTGCTGGGGTAGCCGTTTCCACTTGATATTTCCATATTCGTTTCGTTTTATGGTGGTTGATTGTCATTGCCACCGTTGTTGTTTGTTGTGAAATGATGACGGCTGAGGGCATTGCACTCTTTCTCTTCAGGGAACGGAAGTCTCCTCCATGATCCTATTTGCAGCAGAAATCGTATGAGTACAAGCAGATTCTCTTACCGCCATCTTTAGACTTATAGTAGATGTTGATGGTGAATTCACCGTCCTCCCAGGTTGCAGCAACATGTTCTCCGCATTCAGCAGAGGGCACCATCATCCCGGAGATG
Source organism: uncultured Prevotellaceae bacterium (assembly GCA_902786665.1). Taxonomy (GTDB): domain Bacteria; phylum Bacteroidota; class Bacteroidia; order Bacteroidales; family Bacteroidaceae; genus Prevotella. The sequence goes on along the minus strand of CADADN010000005.1, from coordinate 83,793 downwards.
GGTATTTCGCTTTTGACCGATGAGCGGTCTAGTTCGAGAACGATGGAGTTGTCGTTGGTCTCCACCACCTTCACGCCGCTACTCCAATCCTCATTGATGATGGGTTGATGATATTCGCCACCCCAGATGTCGCATTCCATCTCCACGTAACCTCCTTCAAAGGTTTCGGGAAGGAATGAGAAGGACTGCCCTGTGCTTCGCGGACCACCCCAGCCGGCGAATTTGGCGGGATGGAAGAACGAGGGAATGCCCGACAATGCCGTGGGTTGCATTCTGCCTTGCTCATGGAGAGAGCGTATGAAGATGGCAAGTTCCTTGTAGTTCCCGTTGTATCTGGCGAGTTTCACCAACCTGTCCAAGTGGGGGCCGCCGTCTTTTCCTGGGAGGATGTGGACCTCATCCCCGTCTTCTCCAATGGCTTGGATCATCAGTTGGATGATGGTTGCGGCATCGAGGTTCCCGAGAACGAATGCATCATGGTAAAGGCTCTTAAGCTCCTCCCTGTATATCCTGGCATCAGTCTCATTCACATCGTTCAGTTCCAACGAAGCGACATCGGTGCCGGTGGTTGAAAAGTTGTCGATGGCCATCTTGTAGTTCCTGTCTTTTATATAGATGTAGAGCATGGCCTCTCTGAGCACATTTCTCAGGTTTGGATTCCCTTCCCATTGGTGGAGGATGCGCTCCATGGTCTCGGCAGTGCCAGACCATCCATATCTGATGATGGTGGCAGGCTTGAATTTGATCGATAATGGGTGTGTCATAATGCTTGTTTTTTTTGTTTGATTTTCTTTTATTGTGTAAATTTTACGCAAAGGTATGCACATTATCTCAATCTTTCAAATTATTTGCGTAAAAAATACGCAAGAGGCGCAAGATTTTCTGCTTTTTTTACAAAATTACGTTTTTTTCGGGTTATTTGGAGAAATCAGGGAGATTGGCATCGTTTTGTATTGGCTATACGTTTATGGGCATTTGTTGATGATATTGGCCTGAGTTCGTGTCAAAATTGGGATGAATTATTAAGGTGTTGACTCCCGAAAACGCCACCACGACTTTCTTATGGCCAACAAGCTGCGAAGGAGTGGCCACCGTGGACCAGAATTGATATGTCATCGGCAAGAACCTATTGATGGGCAAATGAAGCGTCAGACAGGGCCAAACTGAGAACAATTTGGGCGAACGACGCCCGGGAAAATGCACTGCTGAGAATGAAATGGGCGAGGGAAGCAATGGAAAAAGCGAAAAAATGACGAATCATCAACCTCCAATGATAGAAAGGGGGCGTTTTTAGTATCCATATATTATATAGGCAGAAATTGGAAACATCACTTTCTGAGGACAAATGACACAAAGGAATAAGCACCACCAAGGTTTGGACGACGCATTAGTTTATACATAACATCATAAAAAAGAGAATCATGAAGACTGTAATAAGACAAAATTTGCTGATGTTGATACTGCTGATCACATGCTGCAACCCTGCCTTCTCGCAGGACAACTACTATATGAACAAAGCAAAGGATTACATGCGCGATGCCGAGTACTACACACGGAAAGCGGAGGATTATGACCGTGAGGCTGCCTACTACAACAACAAGGCGCAGGATTACCTCAGGGAGGCGGACTACTACTCCAGACACAAGAACCAGGACAAGGCCAGAACCTATATCCGATGGGCAAACGAGGCAACGGACAAGGCCAAACTGAGAACGGCCTGGGCAAATGAGGCACGTGAAAAGGCGCAACTGAGAATGAAATGGGCAAGGGAAGCAATGGAAAAGGCGAAAAAATGACGAATCATCAACCTCCCATGATAGATAAGGATGTGTGTTTACCATCCATACTTATATCGACAGAAATTGGAAACATCACTTCCTGAGGACAAAGGACAACAACCACAATACATACCACAATGAGAAAAGCAATACTATTCATACTTGCCACGATGATGATGGCAAGCTGCGCAGAGCATCAGGTTTTCGACGACGTTGCATTGGATGCGCCGGAATATGTGAAAAAAACAGAGAACTTCAATGACCTGATGGCACAGGCCAGATGGGGGGACGGCAACGCCTACCTGAAACTGGCAGACTATTACGTCAACGGGCAGAACGGCACGAGACCCGACTTCATGGCTACGATTAGCATGCTGAACATGGCAAGGGAATACGGTGCCATCGGCAGACCCGGTGAATACATCAGCAACCTGCCGGAAGACGACAACACCCGGATGGCTTTCGAGGCGATGGAAAGCATCAACAACAGACAAAAAGAGAAAGGAATGGAACTTGCCGCCCGCCTGATTGAAAAAGGATGTGTCGACGGGTATGCCTTGAAGGGATATGCCATCATGGAGACGGGGGACACCATCGAGGCGATACGGCTGGTAACGCTGGCCGCAGAACAAGGCAGTTCCCTAGGCAGGGCTTTGCAATATGTCATCCCCTATGGCCAGAGGAAGGAAATGCCCGACGAAAGCGTCATGCTCCCATTAGCAGAAGCAATACCCATCTTCTACCTGTTCATGGCGGAGGAATACGACAAACAACTGGCAGAACACCCGGAGAATGAACTGAAAGTCGCAAGATGCTATCTGAAAGCGGATGAGAACGGATGTTTGGACCAAAGAGGGGCAAACTGGCTGCTGAGCTATAAGGAACGCGGAAACGAACTGCCGCTGGCAGAGACAGATATCCTGCGCCTGCTGAAACTGGCGGGATACGAAAGGGTGGACACCACAGCAGATGGATGCGTTGAGTTTGAAAATGAATTATGGGAAGAACCGATTGATTCCGTCACAAAGGAAGAGACCATCGAAGCTGTCGAGGACGCCAAAAAGGCGGTGGAGATGACAAAAACAAATGAGGAAGACAACATCAACCATAACGACGAAGAAAGGCCATAAGGTGCATTAAGCCTGTTAGAATGAGGAAGAAAAAAACATCTGAAACGTTTCTGACTAGAATAATTTGAAGATACCTCAAATAAATGGCGTGAATGCTCCTGGATGTGAGAAAAACTTCGTATCTTTACGGAGATTTCCTGTCTGCGAACTTATAATCGTGGAATGAAATGTGTCGGACAATGCCAGTCCCTCTTCGACGTGGACAGCAGGATGGCTCGGGGCTTCACCGCATGGCGGCCGACAATCTGATGACACCTTTCTTCCTCCTCCATAAAGATGTTGTGCATCCTATGAAAGACCGACATGGTGGCGGCAGCGTCTTCGACGAATATGGACATCTGGTCTGCAAAATGAAAAACGACCTGCATACAATACAAAAATGGATTCAAAATGTGGTTATGATACTTTTTTTTGCTAACTTTGCAACGATAGTCGAACTAAAGACTTCTAATCTCAATTTTGAGGTGAAAAAATCAAACATACCAATACTAATTGTAAATCTTAAAAGTTGCTCCCGACACTTATTAGGGATATTATTATGACACCTAGAATATATAAGAACAATCTGTTTAGATTCCTTATTCTTTTATTCTGCATCATTTCCACAAACGATGCCATTTGTCAGGTTCACAATAATAATGATTCAAACAGAATAGTTGTTAAAGCAGATTCTGTAGCTCAAGTTGGCGAGAATTTTCGTGTCGAATACCAATACTTCTGCAAGAAACAAACTGATATCTACTATCAAATACCACCGAATTTTAAGCAATATTCCTTCGATTACGATGTCGTCTATGGACCGTCAAAGTCGGAAAACATTTCGCAGAATGTGTCTAATGGGGAAGTTGTATCTTCAGAATACAGCATCGCATATGTCTACATATTAAATTTTAAAAAAATCGGTACTTGCATCATTCCACCTATGGGCTTTGAATTGGCAAATGGAGAAGTAGTATTCTCCGATAGCATATCAGTTCAAGTGAAAAAGCAAATAAGGAATCATGCAATATCTTCAGATTCCGCAGCTTCCAAATCCAGAGGTGAAATACTTGTTGTTGAAGCAAAGACAAACAATCAAAGCATCAACATTGGAGATAGTATAGAATGCGAAATCCTGCTGTATACAGATATGGATTTAGGACAGGTGAATTATGCGACCCTGCCCGTTAACAATGCTTATTGGCACCGTTATGATTCGTCAGATGAATTGACATTAGATTCCACAATTTACAATGGGAAACCTGTCAAAACTATTCTTTTGGATAAATATTCTATTATTCCTCTTCAACCAGGAAGGACTATAATCGAACCCTTGAAAGTCAACCTTACATTATATGAGAGAATCCCAGATGCCGATCCTTTTGAAATGTTCTTCAACGGTGGTAGTGTATATACTGAGAAAGACACCATCATAGAAACGAAGGCCATTGAGATAATAGTTAACAATAAAGAACGACCATTCAAGGATATAAAGTTGAAGACATTCCCACAACAAAAAAACATTGGATTAATTATCGACCGTTCTTCAAGTCTTTTCTCACGAACCGATAGCCTTGCACCATTTTTCATGGAACTAGAAAATCAATTTGTAGAACAGTTGCTGGAAGTGATGGATCAACCATCTATAACGCTATTTGCAGGCAAGCCACACTATCCCACATCTTCTGAACTGAAGAATATCACAAAAGTAATGCCTTCCAAGGAAAACGACGGCTCTGCTATTTATGATGCAATCATAGCCAGTGCCCTTCATGAAGGGGCATTGACTGCCGCTCGTTCGCATTATTCCATTCTTTTACTCACAGATGGCTCAGATAATGCGAGCCACATATCAGAGAAAACACTGGAAGTACTGCTGAAAAAACACAATATAAGAGTTGACGTTATTGCTTTTGGTTGCAAAAATGATTCTATTTACTATACATTCAACGATCCAGACTTCTCATCAGCTAGTATAATGTCAAAAAACAGACAAGACTTCACAAATATTGAAAGACTAGCCAAAGCAACAAATGGAATGTTTCTATTAATTGAGGAAGAAAAGCAAATACCAACTTCGGTTCGTAAGGCAGTACAACATATTCTTAAGGAACCATCATCTATGGATAACACATGCGATGATTTCCATTTCGTGACAGAATTGTTACATCATTATTACAAAGAAATTATGATTGAAAGTGAATCCGATTTCTAACACTGTCAAAAGTAATATGAACACGGCAGCCTAAAGCTTTTACTGGGTGATTGATTTGTCCTATGGTATAGAGGAAATCACCATATCTTAATCAGAGCTTCTTGAACGTGAAACAATAGACCGAGTCCACTTCATAAAGTGGACTCGGTCTATTGTTGGGGCATTATATGGTGAAATTGTCCCAACTCATTTTTTTATCATCATCAAAGGCTAATTGTCAAAGTATACTTTGCGAGAAGAGCCATCGGGCCATCTCTCGATACATAGCCCTCGGGGTGTTTCCAAGCGACGTCCATTCAAGTCGTAATAGGTCTTGGGGAGGGCGTATTCGGGAATGGTGAAATCCCTGATGGCGGCGCTGGCTGGGTCGATGATGAAGATATAGGTGTTGAGGCTGCGTGCGGGCAGGGGGACTGTCAACTCATCCACGGGTTCGTTGATTTCGATGGCTGATTCCTGCAAGAGGGCGTCGTTGCCGGTGGACAGCAGGTGTGTGCCGCTTTTCACCTTGTATGGCAGTTTGAGTTTGAGGTCATGGGCGTTCTTGGTGGTGTCGATGGCCATGACGATGAGGGAGTCGCCTTTGATGTATGCGGAAGTCTCGAAAGCAGAATTGGTGCCTGTGGCGATGCTGGAAGAGATGCCGAGGCGGGTGGAGCCGGTGACATGCTTGGAGAAGTGTGACATGACGAAGGCGCGAGGAAGCAACTTGTTCTTGGTGTTGCCGGGATTGTACTGCGTCTCTCCAGTGCCGACAAATGCCCAGTGGGCACGCATGTACCAATAGATGTAAGCCGTGCAGCCGGCAAGCATGCATTCGTTCAGCTCCTCTGCGAAAATCAGTTGCTCGTGCCAGTTGGGCAGGTGGTTGATGTTGTCGGTCACGGAGTGCTCCGTCATCCATACTCCCTTGCCGTGCCTTTGTGCCATGAAGGAAGCGCTCTTCATGTTGCCAAGTGGTGGATGGCCATAGAGGTGTCCCGCGATGATGTCGATTTGGTTACGTGCCGTTTCGTCTCTCAGCAGCATGTCGGAATAACTGGGATCGAAGCCGAGAGGCTCGGCACTGATGAGGCGCACGCCATTGTATTTCTCCCTGTCGAGCATGTGGGCGTAGTTCTTGACAAGGTTGAGTTGCTGTTGCGGGGTATAGAGGCATCCGGAATAATTCACCCACCAGTCGGGTTCGTTCTGGATGGACACGGCATCAACCTCGACACCATTGTTTTTCATATACTCCAGGAACGTGTTCAGCCAGGGAAAGAATTTGTCGTAGCAGTCTTCACGCAGCCGGCCGTGCTGATAGCCCTGGTCTTCGGCGTTGCCTCCCTGGGCTGTCCCGTTGGTCTTGTACTCGCCGGGAGGTGACCAGGGCGTGCCGAAGACGATGCCGCCACGCTGCTTCACTATCTTTGCCGATGGCAGCGAGCCTTTCCAGTCATAGGGTGAGTCCCAGTTGCCCCATTCAGGAACAACGACGTCGCCTATGAAATTGGGCGAGATTTCCATTCGCATGATGTTCAGCCCGATTTGTGATTGGGGGCCATAGAGTAGTTTTACTGGTTGTGTGTCGTTGCCGAAGGGACACATGGCACCATCGCAGCAGGCTGCGCCAAATCCCGTTATCGTCTGATAACGGGTGCTGCTTACGGTTACTGTGATTACTGCGGCATGTAGGGCCATGGCAGCAACCAAAGCGAAAAGGGTGGTGAAAATTTTTTTCATTGGCTTAAGGATGGTAAAATTCGGCTGCAAAATTACGTATAATGCCATATACATCAAAGCAAATGTGGAAGAATAATCCCGCCGTGAAACAAAATAAACACAATATGAAACAACTGTTTTGCTCAAATGTGACAAAAATGAGGAATGTTGGTTCCCGCTTTTCAGATGAGCATTCTTGAGTTCACTTGAAAATGAGGGAAGGTGTGACGGTGATAAAGGTGGAAACCCTCGGCTTCTAAAAAAAATAAAACTCAATTATTTACTTCTTTTTTTTGTGAGATGGAAAAATATTTGTACTTTTGACACCTTTTTAAAGAAGAGATGTAGGATGGGCGGGCAATCGTTTTGTGCGGCTGTAAGAATCTACCATTTCAATATACTTAAAAACAAGAAACAAGATTAATCGTCATGAGTAATACCTACAAATATCCACGTCCTGCTGTGACAGGCGACTGCGTGGTGATTACCACCGAAGACGAACCGAGAGTATTGCTGATTGAACGTGGCAACGAACCATACAAGGGCTGTTGGGCAATTCCCGGCGGTTTCCTCAACATGGATGAGACAACAGAGCAATGCGCACTTCGCGAATTGGAAGAAGAGACAGGGCTGAAGTTGGTCAACGTGCAACAGATTGGTGCCTACTCCAAGGTCGACCGCGACCCACGTGGACGCACCATTTCCGTGGCATACCTTGCCGTCGTTGACCAACCTTTTGAGGTGAGCGGACAGGATGATGCCGCCAAGGCCCAATGGTTTCCCGTCAACGCACTGCCTCCACTCGCTTTCGACCATGCCGAGATCATGGCCGATGCCATCGCCTTATACAACAAACACTAAAAACATATCTCCTTTACCATGTTATCAAGCTTACTCGGCGTCGCCCTTGTCATCAATGAGTTGATGGCATCCAATGCCGGCTCGGTGATGAGTCCGGCATACAACTTCGATAGTTGGATAGAGCTATACAACCCGACAGAGCAACCCGTCAACCTCTCGGGCATGTATCTGAGCAACGATGCCTACAACCTGAAGCAATGGAGAATGCCCTACAACGTCGGCACCGTTCCCGCCAAGGGCTACCTCGTCGTGTGGCTGGGATCTGACGACATCAAGAGCAACCAGGCTCCCTTCAAACTTGATTGCGACGGCGGTGTCATCTGCCTCAGCGACCGCGACGGACAACTCGTCACCAGCGTGGAATATCCCGAGGCCATGAGCCGCACCTCATGGGCGCGCACCACCGACGGAGGCGACGAATGGGGGTGGACAGCCAACGCCACGCCGGGTGCCTCCAACGCCACGTCGGTCTTCGCCACCGAACGCCTCGATGCCCCTGTGGTAAGCGAGGGAAGCCAACTCCTCAATGGTTCCCTTACTGTCAAGGTCGACATCCCGGAAGGTGCCACGCTCATGTACACCACCGATGGCAGCATGCCCGTCTACACGCCATCCGGCGGTTCCGGCTCGAGCATGAAGAGCAAGGATGGGCTGTTCACCGTCACCAAGACCACGAACTATGTGTTCCGCCTGTTCCGCGATGGCTACCTGCCCAGCGTGCCCGTCACTCGCAGTTATATCCAAACCCACAACAATTTCACCATCCCCGTGGTGTCCATCGTCGGCGACGAACGCTACTTCACCGACGCGATGTGGGGCATCGATGTGAAAGGCAACAACGGCATCCCCGGCAACGGGCGCGACGATGCCGTCAACTGGAACCAACCGTGGGACCGTCCCGTCAATTTCAGCTACATCAGTCCGACCGACGGCATGCTCTTCAACCAAGACGTCAACATCAGCGTCTCGGGGGGATGGTCGCGCATGAGCAGTCCTCGTTCGATGAAGTTGAAGTCAAACAAGGTCTTCGACGGCCTGAACCACCTCGACTATGCCTTCTTCCCACAGAAACCCAACATCCGCAGCAAGGTGGTGCTCGTGCGCAATGGCGGCAACGACTCCGGCAACCGTTTCATGGACCCGGCGCTGACCACCATCGTCCAGCGCTCCGGCATCGACCTCGACGTGCAGAGTCTGGTGCAAGTGGCGGAGTTTATCAACGGTAGGTTCAAGGGGGTGCTGAACTTGCGTGAGCCCAACAACGACAAGTACGTGTATGCCAACTACGGCTACGACGACGAGGAAATCGACATGTTCGAGAACAAAACGTTCACTAACGGCACCAACGAAGTCTATCGGCACCTCTGCGATATCAGTGAGAACATCAATGACGCTGGTGTATATGACGAGGTGAAGACATTGCTCGACATCGACGAGTTCACCAATTACATGGCAGCAGAAATCTACCTCGGCAACGACGACTGGCCCGACAACAACGTAAAAGCCTACCGTAGCCAGGACGACGGTCGCTTCCGCTTCATCCTCTTCGACCTCGACCAGCCTTTCAACGCCTGGGGACGCAGCCTTTCCACGCTCGAATCGTTCAGAAGTGTGGACATGGTGCGACTCTTCCTCAATCTGCTGAAGCATGACGAATACCGCAAGAAGTTCATCGACACCTTCTGCATCCTGGCGGGCAGCGTCTTTGAGAAGAACCGTGCCACTGCCATCGTCAACGAATTGGCCGATGCCATGCGCCCCATGCTGCAGCTTGACGGCAGGAGTCCCGACGGGTCTGCCAACAACATCAAGAACAATCTGGCGAATCGATTGGAAACCATGGTCAACCAACTGCAGCAGTACAGGCCTATGCAACTCACAGGCGTGAAGAAGGTGAGCCTTCAGGTTGCTGCCGACACCAAGGGGGCCAATATCCTCGTCAACGGCATCAACGTGCCGTATGGCGAGTTCAATGGCAGGCTCTTCGCCCCCGTCAGCCTGGAGGCCAAGGCTCCGGCGGGCTACACGTTCGCGGGATGGCGAAAGTTGTCGGGCAATTATGTTCCTGTCTTCGGTTATGGTGACACATGGAGATACTATGACAATGGTGAGGCTCCTTCCGGATGGAAGAGCTATGGCTTCAACCAGTCGTCGTGGAAATCGGGTGCGGCACCCCTGGGCTATAGCATGGCAGGTATAAAGACCACCGTAGGCTATGGAGGCAATCCCGACCGGAAGAATCCCACCACCTATTTCCGTAAGACGTTCACCCTCAATGCCGACCCCAATGCCACCGACCTTTTCGTGCTTAACTACAAAGTGGACGACGGCTGCATTGTATGGGTCAACAGCCAGGAGGCGGGGCGTGTCAACATGCGGCAAGGCAGTGTCGGCTACGACACCTTCTCTTCCACTTATGCCGCCGAGGTTCCACTGGAAGGTTCGCTCGAACTGAACCCGTCGCTCTTCAGAAAGGGGGGCAACGTCATCGCCATCGAGGTGCATAACACCAGTTATACGTCAAGCGACCTCTATTGGGACTGCGAACTGCTCACAACCATGGGCACTACGAGCGACGACATCTTGCCCGACCCCGTCATCGACTTGTCCAACGAAAGCAAACTCACGCTGACGGCGTGCTTTACACCGCTGACCGATGCAGAGCGCAAGGCGGAAGGCTACACGCCCGTCTGCATCAACGAGGTGAGTGCTGCCAACAGCATCTACGTCAATGAGTTCTTCAAGCACAACGACTGGGTGGAACTCTACAACACCACCGACTCAGACATCGACATCGCAGGCATGTACCTGAGCGACGACTCGGAGAATCCGAAGAAGTACCAGATTGAAAAGACAGACGGCATTTCGACCGTCATCTCAGCCCACGGCTTCCTCACGATATGGTGCGACAAGGTGGACCCGCTATCTCAGCTGCATTCTTCTTTCAAATTGGATGCCGACGGTGGCGAGATGCTGTTGACGGCTGCCGACGAGAGTTGGTGCGACCGCTTCACTTATGGCCTGATGGAGGGCGACGAGACCGTGGGACGCTATCCCGACGGCAGTCGCGATGTCTTCACCATGAACGTGCCGACCATCGGCAAGGCGAACATCATGGGCAGTTACTCCGAGCCTGTCACTCAGCCGGAGGTGAACGGCATCTGCGAGGTGACGTCCCGCCATCCAGGCTCTTCGCGCATCTACAACATCCAAGGCCAGGCCGTGCAAGGCAACCTGCCTCCTGGCATTTACATCCAGAATGGACGTAAGTTTATCAAGAAATAACAACCTGACTCTCAAATCATATGAAAAGAAACCTGATATTGTTGTTGGCGCTGGCCGTTTCTCTCAACATTCTTGCTGGCGACCGGCTGTCGGCACTCCCTTGTCCCATCCTCGGGGGGGAGTTGAGCAATTCCGCCGCTACGTCGGTGGAGGACATCGAGGAGGTGATGCCGCGGATGAAGGCATTGGGCTTGAACACCGTGCTTGTGCCAGCCTATTGGGAACTGATGGAACCAGTGGAGGGCAGGTTCGACTTCACCCTCATCGACCGCACCATCGACGTGGCGCGACAAGAGCAGTTGCAGGTGATTTTCCTTTGGTTTGGTGCGTGGAAGAATTCGATGTCATGCTATGCGCCTGGTTGGTTCAAGCAGGATTTGAAACGATTCCCACGGGCGATGACTGCAGAGGGCAAGCCGATGGAGATAGCGTCGTGTTTCAGCGATAACGTGTTGCAAGCCGACTTGAAGGCTTTCTCTGCATTGATGCGACACATCCGCGAGAAGGATCCCCAGCGGCAGGTGGTCGTCATGATGCAGATAGAGAATGAGATTGGCATGCTGGAGTCGGCACGCGACCATTCGCCATTGGCAGAGAAAGCCTACAAGGCAGAGAAATGGGCTGAGCGCTTTGGTACGGATGACTATGCCGACGAGAAATTCATGGCATTGAGTTATGCACGCTATGTCGAGCATCTAGCCAAGGCGGCCCGCGAAATCCATGACATGCCGCTTTACGTGAATGCTGCGATGAACAGTCGCGGGCGCCGTCCCGGAGAATATCCGTCGGCAGGTCCGCTTGCCCACCTTTTCGACTTCTGGCACGAGGGTGCCCCAAGCATTGATTTGCTTGCACCAGACATCTACGACACCGGCTTCAAATCGTGGGCTGCGCAGTATGCGATGCCGCAAAGACCACAGGATGGCGGCAAGATAAAGAACCGCCTCTTCATCCCCGAGAGCCGATGCTGCGAGAACAGCGGAGTGCGTGCCCTATATGCCTTCGGCGAGCATCAGGCTCTGGGCTTCAGCCCCTTCGCCATCGACCAGGCCAGTCCACAAGAGACGGCTTCCGTTACCCAAGCCTATGCATTGTTACGGCAAGTATTCAATCATCAGCCTTCAATATCCGGTTTGAACACCTGGGGACTGCTCTTCGACCAGGAGGACAAGGAACGTGTCATCGATGACAATGGCGTGGTGATGACTTGCCGTCACTATTTCACCCTGCCGTGGGACCCGCGTGCCACCGATGGCACCACATGGCCGGAGGGTGGTGCCATGCTCATCCGTCTAGGCAAGTTCGATTATTTGTTGGCTGGCAGTGGCGTGGTCGTCGACTTCAAGACACCTGCGGAGAAGAGACAGGAGGAGAAGAAGCTGTTGGGCGAGGACGGATTTGTCGAGGCGGGCGTTGGCACCAACCAACCCAAAACCAACAAGCGGTTCAGTGGCAAGCGTCTTGGCCTCCTTTCTGTCGATGAAGTTTCCGTCTTGTCCGACGGCACGATGCAATACCTTCGACGCCACAATGGCGACCAGACCCATCAGGGGCGTCATGCACGCATTGGGGTGGGGGAGTGGAAGGTGCTCCACATCCGACTCTATGAATACGAGTGACATGGCACGGTGACAAGACCACAGCCAGGGACGCACCCCCGGTGGAACAGGCAAATGTTAAAGACGGGGCGACAGAACGACTCTGGATGATGCTGGTGGCTGTTCAGGCATAACTATGCATCCCTCCTAAAAGATAGTTGACCCCGAAATAGGTGATGACGACCGTCAGGAAGGCTCCCACCATGTAGATGTGATAATTGAGGGGCTTTTGGAAGAAACCGAAAGACTGCTTGTGGAAAGGCACGGCATATGCCATGAGGGTGATGAGCGCCCACGACTCCTTGGGGTCCCACGACCAATAGTTGCCCCATGACACATTGGCCCAGACAGCACCCAGGAAGATGCCGATGGCGAGCAGGAACACGGCGGGGTAGAGCAGCAGCTGCGACAGTGCGGTGAGCCTCTCCAATTCTGCATTCCTTTTTTTTCTTATCAAGAGGAAAGCCTGCAGCCCCATGAGCAGTTGCAAGGCAAACAATGCGTAGGCGCACATCACCGTCATCACATGGACGGAAAGCAGCGGCGACTGAAGCACGGGCATCAGCGGGGTGATTTGCGTGTTGCTGCCCGCCAGCATGGCCACCAGCAAGCAGAAAGAACCGACCAAAGGACCGAAGCCCAGGACGATGGGAAACTTGCGGCGAAGGAGGATGGTCGGCAAAAGCAGCACCCATGCCATGAAAAGCATCGTCTCGTGCCCGTTGCTCACAGGGATGTGTCCGCTTATCCACCAGCGCAGGCCGAGCAACAGCGTGACATACGTTGCAAACAATATGACATAGGACAGAGCAACCATCGTCAGCCATTTTCTCTTCGATGCAAAAACAAGCATGACCACGCACAGCAGCAAACTGAGCGTCAACGAGAGGAATACCGGCCATTTCCGGCTCCGCATCGTATTGTAGAAAATCTCAGCCTTGGTCCTGCTTTCATCGGGCAGCACCTCACCTGCCATCTCACGCTGGAAGAGTTTGATTTTTGCAATGATTTCAATAGCCCTGTCGCGCTGCCCCGTCACCATGCTTTCTGTAAGATAGTCCATGGACTGCTTGACAAAGAATTGTTCCTTGACGGGCATTTCCTTGGGCAGCGACTGACCGCCAGGCACATACCAGTTGACATCGTCTCCAATGCGATAGGGGAACATCCGTATGAACTCTCCGCGATAGAACATCTCCACCAAATGGTATTTTTCATCGGCCTCCATCAAGGCTTTCCCGTCGATTTCCCCATCGCCATGCCTCATCGCCTCAACGGCATCCTTCAACTTGTATGCATGGTACTCATCAAGGAAATCGGCATAAGACGCCCATTGGCCGTCGATGCCCAGCAAATGTTGCACTTCACGGTTCTTCACTCGTATTATCTTTTGCTTTTCCCAAGGTGAGTAATAAATCATCCAACTGACGAAAACCTCGTCGGCGGAAAATCCCCTCCACGACGCATTGCCCGACAATTTGGTGACGAAGTCGGTGGCTACGGTGTTGAGCGGACAGATGCGGTTGTTGTAGAGCACGTGGATGGCCCCCAGGCGATGGGCGATGTCCTTGTCGACGGTCTGCAAGTCACTGTTGGCATGGAGAGGTGTGGCGTAAGAGGCCAAAACCAGAAGGATGGAAAGTGGTTGCAAGGCTTTGCGATAGAGGGTGCGCATCTGGGTCTTGCGTGACAACAGTGTGGCGATGATGCCCGCCAAGAGCAGGAGGTAACCCAGGTAGGTGATGGCAATGCCATACGGGTCATGGTTTACGCCGAGCACGACGCCTTGCCCGTCGGAGTCGTAACTGGACTGAAAGAAACGGTAGCCGCCGATGTGACCGATGTGGTTCATGGAAACAAGCATCTTTGTCGGGGATTCCAAATCCCCTCCCGTGGTTTGTATGACACTTTGGTAATCGAGAGGGGCGTCGGTACCAGGATAGTTGACGATGCGGAATTCCTTCAACGTCAGGGAGAAGGGTAACTGCTGGCTGAGGCCTTCGTTGTCAACATACGATATGGCGGGGATGCCGTTATGAAGTGCAATGACACCGCTACGGGCAAAGAGATGGGTGACCAACGCGCCTGCCAGTATCACGACGAACGACAGATGCAGCAGCATGACAGCAAAACGCTTGTACAGGCGCTGCTTGAAGAAATAGGCACAGGATGCCACGGTGAGTATCGCCCACAGTGTGGAAAACCACCATGCACCGTAGATGTGCTCACTCACAAAACGGGTGCCACGATATTTCTCTATGATAGTGGCAAACCCTATACACACCATAATGGATGTGTATAGGGTAAGAATGAGTTTCTTGTTCACCAAATTGTTTTAGATGGATTCTATGAAAAAGATGATTTGGTCACGTTGTTTCTTCGTCAGGTTGCGGAACTGTACTACGGAGTTGTAGGCATCGCTCGTGCCGCCTTCGTTCTTGCAGCCGTGCCACATGATGGCTTCCATGACGTTGCGTGCACGGCAGTCATGCAGGCGTTCCACGCCGCTGCCGCATTTGGCGGCCAGTCCGCGTCCCCATAGCGGTGTGGTGCGGCACCAACCGGTGCGTATGTCGTTCTTCATCCACAGACGATGCTGGACGAAGTCGGTGTAGGGCCATATCTTCTGGTGTGGATAGCGTGGCATGTCGCTGTCGGACAGGAAGAACCTGGCCGGGTCCTGGATGTGGTCCTCGCCCGTCTGCCATGATGGACGGTGGCAGGAGGCGCAACCAATCTGCGTGAACAGGCGCTTGCCCTCCTTGAAGTCGTCGGTGGTGGTGTTGCGTGCCGCAGGGACGGCCAACCCGCGATGCCATATCATGAGGTTCTTGTATTGGGCATCGGTCATCTCGGCATCGAGCGACTTGCTGGTCAGATAGGTGTAGATGTCTTTCTCCAAGTCGCCCGTGTGCCATTCGGGGTGCATCTTCGCCGGGTCCATGCGGTTGATGTATTCGGTGAAGCCCGCCTGCACCTCAGGGTCTTGCGACGCTTTCGTGGCATAATACTTGCCGGCGAGGTCAAGGTAGTGGTAGCGGCGGTCGGAGCGGGTCACATTGGTGATGTTCCAGATGGCGTTGGCGCCGGCGGCGTCAAGGATGGGGCCACGCGACATCGCATAGGTGTACCGGCGCACATATTTCGTGCCGTCGCCCTGCAACGAGTTGCTGTAATAACTGTTCCAGGTGTTGGTGCCCTGGTTCCACATGGCGGGGTTCAGTGCGTCGGTGCGGCCGATGCTGTTGAAATACTCACTCTCCGCCTTCCATTGTGCCGTGATGTCCTCATCGGGGATGGCATCGGTCAGTCCCGTGCCGTAAATGCCGATGGTCGATTCCAGCAGCACGCCGATGTCGTTGTTGTATTCGGCCTCGGAAAGGACCACGTCGGCACCGCCACGCTGCACCACCACGGGCGCATAGTAGGCACTATAGGGGATGCTTACTTCCGGGTAGATGAGCGAATAGGTCTCGCCGTCGGGGAACTTGTTGCCCCATTCGTCGGTGTAGTTGTTCCACGCGATTTGGATTTGGTTCTCGTCGATGGGTGCCTTGAAAGGTTTCACGGCACCGGTCTGCGGCATGCCTGCCACCGAGCGGATGTAGGCGTTGGTGGTCTTGTCGTAGACGACGAGCAGGTAGCCGTTGCGGTGGGTGTCGGCCTTGTAATCCGTCTGCCGTGCACCATGGCCGTAGCCGGGATGGCAGTAGAGGCATCCACGACGCACATAGACGGGACCGAGGCCGTGGAAGGCACCGTCGGTGTTGGTGTTGTAGTCCTTTTCAAAGAGATATTCGCCTTCATTGAAGGCTGTCATCATTCCGGCGTTCTCCACGGCTTTCGAGGGCTGCTTGAAAGCTGTGGAGGAGTTCACAGTGGTGGTGCCGAGCTGTCCGCCGGCATAGTAGTCCTCTGGATAGTCCGATGCGGAAGGGTCGCCTATCTCCCAAGTGGTGGGAGAGACGTCGTCATCGTCGGAACAACCGGCGATGACGAAGGTTCCCATCAGAACAATCCCGAAAAAGAAAGGCTTGTTCATGACTGTTTACTTTTTGATGTTCACAATCGACTGATAGAGTTTCTGAGCATTGTCAGCCAGTGTGCGGTATGTGGCAAGCACCACGTTGTCGACATAGTTCTCGTTGATGATTTGGCACTGTGCCTCCACGGTGTTGTTGCCGGCGTATCCGCTAAGAGTCTCGGAGAGGTCGGCGAGAGCATCGTCCAACTCGCCCAGGGCATCGATCGCCACCTTGCAGGAGGAGTCGGAGAAGTACAGGGCGAACGGATGTTTCATGGCCTTGATCTTGGCCAATGCCACGTCAAGTTTCGCCACCACCGTGTTGGCTTGGCCTGCCAGCGTCGCATTGCCTGAGTTCTGGCAGAAGTAAATCAGCGACTGCTGGGTGGGAGAAGTGGCATCCATCTTTCCGAAGAGGGCGTTTTTGCAACTGACGATGTTGTCGTAGAAGTCGGTGATGGAATTGTAGGCATAAGGCGACTCGATGTAGGTGGCATCCTCGCCGGTGTAGGGAAGGCCTATCTTGGAGTCACCCACCTCGCCGATGATGTCGCGGCAGCCGGAGATGATTTCAAGCGTGGCGTCGAGTGCCGTGACCCAGTCGCCGGTTCCGGGAGTTTTGAACGCCTTGCCGAAGTTTTGGAACGAGCCCAACGCTCCTTCGGCATCGCCGTCGTCATTGAGGGCGTTGTGTGTGGCCACGTAATTGATGGCTATCTGGTGACGGTCGGAATTGCTCTCACGCGAGTCCCATGCGGCCTCCAGTGTGGCGGTGGCGTTGTAGAGGTCCTTGGCAACGGCGCAGATGTAGTTGTACTCCAAGTTGGTGATTTGACTGATTTGTCGGGGTTGCCCCTGACGGAAGAGCACGTATTCCAAGCCATGGTAGCCCAAGATGCCGGAGTTGGCGGTCTTGATGAAGTTGTCGAGGTTCGACATCGCCTTCTCGTCGCGCAGCACGTCGGCGAGGTCGTTGGCGGCCACCGGCCATGTGTCGGTGTGGGGGTCGATGGAATAGACATCGGCGGCACCGAAGAGGAAGGCCTCGGTGTTCTCCCAGTTGGCGCGTGCCGTCTTCCAATCCTTGCATGCCTGGTCGAGGGCGGCCTGGGTTCCGGTAACAGTTTTCGTGTCGGCGTCGTCATCGCTTGAACATGAGGCGAAGCCTGTTGTAAACACGACAGCCAAAGCTGCCATTTTCAATAGTTCCTTGTTTCTCATTTCAATCCTTTGTTTGTTATTGTCATTTTAACCTTTTAAGTATTCTCATCTTCATTTTTTTTACAGCAGTTTCCCACAGTAGGTGATGCCCAAGCTGATGCTTGGCTCGTTGTTGTAGGGTTGCTTGTACAAGGGGCTGTCTGCAGTGAGGCCGTTGTTGTTGGGCTTCTCGAAGAACCTGTAGGAGTACTCCCCCTTGATGGTGATTTGTTTCACGGGCGAATAGTTCAGGCCGAAAACGCAACGGTACTTCTTGGTGTATTTGTACATCGACTCATAGGTGCCCGAGGCCATGGTGTTGTAATGCTCGAATCGTCCGAACACCCATAGCTTTTCATTCGATTGATGTAGTTTGGGGATTTGTGAAAAGACATTGTAGCCGGCCTCGATGGCATAGGCAAGGGCATTGCTGCCTATGTTGGAATAGTGGTGCGGGTTGCCATCCTGGTATTTGTGGTGCGTCCAGTTGGCTTGGTTGTAGGCCGAAATCTCGTCGGCATCGCTGAAATGGGCATAATCCACGTTGCCGCGCACAATCCAGTTCCAGCGGTTGAGCGAGAAGTCCAAGGCCACGATTCCAAGTGCTCCCGTCACGTCGTCGTATTTGCTGCCCGGAGTGCGCAGTGTGTTGCGGAAGGTGTAGCCGTAATAACCGCTAAGACCGATGCGCAGTCCTTTGACGGAATAGTTGTCGACACGCAACGCACCGGCATAGTTGTTGGCGACCTTGAATTCATAGGGACTGGTGGCACCGTAGTGCACGAAATTCTCTGCCGTGAAACTCTCGGAGTTCAGACCTGAGAGCAGTTGGGCCTCATAGTGCCAGTCCTTCAGGCGTCCCCACAGCGACAGTCCCACCTGGTGCCACGTGTTGGGCATGATGGTGGCTTCGCCCTCGGGACGATACGCCGTGAAGAACTGATGGGGTTCGTGGTAGGCGTTGGAGTAGCCTACAGGCACGATGATTTCGCCAGCCTTGATGTTGAACTTGCCATTCCAGAACTCCTTGTTGATCCAGAACTGCTCAATGTTCACCTCGCCGCCTTTCTCCACCTCTGCCTCGTATTCTCCAGCTTCCTCGGCCTCGATTTCCACGGCAGTGCCATTGCCTCCATGCTCAAATTCTATCTCCGACCCCATGGTCCATCCCTTGCCGAAGTCGTAGCCGATGTTCAGGCATACGTGTGGCAGGTCGAAGCGTCCGTGGCTCTTGTCGTCGGCATAGTTCTCCGGCTTCTTGTATCGGTTGAAACTCTGACTGTAGAAGTTACGGGTCATGACAGCCTCGCCATAACCGCCAATGTGGAGGCGTGACAGGGCATTTGCCTGTTTCTCGGTTTTCGCTGCTTGTCGTGTGGCGCCTGTGGTGGCATCCACGTCGTTGTCTTTTACTTCTTGAGCTGATATGCTGAGGGCTGACAGTGCAAGAATGGTGGTGAGTGTTGTTACTTTCATTGAATTGATGGGTCTCGTCAACTTTTCGATTGCAAAATAACAACCTTTTATTGGTGTGGGCAATACCCAAAAATCAGTGTTTTCATGGCATCGATGGATGATCTATACTCAATCGTAATGAAGCGAATACCGCATTTTTATGATGATTTTCATAAAACCAAAATGAGGATACTTAAAAATGTGGATTGCTTCCAGTTCTGCGCGTCTCTTTTTGGTGGGCGAGCGTCGCGTGGCCAAGAATCCGTGTGCATAAAACGGTGCGCATCTCTCCTCACCTTGAACGGGAGGGGAGATGCGCACCCTAACTGTATTCAAGTCCAGCTTATTTGACTTCAACTGGACTCAATGATGCAAATTAGAAACTCAACTTTCGCAAGTACGGAAAGATAAGGTTTGAAGAAGTCTGGATGACATTATCATCACCAAAAAGACGGATTTGCGGAACATACGTCCCTTTAACTCCTCTTTAACTTCTCTTTAACTCCCCTTTAACTCCTGGTAGTTGAGCGAACGCGAAACTTGAGTTAGAAATTCTTTCTGACGCCCTGCCATTCCGGGAATTTCATTTTCAGGTATTCGTCGTCGAGGAAGAGGGCGGATTGCCCCACCTGCCCTTTCAACTGCCAATCGAGCCACTTCACGACAGCCTTGGCATAGTTGCCGCCATGTTTCTCGTAATAGGTGCCGCTGTGGCCATCCTTCGAATTCAGCATCACCACGGGGATGTTGTCGGCTATGCGCTCATAATCTTTCTGTGCATTGGCGTAAGCGATGTCGCCGGGACCGCCAATCATATAGAACATCGGTGTGTGAAGGTTTTTGAGCGACTCCTTTGTCGACCCCATCATTTCCATGTCGCCGATGCCGGAATTGAGCATCACGCAAGTCTTGATGCGGGGGTCGTGGGCTACACCCAATACCTGTGCGCCTCCGCACGATTGTCCCATCGCCGCCACATGGTCGAGGTCAAGGCAATGGTAATATTCCGAACCAGCGGTGGCGTTCTGGTCGGTCAGCCAGTCGAGCACCTCGAGCAGCATCTTGGGATAGGTGCTGAATTGCGGGGCTTCGGGTTGCTTTTTGGCTTTCTTGGCTTTCTTGGCAGCTTGCTCCCTTTGTCTTGCCTGTTCCTCCTGGCGTGCCTTGATTTCCTCGGCGGTCAATGGGAGAATCTTCTCGCCATTGGCCATGATGACCTCTCCTTTGGTTTCCGGATAGGCCGACCTCAGGACGCCTCTCCATTGCGCCATCACATCCGCCTCGTCGTACGGACCTATGGCGGCTGCCACATAACCATAGGACGCTACTTCGCTCAGCAAAAGACGCATTTCCACATTGTTGTTGAAACAGGCACCATTGGCATAAACAATCACGGGCAGTGCGCCCTGCTTCGCCACCACTTCCTTCAGGTTCTGCGGGCGATACACTGTGAAGCCGGTGCAGGAGGCATCGCCCACCACTTCCGACTTGAACGGTCCCGTGCCGCCTTCTTCCACCACTTGCCTTTGGGTTGTCTGGGCATTCGTCAGCCCCACACTTGCAGCGACCAACATCGCAGTCATCAAAAATTTCCTCATAACCATAGTTCTTAATATCCAAGTTTTGAAATGAAACGTTCTTTTTGCCTGATGAATACAAGGAGCGTGCCTGCAACTGCATCAGACTACAATATGAATAATGTGCAAAGATAGTGCAAACCGAGTGGAATGCAAAGCAAAAAACAGAGTTTTTGCTTTCATTTCCGAGGTGCAGCCTATCTTCGCCCAAGCAAAGATAGTGCAAACCGAGTGGAATGCAAAGCAAAAAACGGAGTTTTTGCTTTCATTCCCGAGGTGCAGCCTATCTTCGCTCAAGCAAAGTAGTGCAAACCGAGTGGAATGCAAAGCAAAAAACGGAGTTTTTGCTTTCATTCCCGAGGTGCAGCCTATCTTCGCCCAAGCGAAGATAACAAAAAATGCGACCTGTAAGGAAGCTGCGTTCAAAAAGATGCCAAGAATGATTCGTGCTGTTTGAAACGTCAATGATGGAGGTTTGATAAAGTGCTGCGGCAAGGTGGTGTCAGACTTTCTTCAGCAGACCAATATGTTGGTGCAATGCATGCCTAAAAACCACAAGTTTTAGGTATTGTGGCATTCATTTTTACCCCGTACCTTTGCACACAGAAAACAGGTTGCTGTTCTGGTTCGCCTCGGCATGGCTTCAACAAGCTCTGTTCGCGGTTTGCAAAGAATGGCATGCGAAAAAAGATAATACGACAATGAATGCAACGACCACACCCATTGAGATGAAAGTGCTGATGAATCACATCTATGAACTTCGAAAAGGCGTGCGCCAGATGGTGCTGTTCACTTGTAACAAGAAATACGGCGACCAAGTAGCCTGTCGACTGGAGAGCAGGGGCATCCCCTATGTGCTACAACCAGTGGGACAGCAGAACCTTAACTTCTACTTCGGGCGTCGAGAGTGCCTGGAGGCCATCCGGCTCATTGTCACCCGTCCGTTGCACCAGCTCTCACCGGAAGAGGACTTCATCCTCGGCGCCATGCTCGGCTACGACATCTGCGCCCAGTGTGAACGCTATTGTCAAAGGAAAGGTCGATATGACAACAGAAATTAACCATACAAAAAAAAGAATACTCAATGAACTCAACAATCATTATCTATGGTTCCTCCACCGGAACCTGCGAGGCCATCGCTGAGAAGATCGCTTCGAAACTGGACTGTGAGGCCTTGAACGTGCAAGACCTTACGGCAGACATCATCGACGCACATCAAAACCTGATTCTCGGTACGTCCACCTGGGGGGCTGGGGAGCTGCAGGACGATTGGTACGACGGACTGAAGACTCTTCAGGATGCCGACCTCAGTGGCAAGACCGTGGCCATCTTTGGCTGTGGGGACTGCGAGTCGTACAGTGACACTTTCGTTGGTGGCATGGGCGAACTCTATAACGGCATCAAGGACAGCGGCGCCCGTTTCATTGGCAGCGTGGCCACCGACGACTATGTTTTCGATGATTCGGAGGCTGTAATCGACGGCAAGTTCATCGGTCTGCCTCTCGACGACATCAACGAGGATGACAAGACCGACACCCGCATCGAGGAGTGGCTCTCCGTCATCTCTCCCGAATTGTAAGCACTGCCATGCTTGAAGAGGTTAAAAATAAAGAATGAAAATGGCTGGTCGTGATGACCAGCCATTTTTGTTCCTTTTTTTCATTTTGTGGCCGAAGGCCGGTCTTTTAGAGGAGCGCGGGCGTCCACGCCCGTATCAATAGCGGCGACAGCTCGTTTTTCGGGCGGACACAAGAACCACCTCTACGACTTCGGGGAGACCGGTTCAAACATGCAAATGTGATTATTCATAACATTGCATTTTATTGAAAAGCACGGAGTCACTCTCACTGAGCATTCGGAAGAATTCGCGGGCGGCTCTTTTTACATAGGCGTTCTTCAAATGATGGATGCAGCCATGCATTTGTTTTTCCGGTGTGTCGGTGTCGGTGATGGGGATGGCTTTCAGACCTTGTTCTGCCACCACTGTACTCTCACTGAGCACCGTGACATAGTTGGACTCTCGTATCAGCCTGAACAGCAGATAAACGGTATTCATCTCCACCTTGATTCGGAAACTGTAGTCTGTTTGAGATATGGCACGTTCAAAGGCGTTGCGGGCTTGTGTGTCCTTTTTTGTCAGGGCAAGGTCGTAGTTCTGCAGTTCCTCGAATGTGATGGCAGAGCGGTTGGCTAGTGCGTGACGGTCATTCACGATGGCTGCGAGACGGTGGTGGAACAATTCCTGGCTTTCGATTCTGGGGTTAGGGGTGGTGGGTTTGAAGGCCAGCACGAAGTCCAGTTCGTGGTTCTCCAAACGACCAATCAAGTCGGCCATTGTCGATTGTGTGACATTCATCTTGACGTGAGGGTGCTTCCTCAGAAAGGCGGTGACGGTTTCCGCCATGATGCTGGCGAAGGAGAAGGTGACGCCGATGTTCAGCTCGCCTCCCTCAAGGTCTTTCAGTTCTTCAAGCCTTTGCAGGCAATTGTCGGCAGAGTGGAGTGTCCCCTTGGCGAGAGGCAGCAATTCCTGTCCCGCCTCGGTCAATATCACCTCGTGACTGTTCCTTTGGAACAAGGGTTGTTGGAATTCGTTCTCCAATTGCAAAATCTGATGAGAAAGGGTGCTCTGGCTGATGAACAGCTCTTTTGAAGCCGTTGAGAAATTGAGCGTCTCTGCGAGCTTGACGAAATATTTCAGTTGTCTTAGTTCCATATCAGGCGCAAAGTAACTGATTTTACTTGAAAACACCAAAGGTCTATCAATCTTTTTGCTTGTTTTCGTATATGGCTATCGATATTTTCGATAGCTGCGTTTCGTTTTTCCTGTGGTGAAGGATGCAGTACAATTCATAATCATTCGTTGCAAGACATCCCGAATGGTTGTACCTTTGCATCGTCAAAACAAACAATATAAACTTTAAAAATCGATAGCAATGAATACAATAGCAATAATCTCTATCGCGGCAATGAGTCTGGCCGGTTTCTTCTTCTGTGTATGGATGACCCGTCACGACAACATTGATGTTCGATAAGCATTACCCTTTAACCTTGCGACACCTACAAATGCCGTATTAGAGTTTCACCCTTTGATGGGGAAACACTTACACATCTCTCCACATTCTCAATAGCAGAGGATGTGGTTTTTTAGTACGCATTGGCCCGACTTGTTGCACGTTGTAGGTCGATGCATCCGACGGTCATCCGAGCACGTGATGTCTTGTATTGAGTTAGTAGCTTCGTTGCTGTTTTGGTTGATGAAAAAGGTGATGACCACTTGCGACAGGGCTATTGGCTACCTCTTTGGCTTGATGTTCAAATTCACACCAAGCACGTCCTCGGTGTCCACGATGGTCCAACTGCTGCCGGGGTAAACGCCGATGGTGCGCTCAGTGTCAAAGCCCATGGCCTTCAGCTCGGCTATCACCACGTCGCGGTCGTCACCCACCTCGAAACCCAAGTGGTGGACGCCGTTGCCATGCTTGTTCTGGAACTCACGAAAGGTGCTGGGCGTATCATCGATCTGATGAAGTTCCAGCACCCAACTGCCCATTTCAAAGACACACATCTGCAAGTCGCATG
Organism: uncultured Prevotellaceae bacterium; assembly: GCA_902786665.1. Taxonomy (GTDB): domain Bacteria; phylum Bacteroidota; class Bacteroidia; order Bacteroidales; family Bacteroidaceae; genus Prevotella. Next base: position 59,405 of record CADADN010000005.1, on the reverse strand, counting down.
GTATATCCTTGCCCCGGTAGGTGTATGGATTCTCCACGTTGCCCTTCAGGTGGTTCGTCCATATTTCTGGCTCTGGGACGCCAAGCAGGGCAGCCCATGCCTTTGCGGCACGTTGTATGTCGTCCACGATGATGGTAACCTGTATGAACTGCTCTTTCTTCAGTGGAGTGGGAAGTGGCTTGTATGCCGTTGCAGGAGCAGGCTCTTGTTTGTTGGAGATGTAGCCTTTCATCCTCTCGATGCCGTACTTGGCCACGACCAAATCCTCTTCAGAATCAGCCCCACTGAAAGCAAAAGCCATCTTGCAACCTTCGTATTCGTCGTAGGCGCCACCTACGAAACCGAGTTCACCCATCATCTTCTGATGGTCAGGTTTGCCGCTGTCGGCCTTGGTGGCGATGACTTCACCGCATTTCGACTATGCGATGGCGACAAGATTCCAACCTTCTTTCTCGTTGCATGGTGTTCCCACGACCTTCATTTCGCCTATCCAATCATCGGTTTCGCCTTTGTTAAGAACCGAGGCGGTTGCCACCCCTTGAATACCCATCTCCATGGCCTTGGCTTTCATATCGTCCAAGACCTTCACCAATTTTTCCCGTAATTGTTCGTTTGTCATATTCTTGTTCACTTTGGTTGAATCAACATCCTGTGTGTCATGCTGGGGGGCATTGCAGGAGAAGCATGCTCCGCAGACAAGCAGCATTAGCAACAATTTCACTTTCATTGGTGATGTTCTTTTCATAAATAGTCCTCCGTTGTTTGTTGTTTTCTATTTTTTCAGTTCAATGTAATGCAAGACGATGTCCTCATAGTGGCCATCTTTCATCAGGAAGCCCCGGGGGATGGTGCCAAGTTGATGGAACCCCAGGCGTTTGTAAAGATGCAGGGCGTGTATGTTTGAAGCCACGACAGCATTGAACTGGAGGATGCGGAACCCCATTTCTGCTCCAACCCTCAGCGAGTCTTTCACCAACTGCTCACCGATGTGCAACCCGCGTTTTCCCTCTTTCACGGCATAACTCGTGTTGCAGATATGCCCGCATCGACCCACATTGTTGGGATGGAGGATGTAAAGACCGACTACCTCGCTCGTTTCTTCTTCAACGGCAATGCCCGTGTAGGACTGGCTGCAGAAGAAATCGTCTGCCATGTCTTCTGTCAGTTCCTCCAATTGTGGAAAGGCGATGCCCTCCCGGACGACGGAATTCCAAATCTCCATCGCTGCTTCTCCATCGCAATGGTTGTATCTTCTTATCGTTATCATAATATTCTTTGACTTTGATTCATACCCCATCGTCATAATCGACGACGATGAAGGACGGCATGCTAGGCCTTGGTGGGTCCAGCCACATAAAATGCTTGCCAAGGTACTTTTTCTTTTTACAAATGGCCCTCTCTTCTAAATTACTTGACAAAAATACTTCTAAATTTCGTTTTTGCAATGATTTTATAAAAATTTTTCGTATCTTTGGCATCGAGCAAGTCACTCACACTCTCTTATTGGCAACGATTGTATGAAAAAGAGATTCCTGCATTTGACGAATATCACTGACATTGAACAGACATTGGCAGACAACCACCTGTGCCTGTTCTTCATCAAGGCTCCCGACTGCGGGGTATGCAATGTCATGTTCGAAAGGGTAGGGCAGTTGGCAGAAAAATCCCCATCCCTGTGCTCGTTCTTTACGGACATCCGCGAAGAACCTCTGATTGCTGGGCGCTTCCTGGTCTATTCAGGTCCGACGGTTTTGTTGCTGATGGATGGAAAGGAGGTATATCGTGGTTCTCAATTCATCAATATGGAAGAACTGGAACAAAAAATCAACCAATATCAGAATGAAGTGATGGATATGGACTTGTCACTCCCGACGGACAGCCATCTCGGATTAAACTTTTCCATCCATTCTTTTGAGGAACTTAGTATCTATGAACTCTATGAGATTCTCAAGGTGCGTGCCGCTGTTTTTGTTGTAGAACAGGCATGTGCCTATCAGGATTTGGACGACATAGACTATCAATCCACTCATATCATTCTCCGTCGTGACAATGGCATTGTCGCTTATGCCAGGGTTTTCAAAGATGAGGCAGGCTTGTGGCATATTGGCCGCGTGCTGTCCGCAGAAAGGAACAAACGATTTGGCATGGAGGTGATGAGGGAGGCCATCAAGGTTGCAACAGATCAAGGTGCCGAATGCATTGAGATTGAAGCCCAGTGTTATGCCCTTGGGTTTTACGAAAAATTTGGCTTCCAGGTGTCGTCTGCGGAATTTATGTTGGATGGCATCCCGCATCGACGGATGAGATTGGAGATATGAAACCAATGGCTCTACTTTGTCAAATACCCTTTGGGTGACAGCGAACAACAGATATGTTTTTTTTTTTTTTTTACACGAATTACTATGAATTGTCCAAAAATATACATAATTGTTAGTGTGCAGAAATTAGTGGCTAATCATATGAAATTTGCTACGCGTTTGACTCGTTCAGAAATCATATATGAAAAAACGTCCCAACTTTTTTGTCATCACTTAACTCCCTTTTAGCTCCCGAAATAGGGTGCCCATTTTGCAATCTGTTTTTTCATAAAGATTACGTTTCGCTTTCTTTGCCAAGAGGTCTCGTCCAACAATCGGTGCGCATATCCCCTCCCCTCAGGGGAGGGGCTGGGGTGGGGTCTTTGATTATCGATACAACAAATTGGTCACCCTACTCCCGAAAAAAACTCCCCTTTAACTCCCGAAAATAGTGAACATACGTCCCTTTAACTCCTCTTTAACTCCTTTTTAACTCCTCTTTAACTCCCGAAAATAAAAAACTCCCGAAAAAAGTGAACATACGTCCCTTTAACTCCTCTTTAACTCCCCTTTAACTCCCGAAAAAAAACTCCCCTTTAACTCCCGAAAATAAAAAATTCCCGAAAATAGTGAACATACGTCCCTTTAACTCCCCTTTAACTCCTTTTTAACTCCTCTTTAACTCCTAACAATACTCCCTATGACCACACAGACGATACAAATTGGAGGTCGAAAATGCATGGCATATATGGCCGACCAACCAGAACTACTTCTTGTGCAACCCGTCGACTACAATGATATGGAGGTCTTGGATAATGAGGTGGCCATCATCGAGTCACAGGCGACAAAACCCTTTGCCTTGGTTACCTTTGAAGTGAAAGACTGGTTTGGTGAACTGACTCCCTGGCCTGCTCCTGCGGTATTTGGAAATATTCCCTTCGGCGATGGTGCGGAGAATACCTTGTCTTTTATCACGGATGTCCTGCTGCCGGAATTGCGAAAGAGGCAGATATACGATGAAGAAACAATGAAAAGCCTGATAGGAGGCTATTCCTTGGCAGGGTTCTTTGCACTTTGGGCCTGCTACCAATCGCAGATGTTCCATGGCGTAGCTGCCGTATCCCCATCCGTCTGGTATCCTGACTGGATAAGATATGCGCAAAACCACAAACCAATGTCGTCTTCCGTATATCTCAGTCTTGGCGACAAGGAGGAAAAGGCCAGGAACCCCGTGATGGCACAAGTTGGCGACTGCATCAGAAAGCAATATGAACTTTTGGTCGGCCAAGGCGTCAACACCATCTTGGAATGGAACAAAGGCAACCATTTCCAGCACACCGGTGAAAGGACTGCCAAGGGCTTCGCTTGGCTCTTGAACCAAATGTGATGCCCCATGCACTTATTTTACTTCCGGAACAAAATCCCCACAATCACCATGATGTAGCCTATGAGGCAAATCAACGGGGCGACTACGATTCTCCGGTGTGAGAAAATATCTGCGGAGAATGTCGATTTGGTGGTGCTGCCGCCGGCCATGAGTGCAAAACCGATGCAGATGATGACACATGCCACGAGGATGATGACGATGTTGGTGCGCTGAAAGACCGGTGCGGGCTTAGTTTTTTTGATATTTGCTGACATGGTTTTCGTATTTTTGATGAAATTGTTCTACAAGTGTCGTTCTCTCGTATTGGTAGGCTGTTGACAAGGCTCGCTGCATTGTTTCCAACCAAGTGAGCACCGTGTAGGATGATGCTTGACGGTGGTTGGTGCCAATGGTCGCTACCCACGACAACCATTCGTCGCTCCTTCCAAGCAAGTTGGCAATGATGGTGTCTCCCTTGTTGGTCTTGCCGTTTTCATAATAGCATCTGGCAAGCGACACTGCGGATTCGGTGTGGGGTATGTTGCTGGATGGCAATTCCTTCTCCCATTTTTCAGCAACGGCGAGTGCCCTCTGCTTGTCGCCTTTTGTCAACAGGCTGTCAATGAGTATGCTCATCACGTATTGGTGGGTGCGGGCCATATGCATGACGTCCTCGTCCACATAGATGCCTTTACGGGAAAGACCGCCATATCGGAACCGATGCATCACATTTTCGTACGTCCGTTCCACATCGATCCGTGGCCCTTTGTTGCCGGGCACTATGCGATAGGCCATTCCCTCAAGCACATAATGGTCGTTGAGGTAAGGAATCTCCTTCGGTCCCAAACTGATGGAGGCGTAGATGGGTCGGCTCCAATCACCATGTGAAAGCATCTCGAGCACAAACAAATCGCTTTTCTGCAAATAGCGGATGCCTTTCAGCGAAATGGTCATCTGTTCCCCTTCGCTGGTGACGGTGACGCTGTCCGTGGGGATGCAGTGGCGCTCAGGTTGATGCCCCAGCACCCAATAGCGGATGATGTTGCGCAGTTCGAACGGCTCGTCACCCAATGTCTCCTTGGCTTCTTCGGGATGCTCGCGATAGTATGACAACACTTCCTCCTTCAAGTCGGGTCTCACTTCCACCAGTTCGTTGACGTTTTCCTGATAGTCGGCTCGGTTCCAATAAAAAGGCAAGGCGGGAGACTCATAGGCCGGTCGTTTCATTTGGTCGATGTACCAGTCGGTGTTCACATATGATAGGTTGCAGTCGCGGGTGTCGGTACGTTGACCTTCCACCTCATGGTTGTACCATAGTGGGAATGTGTCGTTGTCGCCGTTGGTGAGGATGATGGGGTGGCCTTCACGAGTCATGCTTTCGAGATAATTCAATCCGAAGTCACGGCATGCGTAACGGCAGGAGCGATCGTGGTCGTCCCACGTCTGGCTCACCATCTGCAATGGCACGGCAAGGCACAGCAGCGACGTGACGATGGCAGCGGCCATCTTTCGGCGGGAGAAACGTTGCAGGAATGCGCCTATGGCACAGGTGCCCATGCCTATCCAGATGGAGAAGGCATAGAACGAACCGGCATAGACATAGTCGCGCTCCCTTGGGGGTTGGGGTGGTTGGTTGAGGTAAACCACGATGGCCAGTCCGGTCATGATGAAGAGCATGGCTGTGACAAGGCACTGCTGCCTGCCACGGCTCTTCTGCCGGTATTGCCAGCACATTCCGAGTATGCCCAACAGGAGTGGCAATCCGTAATACACGTTCCTACCTTTGTTGGTGCGGAGATCGGAGGGTAGCTTCGAGGTATCGCAGTTGAGCAACAGGTCGTCGATGAATTTGATGCCCGTCATCCATTGGCCGTGCTCCACTTCTCCCTGGCTTTGGATGTTGTTCTCACGACCCACGAAATTCCAGAGGAAATAACGCCAATACATGAAGTTGACTTGATAGGAGAGGAAGAAGCGCAGGTTTTCCCTCATTGTGGGCAGGTTGTCTTTCTTCTTCACGCCGTCCATCCATGCCTCGTAGGCCTGGGCATGTTGAGATGATGTCATGCGTGGAAACCACATCTTGTCTTGATACAAGTATTTCGTCTTATGCCCGATGACGGTGTATGTATGCCGGGGGCCGTCGGTGGTGGGATGATAGATGGGCGCACCTTCTTCCTGTTTGACCACAAGGTATTCCCCTTGAGGTTCGTACTCAAGTCGGCTGCAGTAGGCTTGGCCGTAAAGCAGGGGAGAGTCGCCATATTGTTCACGGCTCAGGTATCTGCCCAAGGCGAAGATGTTGTCGGGCGAGTTCTCGTCCATCGGAGGATGGGCTGCCGAACGGATGAGGATGACCGCATAGCAACTGAAACCTATGAGCATCATAAGCAAACTCAATAGACTTGTTTTGGCCATTCTCTTGCGTGTCCTGCATGCCAAGAAGAGGATGGTTGTGAGTAGGAGGACGAATGAACACGCCAGTCCGGTGTGGAAAGGCAAATGAAAGACATTCGTGAAAAGAAGTTCAGCCCAACCTCCAAGGCGGATGACACCAGGGATGACGCCATACAAGATGCCAAGAAGCACCAATATGCCGGCTCCGAGGGCTGTTGCCACACCCCGCCAACTTGCTTTCTCCGTCTTACGGTAATATACAATGAGTGCCATGGCGGGGATGCACAACAGATTGAGCAGATGGACACCAATCGACAGGCCTATGATGTAGGCGATGAGGATGACCCAACGGTCGCTTTGTGGGTTGTCGGCTTCTTCCTCCCACCGTAATATGAGCCAGAAAACCAATGCAGTGAGGAAGCTGGAGAAGGCATAGACCTCGCTCTCCACTGCAGAGAACCAGAAGGTGTCGCTGAAGGTGTAGGCCAAGGCACCGGCCATGCCGCCTCCCTCGATGATGACAACTTGCGAGAGTGTGAGTGCATCACCTGTGCCCATGAGCCGGCGGGCGAAATGGGTGATGGTCCAAAACAGGAACAAGATGCAGCCGGCGCTGAGCAGTGCCGACATGGTGTTGACCCAACGGGCCACGTCCGAAGGACTGCCTGCCAACTGTGAAAACAAATTGGCCACAAGCATGAAAAAGGGTGCTCCAGGGGGGTGCCCGATTTCCAACTTATATCCACTGGCTATGAATTCAGGACAGTCCCACAAACTGGCTGTGGGTTCACAAGTGAGACAATAGGTGAGTGCTGCGATGGCAAATGCTACCCACCCTGAAATCGTGTCGATGCATGTAAAAGTCTTTTTTCGTATCATATCGTTGCATTGTTTGCGGCAAAAGTAGCAACAATGGTGGGAACAACACGAAAAAAGAACCTTACATTTGTCTTACAATTGTATTACAATGCTGAAAATCAAATGGTTTCAGAGTTCTTCCGAAGTTGGTATTCCTTTCCTCTCTTGTTGATGATGTCCATGTTTGATTGTGCCTTCAGCGTGGATTTCAGTCGACAAATAAACGTGTAGAGGGTGGTGTCGGGATTGTCTTTCTTGGGCCATAGTGCAGCACAGATGGCTTCCTTGCTAAGGATATGGTTGGGAGCGGAATAGAACATTTCCATCAACTGCTCCTGCATCGGGGTGAGGTGCATCTCCACTTGTGGAGCGACAGTTTCAGTGGCGGGTGTCATGGCATCACCTGTTCTCATCTTGATTCTCCATGCCATGACCGACAGCACCAACGAACAGAAGATGATGCCGGTGAGAGGAAGCCTTTGGTCGGAATGCCCCAACACGGAGCATACAGTGGGGTTGGCATAGGCTTTGAAGGCGATGACATCACTATTGCTGGTTGTGGGAGAAATGCTCCACAACAGGGTGTCGCTGCATAGTGACGCCTGCTCGCTGAATGATTCCTCTCCATTCTGGTGAAGAACGCACATCGAGACATGCGACGTGTCTTTCAGTGAGGAAATGGTGAGGTGGGGCTTGAAATGGCTTTCCGCATCGTCGGGGGTGAAGACTCCGCCTTGGCGCAGCCAAGTGGGAGAGCCAGCCAACAACTGTGACTGGGACGAGTGCATCACATATTGGCGAAGGGCGTGAGTCAGGTCTTGGCGCATCGCTTCTTTCGCATCATTATAGTGGCTTACTCCCAAAGTGATGGAAGCCAGCAACATCAAGAAGGGCACTATGGTAAGACTGCGTAATCCTTTCATTGGCATATGGTGATTGGGTATGGTTTCTTCTTTCTTCTACTCCTTGGACATCTTCCAGTCGGTGATGTTGCGCTCCTCGCTGGAGAATGCGATGCCTACCTTGGTGACGGGTCGGCCGTCGAGGGCGTATTTCTCGGCATAGCCCTTGCGGTTGATTTGGTCGAGGGCGGCTTCCACGGTGTCGTCATATTTCAGCTCCATGACATAGATGCCCTTTGGCATGAGCAGTGTGATGTCTGAGCGCCCCTTGGCACCCGGTTCCTCGGCACGGACATCGGCACCGAATGCCATGAGCAGCGTGTAGAGCAGCGCGTGGTAGTAGTGCTCGTTCTTGTTATCTTTTTCCCAATGATAGGGAACGCCGGAAAAGAACGTCTTGATGGCGTCGATGAAGGCTTGAAGGTCGTCGTTGCGCTGGAACATCTTGTAGGCTTTCATCAGCGCAGAGCGCTCGCGGCCATCACCCGTCGTATTGGTGACGTAGTTGTAAAGACTGCCGGCAAAGCCTTTCCTGACTTCCTCGTTGGGGAAACCAAGGGTGTACATATCGATGTCCTCCTCGTAGGATTTGATGGTCAGGTAGCCGCTCTGGTAGAGTACGGGCAATGGAGCTTGGTAGCTGTCGAAAGCCTTGTTGAAATCACCCGATTCGCACAAGGCTCCTTCCAAGTCGCTGATTTCCATAGGCGGCATTTCGCGGAGCATGGCGATGAGGGCGCTTGGTGTGGCGCTGTCGAACCAGTATTTATCTATTTCTCCAGATTTCAGTGCATTCACCATACTGAAGGGGTTGTACATATCGGTCATTCCTCTTCCGAAGTGGTAGCCGTCGTACATGCGCTTCAGAGCGGTTAGCGTCTCGTCGTAGGTCTTGCCACGGCTGGCGGCCATCAGTTCGATGTCGGGGCACAACACGGTGGTCAGTTCCTCCTCGCTGATGCCGCAGATGCTCTCGTAGACTGGTTGCATCGAGATGTTCTCAAGATTGTTGAGTTTCGAGAAGATTCCCATCTGCGAGAACTTCGAGATGCCGGTGATGAAGACGAATTGCAGGTGGTCGTCAAGGCTCTTCAAGGGGGCGAACAAATCTTGGAACCTATCGCGCACGACAGCCTGTTGCTCCGGATTGCCGATGCTGTGCAACATCATGTTGTCATATTCGTCGCAGAGCACAACAACCTTGCGCCCCGTCTGGCTATGGGCTGTTTTGATGATATCCACCATACGAGGACTGGTGCTGGCGTTGCCGGCAGTTAGGCCGTACTGCTTCTCATAGTCCGCCAACGTTTTGTCAATATACTCGTCCAACTTCTCTATCGACGTAAGGTTGTTGGCACTGAAGTCAAAGCGCAACACAGGATACTTCTCCCATCGCCAGTTGGTGGTGGCGATATAGAGTTGCGGCTGTTCGATGCCGTCCTCGGTGGTGAAAGCCTCAAACAGTTCACGGCGACCTTCGAAAATGGCGGCTAACGTCGAGACAAGCAGCGACTTGCCGAAGCGGCGAGGCCTGCTGAGAAAATAGGGCTTGCCCTCGGTAATCATCTTGTAGATAAGCGGGGTCTTGTCCACGTACACGTATCCGTCCTGGCGGATGCTCTCGAAACTCTGGATGCCTACGGGGTATTTCCTCTTTGTTGCCATAATCTGTTACTTATTCGATAAAGGTACAATACTGTGATCAAGTGAGTGCCATCAAACGTGTTTGAAAAATCAAGTGGAAATTGCTTCACACGATTTTCGCAAGCAAAGGTATGAAAAAAATCTGAGAATCCATGCTGCAGAGGATATTTTTATTATCCCTCCATCGTGCGGAGTGTGTTGGTCTATAGGCGCGTCACCCACCAAGGCTTCCATATGAGTTGCCATAAATATGTCCGTTCACGCCAAGCTCGAATTTGTTGTTACCTCAGAGTGAGATTTCCTACAACTTCCTACAGCTAAAATATATGGGGAACGTGAGTTGAAAATAATGTCGATTATTTGCATGTGAAGTAAAGAATTCGTATTTTTGTAGCCAATAGGATAAAATCACAGCAATCAACATCAATGAAACAGTTGATGTCGTCATATGATAAAAATGGCTATGGCAACACTACAATCACATTCCCAAGACCCAAATTTTTGGGTTTTCCTTTGCTTCGGACAGTCCAACATGGCTGGACAGGCTCCCATTGAGAAACAAGACTTGAAGGTGAGCGACCGCTTCCTCAGTATGGCGACGACGGATGGAGGCGATGGCCGTGTGTTGGGCACATGGCGCAAGGCCGTTCCCCCGTTGTGCCGTTATGATGCCCACCTGGGTCCCGCCGACTATTTCGGACGCACCCTGCTCGAAGTGGTGCCAGAAAATGTTCGCATCGGTATCGTGTCGGTGGCAGTGGAGGGGTGTCCCATCACCTTCTTCGACAAGGATAGGAATGCTCCCATCATTGCCATGGAGGAACAGGACTGGATGAACGACATCTTGAACCAGTATGGCCGCGACCCATACCAGCGTCTGCTGAGCATGGCCAAGACAGCAGCCAAGGATGGGGTCATCAAGGGTATCCTGCTGCACCAAGGCGAGACTGATGCCTATGGTTTTGAATGGTGCAAGACGGTGAGGAAAATCTACTGTGACCTTCAACAGGAACTCCGGTTCGAACCCACGGCAGTCCCTCTGCTGGTGGGTGAAGTCGTGCGTGGGGAATACGGAGGCATCTGCGGTGAGGCCAATATGACCATCAACGATATCGCCAACCATTACCCCAATACCTATGTTGTTTCTTCAGAGGGGTGTCTGCCCTGCGAGGACTATCTTCATTTCTCTGGCGATGGCTACAGGCGGTTGGGGCGGCATTATGCACTCCGCTATCTGGAAATCACTAATCCGGAATTGGCTGATGCCTGCCGCAAGAAACTGAACATGGACCTCTGACTATCAACTATCTACTAATACAAATCACTCGACAAAATGAAAAAACTGAAATGTTTTCTCTTCCTCTTGGTTGTTCCCATTTGCCTGATGGCACAGATGGGGGCCAGATTCCCGTCTGAGCGCAAGGTCGTCAAAGACCCCTTGACGGGAGTCGAACTGGTCTTCCTCACCAGCAAGAGCGGAACCGGTGACTCGAAAATCTACCAGACCCACAACCAATGGACGGCCGACGGCAAGTGGGTTGTCTTCCGCTCCGACCGAGTCAATGGCGAGGCCATGGCTGTGAACGAGGACACAGGCGATATCGTGCAAATCACCGAGGGTGGGTTTACCGGAATGCTCTGCGTGGCACGCAAGTCGATGCACCTCTACCATATGCGCGAGCACAAGGACAATCATGGCAAGCGCACAGGAATGGAGGTGGTGGAAGTGGACCTGGAACGCCTCTTCGCCGATTCCGAGTCGGGACGGTCGAAAGACAAGAAAAACTATGAGCGTATCTGTGGCATCGTCCCGGCTGAGATGTGCTCTGAGGGAGACATGGCACTCGACGGAAGCGAGGAGTTCGTCTATTTCAGACTCGACAAGGAGTATGCCCGACAATTCCCCATCGCCGAACCCATCGCCGGCAATTTCGGTCCACGCCATATGGGAGCGGGGCCCGGAGGAATCGGAAAGATGGACCTGAAGACAGGGAAATCAGAACCAGTGGTGAGCGTACACTTCAAGGTGGGGCACATACAAGGCAACCCCTGGCATCCAGGAGAGGTCGTCTTCTGTTGGGAAACGGGCGGAAAGGCACCCCAACGCACGTGGATGGTCAATGCAGATGGAACGAACCTGCGTCCTGTCTATCGCGAGACAGAGCACGACTGGGTGACCCACGAGGCGGTCATCAGCGAGGACGAATTGGTGATAGCACTGATAGGGCATCGTCCAATCAACCTCAAAGGTGGGGAGGCCGAAGGACTTGAGTCGTTCGCCTTTTCCGACGAATGGGGACCCTCAGGAACAAAGGAATACCCGACAGGCATTGCAGTGGTCAACATGCGCACACGCGAACTGACCATGGAGGGACAGGTGAAGGGTGACAATTTCTGGCACGTCGCAGGCTCGCAGGATGGCCATTGGTTGGCTGGCGACGACTTCAAACGCGAACTATGGCTGATTGACCGGCACACCGGGGAGCGCATCTTGCTCACCGCAGGCCACAAAACCACCGCTCGCGACCATGTGCACCCGACATTCAAGCCCGACGGCACCGAAATAGAAATACAGTCGGCGATGCTCAGCGACGACGGTCGGTCGATGAACATCTGCATTGTCAAACTGCCTCAACATCTCTTGGACCGATACCCCAAAACCAACAAATGACTATGAAGACGACAATAGGGAAGAAACTGCTGATGCCAATGTTTTTGGCATTCGCAATCTGTCTGTCACCTGGCAACATGGTGGCACAAACGGTGAACGACAACAACACGCCGCTTCACCTGATGAAGCCTGCTTACAAGATTGGCTATGGCATACCCACCAAGGAAGAGGTGAAAAAGACCATGGACCGTGTGTTGCAATACATTGCCGGCGAGACACCCGCTGTGCTTGTTGACAAGGATTCCGGGCGCGAAATCACCAAGACCAAGGACATCAACGTACAGACCCAGTTGAAACAGGGTGGGTTCAGGCTGACCAGTTATGAGTGGGGGGTAACCTACTCGGCCGTGCTCGCTGCATATCAAGCGACGGGAGATGTCGCCTATCGCGACTATGCCTTCCAACGCCTGCGGTTCCTGGCTGATATCGCACCGGCATTCAAACGGTTGCATGATGACGGCAAGGCCATCGACAACAATGTGCGACGAGTGGTCGACCCCCATGCGTTGGATGATGCCGGCGCCGTGTGCTGCTCGATGATCAAGGCAATGACGGCCGACTCGCAGTTGCCGCTGCGGCCGCTCATCGACAATTACATCGATTATATCATGAACAAGGAATATCGGCTTTCAGACGGCACTTTCGCACGACTGCGCCCGCAGAAAAACACGGTGTGGCTCGACGACATGTTCATGGGCATTCCCGCCATAGCATACATGGGACGGCTCACAGGCGAATCCAAATACTATGATGAAGCAGTGAGGCAAGTCAGGCAATTTGCAGAACGCATGTGGGTGCCGGAGAAGAAACTCTTCCGCCATGGATGGGTGGAGGAGATGTCGCCGCACACCTCATTTCATTGGGGACGTGCCAATGGCTGGGCCATCCTGACCCTGTGCGAGGTGCTCGATGTAATTCCTGAGAACCATCCGGGACGCCAGCAAATGCTCGAACTGCTGAGGGCACACGCAGAAGGGCTTGCCGCATTGCAGCACCACGATGGCTTCTGGCACCAGTTGCTCGATAGGAACGACACCTACCTCGAGACATCCGCCACCGCCATCTATGCCTACTGCCTGGCACATGCCGTCAACCGTGGATGGATCAACGCCAAAGCCTTCGGACCCGTGGCGTTGCTGGCTTGGCATGCCGTGGCTTCGAGTGTCAACGAACGTGGCCAGGTGGAAGGTGTCTGTGTGGGAACGGGAATGGCGTTTGATGCTGCTTTCTATGCCTATAGGCCTGTCCATGTGATGGCGGCTCACGGCTATGGCCCTGTCATCTGGGCTGGTGCCGAAATCATCCGTCTGCTTCAACTTCAGCATCCCAAACTCAACGACAATGCAGTGCATTTCTACGACCAGGAAGTGCCCACCGACCAGCCCATTTTCAACTATGACGGACAAATCAGATTTTGAAAAGCCATGACACGAAGAGAAGAATTGGAAAAGAGTGCGTCCCTGCAGGATGAGCTGAGGAGGATGCAGAATGGTGAACCCTATGATGCTCACACGCCGGAGATGCGGGCATGGAGGGGAGAAGTGAAGAAACTGCTGAGAAGACTCAACATCACTGAATACCATGAACCTACCATGGCGAGCATCACCCGTGAGTTGCTGCCTAATTCCGCCCCCGATGTTTTCGTCGAACCGCCTTTCCATTGCGACTACGGCAACCTGATAATCGCCGGTGAAGGGGTGTTCATCAACTTCGGGTGCATCATCCTCGACGGAGGTGGCGTGCACATCGGGCGAAGGACATTGATTGCCCCCGGGGTGCATATCTATACGGCGGAACACCCGCTGAATGCCGATGAACGCGACGAGTGGGAGATGTGCCGGCCGGTGAGAATAGGGGAACGATGCTGGATAGGTGGCGACGTGACCATCTGTCCGGGTGTCACCATAGGCGATAGGACAGTCATAGGGGCTGGCTCCGTGGTCGTACGCGACATCCCTTCCGACTGCGTGGCCGTGGGCAACCCATGCAGGGTGGTCAAACGGGTCAACGGAAAGCAGGACGAATAGGAATCTTTGCAGGATAAGCCTCTATTCTCTCTTCCCAGCCATCCTTATGCGAGTGGCTGCAGGTGTCGGCATGGCGTTGATGGCTGCGGTATTGACGTCGCTCTGCTCTCCGGCGATGTCAAACTGGAGGGTCGCCCCATTTGTGCGCACGTCGATGGTCACAGGAGCACCCATTACCAGCGGAAGGTTGATGTCGCCATGGCCGGCGGGGAAACCGCAGAGCACGGGGATGTGATACTTGGAGAGCAGGTTGTGGAGCATGGCTTCCACGCTCATGGTCTGACCATTAGCGTCCTGGAATTCAGTGCCGCAGTCGGTGAATTCACCTAAGATGACACCCTTGCAACGGTCTAATACACCATTCATTTGGAGAATGCGCATCTGTCGGTCGATGTTGTGCATCGACTCCTCCACTTCTTCCACGAAGAGAATAAGGTTTTTGCCTTTGGTGGCATCGGCCTGCGTGCCGAGATTGGGAACAAAGGTGCAGAGGTTGCCGCCTACGAGCACGCCGCTGGCACTACCAACGATGTTCTGTGCATGTGCAGGTACCTCATAACGAGGAACCTTTCCCATCAGCAAGTCGCGCATCAGTGTACTGGTCTCGTCGGTGCCGCCCTTTGCCAGGAACGAACTCATGGTGCCATGGATACTCATCACCCCTGCACTGCTCCACAGCCCGTGAAGTGTCGAGATGTCGCTGAATCCCACAATCCATTTCTTGGAAGCTTTCAATTCGGCTAATGTGAGCTGGTCTATTAGTTGGATGGTGCCATAACCGCCACGATTGCAGATGATGGCTTTGATGCTTGGGTCGTTGAGCGCCCAACGGATATCGCTCACACGCTCCTCAATAGTTCCTGCGTAACGTCCATCGACCACCTTGCCCACGTTGGGACCTACGACAGGGGCAAGGCCCCATGAGCGTAACACGACGGCTGTTTTCTCCACGTTCTCCATCGGAGTAAAATACGATGGAGATATGAGTGCCACCTTGTCGCCAACTTTCAGATAGTCTGGCTTCATGCAGTTCAGTACTACCGACTTTTCAGGAGTCGATGCGTTGTCATCGTCATCGTTGTCGCACGAAGTAAAGGTCACGGTAGCCATTATGGCGGCTACAACCATCATTAAGAGCTTCTTCATATCTTTATCTTGTCAAGTTCGTGTTTCACTGTTGAGCCTGCAATCAATGCCATTGTTGTTGTAATGGCGAAGACCGACAGCATATATGGTTTCCTCGAAATGGTTTGCATTGATGGGCATTGTCCTTATCCGGCTGCAAAATTACCATTTATTGTTGGATTTATGGTAATACAAGAAGTTTTTTGGGCAGTAGGGAACGATTTTTCACCACTTTCTCAATGGAATAATTGATGGATGGAAGATACATGCTATTGTCAAAAACAGTAAAAATGGCGTTTCCCATTGTTAAATTTTGGCAACCATCTCCAAAATGATTAAAAAACAACTATAATTTTGCCATATCCGTTTTTTTGTTGTAATTTTGCACCGTTTTCTGCATATTTTGTTGAAAATTTCTGCTGTAAGCATTGATTTGAGACAAGGCAGTTCATATAAAATTAGTGTTTTGTCGGTTAAGACATCCTCTTGTTAAGTATGGAGCGGTAGCAGAAAAGGACATAAGAAAGGCGTTGACAAGCGTTTTGTTTAAGACGTGCCAAATCTTGAAAATCCAACGATTGCTGTCTTGAACTGAGCTATGGTAGTTGTCCGTGAGGTATGCTAATCCCTACTCGTTATCCAATGTCGCCTTGGCGATTTTTGGAGCGATGTAGCTTACATATCGGCGTGGACACTAATCTTGTCTGTTCAACAGCGATGTGCAATTCAATGGTTCTGGCACGTGGAATGGACAACAGCCAATACGCCTTTCGTACTTGCATTGAATCATTCAAATGCATGAACTTGTCCGATATGAACACATTGTCTAATGTGGACATTCGTGGAGGCGACGAAATGCCTCCAAGCACCAGGCTTACCCCTGATGTCCTCCCCGAAGCGAAAAGCTCAAAAACTGGGGTGTCGGTAGGGTATGCCCAAGAAGAAGGTAAGAAATGGTTTGTTTTCAGGGCTTCTTATGGAAGAGTGGATAGGGCTTCCGAAGTGATGATCAATGATGGCACTTATGCTTACGTCGCCAGGCGCTATGTGCAAAAACTATATCATGGAAAAAGGAAAAAAGTGTTGGTACCTCTCATTCCCAACCTCGTTTTTGCTTATACATCCGAGGAGAAAGCCAATGAGTATGTCAACAACACACCTGCTCTTTCATTCCTCAGCTACTATTACAACCATTTTGAGTTTGATGAAAGTAGGAAGAATCCTCCTCTCACGATTTCTGATGCTGAAATGATGAGGTTTATTCTTGCCACATACCACCATAATGAGCACTTGATGTTTGTTAACGAGTCTCAATGTCATTACAAGAGTGGAGATGTGGTGAAGGTGACAGACGGATTGTTTCGAGGTGTGGAAGGAAGGGTGGCAAGGGTTGCCGGACAGCAGAGAGTGATCTTGAGCCTCTCTAATATCGGACTGGTGGCCACGGCATACATCCCAACAGCTTTCATCGAAAAAATTGAAACAAGTTCTACAAATACTTAACAATCATCGGATTATGAAATTCGCTCTTGTTACTGGAGGTTCCAGGGGGTTGGGAAAAGCCATTTGCGTGGAAATAGCAAAGATGGGGATTCCCGTAATCATCAATTACCGTTCCAATGAGGCTGCGGCAATTCAAGTGAAATCCGAAATAGAAAGCCTCGGTGGATGTGCGGAACTCATGCGGTTTGATGTGGGAAATGCTGCCGAAGTGGAAGCGTCACTCGATGGATGGCAAGAAGAACATCCCTATGATTACATTGCTTTCTTGGTGAATAATGCCGGCATTAGGCAAGACAATGTCATGTTCATGATGCCCGACCAGGATTGGCATGCTGTCATCAACACTTCATTGAACGGCTTTTTTTACGTGACACGCAAACTCTTGCCCAAGATGATGCAACGCAAGCATGGTGGACGAATTGTCAACATGTCGTCCTTGTCGGGATTGAAAGGCATGCAGGGGCAAGTCAACTACAGCGCTGCAAAGGCTGCTCTCATCGGTGCCACAAAGGCTCTTGCGCTGGAGGTGGCTTCAAGAAACGTCACCGTCAATGCCGTTGCACCGGGGTTCATTGACACCGATATGACGAAAGAGTTGCCTCAAGACGAATTAAGACAACTGGTTCCGATGAAGAGATTCGGAAAACCAGAGGAAGTGGCTGCATTGGTCAAATTCCTACTTTCCGACGAAGCCGCTTATATCACCGGCGAGGTCATCAACATCAACGGAGGCTTATACACATAACCTACATTAATGCCCAACAAAACAGCGTAAATGGTTATTTAATATATAATTATCATATAATAGGCATATAATTGTTTGTGATTTTTTTGCTGTTTTTATATCGTGTAGTAACTAATGATTTTTTTCTTGAACGAGCCAAGCAATAAAGTCGAGCTTGTGTATTGTTTTACTGTTGGATGCATAATTACCATTAAAAATTCAAATTACATATAAAGCCATGAAATATCTGTTGACATTCTTTCTTTTGTTGTTTGCTTTAGCTGGGTTCTGTCAGAATTCACAGGTTAAGGTCACATTAAAATCAGGTTTGACCATTACAGGTGGCTTGAAGGAGTTGGTTCCGACGGATTATGTAAAAATGGATGTTTCTGGAGTTGAAACTAAGGTGCCAATGAGTGATGTAGCAAGTATAGAAACTATTGAAGTTTTACCTGCATCTAGCCCCAAAGAAGATGCTTCAGATACTAAGAAACTTGATATGGTTTCAGGGAATTATATCATTACTGATAAAAAGGACTATCCTGATACTATCAAAGTTCAGATAGGAGGAAGAGAAATGGAGATGAAATTGGTAAGAGGAGGTTCCTTTATTATGGGTTATGATGGAAGACATAGTTTAGCTATGGAAAGTGAACCATTACATCAAGTCAATTTGTCTTCTTTTTATATTAGTTTAGACCATATAACAAGAGAACAAGTGAATGCCTTGTTGAATAAGGATCTTAAAATTAAGAAACCCAATATTCCTTTTTTTGCTGACAAATGGGATCAAGCTAATGAAGTCATAAAAGCAATTGTAGCTCAAAGCAACAAAAAGTATAGATTATGTACTGAAGCTGAATGGGAATATTATTCATTAATGGATTTCTCAGAAAAACTATATGGGTCTGAGGAATATTACGAATGGTGCTCGGATTTTTATGGGGAGTATAATTTGGTTGAACAAACAAACCCTCAAGGGCCGGCTACAGGAAAGAAACATGTCTTCCGTTCTTTCAATATTGGTAGGAATAGATGGCAGAGGAAGTTTGATAAACCCCACTACTCTCATTATGGTATAAGAATAGCCATCAGTGCAGATGAAATAACAAACAAATGAATCTAAAATAATAGTAACAGTGATGGAAATGTGGACTCTCTTCAATAATTGAAGAATTAAGAATGATTTTATCATATAGACTAAGAATGCTGTGTGATATCAAATTTAAATATTTGTCAAACATTTGAAAAATTGAATAGTATGAAAAAAAGTGAATGTCGTTACAATCGCAGGTATATATTGCTTGCATTGCTGTGCTCCATATTCATGATTGTTGATGCACAGGTTGTTACTGTAAATAAGATGTCTGCTGTAAAGCCTGGTTCCAAAATCAACTTAGTGATAGACTTTTCGAAGGCTACTATTATGGGTATGAATGAGACAGAATTCTCCAATTATGAGAAAGATTGGAAAAAGGACCAACCTACGATTGTTGGTAGATTTCAAAAAGGTGTCAACAACAAGCTTAGTGATATGCTCAGAGTAGGTTCATACCCGGATTCTGAGTATACGATGAAAGTGACAGTCAAGACCATCTCTGATATGGGCAATGTCTATTGTGATGTGGTCATAGTGGATAAGAATGGCACTGTTATCTTTAGTGTGAATAATGTAAATGGTGGTTCCGAACCTCCCATCCTTCCAGGTTCAAAACTTGCCAGGATTAAGACATGGGCATATTTGACAGGACGCTCATTAGGCAACATTATAAAATCAGAGTATCTTGCTCAATAATTTTGTTTTACACATAAACTATTTGTTATATAGCTTAAAATTTTTTTTATTGAAATGAAAAGATTATATTTGACTTTTTGTATAGCAATGTTTACATTGATTGCCTTTGCAGGTGGAATTAAAATAACCCAGGGCAAAGCCTCCTTTATGAAAAAGGAAGGTACTATAAGTGTGGTTTTCAACTGGGATAACGCAAAATGGGACAATAGGATTCCTGTTAAAGAACAATGGAAAGATGAATATCAATCCTACGTTGAAAATGGTGAAGTCTGTTTTATTGAAGGTTTTAATAAGTCGAGCAAGAAAGTAAAGATAGTAAAGGGGGAGTCCGATTATTTAATGACAGTGAACTTTTCGAATTTTGATAAGTTTTACAGTGTTATGAGTACTATTCCAGGAAATAAGCATAAGATATGGGCTGAAATCACTGTTACTGATAGAAAAACAGGAGAAGTCATCTGCAAGTATGATGTGAAGGAATTTAAAGGCGGTCGTGATTTCTTAGTCTTTGATAGTTTTAAGGAATCTATGGAAGATTTAGGTTCTAAAATAGTAAAGACAAATTAGGATGAAATTATCACCATCATTAGCAGATAAATATACAAAAGAATCTCTGTCAGCCCGAGATGCTCAAAGGCTGGCTGAGTTTATTGCATGGGGGCCTGCTATATTTCAAGCTTCCCGTTTAATGATAAAGTTTGGCATACTTGACTTAATCCGGGATTCTAATGATGGACTAACAAAAGACGAAATTGTCAAAAAAACAGAATTGTCGGATTATACTGTCAAATGTTTACTTGAAGCATCTCTTTGTATAGGGCTAATTCTTGTAAACCTTGAAACTGATCGGTTTTCATTATCAAAAACAGGTTGGTTCTTACTTAATGATCCTGCAACACGTGTGAATATTGATTTCAACCATAATGTAAATTATGAAGGATGGTTCCATCTTGAAGAATCATTTCTCAATGGTAAACCATGGGGATTAAAACATTTTGGCTCTTGGCCAACTATTTATGAAGGATTATCCAGCTTGCCAAAACAAGTCCAAAAAAGTTGGTTTGACTTTGATCATTTTTATAGTGACTCTTCTTTCTATGAAGCATTGAGAATCATCTTTGATGAACATCACGTGAGGTATCTTTATGACATTGGAGGCAATACCGGAAAATGGGCATTGCAATGTGTTGATTACGACAAGGATGTAAGAGTTACTATTTTGGATCTTCCCCAACAAGTGGAAATGATGCGACAGAATATCAAAAAACATAAAGGTCGTGATAGAATCAGTGGCTATGGAATAAACATCCTTGATGAGCAATCAGTATGGCCGCAGCCCGAAAAAGGATTGGATGGCATATGGATGAGTCAGTTTCTTGATTGTTTCAGTATGAAAGAGATTGTCTCTATTCTTGAACGGGTACGAACACTTATGTCTAAAAAAACTCGTGTATTTATTATGGAGACATTATGGGATAGGCAACGTTTCGAACCCGCTGCTTTTTGCCTAACGATGACAAGTCTTTATTTTACTGCCCTTGCGAACGGCAATTCTAAAATGTATAATACTGAAGATTTGGAATTCTGTATTAATCAAGCTGGATTGGAAATAGAACATATCTATGACAATTTAGGTCAAGGGCACTCAATCATTGTATGTAAAATTTAAATGGTGTATTTTTTACGTTCTATTTGGCAAGACTAGAAATTGAAAATATAATTAGGTGTTTTCTTGTTGAAGACCTAGAATTTGAGGAGGAAAAGATTTTTGATAATGCAAAGTTGAAGAATGATATTGGCATCAACATTTTTGACTTTGTGTCACACATCGAAAGATTGATTCCATTGAAAGTGAAATAAAATAGTTGGATGGATAAAGAATGGGTTGGTACGACTTATGGAAACGGATGGATGCATAAATGGCTCATTCGTATTCTAAAACATACAGACGTGAGGATATGGTATGCCTTTGCATCGGTGTTTATCGTACCAGTTTGTTTGATTTTGAATCCAAGTTATGGCATCGCTTATCGGTATTTTAGGAATCGCCATGGTCTATCGTCGCTAAAAGCTTTTTGGCTAACATATGTAAATCATTGTTTGTTCAGTCAGGTCGTAATTGACAAATTTGCTATGTACTCAGGTAAAAAGTTCAAAGTTGAGCTTGAAGGGTATGAGTATTATACGAAACTTAATGATGCTGATAAAGGATTTGTCATAATGAGTTCTCATATTGGCAACTATGAAATCGCAGGTTATACTCTTGTTGCAGAAAACAAGCCTTTTAATGCACTAGTTTTTTATGGCGAGAAGGAATCTGTGATGAATAATAGGAACAAAATGTTTGCTGATTCCAATATTCGTATGATTCCTATAAAAAATGATATGAGCCACCTATTTGTAATCAATAATGCACTTCAGAATGGTGAAATTGTCAGTATGCCAGCAGATAGGATTTTTGGTTCTAAGAAAACCATATCAAAAGTTTTTCTAGGGGCAACTGCAGATTTTCCATTGGGACCTTTTAGCATAGCAACAATGCGCGGTCTCGATGTGCTGGCTGTAAATGTAATGAAGGTGTCATTGAAGTCTTATAAGATTTATATCACTCCGTTAACCTACGACAAATCTGCATCCAGAAAAGAGCAGATAGAGGAATTGTCTGAAAAATACAAGGGAGAATTGGAACGTATGATTAAAAAGTATCCTACACAATGGTATAATTTTTATGAATTTTGGTCATCGTCTAACGGCGTTAGCGAATACAAGAAGCAAGGATGATTTGTCCATAGAGGATTTTACACTTAAATAGAACTGCTATGAAATATTTTTTTACATTTCTTTTCTTGCTATATAGTATTGTAAGCTTTTGTCAGAATTCACAGGTTAAGGTTACATTAAAATCTGGTTTGACCATTACAGGAGATTTGAAGGAGTTGATTCCGACAGATTATGTAAAAATGGATGTCTCTGGAGTTGAAACCAAAGTGTCAATGAATGATGTGTCAAGTATAGAAACTATTGGAGCTTTACTTTCTTCTGACTCAAAAGAAGGTGCTACTGATAAGAAAAAACTTGAAAAGAAATATGGTAATTATATTATCACTGACCTTAATGATTATCCAGAAATAGTAACCATTTTGATTGGAGGAAAAGAAATGGAATTGAGATTGGTAAGAGGTGGGTCGTTTATAATGGGTTTTGATGGAAGGCATAGTGTGTCTATGGATAGCGAGCCCTTGCATCTTGTTCATTTGTCCTCTTTTTATGTAAGCAATGATTGTATTACAAGAGGACAGGTTAATAATTTGATTAAAA
The DNA here is from genome assembly GCA_902786665.1 of uncultured Prevotellaceae bacterium. Classification (GTDB taxonomy): domain Bacteria; phylum Bacteroidota; class Bacteroidia; order Bacteroidales; family Bacteroidaceae; genus Prevotella. The sequence goes on along the minus strand of CADADN010000005.1, from coordinate 36,778 downwards.
AGAAACCAAACTTAGAATCTCCTAATTCAACATATCATGCAAATAAATGGAAGCAGGCAGATGAGATTGTAAAGGCAATAGCTAATAGTACTAATTTGCCATTTAGATTGTGCACTGAAGCAGAATGGGAATACTGTTCACTAATGGATTTTGCAGATGTCCTGTTTGGTACTGCTAAGTATTATGAATGGTGTTCAGATTTTTGGGGAAAGTATAGTGATATTGAACAAACTAATCCACAAGGGCCTGCTATGGGGAAGAAACACGTTGAACGTTCTTATAATGTAGGAAAAGGAAAATGGTCGAGGAGTTTTCATCATAATGGTACAGACTATAATTATTTAATAAGAATAGCCATCAGTGCCGATAAAATTGCTAACAAATGAATAGAAGAGTCGTCATAACGGGAATGGGGATATGGTCGTGCATCGGGACGAGCATAGAGGAAGTGACAGAGTCCCTTTACACGGGCAGGTCGGGAATCGGACTGGACCAGGACCGTTTGGATTATGGATTTAGGTCGGGACTGACAGGTATTGTAAAGCGCCCACAGTTGAAAGGGGTCTTGGATAGACGTACCCGGACAGGGATGTCTGAAGAGGCGGAGTATGCCTTTATGGCCAGCAGGGATGCTTTCCAAATGTCAAAAATTGATGATGATTATTTGAACACCAACGAGGTCGGGGTCATCTTCGGCAATGATTCATCTGCAAAAGCGGTGGTTGAGTCTGCATATCTCATGGATGAGAAACATGATACAGCCTTGATTGGTTCCGGATTGATTTTCCAAGGTATGAACTCCACCGTCAATATGAATATGAACACCATCTTTCATTTGCGGGGAGTCAACTTCTCTGTCAGTTCTGCATGCGCCAGCGGCTCTCACTCCATAGGCTTGGCCTACCTTCTCATCAAACAGGGATTGCAGGATGTCGTCCTCTGCGGAGGTGCCCAGGAGGTGAACAAATATGCCATGTCCACGTTCGATGCGCTCAATGCTTTCTCTGTCCATATGGATGAACCTACCAAGGCCTCACGCCCCTTCGACCGCGACCGCGATGGATTGGTGCCAAGCGGTGGGGCGGCGGCACTCGTCCTTGAAGACTATGACCATGCCGTAAAGCGTGGGGCGAACATTCTTGCAGAAGTGTGTGGATATGGTTTCTCAAGCAATGGTGGAGGCATCAGCCAACCCAGCGACGAGGGTAGTTTCATCGCTGTGACAAGGGCGATGAAAGATGCCGGCGTCACTGCCGACGACATTGATTATATCAATGCCCATGCCACTTCCACCCAGCAAGGAGACATGTATGAGGCCATGGCATTGAATCGCATTTTCAAAGGGAAGAGGGCGTTGGTCAGCAGTACGAAGTCGATGACGGGACACGAATGTTGGATGGCGGGAGCAAGCGAAATCGTTTATTCCATCATCATGATGCAGAAAGGATTTGTCGCTCCAAACATCAATTTCGTTAATCCTGACGAGCATTCAAGGTTCCTCAATCTTACAGCAGAAACCGTAGAGAAGGAAATAAACGTGGTTCTTAGCAATTCCTTTGGCTTTGGAGGAACCAATTCTGCGCTGATAATAAAGAACCCCAACTTTTAGATAAGGAATAAACAGGGTCTAATGGAGTTCGTTTTTAAAGAGGTAAGGATTGTTTTCTATGTCTAAAAAAGACACAATGTGAACAAATGTCCCTTTAACTCCCCTTTAGCTTCTGAAAATAAAAAATGGATTCGGGGCAGCATAGAAATGAAGGCACTACTTATGGCAATGAATGGATGCACAGGGCTCTGATCGGTTTGTTGAAGGTCATCAACATCAAACTGGTTTATTCTTTCATGTCCATCTTTGTCATTCCCTTCACGTTGTTGCTTAGCCCGGGAGCAAGACTTACCTATCGCTATTTCCGTCAACGTAGAAACTATGGTCGGTGGAAATCCTTATGGGCTACATACCGTAATCACTGTTTGTTTGGCCAGACGGTGATTGATAAGTTTGCAATGTATGCAGGACATAAATTCCAAATCAACTATATTGGCCTGGAACGTTATACAGAGTTGGAGTCTCAACCAGAACCTATGCTCTTGCTCAATGCACATATCGGCTGTAATGAGATAGTCGGATACTCCATTCATCTGTCAAAACCTTGCAACGTGCTGGTCTATGGGGGTGAGAAGAAATCGCTGATGGGCTATAGGCAATCATCTTTTGCCTTGGGGAACATCAAAATGATTCCCGTGGGAACGAGCCAGTCGCATAGTGATGACATCGTCAAGGCTCTCGACAACGGCGAGGTGCTCAGCGCCTTTGCCGATAGGTTCATGGATAGCGGGAAGCTGGTAACGTCGACCATCCATGGCCATAAGGTCAATCTGGCTCGTGGACCTTTCTCCATCGCTGTCACAAGAGGGTTGAATGTGATGATGGTTAGTGGGATGAAAGAGAAGGATGGTTCTTACACAGCCTATGTCACACCTCTGCATTACGACCAGACATTACCCAAGAAACAGCAGAGGCAGCAATTGGCCGACGCCTATACTGCAGAGATTGACAGCCTTTTGGAGCATTATCCATTGCAGTGGTTTAATTATTCTGACATTTGGGCGTAATGATTGACTTTGTAATAGTTTGTTCATTTCTCACGTTTTGAAGTATGGAATTATCTGAGTCGCTAAGAAAGAAATATACAAAGGAGCAATTGTCGGCCATCGAGGCTCAACGGCTTGCCGAGTTCATCGCATGGAGCCCCGTAGTGTTCCAAGCATCGCGCTTGATGGTCAAGTGGGGTATCCTGGAACTTATCCAGAACTCCAAGAATGGTCTCACACGCGAGGAAATAGTGCAGGAAACCAAATTGTCCGATTATGCTGTCAAGTGCTTGTTAGAGGCTTCCCTCAGCATAGGATTGGTCATTGTCGACCCCGAAACCGACAGGTTCTCCATTACGAAGACTGGATGGTTCCTTCTCTCAGATGCTGCCACAAGGGTGAACTTGGAATTCAACCATGAGGTGAATTATCAGGGGATGTTCGTGTTGGAAGAGGCGTTGAGAAAAGGAAAACCAGAAGGGTTGAGGCATTTCGGAGATTGGCCCACCTTGTATGAGGGATTGGCCACCATGCCTGAAGTGGCAAAAAAGAGTTGGTTGGCTTTCGACCATTTCTATAGCGACATATCGTTTCCAGATGCATTAAAGGTGGTCTTTGACGACCGACATGTGGAAACATTGTATGATGTCGGTGGCAACACAGGGAAATGGGCGCTCCAATGTGTGGATTACAACTCGGATGTGAAGGTGACCGTCCTTGATTTGCCACAGCAGATTGAGATGATGAAGGCCAATGCCAAAGGAAAGAAGGGCGCCGACCGCATCACAGGATTTGGCATTGATTTCCTGAATGAGTCTGCGGAATTCCCCAAGTCGGAAAAAGGGGTGGATGTCATTTGGATGAGTCAGTTCCTCGATTGCTTCAGCAAGGAAGAAATCGTGAGCATTCTGGCAAGAGCACAAAAAGTGATGACAGACAACACCCGCTTGTTTGTCATGGAAACCCTGTGGGACAGGCAACGCTTTGAGACCTCGGCTTTCTGCCTCACCATGACAAGTCTCTATTTTACCGATATAGCCAATGGCAATTCAAAAATGTACAATACCGAAGACATGAGGGAATGCATCAACAAGGCTGGGATGGAGATAGAGAGCATTCATGACAACTTGGGAATGGGGCATTCCATCATTGTTTGCAAGAAAAGTGAATAATATACTCTACTTTTGCAAGTAGGAAGAAAGAAGTGCAAAGAAGTTTTAAAGAAGTGCAAAGAAGTCTTAAAGAAGTGCAAAGAAGTTTTTAAAATAGGTGTGTATTGCTTCATTAAGGTTGTAAAAGTGAACATATATGTTCCTTTAACTCCTTTTTAACTCCCCTTTAACTTCCCTTTAACTCCTATCACACTTCCCTTTAACTTCCTTTTAACTCCTAACACACTTTCCTTTAACTCGTAAAAGTAGGGCAAATGCGAAACTTGAATAAATATACATTATAAAATGACAAGACAAGAAATTGAAGAAAAAGTAAAGGCATTCTTTTTGGATGACCTTGAAATTGAGGAGGAAAACATCTATCCAGATGCCAGACTGAAAGAAGATATCGGTATCGATAGCTTGGATTATGTCGATATAGTGGTCATTGTGGAGAAGAATTTCGGATTCAAAATCAACCCTCAGGAAATGACGACAGTAAAGACATTGTCGCAGTTCTATGACTATATAGAGTCAAAGGTTGGATGACAAAAGACATGGTTGGACCCGATATACCTGTAACCAAACTCATTCCTCAACGTCCTCCATTCGTCATGGTGGACAGGGTGTTGAATTGTGACAAGAAGAATGCCATTACGGAATTCTTAGTACGGGAGGACAACATCCTATTGGATGATATGCAATTGTCACCTGCAGGCATCATCGAGAACATGGCTCAGTCGTGTGCGGCAAGGATGGGGTATGTGAACATGATGAAAGGCGAACCCATCAAGATTGGTTATATTGGGGATGTACGCGATTGCGTGATACAGCGATTGCCCAAATGCCACGAACTCATCCAAACGCATATCCAAATTGTGGAAGAGTTTTTTCATCTGACATTGGCGTATGTTCATTTGGAGATTGATGGTGAAACCATCGCCTCCTCACGGATGAAAATAGCTCTTACCGACATCGAATTGCAAGAATAAAGTCATTTCGCCGCCCATTGCTGATGAGAGTCCTGAAAAAGACAATTCGTCTGAAGATACGTTTCAGTGAGGTAGATGCCATGAGAATTGTATGGCACGGCGCATACGCAAAATATTTCGAGGATGCCAGGGAGGCCTTTGGGAGTGAATTCCAGTTGGGTTATGACCTGATAGCAGAAAATGGTTTTTACGCTCCATTGGTTGATTTTTCCATCCAATACAAACAACCTCTCAGATATGGAATGTGTCCGGAAATCACCATCGTATACAAGGCCACGGAAGCGGCAAAAATCGTATTCGAGTATGAAATACGCAATCCTGAAGACAACAGTCTGATGACAACCGGGCGCTCCGTACAGGTGTTCATGGATGGCGATTATCAGTTGGTGTGGAGCACCCCTGAATTTTATGAGGAGTGGAAGAAACGTTGGGGTCAATCTTCAACATAACCAGTAGGAAAAAAGAAGTTTAAGCCGGTTTTAAGAAATGCAAGCCGGTTTTAAGAAATGCAAGTAGGTTTTAATGAAGTGTGTATAGTTTCATCAAGGTTGTATAAGTGAACATATGTCCCTTTAACTCCTTTTTAACTCCTCTTTAACTCCTCTTTAACTCCTAAAAAACTCCTCTTTAACTCCTAAAGAAAACTCCTCTTTAACTCCTAAAAAAGTAACATCGGATGATTTATCGGTTGGCTGACAATATCATCTCCCCTCTTGGAGAGACAACTGATGAAAACTACCAAGCGGTGAAGGAGGGACGCTCAGCCTTGAACAAATATACGGGGAAATGGGGTGTTCCCGATTCCTACACTGCTTCATTCTTCACCCAAGAACAAGAAAAGGCTCATTTCATAGATGGCTTGACGCGTTTTGAGTCGTTGGCATTTCTTTCTGCCAGCAGAGCAGTGAAGGATGCGGGAATCGATGTCGGCAGTAGTCAGACGGTATTCATCCTCAGCACCACGAAGGCAAACATAGAACAGTTAACCGATGATGCTGAAGGATATGCGGCCATATATCCTGCTGAGGCTGCAGAACGGATAGCCAAAAGGTTGGGAGTCTCAACACCCTCCATCGTCGTATGCAATGCTTGCATCTCGGGTGTCTCGGCCATCATCCTGGCCATGCGGTTGCTTGAGGCAAAGGTTTATAGCCAGGCCGTTGTATGCGGAGCAGATGTGTTGAGCAAATTCACTGTGTCAGGATTCCTCTCACTAAAGGCGTTGGCTGAAGATGAGTGTCGGCCTTTCGACATCGAACGCTTGGGACTCAATCTGGGTGAGGCTGCCGCTACATTGGTTTTGCAAAGGGACAAGGATGTCGCCCGGGAAACAGTTTCCTCAAAGGATGCATGGCATATGGTGCAAGGAGCAATAAGGAATGATGCCTTTCATGTCAGTTCCCCATCAAAAAACGGAGAGGGGGCAAAACTGGCGTTGGAAGCAGTCCTCCATGAGGTGCCGATGGAACATCTCGCTTTGGTGAATGCACATGGCACGGCTACCATGTTCAACGACCAGATGGAGTCGGTGGCCATGGAGCGCGTGGGCTTGAATAGTGTGCCCGTAAATGCATTGAAGGGATATTTCGGCCATACGCTTGGAGCAGCTGGCATCCTGGAGACCATCATCACCATGGCGGCTCTCGACGACAACACCATCTTGGCCACTAGGGGTTTCTCGGAACGTGGCGTGTCGGGGAAAATTATGGTTCCCACCCAGAACACCGAGACGAGCAAGACCGGTTTCATAAAGATGATATCCGGCTTTGGTGGTTGCAATGCAGCCTTGTTCGTGGACAGGACGGGGCTTGATGATGTAGCTGACGCGACGCTTGTCTGTCATGGCCAGTTTGAAAAGGTGCACCATGTGAGGATTTCACCTTCTTCCGTAATGGTCGATGGAAATGATATTTATGTACAAGAGACAGGACCACAACTATTGGTCTGGTTGTATAAGCAATATGTTGGCGACTACCCCAAATTCTACAAAATGGACGGGTTGTGCCAATTGGGGATGGTGGCTTCAGAATTGCTGCTGATGCAGGAGGAAGAGCGTTTTGTCCCTCGAGACAATAGAGCTGTCATATTGATGAATCACTCTTCATCGATTGGCGCAGACAGGAAATTCTTGGCATCAATAACGAAAGAGGATGATTTCTTCCCAAGTCCTTCTGCTTTCCTTTATACGTTGCCAAACATCGTCACGGGAGAAATCGCCATACGCAACCATTATCATGGGGAAACGTCGTTTTTCATCGTCAAAGAGAGAAACGACGAACTATTGTGGCAGATTGTATCTGCCTCCGCCAATGATGCCAAAATGCAAAGCGTCTTAGGAGGATGGATTGACTATGATGACGAAAACCATTTCGAAGCTGATATCTTTTTGGCTGTTCGTAAACCAAGGATTTGTCCCCATGACTCCCGAGACAAGCAGACATAACTCCCGAGACAAAGCTCCCGAAACAAGTAGACATATGTCCCTTTAACTCCTCTTTAACTCCCCTTTAACTCCCCTTTAACTCCTCTTTAACTCCTAAAATACTCCTAAAATACTCCCCAAAAAACTCCTTTATAACTCAATATAAAAAATGGAAGAATTAATCTTAGAGTTGAAAAAAGAAATTATCGAGGCTCTCAACCTTGAGGATGTGAAGCCCGAAGACATTGATGAAGATGCTCCTTTGTTTGGTAGCGGACTGGGTCTGGATTCCATAGATGCACTTGAATTGATCGTACTGATTGAAAAGAACTATGGAATAAAGTTGAAAGACCCCACCAAAAGCAAAGAAGTTCTGAAGTCGGTGAAGGTGATGGCGCAGTTTATCGCTGAGAATAGAACAAAATAATATTTTATTAACGTAAGGTGGAACCAATATTTGTCACAGGCGCAGGTGTGGTGTCGGCCATCGGGGTGGGGAAGGAGGAAACGTTACGCTCCCTCCGCTCCGGTATCACGGGGATTCGTGAGATGCAGTTCCTTCCATCGTGCCATCGTGATTTGCCGGTGGGTGAAATTCGCCTGAGCAATGAAGAGATGAAAGTCATGCTGGGGCCGGAAGACGACCCCCTCCTGACACGAAACGCCCTCATCGGCCGATTGGCTTTGAGGGAGGCTCTTCAGGATGCTTGTTTGGATGCAAAGACCATCGAAATGGCACACCTCGTGTCGGCGACAACTGTTGGCGGCATGGACCGTCGTGAAGTGCTTCATGCCGGAGAAAAGGATGGCGACAGCCTGCGTGCTGCCATTGCCACCTACAACTGTGCTGACTGCACGGAAATGATTGCAGAGCCGTTCGGACATTTCGCCTCCCTCTCCACGGTATCCACGGCATGTTCCTCTGCCACCAACGCCATCATCACGGGGGCGAACATGCTTCGTTGCGGAATGGCAGACATCGTGGTGGCGGGTGGGGCCGAATGCCTTACCATGTTCCACCTCAATGGGTTCAACACGCTTATGATACTTGACTCGCATCAATGCAAGCCCTTCGACAAGGAGAGGGCAGGACTCAACCTTGGGGAGGGAGCCGCTTATCTTGTGTTGGAAACAGCGGCATCGGCATCAAAGCGTGGAGTAAAACCTTTGTGCCGTCTCAGTGGCTTTGGCAACGCATGCGATGCCTATCATCAGACTGCCTCGTCGCCGGAAGGAGAAGGGGCTGTTCTGGCCATGAGACAAGCCTTGAACAGGGCCAATCTCAAGCCTGGTGACATCCAGTATGTCAACGCCCATGGTACGGGGACTCCTAACAATGATGAGAGTGAAAGCCATGCCATCATGCGTGTCTTTGGTGAAGACATCCCACCCGTGTCCTCAACCAAGTCTTTCACAGGACATACGACAAGCGCCTCGGGAAGCATTGAGGCAGTTTTCTGCATCATGGCCCTGGAACAACAGTTCCTGCCCGTCAATCTCAATTGGCATCAACCCATGGACAATGGTATCATACCTGTCACCAATCCTCATCCGCAAACAGAACTCAGGCATGTTATGAGCAATGCTTTCGGATTTGGTGGCAACGACTCTTCTCTCATCCTTTCCAAAGTTGATGTATGATGGCAAGTAACAGGATTTTCATACAGGCGGCAGAACAAATATCCATCCAACAGCCTCTTTCAGAGATATGGATGGAGTCACCTGTCTATTATGGAGATGGGTTTGTAAAGGCTGTCAACCCTCCTTTTAGGGATTATCTGGCTGCCGGTGAAACGAGGAGGATGGGAAATCTGATGAAACGGGCCCTCGTCACGACGCTCAAGGTCCTGCGCGAGACGGGGACGGAGCATCCCGACGCTGTCATCACCGGTACAAGCATCGGCAGCCTGGACTATACCGAGCGTTTCCTTGATGCAATGACCGAGAATGGGGAAGAGGCTTTGAGTCCCACCTATTTCATGCAGTCGACCCACAACACTGTTGGTTCCACTCTGGGAATTTACACGAAGACCTATGGCTACAACACCACTTATTCGCATGGGGCTATGAGTTTCGACCTTGCCGTCCAAGATGCATGGATGCAGATGACATTGGGGGATGTCACGACCGCCTTGGTGGGAGGACATGACGAAATGGTGGAGTCTTATTTCGAATTGTTGAAGAAGACAGGCTACGTGGGGGTGGAAAACATGGCTCCTTGTGGGGAGGTGGCTATGTCGATGCTGATGACTCTTGATGACAGTGTGGACCATTTGTGTGAATTGGCTGGTGTCAGCATCTGCCATCACTATTCATTTGATCAATTGAAATCCCGCGTGGGACAGATACTCGAGAAGGCTGGCTTGGCTTTGAAAGATGTTGACGCCGTCTTGACAGGAGTGAATGACAATCCTTCCAATGACATCTACTATTACCAAATGATGGATGCCGTCTTCCCCGACCTTCCCTTGTTGCGTTATAAGCATCTCTTTGGAGAGAATTACACAGCGCCGGCTTTGGGCATCTATGCCATGGCTCATTGCATAGGGAAAGGATGCCTGCCATCGCATCTCATGGATGACACCAGGCCATTTGGATGTGATTCCTTGCGTAATGTGATTATTGTAAATCAGATGAAAGGAAAAGAGTGTTCTTTCATCCTATTGAGAAAATCTTGATACTAAAACTTCTACCACTTTCGCTGATTCAGTGCATGCTCCTTTCCGGTGGACAGGTGCTCATGAAATTTGGACTGACCAAAGCAGGCGACTTCTCTTGGACTTCAGGTTATTTTCTCAGGCTTTTTCTCAATTGGCAATTCATCTGTTGTGGAATATGCTATGGAGTGGGGTCGATTCTTTGGATGTACATCATCAAGAATTTCCCCTTCAGCATGGCCTATCCGATGGTGAGCCTTAGTTATGTGATGGGTATGTTCGCTGCCATCTTGTTCTTCCACGAACAAATACCTTTGGAACGTTGGATTGGTGTGTTCTTGATTCTTTCAGGATGTGTTCTTATAGCAAAGTGAAGAAGGTGACATTGGAGAAAAGAAATGAACCATCAATTTGATTTGGATTGTATATGATTTCGAAAGATTACATTTAAACACATAAACGATACTTTTATGATGAAACATTGTTTGATTTTATTATTCACCATATTCTTTTGCATTCAAGTCAGCGGGCAGACAAGGCTCACTGCTGAACAGCAAAACCAAGTGATTGCCAAACTCGACAAAGCGGCTTCTGCTGTGAAAAGCATGCAGTGTGAGTTCATACAGACAAAGAAAATGAAAATGCTGAAAAAGGAGATGCAGTCCACGGGCATGATGTATTATAAAAGCCCTAATAAGTTAAGGTGGCAATACACTTCTCCTTACGATTACACTTTCATCCTCAATGGTGACAAGGTGAGAATCAAATCCTCGAAAACCAACCAGAACATCAATGTACAAGACAACAAGATGTTTCGGCAAATCACAAATATCATATTGAACAGCATGACGGGGAAGGGGCTGAACAACTCGTCTGATTTCACTGTGGAAGTTTATAAAAACGGCAACTATTATTTTGCCAAACTTTACCCCAAGAAGAAGGAACTGAAACAGATTTATCAAGTGATAGAAATCTATTTCAATGCGACGCTCACCATGGTCAGCAGCGTGAAACTGGAGGAAAAGACCGGCGACGTGACATGGGTGAGACTCTATAATGCAAACACATCGGTAACGCTCAATGAGAGCCTTTTCAATACTAACTAGTTTTTTCCTGCTCTTGTCTCTTTGTCCTTGTTCGGCTATCGGTGCATCCGAGGCGGGACAAAAGCTGACGGCAGAAGGAGACACGGTCACCAAGGAGTATCAGTTGCTGATGCAAATCAGGGGGCGTGAGATGACTGCCATCTGTGTGATGAATGTGACAAGTGACAATGAAATCATAGGTACTGTAGTCAGCGAGTTTGGCGTGAAATCCTTTGATTTCACGTATTCCGATGGAAAGGCAAAGGTGCTCAATGTGATAGGGCCGCTTGACAAGTGGTATATCAGGAAGGTGCTTAGGGGTGATTTCTCTTTTTTCTTGTCCTACTATGACCAAGGAAGGAATGTAGTGAAGAAGAAAAGGAAACTGACTGTCATGCCAAACGGTGATATCATAGTAAGTAACGAGAGATACAAAATCAATTATACGTTCTCTCCCATGCAGGTCGAAAAATGAAACTGAAAGACGACTTCTACCATATCGTTGCCATGGAGCAGGGCGAGGAGCAATGTAGATGCAAGGTGAGGATGAACCCTCGGCACTTTATCTACAAGGTGCATTTCCCCAACTTTCCCGTCACACCCGGGGTGTGCATGGTGCAGATGGTATCGGAAATCCTCGCTGAATTCTTCAAAAGGCAATTCGTTCTCGACACCGCTGTCAACATCAAGTTCCGAGAAAGAATGGGACCGGAGGAGGAAGCCACGTTCGTGTTCTCAAAGATTGTCTTTGATGACGACCGTCTCTCGGTCAGCGTCAGCGTGGAGAATGATAAGACACAATATGTGAAAATGTCCATGCGTTATCAGGTTCGATAAATGAATGCCGACAATCATACACATAGGTTGTGCGTCATCATTCCAACGTATAACAATGCGGAAACCATAAGACAGGTGATAGAGGATGTGCGCCGATATTGCAACCATGTCATCGTAGTCAATGACGGCAGCACCGATGCGACATCCGATATCCTGCAACAAATGTCACAGTCGGTGACCGTGGTGGCATACGGGAAGAACCAAGGAAAAGGACATGCCCTTTTGGAAGGGTTCAGAAAAGCGAAGGAAATGGGCTTCACCCACTCCATCACCATTGATGCCGACGGGCAGCATTTTGCTGAGGATATTCCGCTATTCATCAATGAAATGAACAAATGCAGCGAAGCTATCATCGTCGGTTCCCGTAATCTGACAGAGAAGAACATGCCAAGGCAAAACACCTTTGCCAACCGCTTTTCCAACTTCTGGTTCCGGCTTCAGACAAGCATCAACTTGCCCGACACGCAGAGTGGCTATCGACTCTATGCATTGGCATCGCTGAGATGGCTACGTCTCATCACGTCAAGATATGAGGCGGAATTGGAATTGCTGGTTTTTGCAGCCTGGGCAGGCGTGAGGATTGTCTCCGTGCCAGTAAGAGTGTATTATCCTCCTGCCGACGAAAGGGTCAGTCATTTCCGACCAGTCTATGACTTTGTGCGTATAAGCATCCTCAATACGATATTGTGCCTCGGAGCCCTTTTCTACGGCTATCCCAGGCTCTTGCTTAGGAAAATAACGAGATGATGGACATGAGGCGACTGTTTTATATCGTCAGGCAAACTGCATACACTCTTTTCTCGTTTTGTTATTTCATCTTCTTGGCAATAGATATGACGGTAAGGGGATTTTTCCTCATCACCGTTTGTGGAGCGACCGAAGAACATAAGAAAAAATATCATCGCATACTTCAAAAGAAAGCCCGTTTTGTCATCAACCATGTGCCTGGTACCACTTTCAAGTATGACAATCCGCATGGAGAGAGTTTTGGACAACCGTCACTTATCATATCCAACCATCAGTCGCATCTTGACCTCATGGCCATCATGATGCTCACCCCGAATCTTATCATTCTCACAAAGAACTGGGTGTGGCATAATCCTTTTTACGGCATTGTCATCAGATATGCTGATTTCTTTCCTATCTCGGATACTGAACAAATGGTGAAGAAGATTACCGACAAGGTGAAGGAAGGATACTCCGTAATGATTTTCCCAGAGGGGACTCGTTCGGAAGATTGTCATATCCAGAGATTTCACCGTGGGGCGTTCTACCTGGCTGAAAAAATCGGCTTGGATATCGTACCGGTATTTATCGATGGCTTTGGAGAAGTGTTGCCTAAAAAGTCTTTCCACCTGCATCCGGGTGAAATGTCGTTGGAGGTGTTGCCACGTATTCGTCGCCAAGACGTCTCTTCAGAGGTGGACTACAGGGTGATGACTAAGCAAATGCGGGGCATTTACATTGGGAAAAGAAATGAAAAAATGCGTAATCATAGGTAGCGGATTGGGAGGACTGGCCTGCGGGTGCATCCTCGCAAAGAATGATTACGAGGTGACTGTTCTCGAGCAAGGGGAGCAGTTTGGGGGATGCTTGCAGTGCTTCCGAAGAGGCGACACCATCTTTGAAACCGGCATGCATTACATTGGTAGTGCCGATTCGGGGCAGACACTTCATGCCATCCTGAAATTCTTGGGGGTGAGCGATGGCTTCAGACTCGCACGACTCGACCCCATGGGCTATGATGTCGTCTCCTTCCAAGGCGGGCGTTTCCGGTTCGCCAACGGGCGGGACAACTTCATCGACACGCTTGCAGAGCACTTCCCACGCCGGCGTGACGAACTGGCCCGCTATTTCGGTTTGATAAAGACTGTCGCATCCTCATCTGCCATACATTCGCTCAATAAGAATGTTGACCTCAACATCCAAGCTGAATACCAGAGGAGAAGTGTCAATGAAGTGATTGGCAGCTTGGTGGAAGAGCCTTTGCTCCGGCAGGTCCTTGCAGGAATATTGCCTCTCTATGCTGGAGAGGAGAACCATACTCCCTTCTCCACACATGCATTGATTTTTGACTTCTACAACCAAAGCGCCTTTCGCATCATAGGTGGAAGCAGTCTGATTGCCAAATCCATGGTTGATGTCATAAAAGGTCTTGGAGGCAAGGTGCTGGTGCGGCATAAGGCAGAAAAAATAAAGTGCGATGACACACATGCCACGGCTGTCATCACTTCAGATGATGAATGTTTTCCTGCCGATCTCGTCATAAGCTCCATTCATCCGAAGTTGACAATGCGACTCGTAGAAAGCCGTTTGCTACGACCTGCCTATAGGTATCGCTTGGAAAATGCAAGAAACACCATGGCGGCGTTCACGGTATATTTGAAATTCCGGAAGAACACAGTGAGGTATATGGATAGCAATCTCTACTATTTCCGTGGTGATTCCATATGGGGTTGTGAGAATTATGATCAAGACTCATGGCCGAAATACTTGCTTTACATGCATTTCTGCCACGAGGAAAACCCTGCCTATGCCCAAGCGGGAGAAATCATTACTTATATGAGTTTTGATGAGATGAAACCATGGCTTGGAACCCATGTCGGGCAGCGGGGCGAAAGTTACGAGGATTTCAAGAGAAGAAAAGCCGAGAAGGTGATTGGGGCATTGAGTGAAGAGGTGCCGGGCATAAGTGAGAACATTGAGCAATACTATACGTCTACTCCGTTGACATACCTTGATTATACGGGAACGCCTGAAGGTTCCATGTATGGTGTGGCAAAGGATGTGAACTGCGTGGGGGCAGGAAGAATCTCCCCAAGGACAAATATTCCTAACCTGTTGTTGACAGGGCAAAGCATTACCATGCATGGCATGCTTGGAGTACTCGCAGGTAGTTTGGTGACTTGCTCTGAAGTTTTGAAAAATTGTGACATTATCTCGCAATTGAGACAATATGATTGATGAATATGAAAATAGCGGTATTCTACTATTCACAAAGCGGACAAGCTTTGAAGGCTGCAAGAAACATCTGCAAGCCGTTGGAGAAATCTGGTGACAGGTCAGGGGATGATGTCCGGGTCGTTTACAAGGAGATAGTTACTCAACGGCAGTATCCATTTCCTTGGAGCAAGGATGAGTTCTTCGACGTCTTCCCGGAAACAAGGCTTGGCATCCCGCTTTCAGGTATCGAACCAATGGATTTTTCTGACATCAATGATGCCGACTTGGTGCTGGTTGTCGGACAATCATGGTTCCTGTCTCCATCACAACCCCTGCAGGCGTTCTTCAGTGATGAGGCAATCAAGGACTACCTCAAAGGCAGGCCGGTTGTGTTTGTCAACGCTTGCAGGAACATGTGGCTGATGACAACTGGAAGAATCAAGCAATATGTGAAAGATGCACAAGCACGGTTGGTGGGGCATATAGTCCTCCAAGACAAAACTATGAATTTGGTCAGCGTGGTAACTATCATCCGTTGGTTGGTGTATGGCAAAAAGAATGCGACAGCGGTTCTGCCACAGGCGGGAATATCTGATAAAGACCTTGAGGAAGCTTCACGGTTTGGAGAGGTTGTCATGGAATCCTTGCAAAAGAAAGACCTTGATGGCATGCAGGATCGTCTGTTGGACATCGGTGCCATTGATTATAAGCCGTCAGTGCTCTTCTTGGAAAAAATCGGGCACAAGATGTTTGGCTTATGGGCAAAATTCATTCGTAAGAAGGGTGATGTTGGTGATCGACGCAGGCGTTTCCGTGTCAATTTGTTCTACATCTATCTCATGACTGTCCTTTTTGTCTTGTCGCCCTTTGCTCAATTGTTCTTCAATTTGACCTATCCTTTGCGTCATGTCAGTAGGAACAAGTGGAATGATTGCCATCTGTAAAAAACAAAAACTAAGTAGGTGTTCAAAATTAGATAATAGTATTTTATGATCTATTTGGATGCAGATTTTGCTTTCAGACGAACAATTCGATTAAGCGAGAGCAGAGTCATGCTTGCATGAACTATGCAGAGCGAAAGAATTGTAGGATGCAATCCAGTGGAGCATAGCGGGCTAAGTGACTGAGGATGAGAGGAAAATATGCGCCAAAGAGACATAAAAGACTACCTGCACCTACAAATAGGATATATATAGATAATTTTGAATACCTACTTAACAAAAACAACATATAAGAAAACAAAGATGAATGTATTTATAACAAAAGCGGCGAAATACCTTCCGAACGATCCGGTCTCGAATGAAGATATGGAGCAATTTCTTGGTATGATTGATGGAAAGCCATCAAGGGCAAGAAGAATCGTGCTCGCACGAAATGGAATCAAACAAAGGTATTATGCGCTGGATAAGGAGGGAAATGTGACACATACCAACGTGCAAATGGCGGCAAATGCCATAAACGCACTGTTTGATGAGCATCTTACCATCGACGACATCGACCTGTTGGCTTGTGGCACGGCCTCTCCTGAGCAAATCATGCCATCGCATGGCTCTATGGTACATGGAGCCATAGGAGGGGATAAAAACATTGAAGTGGTGTCTTTTTCGGGCTCTTGCTGCACGGGTGTCGATGCTTTGAAATACGCATGCATGGCCGTTGAACTTGGCATGTCGAAAAATGCCGTGGCTTCGGCTTCTGAAAGAATGTCAGCTTGGATGAGGGCAAGCTATTTCCAGAAAGAGTCGGAGGAATTGTCAAAATTGGAAAAACAACCTATGTTGGCTTTCCAGAAGGAGTTCCTCAGATGGATGTTGTCGGATGGCGCTTATGCCCTTTTGCTTCAAAACAAACCCAAGGAGGATGGATTGTCCTTGAAGGTGGATTGGGTGGAAATCACCTCGTTTGCCAACACCAAGGAGACTTGCATGTATTCCGGAGGTGAGAAAGACGAGGATGGCGAGTTCAAAGGTTGGGCGTCGTTCCCGGCGGATGAATGGCTCACCAAGTCTCTCTTCGCACTAAAGCAGGACACCAGGTTGCTTTCCGAGAACATCGTTCCGTTGGGAGTGGATTATCTCTTGCAATTGGTCGAAAAATATCATTTCAAACCCGAGGACGTGGATTGGTTCCTTCCTCATCTCTCGTCGATGTTCTTCAAGGATTTGATATTGAAGGATTCCAAGGAAAAGGGATTCTTCATTCCTGAAGAAAGATGGTTTGTCAATCTGCCGTATTTAGGCAATCTGGCATCAGCCACGGCTTTTGCCATGATTGAGGAGCTGATGGACTCTGGACGACTGAAGAAAGGCCAGAAGATATTGATGATGATACCAGAGAGTGCACGCTTCTCCTATTGCTATGCCATGTTTACCGTCTGTTGATGATTTGCAGAAGGTGGGTGCAATGAATTGCGTCGAGGTGATTTTTGTCTTTTAGCTTATGAAAGTAGAAGAAGTTCCTCAAGACTTGAAATATTTCAAGGGCGTTGTGATTCGCGATCAGGAATATGCAGTCGATGAGCAGGGTAGATACAAAATGGTAGAGAGTGATGGCTGGAGCCCGAAGAATGAGGCTTTGGAAATCACTTTGGATGCGATAGACGAGGAGTGTGAGGAAATATTGGAGCGTATAAGAATGGGGGAGACAAGCCCGTTGGAGTATCATGCTGCCAAGAATCTCATGGACATTGATTTGTTGTCCACCTATTCGGGATTTTCCAAGCGTACCATTCGCAAGCACTTCAATCCCAAGGTCTTTGCCAATTTGGACAAAGAGGTGTTGGGCAAATATGCCGATGTCCTACGCATAACGGTTGATGAATTGACGAGCATTCCTGAATAATATGCAATTGGACTTGACACATCGGCCGGCAGCTCACTGCGAGAATGGAGCCATTGCGACGATGCTCCGATTTGAAGGAGTCAATTTGTCTGAGCCGATGATTTTCGGACTGGCAAGCGGCATTTTTTTCACACATCTCCCTTTTGTGAAAATGTCGGGAATGCCGGTCACTTCATTCCGCACTTTCCCCGGCGTACTTTTCAGGCGTGTCACAAAAATACTGGGAATCAAGACGGCAGGGCGACGATATCTCAACCAAGAACACGCCATGCGTGACATGGACAGGGTCCTTTTGGAATATCGGAAACCTGTAGGCTGCGTTGTCGGCATGTATTATTTGCCATATATGCCGATAGAGTATCGCTTCCATTTCAATGGACATAACATATGTATCGTCGGGAAGGACGAGCAGACCGAAGAATATTCGGTTATCGATGCCAATGCCACCCAGATGGTCACTATCAGTCGTAAAGATCTGGAAAAGGTGCGTTTTGCCAAAGGTGGCGCATATCCGCTCTTGGGACAGATGTATTGGATAAAGGCCATGCCAAAACAGTTGCCTGATCTCAAACCGCTGATTCTCAAGTCTATCCTCAAGGCTTGTCGCAACATGGTCTCCCAACCCAGGTTCATACCTTACGTGGGAGCCAACGGCATCCTCTATTTGTCGAGGAGCATAAGGAAATGGGAGACGAAGTGGGGGAAACGCAGGGCGAAACTCAACCTTGCTCAGGTCATACGCATGTTGGAGGAAATAGGAACCGGGGGAGCGGGGTTCCGCTTCATGTATGGCGCTTTCCTTCAGGAAGCCGCCGACGTGACGGGGATTGTTGAGTTCAACGAGTTCTCAAAGCGCATTACGGATATTGGCGACATGTGGCGTGCATTCGCATATAAGGCATCAAGGATATACAAGAAACGGGAGGGAGAAACATTCACCTATGACGATTTGGGTGATTTGCTTCAGCAAATTGGGGAAAATGAGCGTTCTTTCTTTCTTGACTTGAAAGAGGTGGCCAATCGATATACAATGTGAAAGCTTGTTCCTTGGTCTTTGCTTGCATGCTGTTTTTCAATTCCAGTTTGCTGGCACAAAAAATGACACCATTCATTCCGGAGGAGAATCCTTTGGGGGTGGGTGTCATCGTTTGTCCGGGCGGAAGCTATTTTTGGCTTGACAAGGAGACGGAAGGGAATGAGGTGGCACGGTGGCTTTGCCAGAATGGCATTGCTGCTTTCGTCTTGGAATACAGTCACGGCGGATGGGCAGCCTTTGCTTTTCACTTAAGGATAAGAGGACGTCGCTTTCCTTTTGGCTTTCTTGATTTGAGCAATGCGTTAGACAGCATATGCGCACATGCTGACGATTACGGTATAAGGAAAGACAGGATAGGCTTCATGGGCTTTTCCGCCGGAGGGCATTTGGTGATGCATGCGGCAGAGCAGTTGGCGGGGAATCGGTCTTCCGTATCGTTTGTGGCTCCCATCTATCCCGTTGTCTCCATGACTCATGGGTGCACTCATTTGCGGTCGCGGCGTGGCTTGTTGGGCGAAAGGCCGAGGAGCGATTTGATGGATTCTCTTTCTGTGGAGCATCATGTGCCTGCCAACTGTCCTCCTGTCTTCTTGGTGAATTGCGACGACGACCCTGTTGTGCATCATCACAATGCAGAATTGTTGGATTCGGCTCTTACTGCTCATAACATACCACATCGTTATGAGCATTTCACTACCGGGGGACACGGCTTCGGCGTTTCGGAACATAAGACCTCAGAGGAAGCCATACAATGGAAAGACCACTTCTTGGAGTGGTTGAACAACCTCTTCAATTGAGGTTTCATGGCTTTTATACATAACTCAGTTTTTTATACATCACTCAACTTTCGCAAACAAGAAAATGACGGAATAAAGAAGGGATTGCACGTTGATAAATCGTGCAAAAACAAAAATGGTGATATGGTGAAATGGTGATATTGTGTACATACGTCCCTTTAACTTCCCTTTAACTCCTCTTTAACTTCCCTTTAACTCCTCTTTATCTCCCCTTTAACTCCCCTTTAACTCCAAAAAATTGAGCGAAAGCGAAATTCGTATAAGTAACTAAAAAACAGTGGTAGATTTTTTTCTTCGCATTTACGACTTCTTCCATGCAAGGCTTCGTCTTTGCATGGCATTTCTGACTGTCTTGACAGTTGGGTTGTTGTTGATGTTGTCTTCATTGCAATACAATGAGAATATCTACGATTTCCTGCCTGTCAGTGGCAATGAGCAGAAGGCCATCACATTGTACCAGGACATTACGGGTGGCCAGAGCATCTACGCCATGTTCAGTATGAAGGATGGCGACAGCACGGCGACGGCACGGCTTGCAGAAGCGGTCGATACTTTTGAGCAGCAGCTGACTTCGGGTTATGGCAAGCGCCATATACGAGAGGTGACCACCCAGGTTGACTTCGACAAGGTTGCTAGCATCACCGATTTCATCTATCAGCATATGCCTGTGATGTTGACCGACTCTGATTACGTGCGCATGGAAAAGCAGCTGGCCTCACCTGATTTCGTCAAAGAACAGTTGACCGGAGATGTCCAGATGATGATGGTGCCGGCCACGGGATTCTTTTCTACAAGTATAGGAAACGACCCTCTGGGACTTTTTTCCAGCGTGATGCTACGTTTGCAGGACCGACAGCGGAACATGCCGTTTGAGATGGACGATGGATATCTTTTCACCCCCGGCATGCATTACGCCTTGGCGATGATTACCTCTCCTTACGGGTCGATGGAGTCAGCTAACAACAGTAGTTTGGTCAACTATGTCGATAGTGTGTCCATGCAAACGATGAAGTCCGTGCCTGATGTGGAGGTGGCGCTCACCGGTTCGCCCGTGATTGCCGTAGGCAACGCCAAACAAATAAAAACCGATAGCCAGTGGGCTATTTCAATCGCCGTCACTCTCATCCTTACCCTTCTTGTCTTCGCCTTCCGAAAAGTGAGAAACCTCATGCTTATCGGGGTTTCCATTGCCTTCGGCTGGCTCTTCGCCATGGCTTTCATTGCTGTATTGCGAAGTGATGTTTCGCTGATTGTCTTGGGAATCGGTTCCGTCATCATAGGTATCGCCGTTAACTATCCTTTGCATTTCATAGCTCATACTGATCATGGGGAGACGATACGCGAAGTGTTGAAGGAAATGGTGCCTCCCTTGCTGATAGGAAACATCACCACTGTCGGAGCGTTTGCGAGTTTGATGCCGCTGGATGCACCCGCCTTGCGCGACCTTGGCTTTTTTGCAGCTTTCATGCTGGTGGGGACCATCCTTTTCGTACTTGTCTTTCTCCCTCATTTGGTGAGAAAAAGAGTCGCGGAGAAAAAGGAACGTCTTCCTTTCGGGAAAATCGCTTCCGTTTCTGTGGAGCGGCATCGGTGGCTGCTTTGGGCGATGCTTGTGCTGACATGCGTTTTCGGATATTTCAGTCTTGGTATTTCCTTCGATACCAACATGCATAACATCAATTATATGACAGAAAGGCAGAAATCCTTGCTTGGCGACTTGAGGGAGTCGGCGGGCGTCAATGATACTGCCAACATCTATGTGGTGACAGAAGGAGATACATGGGACGAGGCTCTGAGCCGTCACACACGCGTGGTTCCTTTGTTCGATAGCCTTATGCAAGTTGGTTCCATCAAGAAATATACGGATGTCACAGCATTCGTTTGCTCGAAAGAGGAACAACAGCGCAGAATAGGGTTGTGGAATGACTTTTGGAACAAGCATCGCAGCGACATCTGTGCTCAGTTGGAGCGTGAGGCTCCTGGCTTGGGATTCAGCGAAGATGCTTTCGCCAATTTCTTGGATATCATCAACAAGGAGTACTCGCCATATCCTTTTGAGCATTTTGAACCCGTTCAGTCAGTCCTGCTCGGCAACTCCTTCAGCAACAGCACGGGAAAATGCTCTGTCGTGGATGTGATTGAAGTGGGTGATGGTACTCTTGACCATATCGAGAAAACCATAGAAGAGACCATTGGCTCGGATGGGTACGCTTTCGATTTTGTTGGAATGAACAGTGCCATAGCCAAATCCCTCTCCGACGATTTCAACTACATCGGTTTGGCTTGCGGATTGATTGTCTTCATTTTCCTTTGGCTGTCATTCGGCAGGTTGGAACTCAGCCTGCTGGCATTCCTTCCCATGGCAATGGGCTGGATATGGATTTTGGGCATCATGAGCCTTTTAGGGATGCAGTTCAACATCGTCAACGTGATTCTTGCAACTTTCATCTTTGGTCAAGGCGACGACTATACCATCTTCATCACAGATGGCTTGATCAACGAATACGCATACAAGAAGAGGTTGCTGCCTTCGTTCAAGAACAGCATTGTCATATCCGCACTTGTCATGTTCATTGGCATCGGTTCGCTCATTGTGGCCAAGCATCCCGCGCTCCATTCACTTGCTGAAGTCACCATCGTGGGCATGTTCTGCGTCGTGCTGATGGCCTGGGTGGTGCCGCCGTTGGTGTTCGATTGGATGACAAGGACAAACGGACAGACACGTCGCAGACCGGTTACCATCGAGCAGTTGGTACGCACGTCCTATTGCACCTTGGTCTATCTATTCGAGTTGGCTTATGGTTGCATCGCTGGCTTCATCGCCAGGATGATTCCAGGGAAAAGCGACAAACCTGGGGGATGGTTCCATCGGCTCATCAATAAGTCGATGAGGGCGAACATCAATCACATCTGGGGGGTGAAGTCAGTGTTGCATAATGATGCCGGGGAGGATTTCAGCAAAGGAAGCATCATCATCTGCAATCACCAATCCATACTTGACCCCGTGTACATGCTTGCGATGAATCCTCGGGTGTTGATACTGGTCAGTGGGAAAGTATGGAAGAATCCCTTTGTTCATACGCTATTCAAGTTTGCCCGTTTCATCAATCTCGACCAACCGATGGATTCGCTTAAGGACAGGATAGCCCAGGCGGTGAATGACGGCTACAGCGTGGTCGCTTTCCCTGAGGGGAAGAGAAATGTGGAGAACATCACGCGTTTCCATAAAGGGGCCTTCTACATCGCACAGGAAATAGGAGCCGACATCCTGCCTGTTTTCATACACGGGGCGGGATATGTGATGCCCAAAGGAAGTGGGCTCGCTTCACGAGGGCAGATAGACGTGGAAATAGGTAAACGCATCCCGGCTAGCCTACTCCATGAGTATGGAGACACGTATCAGGAAATAGCCAATCATTTCCATCAAATGTTTCGGCAGCATTTTGCTCAAATGAGGAAAGCCATAGCCGATTCTCACTATTTCCATCATGAAGTGATTTACAAATACACATACAAAGGTTTCGGATTGGAAAAGGAGACAAGACGCTTGCTTAAGCAATATGATGATTTTTCAAAGTGGATTGATGGGTACCAACCTGCCGACCCCTCGTCAAACGAGGTGGAAATTATCAATGCGGGAAATGGGCAATTCTCCTTGCTCTTCGCTCTTGTACATCCGGAGATGGAGGTCTATTCCTATCACAACCAACCTGATGAAGTCCTGCTCGTTTCTGCTTGCAGCCCCATGCCGGCCAACCTGCATGTTGTTCCACTTAGTGGGGTGGGGGAGGAGGCACCCATGCCTGGCCGTGGCAATCAAATCAATCTCGCTGAAATCATATCCTAACGACTTTGTCGAGTCATACCAACTTTCTATGAAGACTTCAAAATTCGACGACATCCGACCGTATTATGAGGATGAAATCCCTATGGCCATGGAGCGCTTGGCCAAATGTGATGCCTTTCCATTGCTGGCTTCCTTTGTCTATCCTGGTGAGCCGATAGAAGACATACGCAAACGTATCCGTTCGTTCAAGACCATCAGGGAGTTCCAGCATGACACGATGTTCCATTTGAACGAGCAAATCATTGCAAGGAGCATCACGGAGTTCTCCTGTACAGGAATAGAACAATTGGACAAGGAGAAGAATTATTTGTTTGTCTCCAACCATCGTGACATCATGCTTGACGCTTGCTTGCTCCAATATTATTTCGCCGTCAATGGCTTTGATACGACAGAAATCACCTTTGGGGCCAATTTGATGATGAATCCCGTCGTAATCGATGTCGGAAAGAGCAACAAGATGTTCAAGGTGGAAAGGCCCGGTGGAGACATCAAGGAGTTTTACAAGGCTTCCATGCATTTGTCTGAGTACATTCGCCATGTCATCACCGAAAAGAAACAATCCGTATGGATTGCACAGCGAAACGGAAGGACGAAGGACGGCATAGACAAGACGGAACCTGGCATCATCAAGATGTTTTGTATGAGCGAACAGAAGGAAAAAATCAAGGCTTTGGCCGATTTGAATATCGTTCCCGTTTCTGTTTCTTATGAGTGGGAGTCTTGTGATGTGTTGAAAGCACTTGAATTGTATGAGTCGCAGTTTAAGCGATACACCAAGAAGCCTGGGGAGGACTTGAACAGTATCCTGACAGGGCTTTTGCAACCCAAGGGCCGGGTGTGTTTCAAGTTGTGCAACCCCATCACCATAGAGGAGTTGCTGGCTTTTGAGTATCAGACCAACAACGATTACCACAAATCTGTGGCAAAATTGATTGATAGGAGAATCAATATGGCATACCAATTGTTCCCCAACAACTACATAGCCCATGACTTGCTCTATGGCAACACCAAATATCGTTTCAAATATACAGAAAAGCAATACAACGCTTTCGTCAAGCACTTGTCTGTATTGAACAAATATGATACTTGTGAATTGGACCGTCTCAAGGAAATTTTCCTGGGCATTTATTCCAATCCCATAGAAAACAAGTCGGCTTTGATAAAAGAGACAAGGATGGGCTAAGGAAATGGGAAAGGAAATGCTTGTCGTTTCGAAATGACAACTCAACTTTTGCAAGTAAGGTGTCCATTTTGTAATCTGTTTTTTCATAAAGATTACGTTTTGCTTTCTTTGCCAAGAGGTCTCGTCCAACAATCGGTGCGCATATCCCCTCCCCTGTAGGGTCAGGTCTTGTGCCTGACCGCAAAGGGGTTGGGGTGGCGGTCTTTGATTATCTACTTAAAGATTCCGTTTCACTTTCTATGCAAGAGGTCTAGTCCAACAGTCGGTGCGCATATCCCCTCCCCTCGAGGGGAGGGGCTGGGGTGGGGTCTTTGATTAAAAGTCGATACAACCAATTGGACACCCTATTTCGCAAGTAAGGGAAAAAGAAGCATGAAGAGGGGCTTAAACAAACATGGGGTAAAATTGGTAAAAGTGAACATACGTCCCTTTAACTCCCCTTTAACTCCCCTTTAACTCCCTAACGAAGTGAACATATGTCCCTTTAACTCCTCTTTAACTCCCCTTTAACTCCTCTTTAACTCCTGAATAAAAAACTCCTCTTTATTTAACGCTAAACTTGAAAAAAAACGAAAATCATGAAAGAAAAAATTAGGGAAATGCTTGAAGATGCCCTGCCATTGGTGGACTTCGATTCCGACTTCCTCTTCAGTGAGTTGGATTCCTTGGGGGTGACGACAATCCTTATGAAGTTGGCCGACGAGTATGGCATCGAAATGGAGGCATCCGACGCCACTCCGAAGAATCTGAAATCTTTGGATAGCATCGTCTCGCTTGTGGAAAGGAAAATCTCTGAAAAGTGACTTTGATATGTTGTTTGAAGATTGCATAGAGAGAAATGCGGCCTTGTATCACGACAAAGTGGCCATCGTCTCCGATGGGCAGCAATGCACTTATGGCGACTTGAAAAGGAGAGTGGATGAGAAGGTGAAGGAATTGAAGGATGGACCATGCCCGAAAGGAAGGGTCGTCTGCATGCGTGCTTTCTCTACCATCGATTACCTGGTCACTTATTTTGCTTGTCATCTGATGGGATGGGTGGTCGTGCCATTGGAGAAGGACTTGCCTGATGAGGCCTTCTCGGATATCGCGAACGAAATGGGGGGCTATGAACCTCCTGAGGGGGTGGCCGACATCCTGTACACTACGGGTACGACGGGAAAGTCCAAAGGTGTCATGATTGGCCATAAAACCATCATTGCAGACGCTGAGAACCTGATTGACGGACTCGGATTCTCTCACGATTTGGTTTTTGTCGTCAACGGACCTCTCAACCATATTGGCAGCCTTTCCAAAATATATCCGGTGCTGATGTTGGGGGCCACGCTCATCCTTGTTGATGGAATGAAAGACTTGGACAAGTTCTTTCATGCTCTCGACTATCCTGCAAGCAAGGTCGCCACCTTCCTGGTGCCCGCGAGCATCAGGATCTTGCTCCAGTTCTGCGCTAAAAAACTGAGTGAATATGTTGACAAGTTTGATTTCATAGAAACCGGAGCAGCGGCGATTCCACAAGCTGATATGGAATCTTTGTGCAAAATCTTGCCCCATACCAGGCTTTACAACACTTATGCATCCACTGAAACAGGCATCATCTGTACATACAATTTTAATGATGGAAAATGCCAAGCCGGGTGCCTTGGAAAGCCAATGAAGCATTCACAGGTCTTCATCACAGAGGCTGGAAAGATTGCTTGCAAGGGCGACACCTTGATGATGGGCTACATTGGCGACCCGGAAAGGACTTCCTCCGTATTGAGAGACGATACGCTCTACACCTCGGATATAGGTATGATAGATGAACAGGGTTTGCTCCATTTGCAAGGAAGGGAGGATGACATCATCAATGTTGGTGGATTCAAGGTCGCTCCGACAGAGGTGGAGGAAGTTGCTCTCTCTTTCCCTGATATAGAGGATTGTGTCTGCATCCCTGTGGATAATATGATTACCGGAAAGGCGTTGAAGTTGCTGGTGGTCATGAAAACGGGATGCCCTTTGGTCAAAAAAACTTTGGCTTTGTTCCTGAAAACGAAACTGGAATCATATAAAATCCCTCTCATCTATCAGCAAGTGGAATTCGTGCATAGGACATTCAATGGTAAAATTGATAGGAAGTATTATAAAAATCCTGACCAGTGAAATAAAACGTTCTGCAGAGCGACGAAAAAAAGGAGTTGGAGAAATCCAACTCCTTTTTTCATGGTTGTGGCGCTTTTTGTAGGATAGCACACCTTTCGGGGTGACTTTTTGCCAACGACTTCTAACTATTTTTCATCTTACTTGTTGCTCTCGACCCACT
Organism: uncultured Prevotellaceae bacterium; assembly: GCA_902786665.1. Lineage (GTDB taxonomy): Bacteria > Bacteroidota > Bacteroidia > Bacteroidales > Bacteroidaceae > Prevotella. Next base: position 10,093 of record CADADN010000005.1, on the reverse strand, counting down.
TCTTCATGTCATCCTTCGAGGCACGGTTCAAAAGCTTGCCTTCCTTCCAATTGACATCAGGATAAGTGCTTTTTAGGTCTTCGCAAGCTTTCTTGATGCCGCTGCCGCCAGAGGTGGCGAAGGGAATGACGGTCTTACCCTGGAAGTCGTAGGCTTCCATGAAGGTGTTGATAATCGTCGGGCAGGTGTACCACCAGATGGGGAAACCGACATACACCGTGTCATAGTCCTTCATGTCTGCGAGTTTGCTGGTGATGGCAGGGCGGGATTTCTTGTCCTGCATCTCCACGCTGCTGCGGCTCTGCTTGTTGCGCCAGTCAAGGTCGGCGTCTGTATAGGGCTGTTCGGGCTTGATTTCGTGTAGGGTTCCTCCTGTCACCTCGGCAAGCTGCTGTGCTACGCCCTTGGTTACACCCGACGCTGAGAAATAGGCTACTAATACTTTCATTTCTTTGTTCTCCTTTGTTTTGCTTGTTTGCGAGCAGACACTCAGGCTGATTGTCAGGAGTGCTGTTAGCATCATGATGGTTTTCTTCATGTTTTGGTTCTTTTATTCAATGACTCTTTTCTCCCCGTTTATGATATATGTCCCCTTCTCCAGGCCGTCAAGACAGCGGGCGTTGGTAAGCAGTTTTTTGCCGTCGAGAGAATAGACATTGTAGAGATTGGGGGCTTCCGACCCTGTCTTTTTGATGTCTGTTTGTTCGGAGAGGTCGACAAGTGTGTACTGCTGAGAGCCGAGGCCTAGTTGTTCGGCATACTCCACCGTGTGTGTGCCATGAAGGTTCTCTATGCGCCTGATGAGCGGCGTGGCATCATCGCCAGCTACCGACTGATGGTTGAACACGAGGTCGAGGCATGCTTTGTCGAGCGCTACCGGGTCGCGTGAGGCCAGGATGCCGATGTCCTTCATCTTGGGTGAGGCCGGACTGCCGTCGCAGTCGCAGTCTACAGACAGGTTGTTCATGACGTTGATGTAGACAATGTCACGCCCTTCTTGTTTGAAGTAGTTGTGAACGGCTTGCGCCGCTGCTGCCATCGACTCCAGGAATCCGTCCTGGTCGTCGCTCATCCATCGGCTGGTGCTACGTCCTGCAGAGTGGATGTACAGTTTGCCGCTGCTGGAGGCTACACCGATGGACTGGTTCTTCAGCACACCGCCGAAACCGCCCATGGCGTGACCTTTGAAGTGGGCGAGATTGATCATCAGGTCGTAGTTCTGCAGGTGCGAGCCAACGATGTCGTACTGAATGTGTTTCGTGTCGGTGACGGGCAGGTTGATGCTACCTTCCTCGTCCATGATGTCCACCGTGGCGATATCGTTGAAGCCACGCTCGGCAATGGCCCTGCGGTGGGCTGCCGTAGTGCTACGACTGCCGCCATAGGCGGTGTTGCACTCTACGATGTTGGCATTCACCTTCTGCACCAGGTTTTTGATGAACTCAGGGCGCAGGTAGTTCGTGCGGCTCGACTCGCCTGTGGATATTTTCACTGCCACGCGCTTGCCTTCGGCCTCTACGCCCAATGCCTCGTAGATGCTTACCAACGATTCTGGCGTGATGTCCTTGGTGAAATACACGGTTGAACCTTGGCCGAAGCCTGGCAAGGCCATGATGCAGGCCAAGATGAACAAATGCATCTTTTTCATATCAACGAATGTTATTTGTTTCTGCTTGCTGCCACCCAGACGGGTTCTTCACTCATTACGGGCTTGTTGACAGCCATCACGCCAGAGAGGTTATGGGGCGTGTATGGCTCTTCCAAGTAGCGGATGTCGTCGGCGGTCAGGCGGACATCGAGTGACTTCACTGCTCCCTCGATGTGGTGCAGCTTCGTGGCTCCCACGATGGGCGACTCCACCTTGGTCAGCAGCCAGGCCAGGGAAATCTGTGTCATCTCCACGCCATAACGGTCTGCCAGTTCCACGACACGCTCCACGATGCGGTTGTCCTGCTCGGCAGTGGCATCATATTTGAAGTGCATGAACGAGTCTTCTTTCTGACGCTTCGAGGTCTCACCCGGACGCTTGGCCAGTTTGCCAGAGGCGAGTGCACTGTAAGGTGTCTGTGCGATGTTGTCTTCACGGCATAGCGGTTGCATCTCGCGCTCCTCCTCACGCATGATCAGGTTGTAATGGTTCTGTACGCTGATGAACTTTGCCCAGCCGCGTTTCTCGGCCAGCGCGTTCATCTTCGCCAGTTGGTAGGCATAGACATTGGCGATGCCGATGTAGCGGGCCTTGCCTGACACTACAGCCTCGTTCATACCCTCCAGGATGTCCTCGGCCGGGGTTTTGTAGTCCCAGATGTGGTAGATGTAGAGGTCGACATGGTCCATGCCCAGGTGCTGAAGGCTGGTGTCTATGGAGTTCAGCACATGCTGACGCCCACTGACGCCCTGCCGGATTTCCTCGTCGGTGCGGGGCAGGAATTTCGTGGCTACCACCACGTCGTCACGCTTTGCCATGTCGCGCAAGGCGCGTCCCACGTACTGTTCCGAGGTTCCCAACTGGTAGGCAATCGCCGTGTCGAAGAAGTTCACGCCGAGGTCGAGCGAACGGCGGATGATTTCACGTGTCGGTTCCTCGCCGATAGTCCACGAGTGCTGCCCGATGGTGGGGTCGCCGAACCCCATGCAGCCAAGGCAGATGCGCGATACGCGCAGGTCTGAGTTTCCAAGTTTTACGTATTCCATATTATCTTTGCTTTTTGAATATCAGTTTCATCGACTCTGGGTCGAGAGGTTTCATCGAGGGTAGTTTCAGGTCTTTCACCATATGCAGTGTGCCCTGCTTGTATTTTTGGAAGTGGTCGGTCTTCAGGTGATTCTGATAAGCCTCTTCCGATGCATAGATTTCAAGGATGCGAATCTGCGTGGAGTCCTCGGCACTCTGCATGGGGTAGAGGCATATCACACCAGGCTCGCGCTCCACACTCAGACGGTCCACTTCATTGGCGTATTCCAGGTATTCTTTCAAATACTGCGGGTAGACCTCTATCTCTGCGATGCGGACGATCATCGAGTTGCCCTTGGGCATCGCTGTCAATGGTTTTTCGCTCGTATGGGAAAACAACCACTTGGCATTCTTCCACAAAATCATCTCACGGTATGGTGCAAGGTCGGGCTCCTCTGTCAGGTATTTCTTCATCCTTGCCATGCCCAGTGTGAGCACCTGGGGTGCGACGTAGGGATAATCTGAACCATAGAGCAGGTGGTCGGGCGTGGTGATGGTGAGCATCATGCGGATGACCTCGGGCGAATGGGCTCCTGCAAGGTCGTAGTAGAGGGTGCGGAGGTTCGCCTCCCAATCGATTTCGCCCACCATCTTGTTTGCCTGCATCACGGGTGTCAGCGACTTCATGCGTGGCACGGCCAATGGCAGGTAGGCTCCGCAATGGGGCACCACCACCTTCACGTTAGGATAGCGAGCCAACACATTGCGGATGATCATGTTCGATACTGCACGGGTGGTTTCTGAGAGGTATTCCTGCATGGCCAGCGGCGTCTGCTCCATCACTTGGCGGTTTACAGGGTCGGGGCGATGCGGATGAAGGATGATGATAGCCTTTCGCTCATTCAGAACAGAGAAAAGCGTGTCTAGTTCCGGAGCACCAAGATATTGGCCATTGACGTTTGTTGCCAACTTGATGCCGTCGGCTCCCAACGTGTCGAGTGCATACTTCGCCTCGCGGATGGCGGCATCCACATCGGGAAGGGGGAGGGCTGCACAGAACAGGAAACGGCCGGGGTGCTGCTTTTTCAACTTCGCTGCTGCTTCATTGGTCGTCCTTATCGTCTGGGCAGATGAGGGCTGGGGAGCCGCCAATGTCAATACAGAAGTCTCTATGCCTGCCTCGTCCATCCATCTCAGATGTGCATCGGCGTCATATTTTGGCAAGGGGAATCCCTCGTCCATCAATCGTCCCTCGTTCTCAAGAGAAGACAGAAAGCCTGGGGTGATGATGTGGCTGTGCACATCTATCACTCCTTGAGCCATTGTCGTCATGGCCATTGCCAAAGCTATGACAATTGCTTTCTGCCGCATCTTGGTCTTGATGCCAAATACCATTTCTCCTCCCAATACTCCTGTGCCACAAGCCCAGGTTGTTAATGCTATCTTGCTCATGTCTTTCAGACTATTTTGATTTTCAAGTGCAAAAGTACGTTGAAATCGACATATACTGCCTATACGAATTACTGATAAATCAACCTATTTTACGGATTTTGCAGATTTTGCACTTTCATATCAGCAAAAGAAACGGATGAAGCGACAAGGTCGAGCGTATGGTAATTCGCAACTTATGGTACTGATGCCAACAGGTCATCCACATTCCAGAAGTAATCAATGGGGTAGGGGGCATCCATGCCAAAATGACAAGGTGATGGCATTGGAGTGATTTATCTTTGCACCGAAATAAAACCTTTTGACAGATGAAAAAGAAAAAGAGAATGTCCCTATTTTGCTGCGTGATGACGCTGGCAGTGGTATTGGTGATGATGTTTGAACAAACCTCCTGTATGACCCGAAAGTTGTTGTCCGAACAGGTGGTGGTCCATGACACATTGAGGGAATTTCATACCGATACGGTGAGACTTGGCGTCCATCATTCCCATGTCGACACCGTGAGGGAAAGCAGGGTGCAGGTCGTCACCTTGCGTCAGGACTCGGCCAGGACGGACACCGTGAGGGTGGAGACCATTCTTGAGAGATGGCACACGGTGTTCGTCACCGACAGCGTCAACTCTTTTCGCCATCTCGCCGACTCGTTGCAAGCGGTGTTCAAAAAGCAGGCGGTGAGAGAAGTGTCGGCTCCACGTCGGCATACGATGGGTTGGGTTTTCGTAATCACGTTGTTCTCAGTCGTGGTTGTTGTCGGGATTCTGCTCATCGTGAAACGGAGAAAAAGATGATTTTGCTTCAGATGACCAATCATTCGACAATGCTCTACGGTTTGGTTTTTGAATTGTTGTGTTTCAAATGGTTTTCATACCTTTTGTGCGCACTGTAGGGGCGGGTCTTGTGCCCGCCCGCAAAAATTCTCCAATTCCAATAATTCAGGATGTCAACATCATTATCGGAAATTGTCGGGCGGGCACAAGGCTCGCCCCTCTGTATTTGGGGATGGAGGAATTGATGCATTAGTGGCGAAGATGGGAAATGTCGCCGTGGTTGCTACCGGCTATAAAGCGTATCAGGGGACAAATTCGCTCTATTTTGAAAAAAATATTATTTCTGCTTAGCTTTTTTGTTCGCTGAATCGTCTATGTTGTAGAAGACTGATAAGAAAGTCGAATGATGACCCGAGAAAAGTTTGAAGAAATATACCGCCGGCATTATCCTGCCATGTACCGCCTGGCAAAGACGATGCTCTATGATGCCGATGACAGCAAGGACGTGGTGAGCGACATCTTTGTACGACTGCTCCGTGGGGATGTAGTTACCCAGGCCGACAGGATGGAAGGCTTTCTCATGACCAGCGTGCGCAATCGATGCCGTGATATACTCCGACATAAGAGTGTGCGAGAGTGTGTGGAGAAGCTTTTTTCTGCAGAGCTCAGGCAAGACCAGGTCGTGCACGTCAACGACGATGACCGTATGGAACGGCTCATGCTGTTTGTGGAAACCGAACTCCCACCGCTCAGCCAGCAGATTCTCCGACTGCGATTTCTACGTGAAATGACCTACGAGGAGGTAGCCGAAACCGTCGGGGTCAGTCGTGTCACGGTCTATCACCATCTGTCGCAATCACTACAGCGTATTAAAGAGCATTTTGAAACAACAAAATGACATCATTATGGAACAGCAAGAAAGAATCCGTCTCCTGCTATCCATGCAGGAACATCCCGAACGCTTCACCGACGAGCAAATCACCCGGATGCTTGCCGAGGACCCGGAAATGGCAGAGTTGATGGAACAGCTCTGCATGGCGAAGCGTGCGTTTGTCAGGCAAGAGGTCAACAAAGAACACATCCCGATGGATGAACTTTGGGAACAATTCGCCTCCATGCACAAGGAAGAACTTGACACACTCGAGTCACAAAGTGAGCGACAGTCCGCCAATCCACCTGTCGTTGGCTCGCCATCAGGGAAAATCTTTTCATGGGTCAGGCACCATGGCCGGGTGGCCGCCGTGTTCTCAGGAATAATACTTGCCGCCGGCTTTGCATTTGCCGCCATTCACATCGTGCGACATCATCAGGATTTGAAATCAGCGAATCCTGAGTCGGAGATGGTAAATCCCCTCCCGCATCAAACAATAGCCCCCGACACCATCATCCCGATGGAAACCCCCAGGACCGACACCGCCACCATGGCAGTGCAGGCAGTCTCCATGGAACCCGTTGCTTTTGACAATGTCCCACTTGGTGAAATGCTGCCAGAGATTGCCGCCTATTACCAAGCTGAGGTTTCTTTCCGGAACGAAGCGGCCAGATATCTACGCTTTCATTTCGTGTGGAAAAGAGAGGATGGGCTTGAACATGCCATCGAGAAGTTGAACCGCTTCGAAAGCCTGAACATCAGGCTTGAAAAAAGCACGATAATCGTTGAGTAGGCCATGAGAATCGTTTTTTCAATAATGCTGTTCCTGTGTGCAGCTATGGCATCGTATGGCCAAAAAACACGGGCGGGAGAACATGGTTCAGGGGTGCGCATCACCCGTGACTATGACAATGTGTCCTTCAGCGATGCCCTGCGTCAGTTGAACAATGAGGCAAGCGACTATGAAATCAATTTCCTCTATAACGAGTTGGAAGATTTCCGAATCACCACCTCCGTGCACCGCAAGACCATTCCCGATGCCATCCGACAGATGATAGGCTTCTATCCCATCCGCATGAGAATCGACAGCACGGAAATCATCGTGGAGTGTGTGCAGAAGACCGAAACACGTTACAAAGGAACAGTCATCGACGAACAAGGCCAACCCGTAGCCTACGCCAACATCGCTTTGCTCTCAATCAAGGACTCCACCCTGATTGCCGGTGGCGTGTCGAATGAGAGCGGTTTCTTCGTCATCCCTTGCGAACAGAAGCCGGTACTTGCCCGCATATCCTACGTCGGCTACAAGACCGTTTTCAAGCATTGCAGCAGCATGGAAATGGGCGTGATAAGCTTGCAACCCGAACGCATCACGCTGAACGGGGTCGTGGTGCAGGGGGAGCGTCCCAAGGTGCAACTGCAAGGCAATACCTTGGTCATGAACGTGGAGGGCACGGTGATGGAACGGCTGGGCACGGCGGAAGATGTGCTGACGCGAGTGCCTACCATTTCAAAGAAAGGAGAAAACTATGAGATTTTGGGAAAGGGCGTTCCTCTGATTTACCTGAACAACCGCAAGCTGACAGACTTGAACGAACTTAGAAACATCCAGTCGGACTTCATCCGCAACGTGGAGGTGATTCAGAATCCCGGCGCCCGTTATGACGCTACGGTCAATGCCGTCATCATCATCCATACCAAGCGTGCAGCTGGAGAGGGTCTGGGCGTGGAACTGACCTCATGGAGCCGCAAGGGACATGGCTACGCCAACAACGAACGCGTCAACTTGACCTATCGTACAGGAGGCCTGGAATTGTTCGCCAACCTCTTCGGAGCATACAACAAGTACTGGAGGCGTTGCGAATTCCAACAGACCGTTTTTGCAGACACCTTGTGGGTCATCAGCGACAATGAGAAAAGCGAAAGGCAAAATCCTTACTTTGAAGGACGTATGGGATTCAACTATCAGTTGGATGACAATAATTCCTTTGGCGGATTCTATCAGAACACTTATGACTACGTGAAAAGGCATACTGAGTATGACGACGGTCTGCAAGCCGATGGCATATACTACGACCATTTGCAGAACAGCAGTATGAGACGTAACACAAACGCACCCAATCATCAGGTAAATCTATACTACATGGGGAAGGTCGGGCAGTTGGGCATAGACTTCAACGCAGATTATTCTTTCCGAAAACAATTGGGGCGTAACCATCAGCAAGAGTTGAGCGCTGAGTATGAAAACCGTGATGTCAACACCGAGAGCGTGACACGCAGCAATCTGTTGGCGGAAAAACTCATTGTGAGCCATCCATTGTGGAATGGGCAGGTGGAGGTGGGCGAGGAATACACCAACACCCGTTGGCGCAGCCAATTCGAAAACCCCGAAGGCTTCATTTCCAACAGCAACAACGAGCAGCATGAGAACAATATTGCGCCGTTTGTGGAACTGCGACAGCAACTGGCTCGCGTCCAACTATCCGTTGGCCTGCGTTACGAACATGTGGAATCGGAATATTTTGTGAGTGGTGTCCGCCGAGATGAACAATGTCGTTCTTACGATGATTTCTTCCCTTCCATTTCTGCATCTGGAAAGTTGAAGGATATACAATTTTCCGCCAGTTATTCCAAACGTTCCACACGACCATCCTACTGGCAGCTGTGCAGCGACGTCGCCTACGAGAACCGTCTCAACCAACAAACGGGAAACCCTTACCTGAAGCCCGTCAAATATCACAATCTGAATGCGACAGTGATGTGGAAATGGCTCTATCTGACAACAAACTTCTCACATTGTGTCGACCCCATCCTGCACACGGTGGAAAGCATGGAAGAGGACTCGAAAGTCAATCATATAACATACAAGAACTACGACCATGCAGATTGGCTTACCGTAACGCTGGGGGCACAGAAGAACATCAAACTGGGGCAGGCCACATGGACGCCGCAATACAACATCATGTTGATGAAATCGTGGTTCAAGTCGACGTTTCTTGACAAACAGAAAAGTTTCAACCATCCGATGATGGCCTTGCAATTAGGCAATATCCTTAACTTGCCTCACGACTGGCTGATTCAGGCTGACTTCAATATGAACACTCACGGACATCAGCAGAACGCCTGGTTTGACTGCACCAATGCGATGCTCTCGCTCAGTGTCAGCAAGGATTTCTTCAAGCACCGCCTGAACGTCAAACTGACAGGCAACGACCTCTTCAATGGTGGCATCAATCGCTTCACACTCTACAGCAACCGCATGATGTTCCGAAAGAGGGAGGACAACGACTCTCGCTGCATCCAACTCTCCCTGCGCTACCGCTTCAATGTCACACCATCGAAGTACAAGGGCACGGGAGCCGGCAATGCGGAGAAAAACAGACTCTAACTCCAAATGGCGCCTTGACGGCATTGCTCCCTTGCCTGCTTCATCACTAAGGAATAAAGGAGTAAATGCCTCAGGGCGCCATGTTTTCAGAGTAGCTCTTTGAACCAAAGAACTATAGCTTGCCGGCCAGATCGATGACTTTCTGCTTGGTTTCTTCTGTTTTCTGTTCATCAACCTTGGCGGTTACTACGCCGGTGTTCTCTACACCCCAGTAGTTGCAGATGTCACGGAACTCTGCCGTGGCTCCGTCGTAGACACCCGGGGAATAGGATGACACGAGGAGGGCCATCTTCTTCACTTTGGCAGGGCTGTTGACGCAGTACATGCGCTGGATGGGGGCTTGGATTTGGGCGCAGAGCGTGAAATAGTAGATGGGGGCGGCCAGGACCAACGCCTCGGCCTCCGCCATCAGCGGATAGATGTCTTGCATGTCGTCCTTCTGGATGCAGGCGCCATTGCCTTTGGTATGACAGTACTCGCAAGCCAGGCAGCCAGCAATCTTCTTCTTCGACACATTCACCAGTGTCACCTCGTGGCCTGCTGCCTCGGCAGCTTTCTTGTACTCTTCCGCCATCCAGGCGGTGTTGCCCTTCGCACGTGGCGAGGCTTGTAAAATCAATATTTTCATAATCGTCTTTTGCTTTGAATGTTATTTCTCAACTATCGCAAGTATAGGAAAATGAGGTGTGAAGAGGCTTCTTAAAGTATGGGGTAATCATCCCCTCAAAAGCGGTGATAGTGAGCATATGTCCCTTTTACTCCCCTTTAACTCCTGAAAGTCAATTTTCAATCTTCAATTTTCAATCTTCAATCTTCAATTTTCAATCTTCAATCTTCATATGTCCCTTTAACCCGCATTGCAGGCGCATAAATATACAAAGTTAAAAGATGTTGCAAAAAATGGACGTTTCCAAGTATAAAACCAGATTATTACCATCTGATTT
>CADADN010000004.1 GCA_902786665.1 uncultured Prevotellaceae bacterium | reverse complement strand
GGCGGCGGTGTCGCTTTCGTTGGTGTCGATGGCAGCAGGGGCGGCGGTGTCTGTTGTGTCTTCGCTTCCATCGTTCAGGATGGCAGCAGGGGCGGCGGTGTCGCTTTCGTTCTGGGCGGCTTTTTGGGCGTTCTGGGCGGCTTTTATGGTTGTGGCGTTGGTGTCTGCCACCTTCGCGGCTTTCGTGGCTTCCTGGGCGGCTTTTTGGGTGTTCTGGGTTGCTTTTATGGTTGTGGCGTTGGTGTCTGTCGCCTTCGCGGCTTTCGTGGCCGTGATGGCCTTAAATTTGCCAATAGCGGCGGCGGTGTCGCTGTTGTTGGCGGTGTCAAAGGTACGCCCGGCGACGATCACTATTAATAAAACGACAGCAGCAGCGGCGCGGGCGGCGTATTGCCAGAATGAAACAACAGCAGCAGGGGCGGGCGTTGCTTCGCTTTCGTTGGTGTCGGTGTCTGTTGTGCCTTCGTTTCCATCGTTCAGGATGGCAGCAGGGGCGGCGGTGTCGCTTTCGTTGGTGTCGATGGCAGTAGGGGCGGGCGTTGCTTCGCTTTCGTTGGTGTCGCTTTCGTTGGCGGCGGCGCGGGCGGCTTTTTGGGCGGCGCGGCGTGCCCGGTCGCGCTCGCGGCGGCGTGCTCGTCGCGCTTCTTGTTTTTCTTCCTCTGTCATGACAGCAGCGGCGGCGGTGGTTGTGTCGGTGTCTGTTGTGCTTTCGTTGGTGTCGATGGCAACAGCGGCGGCGGTGTCGCTTTCGGTTGTGTCGTCGATGGCAACGGGGGCGGCGGGCACATTTAGAAGATTGTCGATAACGTTGACGGGCTGGGCGTAATTGGGGCGTGTATAGTTGTTATAATTGGCGTTTGTTGGGTTCTGCCAGTCTTCGCACATCTCAACAGGCATTAGCAGCGAAACGGCATTTTTTCCGACGACGACGGCGGCGCGGCCGTTGCCAGGAAGATAGATTTTTTCAAAAGTTGGAAGTGAAGCAAAACGAATGCCATTTAGAACCCAACAAAAAGAGCGTTGCAAGGTGTCGGCGGTCGTGACATCGTGATCGCTGTATGTGGTTTTTTCAATCCTTTCATTATTAATAAGGATGTTTTCTTTTTGGCGGCTTCTTACGGTGATTTTATTTGTATTGGCTTCGCCGTAAATTGCAACGGTTTGAATTACTTCACCATTACTATAAATTTGCTCGGCTTGTGTTGTGGCGGCGGCAACGGCTTTTTTGAGGGCGGCGGCGGCCTTCTTATCAAATGTTATTGCGTCGGTGTCATAAACAGTAGGGAAGACGCCCGCCCAGTTAGGATAACGCAATACGGGCGATTCGGCTACCTTGTGGCCGTTGCTGGCCTTGTTGTTTGCGTCGATGGCGACGCGCCCGGCCTTAAATAGTGATGGATGAATCATAAAGCCGGCGCGTTCGGTGTCTGTTGTGTTGAGGGATGGAACGGCGGCAACAGTCAATACGCGCCCGTCAGAAGCTACGGCGGCGCGGCGTTTTACATCCATATATATGTATCGCATATTTTCGCGGCTGTCCTTCTTGTCGATGGCTTTACAGATGGCAGCAGCGGCGGCGGGGACGTCGAAAGCGGCTACGGTGGCGGTGTCTTCCTTCTCTCGTTCAAATGTGGCACGCCCGGCTGTTGGAATATTCCAAGCTGTTGCGACCTTCGCCAGAATGCGAAAAGCATCTTTTATAAGAAATTGGCAGGAAAAAGAACCGACGGCAACAGTCTCGGCGTCTTCTAATGTGTAAAATTCTGGGGCGCGGTCGTTCCAATGTGCTTTGCATTTTTTGAGGGCGGCCAAAATTTGATTGGCGGAATACTGGCCGGGTTCGATCTCAATAAATTCGAACGCGCGGCGGGCAACCTTCGCAATTTTGTTATAAATTACTTGGTTCTCGTTGTTGTTGTTGGCTGTTGCTTTCATAATTTTGTTGTTTTGTGCTCGTTTTCGGGCAGTTATTAATAATGTTTTGCGCTGCAAAGATAAATAAAATAAATTTACCTTCCTAATTTTTTCGCAACTTTTTTTCAAAAAAGTGCAAAGTTTTCGGGTTTCTTGACAAAAAGTTGTTGTTTATTGCGTTTTTGCTGTTGTTGTGGGCGTCGATGGCGTTGCCGGTGTCGCTCTCAACAGCGGCAGGGCGGCGGGTGCCGTCTTCCTGACAGTCGGCCGGGGCGCTTTCGTCGGTGGCGTCGATGTCAGCGGCGGCGGCCCTCAATACATTATTATAAAGCGGCGGCGCGGCGGGCGGCCGATCCTCAAAACTTTTTGCCAAGTAACATCCATCCGGAAACCTTTTGCAAATGTAACATTTTAGGCGCAAAAGCGTTGAAATCAACGTTTTACAGCTCGGCGGGCAGCCCTGGGCCGTCCGCATATCACCCCGGCGCAGGGGCGCAGGGGAGGGGCAGACGCGCCCAGTGTGGCGGCAGGTCTCGAATGCGCGTAGAAAGTGCATTTTTGCATTTTGGGGCATTGAAATACGGGCATCCGCTTTGATAGTCAGAATTTTACGGTTTTTCTGTCGGGTGGTGAGTTTTCATCGGGAAAGGCGCAAAAAAGCCGCAAATGCAAAGATTTTGCATAAAATTTCGGGGCGACAAAAGCGTTTAGAGTCGCCTGTCGGCGAAAGAAATAGAGTGCGCATCGCGAAGAAATCCGACAAAATCAAAACAAAATCCAGCAAAATGGTTCAAGATGGAGAATAATTACCGCAAAACAACCGTAAAGTGGATGGAATTTGTTATCTTCGCGGCGTGGAATTACCGTGATGATGTTTTTGAAAAACGATAGTTGAACATAATATAGTTGAACATAATATAGTTGAACATGATATTGTTAATCATAATATTGTTAATCATAATATTGTTGAACATAAATACAACTAGGTATGAAAAGAGTTGCTTTGATTATTGCATTGATGCTTTCAGTGCTTGTAGTGCCATCTAATGCGCAAGTGGTGTTTTATAAGTTCAAGTTTACGAAGGACAGTCCAATGGGTATGGCACCGACGAGGAAAGGGCTTGATATGAAAATCAAGAATACATCCGGGAGGGTCATCAAGAAAATCATCATTGACTATTCGGGGGTGAACGACATCAACGAAGCGGTGAGTAGCGACATTGTGGGTGGCGTAAACGCCAATGTGAAGCACACGAAATACAGGAGGCAGTCACTCACAGGCCCAATGCAGCCAGGGAAGACAGAGAAGCCTTGGGTGTCTGGTGCTTTTTGGAGCCGACAGAGGGTGCAGCCTTTTCCTCAGAAGGTGACGGTGGTGTATATGGATAACTCGGAAGATGTCATTCCCATCACCAAGGAGAACATCAAGGAGGTGTTCCCGTGTCTGGAGTGGATAGACGTGGACTATGAGCACGGATTGTGAAAAAATATGGGCTCGGCTTCTTGCGAAGTCGCGCCCTTTGTTGCGGCGGGCTTTGATATTTACCTACTCAGGAGCATCCCAACACTTTGTTTTACGAGGTTCTTATGGGAGTATGTGCGCTTACCTCTGCCACAGTGCCACTCTTAGCCTTTTCGGGAACTCTCTGCCCTCATTTGGTGGTCCGAAAGTTTTGAAATGAAGGTGCCTTTATCGTGGTGGCGGTATCGGCACCTTCGTTGTTGCGGGGTATCTTTGTTCCTACTTCGGGACGGGCCGCAGGTTGTTTTACGTCGAGTTACGGCCATTAGGCATTAGACGACACATGCCCAGAAGACTGACGCGAATCCTTTTCGGAGAATCCCACTATTCTTTTTTTCTTCGGTGCAAAGATAATAAAAAGAATAATAAATAACCGCATTGATGATAGATTTTTTTGGGAAGGTCACAAAAAAACCGTCTGACATTCGGCCAGGCGGTGTTTCTTTGTTATCCATAGGGTACGTCTCACGACGATGGATGGATAGAATGCTAATTTATTTTCGGGTGCAAAGATATGATAAAGAAATGAGATTCCCAAAATTTTTTATAGTTTTTTTTTGGTTGCATCTTCGATGCTCAAAATTATCTGAAATTCTTTTAAAAATTCGCGTCGGCTTCGCCGAGAAATGGCAAGAAATGAATAAGAAAATGGTAAGAAGATGTCTTATGATATAAGAAAAATACCGCAAAACAACCGTAGTGTGAATGGAATTTGCTATCTTTGCGGAGTGAGATTACCGAAAGGGTGATGGCGTGGTGGTCGCTTCGCTCGAAATGGTAAGAAAATGAATAAGAAAATAGTAAGAAAATGTATTGTTAAACATAAGGCATCATGGGAAAGTATGTTTCAAACCGAAGGTGGTACAGGGCGGTGAAGCGCGGAATGCGCGAGGCCGACAAGCAGAGACGGAGGAATGGCGGCAGGTCTTCTTTCGTTGGTGGCGAGACTCCTGACGAATGGCTTTGGCGGCAGCCGTGGAAAATCAAGTTGCCAATCATGATTGGCTTGTTTGCGCTGATTGTGGTGCTATTGGAGACGGGGCTGTGGGTGCCGCTTGGACTGCTATTGCTGGTAGTGTGGTTTGTGAAGATACTTTTCTTTTGAACTGTAAATGGAATGAGTATGAAAAGGAATGTTTTGCTTTCGATGAAGGTTGTGCTGTCGGCGGTGGCTTTTGTGCTGTCGGTGGTTTTGTTGGTTGGTGTTGTGGTTTCGTGCAATGCTGGTGGGGATGATGATGATGTTGCAGGGACGGTGTATGTATGTACCAGCAGCGGGTCAAAGGTATGGCATTGCAGGAAGAATTGCAGCGGACTGAAGAAATGTGGCGGTAGCATCAGGGAAACGACGGTAGGGAGTCTTGGAAGCCAGTATAAGAAGCCGTGCGGGATATGCTATAAGTGAGGGTGATGAGCGGTCGTATAGAATTTAGTTTGAATTAAACAACAAGAGAGGGGGCTTCGCAGCTCCCTCTTTTGTTGTTGGCAACCGATGTTGCCGCAATCATTTTTAACCGTAAATCTGATAACTTACTTACATAACCTAATACCTGTTTGAAGTCAATGAAATAAGAATTTAAAAGATCAGTATTGAATCCTGTGAGTTAAAAATAAAAAAGACACTTAAATTAAAACTAATCAAATAATCA
This sequence comes from uncultured Prevotellaceae bacterium, assembly GCA_902786665.1. Lineage (GTDB taxonomy): Bacteria > Bacteroidota > Bacteroidia > Bacteroidales > Bacteroidaceae > Prevotella. The sequence goes on along the minus strand of CADADN010000004.1, from coordinate 93,097 downwards.
AATCATTGGTTTGTTGTTGTCTAACTTTAAAATTGTTACTGTATGATGGTTTTGAGATTTGAGGGTTGAGATTTGAGGGTTGAGATTTGAGATTTGAGGATTGAGATTTGAGAATTGAGGATTGAGATTTGAGATTTATGACCCCACCCCTGACCCCTCCCCTTGGAGGGGAGGGGAGATGCGTACGGCGGGTGAGGTTTGCGGACATGCACGAGGCAAGTCCCTGCGACTTCTGGGGAGATGCGCACGGCGGGTGTGGCGATGCGGACATGCACGAGGCAAGTCCCTACGACTTCTGGGGCGATGCGCACGGCGGGTGAGGACGGTCGCTGTGGTACAGCGACAAACGGGACGGGGCTGGGATTGGGGCTGCAACGGTGTTGCAGCATAGGAGACAGGCTGGACGGTCATAGGATGGTGTTGTATTGCTCTGGTTTGATGCAGAGGATGCGGGACTCTGTGCGGTCGAACTCGATGCCGAGGACCCACCAGCCATTGTATTGTTCGGGGACGGTCCACCATTCGGCGTTTTCGAGGTCGAGACCTTGGATGGCGATGCGTTCCTCCTGGGTGAAGTTTTTGAGGGTGGCCGGGTCGGTGGCCTTCTTTCGGAGGTCGTAGAGCCAGGCGAGAAGATCTTGCGCCAGGTCATTCAGTTCGGCCTTGCAGTCGGCGGCGTCAAGGTCTGCGGAGTGATTGAGTTTGCCGGTGACGGCAGATGACTGTTTCACCATGAAATAGAATCCGTGGTGATAGACAACTTGTTTGGCGTTGTTGCCCATCTTTGCGTCGATGGCCGTAGGGAAAGCCATACAGGGCGACGGGGCGGTGTTGAAGTTGCGCGAAAAGGTGTTGTCGCTGCCAAGGCGGTCGATGCGGTAGAAGGTTTTGCGCGTCGGGTCTGCGTCGGCAGACGGGTCGTGCGACAAGGGCTTGTAGATGGTGGCCCATTGTTCAAGGAGGTTATCTAGGCGGAACATAGATTTCTTTTATTGAAAATTGAAAATTGAAAATTGAAAATTATGCGACCCCACCCCAGCCCCTCCCCTTGGAGGGGAGGGGAGATGTGCACGGCGGGCGTGGCGATGCGGACATGCACGAGGCAAGTCCCTACGACTTCTGGGGAGATGTGCACGGCGGGTGAGATTATAGGGGTGAGCCATTGATGTCGAGTTGGAGTTTGAATTGGACTTCGTGGCGGGAGGGGTTGATGCGGTCGTTGAGGAGGGTGGTTTCATCCGGGAGAACGTGGCATGGAATCCATTGGTTGTTGATGCGAATCCATATCCAGCGGAGCATCAGGAACTCGTGGATATACCATGACGCCCAATCCTTGTCGATTGGGCCGGAAGACAGATGCCACGTCTCGTAGTCGTTTTTCTTGATGGACAGTCCACGAGAGAACTGCGTGAGTGTTTCCTGTCGTGCGATGACGTATTGCTCCGTTGTGATGTGTGCCTCTTTTTTTGGTAGGCCATAGACAAAGACGTTTTCGTGAACGCCAAGGGAGTTGATGAATCGTATTTCGTAACCGTCGAGCGGTGGATTGATGGCGTAGTAGTTGAGCGTGTCGAAAATTTCCTTGTCTGCTGGTTCTCCGGCGACGCAGTGAATGATGGACGGTGCGCCGCTTGTCGGTCCGGGAGCGATGACCCTTGAACCGATGAAGCATATCTCGCGGCTGGAGGTGGGTTTGCGTCCATATTTTGTCGGTCTTGAGCCTGACAGTCGCTCGCGGTCTGTGAGCGCACCCATGTACATGGTCCTTCTGTTTGAAGCCGGGAAACGCGCCGCGTCGCTTGATAATATAGAGCCATCGACCATCCATTCCTCATGCGCCGTCATGTAGTATTTCACTTCGGGGTATGAATTTGGCAAGGTCGAAGGCGCGTCGGGTTGCCATTTCTCCGCCACGGCTTGCAATGCGCTTGAAATATCGAAGAGCGCATTTTGCGCGGTCAAGGAGCCGTTGACATATTTTGTTTCGATGGGGATGGAGAAATCAAACTCCGCGTTGATATAGCCCACCAGTTCCGTGTAGAGTTTCACTTTCAGTCGGTAGAAAGTGCCGTTGATGCCGGAGCCGGTGGGCGTGGCTTGGAAGACGACGGGGCTGTGCAGGAACTGCGTCGCTGCGCCGTAGGGGGTTATTGTGGGGGAGGGCATTTTGAGATTTGAGGGTTGAGGGTTGAGATTTGAGATTTATAGGGCGTAGAACTCGATTTCGACTTTGCCGATGCCGTTTTGCATGGAGACGGGGTAGGTGAGGGAGTTGAGCCACCCCACCTTTCCGTCGATGACGAATCGGCGCAGCCATTTGTTGGGGATGTCGGCCAGTTCTGCTGCTGTGCAGATGGCTTCGACGTGGTACACTTGTCGGTTGAGAAGGAAATGGAAGAACTCAATCATGAAAGAGTCGCATAGTCCGCGAGATCGCAGGCGTTGCGTGATGATGTTGCTGGAGTTGCGTGTGTCATCGTTGCAAGGGATAAGCCAGCCGGACTCGTTTTCCCATTGCTTCGGGTCGGTGGATATGAGCAGTTCATCGTTGACATATTTGTATCTGAATGGTTTGTACGCACGCGGTTTCAGCGAAAACGAAGATTGTGCGTTCCTGCCGAGGAAATTGGCGTGTTCATCGAATGTGTCGGAGTTGAGGGCATAGTTTTTCGCCGTGACCAGCCATTGTGAATTGCCAAACAGGTCGTAGCCATAGTTGTAGTTTTGTGCTTCCTCCGTACTGGTTGCCGGACGTAGGAAACCGATGGTAAGTCCCCATTCGTGATGCTGGAGTGGTGACTGCCCATCGTCCGTTTTTGTCGGGTCGTAGCACTCGGCCAGGCACAGTTCATAGACAATATCCAGACTGCCCCATTTGGTTGAAATGGGGTTGATCATCTTTTTTGTCAGGAACTCATGTTCCATATCCTCTTCGACAAAGGGCACGAGTAGCGGGTCTTCCTGTTCGGAGTAGTTCTTTCCACGGTACGCCACGTCATTGACCTCGATAGGGATGAAGTCAGAGACAAATTCCTTGATGCGTCCGTCCTTCTCCGCTTCCTCCGAACAGTCACCCAATTCCACGCCGTGCATAGCCCCCACCTCGAAGACGGCAGGGCGCAGTTCGGCGGTGGTGCTCGCGTCCGATGAGACCTTTATGCGATAGAAGTTACCCGTCCGCAAATCGCAGTAGCCGGTGCGGTTGCCCACATCGACGCTATTGGTCACATCCTCGAAAGTGGCGAATTTGGTATATTTCTGTGGATAATCTACATAGTCATATATGGTGTCATAGTCACGCTTGCCATATTGGATGTTTTCACGCTGCTCACGAGCATCACTCTCCTTGGAGTATTTCATACGGACGCCCTTGATGATTTCCGTGCGCTTCACCATTTTCGTGACGATGCCCTTGAACGGTTCGGGAGCCTGAGTGTCACGGAACATGTCACGCAGCAGTTTCACAGTGACCTTGTTGATGTCCGCGTCGTAGCAGAAGCGCACGCCAAAAGAGTTTTCCAGCGACTCGATGACCTCCGTCACGTCCGCGTCGGGGAAGTTGTCGGAATTGGCAAACATCTGCATGACCTTTGCAGTGAGATGGCGGTTGACATAGAATCCCCTTTCGATGAAATCATTTCCAAAAAAGGTGTACGGGTGTCCTTTGCTTGAGTATTTGACCCAACCGCTATGAAGATTGATAGAGCCATCATTGTCTCGGATGTCAACAGTGCCGTAATTAGGTTGCGTCCACTCATAAATTATCCTATTATAAGCATCGCTATCCAAGTGGAAAGGTTTGGAAGTCCAATCATGTCCATAGATTTCGAATTGCGGATCGGCATTTTCGATGTTTATCTTTCCACCGCATCCACGAGAAGACAACCAATTGTTGATTTGCGCTTGGCTAGTCAACACCACCCCCTCCTTTGGCCTTGAGTCATAATGACACCCGGTATTCATGAACGCAAGGTAATTGAAATCTTCGATATTGGTCAGAGCCGTCATATCGTAAGCCACGCCCAATTTTTTGAAAAGCCTTTCAAGGAAGTAGGCAACATAGAAGCAAATGCCGCTAGCCGGTCTGTTTGCATCCAACACCCAGTAAGGCGACTTGTCCTCTTGGATGCTCCTGTTGCGCTCGCTTGCCGGTACGATGTCGCTGTCCGTTTCGGCAGGTTTGTCCTCCTCCTTCTTCACCTTATGGTGGGCGTATGCGATGCGCGAATTGCAATATTTCACGGTAGGGTAAGGCAATGCGATGTTGATATACGACTGTTTGACGTATGGCCTTTTCACGACGATGTTGTTACCCCCCTCAGGGTTGGGATAGACCTTTTGCGGATTGGCAGGGTCGGGCAGAGCCTCGTGGGTTTCTGCATCTTCGTAGCACTCCCCAGGGAAAGAGAATCCAAGCGCAAAGGGTTGAAAAGTCTCCTCCCGGCTTTCCGAGTTTTCAATAATCGTCGCCGTGCCATCCCCAAAATCGAAGTGCGCGACATATACCGGCGTAATCATCAATCCGAGGTCTACGTCACCTATTTTCTCCCCGATAAGAATGTCATCATCCACCTCCACGTCACGGCAATTCATATCCGCTATCATATCCTTGAAGGTGCGGTTGGTGGCGTCGAAGTTTACGTCGATGTAGCCATCGAGGTTTTCTCCGTCCTGCGCCTTGATGTTCGCCGTGCGGAAAGGAATGCCATCCGCGATGATGCGATAACGTCCATTTCCCTCAATGTCGGTAGCCTTGGCGGCAGCGTTTACATCGTCGATGTTTTTGAGGATGTGTCTATTGAGGTCTATTGGCAGTTGGATGGGTTGCGAGAACATCTCGACATCGTTGAACATCGGGTTTTTGTCGGTGATGGTCAAGTCGGTGTCGGGTTTGAAAGCGAGTGAGCCGTCAGGGCCTTCTATGGCGATGTGGGAGTGCATTTGGATTGTTATAGGACGTTATAGGATGTTATAGGACGCAATAGGATATTATAGGATGGGATAGGGTGGATAGGAGGATCATTTGTGTTTGCGGTTCGTTTTTTCGATTTCCTCGTTTTCCTTTGCGATGCGTTCGAGGTGTTCGAGGACGATGGTGTATGTTTGGCTGTTGATTTTGTCTTCGTCGATGTGGGATTTGTCTTGGATGGTGGCGACGATGGAGGTATATAGTTCAAAGGGGTTTGGCGGGTGCTTGGGGTTTTTCTTGGTGGGAGTGGATTTGAAGCAGCGGGGGAAATGGTCTTTGAGGTAGTGCATCATTCCGCTCCACCAAAGGAGGATGACCTGCCACTGAACTTCGGAGATGCGAGAGACTTGCCTTGCGATGGATTTTGCAATGGATTTAGCGACGGCAGAGCCGTCACCTGCGGAGAACGGTGTGGCTGGCGTGAAGAGGACTTTCAGGAACTCGTCACGGGTGCTTTTGAGGGCAGATTGTAGTTCGGCGGCTTGTTCCGAGGTATGGCGGCGGCAGGTGAGTTTGATAAGAGCGTTCTGCTGGTCGATATACATAGACATGTAATCCTGAAGATGGCGATACTGCTGCCAAGAGATGTCTTGAAGCAACTCGGCTGGTGCGTGGCAGGTCTTTTTCAGGAATGGCCAATGCCAGGTGAAATGGCGGGTAAAGATGAGCTGCTTATAGGGAAAGAGCAAGAGGGTGCTTTTCTCGTCATCAAGCCATTTGAGTTGGGTGTCTATCCAATATTGCACCTGCCAGGGGCGTAGGCTGAACTCAGGGAGTTTTGAGCCGTGGCGAAAAAACGGCATACGGAGAACGGAGCGGCGGGGGTGGGTGGAAGAGCCGCCCGAAATCGGTCGGCTCTCTTTCTTTGTGAGGCGGCAGAGGTAGGTGGTATCGTCGGGGTCATCCTCGGCGGTTTCGGCGCGGATGATTTCTACTTCTGTGAGAAGGAAGAACAGTTCGGCTTTCACGTTCTGCCAATCGTAGGGATGGTAGCGGTCGGCCGTCGCCGTATGCTTCAGTATGCAAGCGGCGATGGTCTCCAACTGCTCCGTGGTGCATTGGTTCCAGGAGCGGGGCAGGGTGAGGTCGATATGGATGGTTTGCTCAAACATGTTTTTTGTGGTCGCTGTAATACAGCGACATACGGAACGGCTAATTGAGTGCTGGTGTGACAAACATCGCGGAATCGGAGCGATTGTTGGCGAACTTTTGAGATTGGCAGGTGCAGTCGGCGGGTGCCGTCTTTTGCTTGACGTAGATGGGCGACTTTTGCAGGGCGGCATAAAGGTCGGGCACGGCGGCAAAACCCTCTTGGTGGTTTTGGATGTATTCGATGGCGGACTGAAGGAGGCGCACGGCTTCGTCGTGGGCGACTTGTCGACGCAGTTTGTCGGTGTTGATGACAAGGGTGCGGTGTTCTGTCATCACGGCCATCACCTTGCGGAGTTTGTGGATGGTGCGTGTGATGATGTTTGGCGGTGTCGGTTCGTCGGTCAGGGCGAAGCCGAAGTCAACCAGTGCTTCGCAGAAGTCTTCTCCGATGGCCGGGGCGATGATTTCCTCTTGGATGTAAAGGAGGTCTGGGAGCATTTGGATGAACTTTTCGCGGGAGTCATAAATGTTCCAGTAGGTCTGCATCGTCGTGGCGCAGGGGATGAGGAGGGATGTGGAAAGGTAGAAATAGCGAGACTTTTGCCAAAGGGTGACGATGGTTTGTAGTTCCCCGTCATTTTGGGATAACGTGGTATCGTTATTGGGGGTGTCATCTGAGGAGTCAGAGGATGAAGAGGAGTCAGAGGATGAAGATGAGTTTTCGTCTTCATCGTCGCCGCCTACGATGATGGGGGAGCGAGAGGGGGATGACCCCACCCCTGGCCCCTCCCCTTGAAGGGGCGGGGATGTAAGCACGGAGGGTGTGGGTTCCCCTTGAAGGGGCGGGGATGTAAGCACGGAGGGTGTGGATTCCCCTTGAAGGGGCGGGGATGTAAGCACGGATGGTGCGGAGATGGATTGGTAGAGTTTGGTCCATTCTTCAAGGGTCTGAAGAAGGCGGTTGATGGCGGCGTGTGCTTCCTTGATGCAGGTATTCTTGAAGGTCTTGACTGCTTCGAGATCTACTTTGCCGTAATCATCGGCGGTGGGGATGTTGACACCGGCATTGTTGACTGAAATGATGTGCATGCCGATGGCACGAGACATGGCATCGTAAGCGACGGCACGTTGGGATAGGAGCAACAGACGGTTGAAGTAACTGGTGTTCTTTGACTCGATATTGTCCGGGTAATGGGTGTCGTAGTAGTCACACAAGGCGTTGTATAGCGGCGTGCCGAGCTTCTCCATCAGGAAGTCGTGTTCGGAGTTGTCGAGGACTCCGACAAAAGGCCCGATGCTGTCAATGGCATGGCCGGGAAAGTGGAAGCGAAGTTCGTGGATGTCGGTGATGAGCATATTTTCTTATTGAAAATTGAAGATTGAAGATTGAATATTGCGGGCAGCCGAAATCGGCTGCCTGGGGGCTATTGTGTTTCGGCGGCGGTGACGCCGGTCTTGGAGTTGTCGAGGGTGGTCATGACTTCGCGCTTGATGGCCCAACGGAGGTGTTTGCGGTCCCATTCGTTGTGGGTGCTGATGACTTGAAGCGGGTAAAGGATGAGCTGCTGCGTGGGTGACATCTGGATTTGCTTCAGCAGGTAACGCTCGCGCAGGTCGGTGCCGCCGTGTGAGGAAGCGTCGCCGGGGGTGTTGCCCACCAGACGGCTGTCAAGCGACATGGCAAAGAAGATGATGGAAGATATTTCCTGCAACTCCTTTTGGTTGGCTTCGGCGGTGGATTTGCTGTTGCTTTCGACATCCACGATTTCCCATGCGTTGGTGGTGTTGCCGTTGCCGTCGCGGAACTTGAACGATACGAGCGGTTTGCCCATGTTGTCCTTGTTCTTCAGGAAGGTGTTGATTTCAGAATAAATCTGGTCGCGGAGTTGTTGCTTTTTATCGTTGGTGTCGCAGTTGTTTTGGTTATACATCTGCATCAGGTAGTCATTATGGATGTAGATGATGCGCCCGATGACGTTGGAGTTTTTCTTCGCCGTGGCACGGTCGTCAATGATGGTATAGGCATATTCATAGATGCCACCGGCAAAGATGCTCCACCATGAAGGGATGGGGTAGTAAGGACGGCCAGGCGTGGGGTAGTGCGTGGGCAGCACGAAGCGTGTAGGCCTCTTGGATTTTGTCACATTTGAATTTCGGGTTTCTCGCAAAGCGCGTCTAAGGTCCGCCACCGGCGAATCAGGGCCAATCGTTGGTATGGCGTCAATTTTGTAATCTTCACCATCTTTCGCCACGGCGTTGTCGTACCATTGGTTTGAGATATAGACATATTTGATACGGTTTTGGTCATTGCTATCCATTCGCTCAAGGCGAGTCGTGTGAGCCGGACGCCAACGGAGACCTACTGCCTTTGGTTTCCAAGCGGTGGTCTTCACGGCGCGACTGGTGTTCTCGTCGATGTAGGTCTGCTGCAACTCAATTTCAGGGAAGCACATGCCGAGGAGGATTTGGTCTGCTGCCATGTGGAGATAGGTTTGCAAGAGGTTGTTGCGCTCCAAGAAGTCTTGCAATTCAGCGTTGGTCTTTTCCCATTCCTGGTAGTCGGCTTGCAGTTCTGCGAGGCGTTCTTCGAGGGCGGTTTTTAGGGGCTGTGATTGGGACTGCAACGGTGTTGCAGCATAGGGGACAGACTCTTGTGTTTGGTCGAGCTGTGAGAGCTGGCGTTGGATGTCGAGCATCATGCCTTTTAGGAGGATGCCTGCGGACTCATAGGGGATGTCTTTTTCGGAGATGTTGCCGCCGACGTATTGGGTATAGTGATACATCGGTTGCGGACCGAGACCAGTGACGAGATCGACGTTGAACTTATGACCTGCGGCGGTGTAGGGAAGAATGGACATGAGTAGCGACACGATGTTGGGCAGTTGGTTGTTGCCGCCCCACTGCATGTAGCCGAGACCTTTTGTGCCGATTTTGTCGGGTGTGGGCATTTCTGTTCCGGAGGATGCGAAGACGAAAGGGATGCGGTCGCGTGCGGCATGTCCCGCCGGGTCTTTGGCAGGGTCGCAACATCCGGCATAGAGCTGTGAACGGACATATCCCGCCATTCCGTCGCCAAGGGTGGGGGCGGAGTGGGCGGCCCGTCTGAAAGCAGCTGGGAGGTCCATGGGGATGTAACCCTTTGCGGCAAGTTGTTGATGGGCTTCGGCAGCCTCCTTGGCATTATGGACGGTGATTTTCTTATTATCGTTGCTCATAGTGACTTTGTTTTTGGCAAAAATAGTTAATGGAAATGGTCGCATTGGTACAGCGGCAAGCGGAAGGGGTGTAATCCGACCGGACCCGGTCGGATTAGCCGGTGTATTTGTTCATGAACTTCAAGCCGGACTGCACTTCGTCGATGAGACCGCCGGTGCCGTATTTGTTGATTTTGGCCTCGATGGGCTGTGCGAGGCGGGCTTGTAGAGCGATGACGGCGGCGGTAAGGGCTTCGAGGGTCTGGCGCGTCTGTTCGTCGGTGGATGACTGCTGGGTGGCGGGTTGCTGGGGTTGCAACATTGTTGCAGCATAGGCAGACAGGTTGCCATCGTCGTAGGGGCGGTAACGAGTGGCGCGGCGGTGTTCGAGTGCGGCGAGGTGTTGGAGCAAGGCTGGTTCGTTGAGCATGATGTGGCGGGTGGTGCGCCGGCCAATCACGATTTCTGGGCCACGCTCCGCGACGAGGGATGGCTGGCCATTGACCGTGGTGGCGATGGGCGATGTGACAAGGGCGGTGCCCTGTGGTATGGCAACACGACGGGCATTATAGACGTGGCCATCGGTACCGACATAGGACGAGACATTGCCTTCGTCGTAGGTGAGCATGCCGGAAACAAGTTTGAGTTTTTGAGCGGTGTCGCTACTGCTATTGGTCTTGCTGCTTTTCTTGCTCTTTCCGAGGGCGGCATTCAAGAGGGTGGTTAGAAGAGTGACGATGACCGCCACAAGAGGGATGCCCCACCAACCAAGATTGCCGATGGTCTTTCCGGCACCGCGAGCGATGTTGACTGGGGTTTCCGCTTCGACAGCCGCCAGATCTTCTGACAGTATGGCAGAGTTATGCGCTTGTTCTTGTGCTTCAAGGACGGTGTTGGCGGCCTGATTGGCGGCGATTTGCGCGGCGCCACCCGTTTCCTCTATTGTGACCATTGTGGCCTTATGGGCTGCTTGGTCAGCTTCGATGGCTTTGTTGAGGATGTTTTGTTTGACTCGCTGCATCATCAGTTCCTCGATGATTTGTATGGTGGTCTTTCCCCAAGCCATACCGAGGTCTTTGAGAATGTCTTGCCATTTCTCACCCATTGACTCCCCATTATGCCACTGATCATAGAGAGCTTGTCCCACCTGTTCACCCATTTGAATGACCGGCTGCGTCCATTGCTGGAGTTTTGTGATGCGGTCGTTGATGGCCGCCATGATTTTTTCTTGGAAGACCAGTTCGGCTTCGTCTTCCGCATGTTGCGCCTCGCGGATAAGTTTTTCATCCGCGTGACATTCTTTAAGCTGTTGGAGATAGAGTTGCGCCGCCTCCATCTTAGCCCGGTAGAGAGCTAGTTCGGGGTCTTCCTCCAAGGTGTTGAAACCGCCGAGTCTTCCAAAGGTGTCGCCCTTGTTGATGCCTGTCATGGCACGCTGTCGGCCACGTTCGTTCAATGCCCATTCCAGTTCATCATATCGTTGTTTGTTGCCGCTGCGGCTCCATTGTTCCTCCATCAGACGTTTGCTTCGGTCATAGGCTTTCTTCTTGGCATCGTAGTATTCATCCTCCCAGGTGATGAGAGAGAAATAGAACTTTTGTATTTTCGGGAGGTATTGTCCGATGTCTTGCACCCACTCCTTGAGTTGCGGGAATCCTTTATCCACCCAACTTTCGGTATGCCACATGATGTCCTCCTCCTCGTCATAGTCATAGTCGCTCATCAGGTTTTTGAGCCAGACGTAAAGACTGTGGTTGTCTTGCGGGTTGACGAGATAGGGTTTTGACCCTTGAGCGAGGAATTGTTGCAAGAGTTGCGCCTCTGGAGTCTTGTGCTTGCTGCCAAACACAGCGACCTCTTGAAGATTTCCCATATCCCAATCTACATTGGGCGTATTGCCGTTTTTTCCTTGAAGAGCCTTTGTCTCCTCTTGAATCCGTTTGACATATTGCTCATAAGTCTCCTTCATGATACCCAGGCCGATGAGGTTGTTATGGAAGGACTTTTGCGCTTGCTCAACGAAATTGTATTCCATCAATATTTTCTCCACTTCATCTGCGATTTGAGCGCGTATTTTGGCGTTGTCACGCTCGTTGACCGCCGCGCTTTTCATCAGTTTGTCAAACGAGGCCGTTGAGCGCAAGCCAAGGACAGCATCAGAGCCATTGAATCTTGCGAGAAGGTTGTGGATGTAGGTAAGGTCAGTTTTGATGATTTCCCCAGCCAATTCATTACTCCATTGGCCTTGGTCTATCATTATGCGTGGCAGTTCATCTTTGATATACTTGTTCCAATCATCTTTTTTCATTTTACCGGCGATGGTTTTTCTTGCGTTGGCCAGCGACTGGTTTTTGGAAAGTTTAAGGTTGAGCAAGTATTGGTCGGCTTCTGCGCGAGTGAGTTTTCCATCGGCCACTTGCTGCTCGATGGTTTCCTCTTGGAGGTAATAGAACTCGTTGATTTTGTCAATGATGGCTTGAGCCTCCTGTTCTGCGTCTTTGAGTTCGTTGCGGAGTTGTTGCAGACGTTCGCGCCGTGCTTGCGCCGCGTTTCTTCCCGCGTTTCTTCTGGCTTCGGCTTCGGCAGCACGGGCAGCAGCAGCAGCGGCTTTGTCGGGTTTATAGACAAAGTCGCCGCGAACTTGCGTCATCATCATTTTGTCCGGGTCGTAGTCTCCGATTTCCGCTGCGAATGCTGCGTCGATGGCTTTGTCTTCCTTGAGTTCGTTGATTACCGCATTTGTGAAGTCCATGAGGAGCCCCGTTACGTCGTTTCTCCTACTTGACCTGAGTGGTACTCCGGCATAGCCCTTGACTCTCGCCATGTCAACATTACCTTTGTTATATGAATCAACAATGAAGTTCTGAATAGATTCAAGATCAAGATCTTTTCCGAGTTGATTTTTGTATTGTTTGACAAGGTCAGCTCCGGCCATTCTTCTGTTCGTTGTGGTGCCACCTTCGCTGCCCATTTTAGTGCGCTTGTACTGTTGCTTCTCTTCGTATGCATATCTTTGCTTGATGACTTTAATCAAATCTTTATAATGGTTTTCCAAGTCTTTTACGGATTTGATTTCTACGCCCAAGTAAGCCAAGTAGATGTCGTAGTCGGTGCGTACTTTTGACAAAAGTTCGTTTCTCTCCCTTTGTGAAATGTTGGTGTTGTCAATTTGTTTTTTGAGTTGGTCGAGAGTTTTTATTTCTTGTTCGGCTTTTTGTATGGCTTCTTGCAGAGCCTGTGTGGCTTTTCTTTCTTGTACTTCAGCCTCGCTAGCAGCAACCGATGCCGCTTTGAGTTGGTATATTAATTCAAACAAAGCGGCTGCTGCAAGTCCAATCCAGTTTGACTTCATGGCTGTACTCATACTGAGCCATGCTTTTTTGAATCCTTCCGTGGCTATTGTAGCAAGACCCAACGCCGACCCAATTCCCATTATCATTTTGACAAGGCCAAACCCGATAAAGGCGGGAATTAGTTGTATGAGTAATTTTAGAGAGCCGATGATAAAATCAATGCCCGTTTTAATGCTCATCATTGCTTCGGGGGATTGTAGCATCGCTTTAGTGAAATCATACCACGACCTTGTAAGTTCTTTTACGGATTCTGAAGCCTCCGGGTTGACGAAAGCATTTCTCCACATGTTATTAGCCCTTTCGAGCAGTGCTTGAGCAGTGGATTGCTGGATGTTGTATTCTTCGGTGACAGCCGTTGCATCCTTAAAAGCCTCTCTTGAGATGTCGAGGTGTGTTCGTAGTCTGTCCACTTCTTGCGACATGGATAGAAGAACTGTTATCAATCTGGAACCCTCTCCACCCATCAATTTAACGATGGGTTGCAGTTGGCTCATGTTTCCTTTTTCCTTCATTTTGTCAAACAAGAGCAAGATGGCATCCATTGCTCTTCCCTGTTTGATCCAAGACTCAATGGTTCCGGCTGGAATGTCAAGCGTTTGCTCAATCAGATTATGATTGACTTGCATAGCGGCAAAGAATTTAGACAACGCCGTGCCGGTCACCTCGAGTTGGAGTTGCAATGAGTCAGCAGTAGAAGCAAGTGCAAGGACATCGGATGTCGCCAATCCTATAGATTTGGCCATAGGCACAACTCTCTTTGTCACCTCCACGATAGGTCCGGCGGCGGCAGTAGATGTGGAAGCCAGTTTGAACATGGCAGAGCCGGTGGCCAGCATGGCTTGTTCGACACCCATTTTCTTGATAAGTCCCATGTTCTCCGTGATTTTAGAGAGAGCCGTGAGAGCTTCCTCCCCAAGATCCTCCTTCAGTGCGACGTTGACTTGGTTGGCTGCGCGGGTGAACTGTTCAAGACCTTCTATGCCTTGGTTGCCAAAGCCCAGTTTCGCGCCCGCGTAAGCGATGCGATTGAGTTCAGAGAGCGTGGTGCGCGTGTCGATTTTGGAAAGGTTGGTGGTGAGTTGCCTGATGTCTTCCATTGCAAGGCCGGAGACTTTGCGGATGTCAGCCATCTGGTCGGAGAGTTCGTTGTTGGCTTTGATGACCTCGGTGATTTTGGACTTAGCAAAATTGAATGCGCCAAAGACGCCCACATACGCGGTGATGTTTCGCACAGCGGTATGCCATACGGAGGAATGTGTTTTCCCAAACTTGCCGGTAGTGCCTTCAAGTTCGTTGATTTTTGCCTTGATTTTTTCGAGGTTTTGCCGCCACGCCGCCGCCTGTTTTGCTTCCGCGCCGGAGAAATTTCCCAGTTCTTTGAGCAGTTTGCGGTATTCCTGCTTCAGGTTTTTGAGCGTAATATTGTTGAGTTGGTCGAGTGTGCGTTTCATGCACTCGCTGGCAGAGATGTTTTCCTTCTGCGCTTGTGTCGCGTTCTTGATGTCCTGTTTCAGTTTCTTGTATGCGGCAGACTCCTGAAGGTTCTCTTTTTCCATCAGTTGTTTGGTTTTTCGGAGTCTTTTCAAGAGAGCGTCCATTTTCTCTATGTCGTTCTGCGCCTTCTGTGCGTTGGTTGTCACGTTGATGACGGCTTGCGAGCTACTATTTTTTGCCATGTCTTTGGAGGTTTATTTTTGGTAAAGTTAGACAAAAGGCATTGGCGATATGGTACGGTTTTTAATAGGATGGGAGAGGACGTAAGAGGATGCAAGAGGATGGGAGAGGATTGGGATGGGACGGCTGTTGTACCATATTTTATTTTGATGAGTGTTATTTTTGGTTAATATTTGACTGTTAAAGCAAAGAAATATGGCAAAGAACATCGGGGCATTGGCCCGCCCGACAGCAAGTTTGAGGAAGACCATCACACGTTTCCACAAAGACACGCTTGAACAGATAGAGATCAACCTCGCTACGCAACAGATATGGCCGACAGAAGTCTATCCCGGTTACAGGAAGATAAATGAGTATAGGAAGAGACACAAAAGTTGGTATTCCACAGGCCGTGGCGCAAAGTCTTTTCGCGGTAGGATTTTGTCTGCTGAAGACATCGGCAACATATCCATTGAATATAAATACCTTAATTATATGCGCTTTGCGGAGTTGGGCGTCGGCAAAGGTGTGAAGCATAAAGATGTGGAGCGCGGAAAGAATGTGAATTACTCCACACGATATATCAGCATGTGGAACCGTGCCGCCGGAAGGTCGCATAGGCCGAGCATCCGTAGCGAAGTGAATCACTTGGCAACAAGGATTGAGCGGTATCTGTTAGACTTTTACGGCGAACAGATTCAGGCGCATGTAGTGAACGGCTTTGAGATGGATATTGACCTGGTGAAGGAGTTGCAAGTGCTCGGCGTGTGGTAGGAATGGTTTTGACCTTGTGGTTTGTGATGACAGGCGGCGGTTGCAGTGGTGTCGCTGTAATACAGCGACAAGCAAGACAGACTGCCGCCAACGATTCCGCCCTATCCTCACGGACAGGGCGGTGTTCAACATCAACTATGTCTTATTACATTATGAAAAGTTATTCTATCCTTTTTTCTTTTTGAGGACGAAAAAGATGGCGATGCCCACGATGGACAGGAGAAAAACATACTCCCACCAACGGATGACCGGCTTGTATTTTGTGACCGTCTTGTTTTTGGACTTTTCTTCTATGAGGGCTTTTTGGAGAGAGTCCACGATGGCTTTGTATCGGTATGTGGAGTCCACGACTATCATTTTATTGACCTCGACAAAATGATGTATTTCCTTGACGGTGTCACCGGCGTTGTTGAGGGTGTAGGTGTGGGTCTCTATCTGCTTGACGGTGTCGGTGTGATGGGAGACTTTCACCTCACGCACGGTGTCGGAATGATGGACTTGCACGGTGTCATGGACGTGTTCGACCACTGTCTCTATGACCTTCTTTGTCTTGCATCCAAAGAGCAAGGAGACGGCAATGACGGCGATGAATTTTATAAAAAATGCCCATACTATGCGGTTTTCTCCTTCTCTGTCCATATCAAATACTATTATAGAAATTAAGCCATTGCTGACTGCTGTTCCTTTTGCCTGTTTGCTTGCCCTCGTCCGTGTAGGTTGGCGCGTCGTTCCAGCCAAAAATGCCGGGACACATCTTGCCGCTTACATCATAATGGCGAACCACGTTGGATTTGGGGACATTGTACTTTGCCATCAAGAAGCGCACAAGCCTCCGTGCGTTGTCGAGGGCTGCATCCGTGAAATACCACCCATCGTGATTGGGGTAGGCGGCGTTGCCGCCTTTCTTGAGGTTGGAGCAAATCTCGATGGAAATGGTGTTGCGGTTGGTGGCTTTTCCGTAGAGTCTTCCTCCACCTGTGGTTTTGTTCAATGGGTCGCCCACCGACCAACAGTAGTAGTTCCGCAAGTCAGGGTTGATTTGCACGATGGTCTCGTCATCCACAACAAAATCGGCAGACGCTTTGCGCTTGAGAAATACATTGCGCGTGGTCATCGCAGTACCCTTGCGCGACGTTGAGCCGGCAGTATAGTGGATGGCAATGTACTTGATTGGTCGGTTGGGAAGCCGGGTAATGTGGGTGTTGATGTAACCCTTGGTAATAAACGTTTCTTCTTGTGGTTTGGGCAAGAGCAAAGACAATGTCTTATCTCCTACGATGCCGTCAACGACAAGGGCGTTTTTTCTTTGAAAATCTTTTACTGCTTGTTCAGTAAGTGGCCCGAAAATTCCGTCGGGCGTGAGGTGGAGGGCGGCTTGAATCTGCTTCACCACCTCTCCTTTTGAGCCTTTCTTGTATGCCATAACTACATGTCTTTCATATCTAATGGTTCTGGATTCTTTGCATCACCCTCCAAGATTTCCTTGACCTTGTCGAGGTCGGGTGATTCGCCTTTCTTGATGGTTTCGACTATCTTGAGGATTTGAGCGGCGAGTTTCTCCGCCTTGCTGATGTCGGAGTGAATTTTTTCATCCGCTTTTTCGCGAACGGAAAGGAACTCAACAACGCACCAAAAGATGCCCATCATAATAGTGACGAATGGGACACCCCACGCCATATCCCACCCAAAAATAAGATACATCTTGCCCATGTGAATCATCAAGTCCACCATGGAGGCAATCATGATGCCACCCTCGTAGATTAAGAATTTGTAACCCGTGCGTTTCAATGCCTCCGAACGTCTTGCATCTCCACGCACCTTCGCTTTGTAGAGTCCGGCGGCGAGGTCAATCATCATAGCGACAAATACGATTACCGCAATGATGGAATCCATGAGGAACATTTGCCTAGCCGTGCTAATGATTTCTGTCATTTTCTTCTTGTTGTTGTGGTTTATAGTTCTCGTTTTCCTAACACTTTGTCAAGGATGAGCATCGCATCGGTGACAGTCACTTGACCGTCGTTGTTGATGTCGGCCTTGTCGGAGTATTTGCCTTGTTGCGCGTCCTGTACGACTTGCATCACGTCAACTATGTCCACCTCCCCGTCGTCATTGATGTCGCCAAGTTTGTATGGTTGGATGCCGATGATAGCAACTTTTTTAGAGTTGTAGGCGATGGAGGTCTTGGGGTTGAGAGCCGACATCGCAAACCAGCCATCGTAACTTCCACCCCATCCCCAGTTGACGTGATAGAGGTCGTTGGTGGCATCATAGCCGTCGATGGCAAATGTATGACCGCTGCCGCTTGCAGTCCATCCGGCGACCATCACGGGTCTGCCTTGGAGCAATTCGTTGTAGATGTAATTCTCAAAGGAGGACAAGCCAAGTTTCGCGGCGGTAATGTAGGAAATGAAACTACCCATCCGCAGGTTCTCCTTGAGGTATGTCGCGACTTGCTTGGGGTTCGCCCCCGTTCCATTAACTTTAAAGTCTGAATGAAAACTATAGGCGATATACTCCATCAGTTGCGCGACAGCCGTCTTTTGCTTGTCGGTCTTCGGCGACTTGACAAGGTTTGCATAGTCGAAGGTCACTAACGATGGGAGTGCTTTCACCTCGTAACCATTGCTTGCAGTCTTGTACGCGTCGGTGGGTTTGCATCCGATGTGACAGCCTAAATCTCCCCAACGCTTGATGATTTGTGCGGCGGTGGTGGTGTTGCAGCCTGTCGGGCATTTCTTGCCATCAAAAACAATCTTGTCGTTGTAGGGGGATTTCTGACCCCATTTGGTGTCGAGGAGTTTCGGGATGTTTTGGCGTGGTGCTTTTGGAGCGTGAGCAGGGATTAAGCCAGCACCTTCTGGTGGTACTAACGACTCGCCCACGCGGTTAAACCACTCAATCTCGGATGCGTATTCTTGCAACCAATCTTGCAATGCTGGCGGCATTTCACCGCCTTTCTCCTCCCAAGTGCCGATGACTGGTTGAATGCCGTCATACGCGGGGGTGAGGATGTTGCCATCCTCATTCCCCACGATATATACGGCATCCGCGACTATGTCTAATAGTTCAAGGGTTGGTTGCTTTCCCTTTGTTTTTGCCATGCCGCTCGGTTGCAAGCGGGCGATGGCTTGTTCGGGTGTTAACTTTTTCATCTTGGTACGAGGAATTTCAAGTTGTCATCAGGTAATTCGTTTACTGCGTTGATGATGGCAGATGCGAAGTGTGCGTAGCCAAGTTCGTTGAAGTGGAGGAGGTTCACGCCGTTGTGGGTCGGGTAGCAATGGTACTTAAAGTTGTTCGACTTTATGTCACCTGCCTTGATGACCGCACATCCATACCTTTCTGCTACTCCGTCTATTGTGGCGAAGGTGTCAGCCAAGGTCACGTTTTGTGTTCCCGTTGTCCACGGCTTTATCAAGAGGATGTTCGCCCCAAAATCTACGAATGTCTTGACTATCTTCGCGTAGCAAGGGACTCGTTTTGTCATATCCCAATTATCCTCATCACCCACGGGTGCTTCAGTGTCAAGAGTGTCGGTGAATCCTCCGTTAGTGCCAAGGAAGACGATGCACAACGTCTTTCCCGTTTGAGGTATGGCGAACTGGTTTGAGAATGTCGCCCAAATGTATTCGGCGTTCTTGCCACCTTCCGCCCATATGGAAAGGTTGTCGAACCCGCACGTCTTCTGCAAGACTTTGGGGTAAGGTCTGCTCGCCACTCTTGAACCATTAATCGTATATACCACGCCCTTGGTCAACGAGTCACCGATAGCTACAAGGTTGTCATAGGCCGCAAGGATGTTGTATGTCCGTGGTGGGAGGTAGAATTTTTCGGGTAAATTCGCCTCCATGTCAGTTTGCTTCCTTCTGATGGTGACGAAGCAATCTGAAGATTTAAATGTGGAGATAACAACGTTCATGTCTCTTGGTGCGATATAGGCGTATGTGTTGTTGCCTATATCTGGAGCAGTCATGCCTTTGACGAGGACGTTGTACTTTGCTTCTGAGTTCTGCCCCGTGTCCTCCGTCAACACCATTAATGTAGAGTTGACCCTTGTTTGGACGATGATGCACTCGCCAGCAGCAAGATGTATTGGTGTGGAGTAATGCGTGATGCTGCTTGACGCCACGATTTGGTCAATGCTTACATATCCGTTGCCCGCCCATTCCAACTCGCTTGTGATGTCCTCCGAATCCGTCAAGCCAAGCAAAGGCAATATCTCGTTGGCATTGGTCATCGTGACATCTTGTTCTGCTATTTTCTCCTTGTTGTATATCACATGGCTGACAGACTTGATGTAATAGACGGGGTCTGCCCCCGAAGACTTTTTGCGGTGAAACACATAGAGGTAATACGCATCTGCAGGCGCGGTGACCATCACCGTAGCCCCTGCGGTGATGCTGTGCAGTTCCTCGCCTTCGCAGAAAGCCACTTTGTCTTCACCTTCAATCGTTACAACCCTCTCTTCTTTGATAAAAGCATAGTTACTTGAATAGCCCGCGTTGGTGGTTATCTTGTAGGTCTTGCCAGGCTCAACATAATACTCTGCCCCATAATTGTTACTCAAGCCACCGCTCTTCCACTCATCCCCGCTAATCCATTGCGCGTATAGATTCCCACTAACATAAGAGAGAACCACATCTTGGTATATCTTTGCGTCTGCTATGGAGTCGTCAATTCCTTGGATGCTTTCCTCCAGCGTTTCCACCCTTGTCGGAAGGTTTTCGCCTACCAATTCTTCGACACTATCTTCCAATTCTTCGACCGAAGCATCTATACTTGCTATGTGTTCTTTCGTGGTTTCGATTTCCTTGACTGTTGGCAATACAACCGTACTGCTTGACTTCCGCGAAGTATAAAGGAACACGGCATCGCTTGGGGCTACAACGGAGACTGATGCCCCATTGCTCAAAGAGGACAAACCAGTTGCTCCTCCTGCGTATGAGACAGGGTCGTTGTTGGCAGTACTTTTTGCCGTGACGAAAGCGTAGTATATATTGCCCGATGCGGCAATTAATTTATATGTCTTTCCAACCGTCACGGGGAATATCGCACCTTGGGTAGTGGTGGATTCACTCTTCCACACGTCACTGGAGATGTATCTTCTGTCGGATGCCCCGCTGTTTTGGGAACTGATTACAGACTCACTCCAAGTCCTATCAATCATAAGTTCGTCATATACAGCCTTTGGTGTGACGGCCTTGTTATCCGCTTCGCTGACATAGTTTTCAAGAGGGAGGTCTCCCTCTCCCTCGATGATGCTTTGCCCAGGCACGCCCTGCGGGCCTCTCAGTTGCTCAACCTCTTCCGGCTCAAGGTCGGAGAATTTCATCTTCATATTCTTGAGGGTGAAATCCAAACTCCCGTTGTTGAGTTTTACTGTAGCATCTGGTGAGCCATCGTCCTCTTGGTAGTCCACAGTTGCTCCAATGACCTTCGCTTCATCCACCATTGCTTGCGCTTCTACTTTGGTAGCGTAGTCATCGGCATCAGACAACTCCGCGACTGTCGTAGGGGTGTTGTCTGCGACATATTCCTTGGTGGCATAATCGTCAGAGTCAGACAATTCGGATACTGATGTCGGAATGTGGAAGTCGGCTACCTTGTTAGAAACCACGCTTTGTCCGTCCACTTGGACATCATCGACCTTCCCAAAATTGGAAGAGTCAATATTGGCCACCTTTCCTGTCACCACAGACTGCCCATCCACTTGAACATCGTCCACCTTGCCAAAATCTTCAGGGTCAATATGGGCAACACCATTCTCAACCACGCTTGTTTCTCCCACTTGCACATCGGCAACCTTGGAGTTCGCCAAATCCCTGATGTCAGAGTGTGCGTCGGACGCGACGTTATGGTTAGACAATGCCGCCGTCAAGTCTTGAGCCGATTGCACTATGGTTTGGTTCAAGGCATTCCTTATTGGTTCGTGAGCGGTTGCGTCGGCATTATGCTCCGCCATCACAATCTCACGCTCAGACGTGGATATTTCCCTATCTACAGTATTCCCGTGAGGGTCTTCCACAATGATTCTCGATATTTTCTCTGCCATATTCTCTTATGATTAAAGTGTCTTTGATATTTTCTATGTCAGTTCCCTCCGTGGCTACGAGATGCAGTGTGCCGCCCTCAAACCACGCATGGGCATGGGTGTTTAGGACAAGTGCTTCCTCGGAAGCCTTGTACGATGGTATGATGTCATCGTAGATGTAATAAGTCTCTACGTCGAAGGACTCCTCAAATTGCACGTTACTCCGGCAGTTGCACTCAACAACGCGGAAGACTGAGCAGTCCGCCCATCTCCATGACTTACCATTATACGTCCCTGTCAATTCCACTCCGTAGGTGACGCATTTCAAGACGGACGGCACTTGTATGATGATGTCGCCATCCTCGGTGTAGTCAAACTCCGCATCAATGCCGTCCCAATTGTGGCGCGTCAACCGCACCGACAAATCGGTAATGTCGCGGAACGATGCATCTTGCTGCGCTGGTGCTATCCTCTGTGGACAAAGGTTCATCTTGAAGGGATTTCCCCTTGGTATTTTCAATATTTGTCTCATATCTTATGTAGGTATAGTCCAATCTGAATTTCCGTCGTATTGCCCTAAAAACGCATTGTTAATTGTGTCGTAAAGTCCAACGTGGTTATCTGATATGCGTTGGCAAGGCACATAATTCCTCACGATGGTATTGCCCTCCTTGATTTGCAATCCGTATATCCTCAACTGGATGCCTCTGAAGGTAGTGCCACCAGAGATGTAACCGCCAATCTGCAAGACATTGGGTGATGTCCACGGGGTGGTCACCGTTGAGTCAAAGGTGAGTGTGCGGTAAGCATCCCCGCCGTTGGGCAGATAGGACAAAGACCCCTTGCCCATGGTGACGGTTTGTCTTGTCGAGATTGCGAGATATGTTCCAAATGCGCTTGTCTCAAGGGCTTTGTTGCCCCACCATCCACGTCCATAGCTACCAGTATATCTCGCCATCAATGCAAAATACGGTGTGGAGGATGTCATCGTGCCAAACACGCCGCTATAATTGGTCAGAGCCATCACGTTGACATCCGCAATCACCTCGGTTGTGTCGGTCGGGTAGTAGTCCGTAACAAAACGCTTGCCTGCCGCTGGGGAGAGATTTTGGATATACTCGACAGGCTTGTAAGCGGAACTCATCGTAACTCCTGATGCCGTGATTGCAACGTCATCAGTAACGCTTGCTATGGAAATAGTGTTGTCTGATGGGTCGTAGGCGGATGATGTGACATCCGTTTCCCCCATCATCACCACCACCGTCCACGGCATTACTTGCTTCCCGCTTGTTCCCGACAAAGTGACAAAGAGTGGTCCGCCCACCTCCACTGAACTTGGCGCGTCGGAAGTCACCCCATCGAACGTGCAGTCCACCTGATACGAGGGCAGCGAGGAGGCATACACCTCCACACCTCCAAGCATCATCTTCAGCACTTTCTTGTCGCCGAAATATGCATCAATCACTTTGTTCTTTGCCGCGTATATCATGACGTTATCACATATAGGGTGTTGGAATCCTTTGTTGTTAGCGCATTGTAATCCGCGAGGGACATCTCAACGACCATCACACCGCTGCCGCTTGCAAAGGACAGGGTGCCGTCGCTGACTTGCGAGAATACATCTATAGGTGTTGTCTGTGGCATGTCTTATTGCGTGAATATTGTTATTGTTGAAGGGTTGCCGGTGCCATACCAAGAGTACATGACCAGTTCGCCGGTACTCTCATGCCAGACAAGGAACATACCTTTGACCTCAGGAAATATGGGTTCGTCAAGAATGAAGCCAACAAATATTTTCAGTTTTCCAGCTGTAGTGTCAAACCAATAGTTGCCAATCAAAGTCTCAGTCCATACAAATCCATCGTCGTTGTATGTAGCAGCCCAAACGAGAGGGTCGATGACCATTCCACGCTGGTTGACCAACGCATCCACACTAACCTGACTCGCCTTGCTGTTGATGGTTGCAATGAGAGACGAGAAATCCGCCACTGTGGTGTCGCCATTGGAATGAAAGAATGAGAGTTTGCCGTTGCCGGCTGTGATGCCCTCGACCAAGTTCGGTTTATTGACTATATTTCCCCAATCGTGCCCGTGAGCGAGATTAAGCGACTTGTTTCGCAGTTGTAGGATATTGTTGCCGGCAGAGACATCCGACTCCTCGATGAAGTTCTCGTCGTTTTCAAGGTCGGACATTTGTTGCGGCGTGGTTATCTCCGCTGTTCCGGCTTCGATTTGGACATCAGAGCCATTGACTTTGATGTTGGTGATGGCCTTGGCAGCACGAGCTTGTTCGGTGCCCAAAACGCCGTCGTTGACCAGCTGTGTAATTTGCCGGGTTGAAACATCGTCGGTGGTGGTGACAGCGGAAATGATGCCCTGAAGCCAGATAAAGAAATGAGTAGTAGGTCCGATTTGCTCATTTTGAGCATTCTTGCCATAGATGTCAAGTTGCTCTGAAGGGAAAACGATCATCGCCGCCGTTCCGGAAGCCGATGTCTTCGGAATGGCCGCATATATGTATTTTATGGTGTCGGTATTGAAATATGTGGGAGCGACTATGACAGGCCATTCACGGTATTCATGATTGCTGTTATAGTCCAATCCTGTCACGTCCTCAATGAAGCACTTGATGGATGCACCGCTTGAAACGCTGCACTGCACACGATTGGCTTCGCCCAGAATATTGAGGGCAAAGGAAAGGGTGTTAGGCGTCAGCCGATAGTCTGTGGGTTGTGCGATGTGATCCATCCCGAATTTGCGAATTTTAGAATTATAGAATTGCGGCGGCAAAGCCGCCACCTGCGGAGAACGGATTGCTCCATTTTTGTGATTCAAAGATAGGGTGGGGCGGGGTTTTGAATGGTACAAGGATTTTGAGAGGCGTAGGAGGTTTTAGGTGTGGATAGGTGGTTTTAGGTAGGGATGGGAGATTTTAGGTGGGAGGGTGGGAGGATGGGAGAGGATGATAGAGGATGCAAGAGGATGGGTGGGGTGGGGAATTTGGGATGTACCATCTGTTTTTTGTCGGGGTGTTAATTTTGGGGAAATAAAACAATAAATTATCGAGAATATGAAAAGGAAGTTGTATAAGGAGATGACCGTCGCCGAGCAGTTGCGGTGGGTAGAGGAGTTTTCGGAGTTTGCCGGGAAACAGATGCCGGTACTGATGGGTTTGCAAGGGTCGTGGTCGCCGGAGCATAAGAGGATGATGGAAAGAGGGCTGCGGCTATTAGCTGCCTTTCCGGGTGCGCAGGAGTATGCGGAGACGGCACTCAGGTTTGGAGACTATGACAGGCGAACATATCGGTTGCCTTACTATGTCGATGGCGTGAAAGAAGAAATCTCTGCAAATGTTGTCGTGAGGGATGCGGAAGGAAATGCGTTTGCGTATGTGCCCCAGATGAAGCAAATGCAAAGGAGGAGGGGAAGACCGACACGCGAGGAAGCCTACCAATGGCAAATGATGATGGCCGCCGGTCAAGAGGAAGATGTCGAGACAGAAAAACAACAGGCCATTGCCCGGCTGCTTGGGCTGGAGGTGATCACCAACCCGGCGGGGAGGGAGAAGAACAATGAGGAGATGCGGGCCGAGAGAGAGGCAAGAGCGGCAAGGGATGCGAAGATGAATCCGGGGCTGTTTGCTGAAGAGGAAAAGAGCAAGGCGCAGGGCGAGGGTGGTGCCAGCGATGGGGCTGCAACAATGTTGCAGCAAAGGGGACAGGCGCAACCCCCAAGCACCATTGCCGCAATGAGCCAGGCACGACTGCACCTCGACCAACTTTCGTGGTTGTTGTCGCCGGGATTAAAAGAGCGCGTGGCCACGGTGGCGGAATTGAGACGCACGGCGGCGAGTTATGCAGAACAGGCGAAGATGATGGCCGAAAGGGGCGACAAGGCAGAACTGATAGAGCCGGTGGCGCAACTGGCAGCGCAAAACACGGAAGCGTATGAGCAGATATATGATGACGTGGATAATGAACTGGCCACGGTATGCTACAGACTGAAACATGATGCGCCATTTGCGCAGCGGTTCGGCAAGCGTTTTGGCGTGAAGGATGCTTCCGCCATCATCAAGGAGCTGAAGCCCTATCTGCAAAAGATGCCGCCGGAGTTTGAGGTGAGGGTGAAAGCCGTAATGGAGCAGGAAAGCCCGGAGTATATCGCCAAGGTGAAAGCCGAAAAAGCGAAAAAGCAGGAAGTGGATGCCATTTTGAAATATCTAAGAAGGAAGGACAAAACCGCCACCAAAAAACGTGTCGAAACCAGCGAGAAGAAATTTGAAAGGCTGGTGGAACTGATGGGCGAGGAACAGGCGGAAATTTACAGGCCGCTGCTTGTGGCGATACAAGAGGAATACCAGGTTGCTGCGACGGCGAAGCCGTCACCTACGGAGAACGGATAGGTCACGGTTTTTATAGATGCCATAGACTTTATAGATACCATAGACATTATAAATATTACTTATGAGTGTGCCATCAAGAAACTACCTTGACCGCGTGCGGCGGTGGATTGTCGGGGGTGTTGACCTCGACCGAATGCACATGAACACGGTGCAGAAATTCCGGGCGCAGTTATGTCATGAGGCGTATATGTTTTGGATCAAGGATAGGACAATACGCCCGCAGACGTTGTTGCAGAACATTGCGGCACGGCATTATGCGCTGTTGCTGAAGCAAGCAGCCTTAGGCAACGACGAAGCGAAGATGTATGTCGATGCCCTGGGTATTGTGGAAGGTTGCCGCCGCACTGCAAGCGAAATAGCGAATGACACCTATGTTTTGAATTGGCTGGTGGGCGAGTTGGCGGTCAGCAAGACGGCCATCCACAAGGCGATGTATGAGGACAATGCCTATTGGCTCTCCAAGTTCGGGCGCAATACCGGCGACTGGCGGGCGGTGGCAAAGGCCAACGAGCAACTTGCCAACATCCACGGCGGCAACTTCGAGGAAGAAGAGAATGCGGTGGACCAGATGCCAAACACCAACATCAACATCACGGGCGACGTGAGCGTGGTGAAGACGGACCGCGTGAACTACACCGACGAGGAAAAGGCACGGCTCAGAAAGAAATACGGCATGACCGAAAAGGAACTTGCACAAGAGTTGGAGGAAGTCAACGGCGTGTGGCAAGCGAAGGAGGAAGAAGAGGACGAGACTGATGTTTTTGATGAGAACTTATAGACACGGCGGAGCCGTGTCATGCGGAAAAACAAAATGAAAGCAAACATAACTTTAGGACAAGCAAAGGAGCGTGCGCCCAAATGGCTGTGGCGGAAGATGGAACATACCATTGAATTGCTGCAAAAAGCGGAGCGGCTGGCATTGATCTACGACAAGGAAGATGGTTTCTACCTTGCTTTCTCCGCAGGGAAAGACAGTCAGGCTCTCTTCCACATGGCCGAATTGGCGGGCGTGAAATTCAAGGGACATGTCAACTGGACGAGCGTTGACCCGCCGCAGGTGATACGCTTCAAGAGAAAATACTACCCCGAAGTGGTGGAGCACAAGCCAAAGAAAAGCATCTACGACCTCGCCATCGACCGCGGCATTCTTCCGTCGATGCGCATACGGTGGTGCTGCGCCGATTTGAAAGAAAGCGCAGGAGCCGGCAAGGTGACGCTTATCGGCATCCGCAAGGAAGAAAGCACACGGCGAGCCAAACGGCATGAGGTGGAAGTTAGCGACAAGCGTTTCTCTGGAAGCCTCGATGAATTTGAACAGTGGCGCAAGGCTGAGATTGCCAAAAAGGAGGAACGGCTGATGAAAAAGATGAAGCGCGAGGGAAAGAAAATCAATGAAGACGAGTTTTCCCTGCAAAGCGACAATGAGGTGCGCTGCATCAACGGCAAGGACTCCATTCTCATATCGCCCATCTTTGAATGGACGGAGCGCGACGTGTGGACGTTTCTCAATGAGGTGGTGCGCGTGCCGCATTGCGAGTTGTACGACCAAGGTTACAAGCGCATAGGCTGTATCCTTTGCCCTATGTCGCAGCATAGGCAAAAGATGCGCGAATTGAAGGACTTTCCTCACGTGAAGCGCGGATGGATAAGAGCCATCAAAGCCATCCGTGCGGGGGGTATTCGAGAGAGGGTTTATGTGGTGGAA
The DNA here is from genome assembly GCA_902786665.1 of uncultured Prevotellaceae bacterium. Taxonomy (GTDB): domain Bacteria; phylum Bacteroidota; class Bacteroidia; order Bacteroidales; family Bacteroidaceae; genus Prevotella. The sequence continues at coordinate 65,921 of CADADN010000004.1, read as the reverse complement.
CCTGCCAGCCAACGGAGCAAAGGGCAATTACCCCCCACAAGTTCGGGAAGCGATACGGCAGAGAGGAATATTACAAAGCCGGTCGATGGCAGCGACAAGTGGGAGAACATCAAGAGACACCGCGACGGATATTCAATGGGAATCGGACGGACGGCGATGCAACTTGTCGAAGCACAATTCTCCCCCCCCCCTCGAACCATTGGAACAGGAAATGCAACAGCGGGATATGGTCGGGTTTTCGGATAGCCCCTCTCTAAACGGCGATAGGGGGGGGCGAAGCCAAGAGCTGACGGAAGACGAAATCGCCGAAAAGATATTCTCATGGTGGATAAGCGGCAAAGCCTACTCAAAATGGTATGCCGACGAATATCTGCAAATGAAATTGGACTTTGATGAAGATCCCGAATTAGAGAATTAGAGAATAGCCACGGCGGAGCCGTGGCCTACGGAGAAACGAGATGATGAGGGGGGGGTGGCTGTGATACAGCCACAAACGAAACACGGCAAATAATCATATAAAAGAAGAAAGATGACAAAATGAGATACGGACTACCTTACAAGGGCAGCAAGAACAAGTTGGCGAAGCGCATTCTGGCGTTGATGCCGAGGGCGGAGCATTTCATCGACTTGTTTTGCGGCGGTTGTGCCGTGAGCCATTGCGCCCTGACGATGGGCAAATATCCGCATGTTCATGTGAACGATGCAGACTGGCGGCCCGTGACTCTCTTCATGGACGTGCTGCAAGGACGCTACGCCGACGAAGACAGGTGGATAAGCCGCGAGGACTTCGCCCGCCTGAAGGACAAAGACCCATACGTGGCCGTCGTCTGGTCGTTTGGCAACAACATGCGCGACTACTTGTATAGCCGTGACATCGAGCCGCTGAAACGCGCCATCCACTACGCCATCTTCTACAGCGACTATGCGCCCGGCAAGGAGTTGGGCCACGACCTGAGTTTCATCGACTGCATCCCGTCGCTCGACCGCCGCTACATCGCCGTGAAGCGTTACTTCTCGCAGTTCGGACATTTCCAACAGCAATCATTTTTTTTGGGGGGGGGGGAGAACCAAGCAATGCAGCTGGAGTATTACAGCAGAACTATGCGGCTCGCGTATGCAAAGCCTGGAATCGGGGGGGTGCTCCGACAACTCCAAACAACCGGCTACAGCGTCAAGAGACCGTCGGAATTGCAGCACCTCGAATGTCGGAACAGAGTGGATGCTTGCATCAAAAAAAAGAATTGGCGAAGCCCGCTCCTTCGAGCGTCGGCAGTCAGTCAACCGATGGGCACACGGACGGATGGGTGTATCGGCTCCAATACAGGGAGCGACACGCCTCTCTGCCTCTGTATGGGGGGGGGGGGAAACGTTTCCCTCACCTCGTCGGTGGGCGACTACGCCGATGTGGAGATACCCCGTGGAAGCGTGGTGTATTGCGACATTCCCTACCGCGAAACCAACGTTTACGACAAGGAAAACGATTTCGACTATCAGCGGTTTTATGAATGGTGCGCCCGCCAGACGGAACCCGTCTTCATCAGCAGTTATGACATGCCGGCAGAAGGCTTCCGCTGCATCGCCGAGTTTGAGCATAGGAGCATCTTGTGCGCTACGCGAAACAATGCCGTTACGGAACGAATATTCATGCCGATACACCAGGAGCCGCCGAAAAGGCCGGTGCAACTGGAGTTGTTTTAGCACGGCAAGCAACAAATAACAATCAATCATCATGGCAGAATCGAGAGACGTATATATGAACCGCGTGCAGCAGCGGATATTCATTGCCGGGGCGAAGGACGTGCGCCTGCTGGCCGCCCGCCGCTTCGGGAAGACCGACGGCGGCATAGGGCCGCGCATGTGGGCGGTGGCGCAGACCATGCCGCGAGGGTCGGGCGCATTCCTCGGCAGCAGCCGAAAGCAACTCTTCACGCGCACCATCCCCGCCGCCATCGCCGCACAGGAGCGGTTTTACCAACTGAAGGAGGGCGTGCATTTCGGGTGGGGACGTCCGCCGAAAGGCACGGAAATGCCCATCATCAAACCGAAGACGTGGGACAATATGATGTGGTATGCAAACGGGTGGATATGGTACATAGCATCGTTGGCCGTCTATGGCTCTGTCAATGGCCTCACGCTCAATTCCCTCATTGGCGACGAAATGAAATTTTCTCCCAAGAAGAAAATCGACGAGGAGGTGATGCCCGCCCTTTCGGGTATCGTGCATCCCCTTGGCCATCCCGGCTTTCAGGAAAGCAACCCGTTCTATAAAAGCACTTTTTTCTGCTCCGACGCCTCCCTTTCGAGCAAAAACGACTGGTTGAGCGGCGAGGAAAAAGTGTTGGAGCAAACCATCGACAGCGGGCCGTTTGAGGGGAAAATCTACAAGGAGATACAGGCCGAACTCGACCAATACGCCGACGACGTGATGTTCTTCAACGAAATACTGCGGTCGGCGAAAAAGGACGGACACCGCGTCATGGTGGTGAGCGACGAGGAAAAGGCGGCGACACAGGCACTGGCGCAACAGGTGGCCAACCGCGAGGGGCAAATGCGCATCCTCCCGAATTGGGGCAAGGAACCCGCCAAGCAGGTGTGCAACTACCTGGTGAACTACAAGGTTATCACGCCGGAGCAAGCCGAACTGCTGTTCAACTACCGCTTCCTTATCACCAAGGAGCAGCACTTCCAAATGATGATGATACGCGGCTCGAAACGCTATCAAGACCATATCCGCCAACTGCGCTGCAACTGTTTTTATTTTGTCCGTGCGTCGGCATTGGATAACATCGACATCCTCGGCGAGGAATACATCAAGCGGATGAAGAGAGACCTGCCGCCGCTCGTCTTCATGAGGAGCATCCTAAACGCCAAACCCGCTAAAATAGGCGAGGGCTTCTATTATGCCTTCGACCCCGACGTGCATTGCTACATCGAGGACGACTGCCCAGCCATCGAGCAAAGTTTCATGGTGAAGAAAGGCGCAAGCATCGTCGGTGGCACGAAATACAGCATGGAGTACGAGACACCCGATTTCTCCTACCTCGGCAACCTGAAGGACTGCACCCTCGACGGCGACGTGGTGGACTCCGAACCCCTGCACATTGCCTTCGACGCGGGAAAGATTGTCAACTGGATAGTCACCGGACAAATGTATAAGCGCGACGGGCAGGAATGTCTGAACGTGCTTTCGTCCATGTTCGTGAAAGACGGACTGATGATACAGCACCTTGTCAGGCAATGGAGCGACTACTACGCGCCCCACCGCAAGAAAAACAACAAAGTGCATTTCTACTACGACCACACGTTTCTCTTTAAGCCGACGGGGGTCTATATCGACGACATCAAAGACACCATCATCAAGGAACTGAAGAAATACGGTTGGGAGGTGAACCCCGTCCCCATCGGGCAGACATGGTGGCACGATGCCCGATACAAGGACATCGGCGAGGGCATGGCGGGCTTCTCCTATCCGGGATTGAGAATCAACCGCGACAACAACGAGGCACTGATCATCGCCCTCGAAAACTGCGGTACAAGGATTTCCTACTCAGGCGAAAAGAGCCGTCTGCACAAGGACAAGGCAGGGGAGAAACTGGCTGTTGACAGCGAGCGAGCCACCGCCGGAGCCGTTCCTGAAGAACTGCGCACCGACGGCACAGACGCCTTTGACACGCTGTATATAGGAGTGAGACATTATAGGAATAATATGTCGGCGATGTGTTTGCCGGGAGGAAGATGATGGCGGCTTTGCCGGTTGAAAATTGAAATCCCGCCGAAATCGGCGGTATTGAATATTAAAGATTGAGAATTATGGGTAAACTGACAAAAGGACTGTTTTCATCAAATACTGACTTGTGGGCCACACCGCAAGACTTCTTTGATAAGTTGAATGAAGAATTTCATTTCAATCTCGATCCATGCGCCCTGCCTGAAAACGCAAAATGCACCAAATATTTCACGCCAGCAGAAGACGGTCTGAAACAGAATTGGGGGGGGCAGGGTATTTTGCAATCCACCATACGGAAGAGTAATCGGCGAATGGGTAAAGAAATGCTACGAGGAAAGCCAAAAACCAAATACGATTGTGGTGATGCTTATACCAGCACGAACCGACACGTCGTATTTTCACGACTACATCTATCACAATGCAGACCTGCGCTTCATACGCGGACGGCTGCATTTCAACGAGGCAAAACAAGGCGCACCATTCCCGTCAATGGTGGTGATATTCCGCAACGATGGGGAAGGCAAGATACTTTAAGCATAAATGTCCATTCTTGCAAATCGCAAACGGGGGGGGGGTAGTCACCTTGTTTTGCGAGTGCGACAAGCCACAAATGCAGGGTATATAGAATGCGACCCCAGCGGCGTGTTTGACATCGCCTATCCCAACAGCGAATTGAGAAGGGCAAGAACGAAAGAGAGAGGCAAGGTGGCCAGCACGCTCATGGCTGGAGAACCAGCGCAATGTGTTTTTATTGTGTATTAAACAAACAACAACATCATGCCAACAACACAACCAACCATCAGTTTTCAAGAGCTGAGAAACCACACCGAGAAGTGGATTTGGAAAGACCCGAAGACGGGTTTGACAGTGACGGGATATAACCCGCCCGAAAATGCCAAGAAGAAACAACAAAAACCATATTTTGTTAAGTATGTCACAGGCAGGGGTGTATTGGAGCAAGGCGAAGTGATTACCTTGAAAGTGGATCTGCGTCGGCATCAAAGGAAGGTGAAGTTCGTCGCCTCCGGCGAATGCCGTTGGATAAGGGACTATCTGATTATCGAGGTGGATGGGATGAGGATTGTTACACACTAAAACCCCACCCCAGTCCTCCCCCCCCCCGGTAAAGAAGGAGAATGGAAATGTAAACTTTTAACATAAAAACACCCATGGGAATTTTCAAAAGATTTAATCAGTGGTGCAAGTCGCGCAAACAACTGAAGCAACTGCACGACATCGGCAGCGTGTTTCATGCTCTTGACCAGTTGGAGAAAGGCGGGATGCTCTCTTTCGACACCAAAAACCGCCGCCTGTTCATCGAGGAACCGCTTGCCCAGATCATGATGGCAGGTGGCGCGGAGAAATGGACCAACTTCATTCAAAACTGCTTCACCTGGCTCTATCATCGGCAGTGCGCCGAGGCATGGAGCAAATACATCCTGAAAGAGGAATTGGATGCCGTGCGCGTGGCAAGCAAACAGTATGCAGTTATGACAAAGGCGGATGTAGAAAGGGTGAGACGTGCCAGACGCGACGAGATAGCGCAAGGCGATATGGAACCACCAAAGGTGGAAGCCTTTGAATTTTTCGTGGTGAGGGCGGTGAGTAATGATGCTGCGGCAAAACCGCAGCCTACGGAGAACGGAGAAAGCGGCGGTGCCAACAAACGGAAAGCCGTTCCGGCAGGGGAGATTTTGGCCGTGGGGCATTACGAGCCTGAAACGGAGCAACTGGAACTAGCATCTTGGGAAGAGGTGTCGCTGTATTTGAACAGGGAAGAAGACAAGAAACAAAACAAGAAAGGAAAATAATTTATGGCATACGTTGAACCTTGTTGCTGTGAAAGGCAACTACCCAAACTATTGAGAGAGAAGACCATCTTCTTTCAGACGAGTGGCGACGTGACGGTGGCACATTTGATGAAAAGCATCGGCTGTTTGGTGACAGGCAGACATGCGATGTGGCTTGTCGCGCCCGACGTGGATGTGAAATTGCTGCGCGTGATACGGCATTGGTTTGCGCGTGAGTGGATCTATGGGCTGCACTTGATAACGAATGTGCCACGGTACGCATTGGTTGAAGAAGAGTTGAAAGAATGTCCGAATGTGGAGTATATAGCAGATGATATGATTGTGGATGGTCTTCTGGCTTTTGTCGGAGAACATGATTCCGTGGCGGTTCAAGGTGCGATGCTGCTTGAAAAAAAAATCTCCACAAGGATGTATGCCGGATGGTATGGTAGCCGGGATAGCGAAAAGATTAAGGCGTTACTGGAGACGTTTATATCCAAAATGAATATAAATAGAAAGATTAAGAAGAGATGAGACTGCTTGATATTTGATTTGCAGCCGAAATCGGCTGCAAAGGCGAAATGGGAACAAAAAGCGGGGCGCGTGGCCAAAGAAGATGATGAGGAAGGCCATTGCGCTCCGCTAACCATTCACGGCATTTGAATGATTATTTTTTGGCGAGGAGTTTCTGCAAGAGCCAGAAGGCAGATGTGGTGAGGACATTTGCCGCCACGTCGGAGCCAAAGGCAATATACCAGCGGTCCTTGTCGATGTGCTCGACAATCCGCTCCAGGTGCCTTTGGTTGGTGAGCAGGTGGCGTTGGTTCTGCTTCATCAGCTGCTTCAGGATGAGAAACTCCTCGGAGGTCATAGGATAGGATGTTTTAGGTAGGGATAGGTAGAGATAGGTAGGGATAGGTGGTTTTAGGGTTGCAATCCGAAATAGCGGCGGACGTTGAAACGACCGTCCTGATCTTTCAACTTGTCAATGGCGAGGTCGTGGATGACATCGAACATGTCTGCACCTTGCATGAAATGGGAGAGGGTGTCGGAGGAGTCGCTGTAAATCATGCTCATAGTGACGAAGAGTGCGCACGAGTTGTAATAAGGCATTTCTTCGTGCTTATATTCGTGCTTGTCCATGGCCGCTTTCCATTGGTCTTGCGTCCAAGGGGCTTTCGGCACCATCTGTGCGACGATGCTGTCAGCCTCCTTTGGCGTGAGGTAGTTTTTCCAACGGATGCTTTCGAGCTTGTCTATCCATTCCTGTGCTTCAGCAGGCTTGTTGGCGGTCATCCAATCCATCATTTCCTTCATGACCGAGCCGAAGGCCATCATGTAGGCCTGCTTCTTGCTCGTCGCCATGTAGGTGTAGAGGTCGGAAAAACGTTCTTTCAATTCCTGTGCGTTCATTTCTTTTTGCTTTTAGGGGTTTTTGGTGTGAGCGACGGCGAATCCGTCACCTGCGGAGAACGGGGGTCTTCAGGTGGTTGCTGTGATACAGCAACAGACGAGACGCTGGTAGGAGATGTGGAATCCGCCCGAACTCGGTCGGGTTTATGTAATGGTTGCTGTGATACAGCAACAGACAGGACGCTATTCCCGCACACCGGACAAGGGGTTGTCGGAATGCTGCGTGTCGGCATCGGAGGGATGCGCTGTTGGGTAAATCTTGCCATATACTTTAATATAAAGAGTGTCGATGTAAGCCATTAACAATTCGAGCCAAATGGCAAGCCAGGCGCACAAGAAGGATATGGCAACGGACTCGATGACGGGATTGCGCTGCCACAGACAATAACCAAGGACTGCCCAAAATGAAAGGCATTTTTGGCAACCGACGATTGGGATGCGGTGATGGATAACGCGTTCAATGTCGGGTATCGGTCCGATGTGGTTGGCGGCAACACAAGCAAAGAGCACCGCTGCTATATCCCCTATGCACATGGATTAAGCCGTTGCGACGTTGATACTTGTGGTGATAGCAATTTGGTTGGTGCAGGGTTTTGTCTTCTGGCAGCAACCGCAACAACCGTCATTCACATAGACCGTGATGGGCTTCGGGGAAGCGGCCACGGTGCCAATAGTGATAGTGGGCGTGGTGGCAGAGGAGCAAGGCAAGCACTCGCGGTGATAGATGTATTCAGGCTGCGGCGAACAGGAGTTGCAGGGGCAGTAGGTCACGGTACCACGAATGATGCACTCCTGACAATATGCCCCATTACCCACGTCAATAGGCGTGCCGACAAGCGTCACTGATAAATTTGCTTCTACGGGATGTTCGGTGTCGGCCAAAGCCATCTTGCGGTTGCAGCAAGTGTAGTGAGTGAGACCTAAGATGTAGGTGGAATCGGCGGGCGTGCCACCGGGGAAGGGAGTGAGGAAGTCTTTCTTGTCATTCCCGTTTTTGCAGTTGCAATTACAATTACAAGCCATGGTGATTTTGATTTTGAATGTTTAATTATCTTGGGGATCTATTCTTTTGCACCGTCCCCGGATTGTGCTTATGTGGCTGGAAATCTGACCGAAATCGGTCAGATTGAAGATCTGTCATGTGGCTTCTATGATGGGCGTGGATAGTTGACCGTCGGTGCCTGTGGATTGCAGTTGCGCCTGAATGCCGGCTATTGCCGCTTCCGCGGACGCAATCTGTTGGCGGGTTTCCTGATAGGCGCGGGAAAGGTCGAAGAGCATCTTTGTGGAGCAATAGACCTGCTGCGAGACAGAGCAGCGTAAGCAGTCCTGCGGACATGGGCGAGGTGTTGGCTGTACGCTTTGTGCGGGCTGTGGTGCTACCGCTGATTGTTGCGGGGTTGCTGGAGCGACGGCGGAACCGTCACCTGCGGGAAACTGAGTGTTTTGGGATTCTTGTGCCATGATGGTTTTGGATTTTTGGTCGCTGTGATACAGCGACATACGAGACTATTTCTTGAAGTGCTTGATGATTTGAGATTTGACGAAGGGGTTTTTATCCCAACGGGCGATGCCTTCCGCTATCTTTTCGCCGGTGACTGGTATGCCCTGCTTGCCAAGGGTATCGACAAAACCTCCGAGGGCGTGGCGGGCGGCTTCCGCTTCCTGCTCGCTCTCGGCATATATGTTTATGGTGATGGGAAATGCTTGCATGGCTTACTCATTGATGGGTGGAAGAGGGGTTGTTTCAGCCTCTGGGGTAACGGATGGCAATGCGCCACGGTTGGCGATGATGGAGCGAATGAAGTCATAGCCCTGTGCAAGGGTGTTTTGGTTTTCCTTCAGCCATGCCATCAGGTCGTTGGCTGTCTGCTTGGTGTTGTCAAGCCATGTGGTAGGCGCAGGGTCATAGTCGGGAAGGTCGGGCATGTCCTTGGCGAAGTAGTCGTAGAGTTTTGTCGCTTCGTCGATGTCCGCCTTTGCGATGACCAGGCATTGCATTTTCAATGTGGCCTTCGATGTGGGCCGTAGGGCTTTTATCATTTCCAGTTGCTTGCTTTTGTTGTTAAACCATTTCATTTGCCGTGAATTTTTTGAGGGTCTTTAAGGTCTTTAAGGTCTTTAAGGACTTTAAGGCCCCTTAAGACCCTAAAGTCCTTAAAGATTTAGCCTTTTAGCCGTTGCAACCGCAACCGCCGGGGCATCCGCAGGGCTGTGGGGCCGAGTAGATGTTGACGGGAGTGGGATTGAGCGACGAGCGGCCAGTGACGGCATCAGTGAAAGTCTGCTGCATCACTTGCTGTGTGGCCTGTGAAGCGGCAAGTTCGGCGGCTTGTTGCGCGGTGAGGGTGCCCTGCTGACTACCGCTAACGGTGTCGTTGACGGTTTGGGTGATGGAGTAGTCGCCCTGGATGCGCTCTTGGCGTTCTGCGGCGAGTGTACCGGCAAGCGTCTGCACCAGATCGCGGAGTCCGTCGTTCTTGGCGATGGCCAGTTCCTTTGCGGCGATTGCGGCCTCTTTTGCCTGATTGCTCTTTGCGCTGGCGTAAGTGCCTCCGAAGACCCATGCCGTCACGCCGGCAACAGCACCGACGATGCCAACGGTCAGTCCGGCGATGGCCACGCCGCTTGGTCTCTTGCTTTGTTTGTAACCCACCATGTACTGCTCATACGGAGTCATGGAGCCTTCATTGCCCATTGATTTCAGGGCCATCAAGTCTTGCATTTCCAATGCCATGATAAAAAGTGTTTAGGAGTGAGAAATAAATTTGCCTGTCGTTATCGACAAAGGCAAATTTACCCACCAAAAACCTTGATGGCAAAGGATTTAGAGGAATGCGGATGCAAGGGTGTTGCAAGTCTTGAACGGCTTTTGCAATCTACTAAGGTTCAATGTCTATGCGCTCATTCAGACGCTTGTAGATAGCATAGACCTGTCGCGGACAAATGCCGTATTTCTCCGACAGGTGCATTTGGATATAAGTGCTTTTCTCACCATCCGCAAGCATTTGCGCATAGTCGTTGTAAAGAGGGATGTGCTTTTCATCTTCAGGTTTTATGCCGCATTTCTGCATCATTTGCAACAAGCCTGCACTAAAAATCGTTAATTCTATCCGCTTCATTGTGTATAATTGTAAAAAGTTTGTAACTTTGCCGTATCTCACAGTCACATACGAAAACATCCGTGTCCCGCAAGTGGAGCCATATTGGTCTCTCGGTGCGGGGCACGAATGTGCGTTGTTGAAAAAGTGACTGTGAGAGGTAACTTTTTATAAAAGCCGAGAGACCTTTTTTGTTTTGCCTTTCGGTAGGGGTTTTGCATCGGCAGAGCCGATGCCTACGGATAACGGATAGAAAAAGAAAGACGGGATGCAGGCCGAACCCGCAACCCGTCTTCATCTTTTATGGCGAAAAGAATTTTTCCTTAGTCGCTGCTGGAGTCTTCTGCAAGCAATGACTCCCAACCACCGGCAGGAGCGTCCACCCAGAAGTTGGGATAGATTACTGGCTCCAATGTGGCGGTGAAGGTAGTCTGGCGATCATCGGAAGAAGCCTTGCCGGTGTCGGTCTTGATGCCGCCATCCTCAAATTTCACATCATGATACGGGTCGTACATGATTTGGAATTTGCCATTATCCGGAACGATGAAACAGACATCAAGATTGTTGAGAGCGCGGGCGGTCTTTGAGATGATCTCGTTGACGGCTTCGAAAGCACCCTCGAAGGTCTGTTTGAAACCCTGACGTTTTTTCAGGCTCTCGCCGACAATGCCTTGCATCTGGTCTTGCAGTTCAAACTTATACAGTCCCTTGCCATCCTTGAAAGCAGGAGTGGAGTATTTCGTACCCGTCCGGGTGAGCGGAGCCGACAGGTCGCTTTTGATGAAAGCATAGGCAACGTTGCCAAGGCCCGCCAAGTTTTCCAAGCAGTCGTTCTCTTTGAGACAGTGCTGGAGTGTGGGACATGCTACTTGTGGCATAATATTCAGTTTTTAATTGTTTCTGTGTTGCATTGAAGATAAGGAAATGTGGCGGGCGTAGACACCATTCCGAGGCCGATGCCCGCCACGGTATTCCTGTCAGGTTTTAGTCGCTGGAGCTGCTGGAGCTTGACGAAGCAGCAAAGAAGGCGATGAGTGCTGCGGGCTGGCCGTTTGTCACGACGTTGCGCGTAGCGTTCTTGTCACCATCAGACCACTGCACAAACTCATAGCCGCTCTTAGCGGTGGCGGCAAGCGCGAGGGTGGTGTTTGCTGGATAGTCCTTCGTGTTGTCGGGAGCGGCACCGTCAACGGTCACAGTACCTGCGTTGGTGTCGTTCACGCCCACAACGAAGGTGTCCTTCAGATAGTCGCCTTGGAAGACGACACCCTCCTGGAGAGTACCGTCGGTGATGCAGAAGTGGGAAGCGTTCACGTTCCTTACGCGCACGCCCTGCACGGACTGCACCTGGAAGGCCACGTCGAGAGCGTCGCGGTCGGAGAACTCCGTCTGTACGAGGATCTTGTTGCGAGAGTCAAGCGAGTTGACGCCATATTCAAGGTTCTGGTCAACGGTGACAAGCAAGCGGTCGCCAACACCGTAGAAGGAAGAGGGAACAAACTCCACGTTGCGGTACTCCTGCACCTTGAAGTTGCCGTTGTCGAGCCACTGCACGCCAGTGTTTCCGTGCCACTTGTTTGCGTAGGCGTTGGCGAGAGCCACACCCGTCTCAGCGGAACAAAGCACCTTGACGCTTGGAGCGGTCTTCAGTGATGGATGCACGTTTGATGTCCAGAAGTTCTCGAAGATGGTCCAAGCGGCGAAGTCAGTACCACTTGCCGGTGCTATGATGGCGTTGGTGTGTACGAGGTTGCCGTTGGCATTCGAGATACGACCTTTGTTGATGTCCTTGTTGATGTAGGTGATAAAACCGTCGAACAGAGACAGGCGGCCATACTGCTCGTCATCCTTGTCGTAGGTCTCGTCGCCCCAGAACAGACAGGCGAAGACGTCCTCGCCATAATTGTCCATGATAGCCAGGAAAGCAACCTCCGACATCGGGTAGCTGTACTCAGCAGAGCCAGGCACCTGATACGGCGTTTCGACATACGAATCTTGATTCGACCAATACCTATTCCAGGTAAGTCTTGCGACCAAGGGACGCTCCTCGAGGTATCCGATGGTGTTGGCAACGGTTTTCCCCACCTCCTTGCGGCGCGTGGTTCCACCCTTGCGGTTCATCACTGTGATGGTGTCCTTGAACTGAACGCCTGTGGTGATTTTGATACCCATACGGTCCAGTTCTTCAGGACGGAAGTGCGCAGCACCCATGATGATCTGGGAGCTGTAGTTGTCAGCAATGTGCTGCAACGCGGCTTTTCCAATGAAGTCTGCCATAGTTTGAAAAGTTTTTGTGTTGGTTGATGGTTGTGGTTTGTGAATAATCTTTTTGAGGAGCTGCAACAATGTTGCAGCATAGAGAACGAGGCGGCGGAACCGCCGATTGCGGGGAACGGCTAACGGATGGTGGCCTTCAGGGAGCGGGCGTAGTCGTCGAGGGCTTCCTTGTTCTCCTTTGCGCTCTTGTTGGGATTCCACTGTGGGGCGTTGGAAGCCTGGTAGGCGGCTTGTGCGCCTTCGCCGTTGGTGTCGGGGGCTGCTCCTGCATCCGGCTCGTTGCCGGCAGAATTTTGCATTTCCTCGATTTGGGCATTGAGGTCGGCAATGGTCTGGTCACGCTCGGCGATGGTCTGCTCTGCGGTGGTAATGGCGGCTTTTGCGCCTTCTGCCTCGGTGGTGAGAGTGGCGATTTGCTCGTTGAGCGTTGCAATCGTTTCCTCGTTGGTCTTGATGGTCTCATTAAGGGTGGCGATGGTGGCGTCCTTTCCGGCCAACAATTCGTCCTTTGTCTTGTTGGTGTCGTCAAGCGATGCTTGCAGGCCGGCCAACTGCTGTGTCAGGTCTTTCACCTTTGCGGCTTCCGCCTGAAGGGCTTCGATTGCACCGTTCAAGTCCTCCAATCGGTTCATGTCAAAATGGGTGCCGTCTTCCGTGCAAACCATTTTCTCCACGTCGATGAGGGCGGCGATGAATGGAAATTTTTCTTTCATGTCGATGGTTGTTTGTTGTTTATTGTGAAAAATTGTTTGTTGCTGTGCGTTCTGCGCGGCTTGGTTGCCGGCTGCCGCTGCCTCGTTGATCATCTTCGTGAAGAGGTCGGCCATCGTCGATTGTCCGTCCATGAGGATGCCCGTCACCTCAATGGCCTCAAATACCTTGCCGTGCAAGTGCTCGTCGGTGGCCTTCGGACAGGCGGCTTTCACGTCGGCACGAAACTCCACACCCAGTTTCTTCAGTTCTTCCACCAGCAACTTGTCGTTGTTGTCGTTGGCGATGTCGCGCACCTCACGGTTTTTGTCGAAAGATTCAGGGTCGTAGATTTCGTGGTAGTTCTCATTGGTGAATTTATTGTGCGAGCCATCCTTCTCGGTGTAGAAAGCGGCCATCACACCGATGCAGCCGATTTGGTTTTTCGGGTGCATGTAGTAACGCTCGTCGCAAAGGGCGGCGAGATACATGCCCGCCGAGCAGCACATGCCGTCCACAAAAGCATAAACCTTCTGTCCCCGCTCATGGGCGTAGGCAATAGCCTGCTGATAATCGTTCTTTGCCCAGGCCGAACCGCCAGGGGTGTTGATGTAGAAGATGTGTCCGATGCAGTTGTTCTCGTCGGCAGCAGCCATCATCATGTCGCGGTGCTCCACGGAGCCGTAGGTGCAATCGCCACCGTTGCGTGTGATGGGGCCGTCGACATAGAGCACGCTGATGAAAGGGTCGTTGGCGTTCTCGCGCCAACTGTAAATCGTGGTGCCGTCCTTGGCACTCACCTTGCGCTCTTCGATGTCGATTTTGTATTGATTCTCATCCGCTTGATGCTCATCCGACAGAACTCGGTCGGATGTGAAGTAAGCCCTCGCGCCAATCACCTTGTCTTTCAGGTCGAGGGCAACGTGACCGTTCAAGTTGCCTTGGATGACAGGCCGTGCCGCTTTCACAAAGTCTGGCTGTATCATCCAGTGCTTGTTGGTCAGTATTTCCAAAAGTCCATTCATGTGTTTTTGCTTTTCGTCTGAAATTTTACTGCAACAAAATTCGGAAAAGCAAAACGGATGGCAGGGTTGAAAAATCGGGGTATTTTTCAGATTTTGGGGATGGAATGGGGTTTTGGTTGCGATAATATCGCAACATACGGAACAAAAAAAACACCGGCTACCCATCACGGGGAGTCGGTGTAAAAAAATGTTGCAATAAAAAAACAAGCGGCTGTCGCCCTCACGGGTTAATCGCCGCGAAAGCATTGTTAAACATAAATAAATATGAGTTTGATAAAGTGTGATTCGGTTTAGTCGCTACTGGTTGAACTGGAGCTGTCCTGTGACCACGAGGTGAGCTTCACCAGTCCGCTGAAGGACTGCGCCGCATACCGCACCGTCATGGTGTGCGACTCCTGGCGGTTGTCCGTCATGGAAAGCGTCGAGGTGTTTGGGAATGGAATGACTGCAAGGCGCGTACCGTCATAGCAGGTCATAATGGCCACTATATCTCTATATATAAGGTTGTCAACGGAAGCCTGTGCGGTCTTGAAGTGCGTAGCCACCACCGCCTCTATGACATGTGATCGCACCAATCCTGCGGCCTCACGTTTTTCAGTCACCTGCAGCTTCGGAGCGGACTCCATCATTACGTCGGCGGCATCCGTCTCCGAGGTGTGAATGCTTAATACCGGGTTGCCGGATGCCACACCCTCCGCCTCAATCACTGCTGGCGCATTGAAAGGCACCGAGAACGTCACCTTGTTCTGCTTGTAGATGTCTATGCGTATGACATCCTCCAATATCAATTCTTGGCAGTTTTCCATCGTTTTTGCTATTGTTTCAGGGGGCGAAAATCGAGCTATTTTTGGTGTGACACCCCCTGTGACACCCCTTTTCGCCTTTTTCGCCATTTATTTAATTTCTTTTAACGTTATCTTTCACATTCGTTTACACCTGCTTTAATCTTCCTTTCTTCTCCTCGCGTCGTCGCCGATGTAGTCGAAGTAGTCGCCTTGCTGCTCGTTCCGGCGCACGGTGGCCTTCTTGCTGCGCCAGAACAGTCGCTTTGCCATCTGCCGCATGGTGTTCTCGGTGTTGTTGCCCCACTTCATTGGGATGTCGTAGCGGGCAAAGAACCGCTCCATCATTTCCGTCTTGTGGATGGCGATGCCTTTTTGTCGGAACATGCGTTCTTCATTCAAGCACCATTCATAGAAATGGTGATAGAACTCATCGCGCATGACGTTGGCAAGTTTCATGGCGGCGGTGGCTTGCAGGGTGCAACTGGCGTTGGTCCGCATCACAGCACCGCCGAGCATCACCTCTCGCGGAAGTGCTATGCAAAGATAGTCAAACTTTTCCTCGTTCAACTTCGTGCTTCTGCCCTCCAGTGTGACTATTTCCTTGATGTTGGGCCACTCCTTTTCGTCGCGGATGAAGATAAGTTTGCCGCCCTTGGGCAACTTGCCGCTGCAAATGTTCTTCCACGCACGGGCGGAATAGCACATCACGGAAAGTTTCTTCATGCCGTTGTCCTGGCACACGCCCTGTCGGATAAGGCGGTTCTCAAAGGTGTAGTCCTCGAAGATGATGGGCGACCACACATCAAGAGGGTGGTCTTCGTCGCGGTTGCGGTAGAAGGCGGCGACATAAACAGGAACTCGTAAATAGATGTTTGGCATTGTCGTTATTGGTTTTTGCAAGGTCTTTAAGGTCCTTAGAGTCTTTAAGGTCCTTAGAGTCCTTAATGTCCTTTCAGTAAATCTTGAAATACTCGCTGCATCTGAAGCCTTTTCTTGGCTCGAAATCGGCGAAACTTATTGTGGCGAATAGTTGTCGCTTGTTGCACCACCTCGCCAGGTCTTTTTGCCATTCGGGGATGATGTGGCGCACATTGTAAGGGTCGCGGTAGGGCTGGGCGTAGGCATAGACGGGCAATCCACCCCCCCCATTTCGGGTTTTCTGCAACCGCTTCCACCAGTAGTTGACGCGGTGAAACGACTCTTTGAAGTCGCTCTTGCCGCCAATCATCGTGTATAGGAAAAACTCACCCTTGAAGCCATGCCTTTCAAGCAAGTGGATGGCCTTCTCGCAGTCGCCTATCTGTCGTGGCGTGTCGCAGCCGAAGCGGATGCGGTTATGGTCGCACCACCTGACATTTGCAAGGAGCAAGGCGAAATGGTCGTCCACCAACCTCGCATCCAAAGCCTGGTTGAAATCGACTGCATAGCCGCGATGGATGATTTTCTGCAACTGCTCCACGGCATAGTCGCCGGCGGCGAGGATGTTGTTATCCATCAGCACAAGTTTCGTGCGCCCCTCGATAGCTATTTCGTCCACGTCCATGTAAGGCCTTATCATGCCCTCTTTCCTTGGCACCACGCACCACGGGCATTTGTTGGGACA
Source organism: uncultured Prevotellaceae bacterium (assembly GCA_902786665.1). Taxonomy (GTDB): domain Bacteria; phylum Bacteroidota; class Bacteroidia; order Bacteroidales; family Bacteroidaceae; genus Prevotella. Next base: position 49,510 of record CADADN010000004.1, on the reverse strand, counting down.
TCCCCTTGTCAGGAAGCCGTAGGCGGTATCTTTCGGGATTTGCGGATAGATGGAGTAGTCGGGCTGCAGGCGGTCTATCTCCTCCGGCAAATGGCTCTCGATGTCGTAGCCGGTTCCGCCACGGATGATTTCGTCGGCATTGTATATCGTCCTGTCATCGGGCGAGAAATTGAAGACCTTGCTCATATACACGCGGTCGTAGTGGAGCATCGGCACCGCCCAATCCACATCGTCGCCCTGCTGTCTGTGCCAACGGGCAATCTTGCACAGCGCAAGGTTGGGATAGACCGTGCCGCCCCACTTTTTCTTCTTGCCAAAGCCGTCGATGTCAACCAGCCCGATTTTCATAACAAAATGTTGCTCGTTTGCTCCTTGCAAGTTTATTCGTAATCTTTCCAATACTCGACATCAATAGCGGATTTGCAGCATGGGCAATACACCCACGGCTTCGGTTCCCGCTGGTCTTCGTGCAAGTCTTTGCGGTCATACTCAAACACACAGTCACACTTGTAGCAAGTCAATCGCCTTGCAGTCACTCTTTTCTTTCCTTGTTTTATGATTTTCATATCTTTCCAATTCTTTCCAATTCTTGCAACTCTTGTAAGAATTTGCAAGGGTTTGCTTATTTCAACAGTTTCAAAGGCCCTTCATGAACACCATCCAAATGGTGTTTCCTGAGACATTCGTCGTATGCCCCATCAAGGGTTTGTAGTCAGTGATGTGCTGAAGAATGACCTTGGCTTTGATTTGCGACTGATTCCATTTGAAAATCAGCACTCCAAAGTCATCCAAGACTCTCATACACTCATGGATGCCTTGATTAATGTACTCGCCCCAGTTCTTTGGCAGTCTGCCGTATTTCTTCCCCATATAGGATGTTTCTCCAACCCGCCTTAAATGTGGAGGATCGAACACCACCATTTTAAAGGACTTGTCTGGAAACGACAGTTTTGTGAAGTCCTCTATCTGGTCGGGGTGAATTTCAAGTTTTCTACCGTCGCACAAGGTGTCGCTCACCTCACGGATGTCCGTGAAAAGCACATTCGGGTTTTGCTTGTCAAACCAAAACATGCGCGAGCCGCATGTGCAGTCGAGAATTATTTTATTTTCCATTTTGAAATTATTAAAAATATATATGCCCAAAATAACATTGTCGGCAGCGGTTCATTCTTCGTTTCTCACTTTTAATGATGCACTCATAGCCGTATGCTGCACCGCCGATGATGCTTTTGCGGTCGGTTTTCTGACAATACTTGCAATCCTTGATAATGTCGCTCTCGTCGTATGCGACGTGTACTCCAAGTCTGTCATCCATGACAAATTATTGCTTGAAATGGTATCTGTGTTTGTTTCTCTGATTCATCAGGGGCTTTCTCAAAGTGCTTGCATTTGTATTTGTCTTCATACATGTCCTTTGGCCTTTTCCCGTGGACGCAAACAACAGGATAGTAGCAATACGGCTGGCACCCATAGATGCAGTCAAGGCAAATGGATCGCTTTTCATTCATAGCCACAAGTCATCGTGTTCTTGCAACCAGGCTTGTGCGTCCTTCTTCTTCCACGACGCATGGCCGAGGTGGATGCAATACTGGTTGATGTCGATTTCGCGGTAGGGTAGGGCATGGTTGCGGCAGTCCTCCAGGAACCATGCGCCGGTGTCGTAAGCGTTATCGGGGCTGCGGTGGGAGAGGGCGAACATCTTCTGCGGGTTGTAGTAGGTGACGCCGTTCTCGCGCATCATCGGGACATTGATAAAGCACAGTTGGGGCAGCACGCGTTCCACCGTACCGAAGCGGGAGCGGTGGGGCTTCACCTGGCCGACAAACGCCTGCGTCTCGTCCCACAGCGGCGTGATGTCCTGCGTTATCAGCACGTCGGAATCCATGAGGATGAATGGCACCCGAAGGATTTGCGTCAAGCAATGCACGGTGTAGCAATGTTTGAATGAAGCATAGTCGTTATCAGGCGACGGCTCACGGTCGGGGAAACCTTGAAGGATGCCCTTGAAGTTGATAAGACTATCCCGGACGTTGTAGTAAAACTCAACATTTGACAATTTATGACCGCCATCATAAAGATAAAACGGATTATGGTTGTCGCTGTTGTCAAAGACAACCACCTTGCAACCGGGCGTGTGCTTGTCGAGCGACATGATGGCGGCGGTGGTCAATTCCGGCGTGTTGTAGTTGATGATGCAGACGGTTTTCATTTAGTAACTGTTTTGAAGTTGGCGGTAAGGGCGTGCCTTGCTCTCCGTGTAATGTATCTTGTAGGTTTTGGGATTGTCGAAGTTAAACATGATGTACGCCGACATGATGCGCTCGCCAAGATTGCCGCCCATGCGGTATTGATGTTCCACTTGTGCGCCACGTCCTTTGCTCTTCAGATAGAGCGAGGAGTGTTGCAGGATGCGCTGCCTGATGTCCTTGCCCACGACTGCCAGATAATGCTGCAAGCACGTCCACACAACATCCATTGCTTGCAGAAAATTTTCTCTCTGCATGATAAACATGTTGCCGATGTAGAGAGTGTTGCCTTTCAGCATCTTCTCAAAAGTGGGATAAAGCCATGGTGCCACCTCGTAGAGAATGGCTTTCATGATGTCCAGGTCGCCGAAATAGAAGCAATGGGCATAATGGTCATAGACCGTCCTTTTGAGCGGATAGAGGTCAGTGGCAATGCAACCATGCTCGCTGACGATTTGCTCCAAGTCGGGCACGTTGTCCAGAAACTCATAATACTTCCTGTATTGGCAAAACCCGACATACTCAGGCAATTTCACCTTGGTTGCAAGGTGATGGTAAGTGCGCAGTTCGGAATAGAAAAGTTCATCCACCCCGTCGCTGTCGGCAGACTCGAACAACTTCCGTGCATCTGCAATCTCATAGACGGGGTTCTTCACTGGGCACTCAAAATCGGTGTGAGTGCAGATGTAGATTGTCATGTTTTCGTTCATTCTCTTTTCCTTTTTTATTTTCGTTTGTAAATCATTTTCAAAACGCTCCAAGAAAGCCGGAAATAAATCTTCCTAAGTTTTTTGAAATCTTCCTAAGATTCCAAAACGGCCTAATTGGGGTTGTAAATTTAATTCCTAATTTGTCACTTATCCGTAACTGCTTTTTGCGTCTTTCTTTTTGAAAAAAGTGGCCGATGCGGTGTGGACTCGAACCACAACCTCGCCATTACCTCGCGCTTCAAGACCATGCGCTCGACTTCGCGTTTCCGCTTTCAGATAGTTTCCCGATAGGTCTATCTACTATCATCCGCATCAGCCGTTTCTTCATTCCTCAAACTCAAATTTCAGTTGGCGTTGCTCTTCTCGTATGCGCTTGCAAGCCTTGTCGTAGTATTCCTTGTTCGTCTCGAAGCCGATAAAGTGCCTTCTTTCTTTCAAGCAAGCGATAGCGGTCGTGCCGCTGCCTATGCAGTTGTCGAGAATCACCCCCCCGAATTGGTGTAGGTCAATACGAGGTAGCGGATAAGGTCAACGGGTTTTTGGGTGGGATGGATGCGAACGTTGTTGCTAACTTCACCAGCCTGATTGTTAAACTCCAATATCATTCTCGGATAGTTGCAAACATTTCTTACGATGGTTTCTTTGTGCGACGGTCGTGAGCCAATGATATATCCGTTTTTGTGGAGTTTGTTGTGCTCGACAACATTACACTCTTTTGTTCCCTGCGGATTGTACGTCATACGATTGTCGCCGAGAAGATTTGCGTGTCCCATGCTTGCCGCTGAGAATACACTGATGATTTCGTAATCCTTCATCGGCATATTCTTTGCATGTTGATACCCGCTTGGCGTATTCTTCTTCCATATCCAATCATATTTGTATTGACCGGGATTGCTCATCCGTAACATCGTACTAAATGGCTCGGAACCAAACAAAAGAACGCTGCCTTGATGTTTCAATATGCGCTTGTATTGTTCCCAAAGTGGTTGCATTGGTATCACGCTATCCCAAGCACAATCGGTTGTCCCATACGGCAAATCGCAAATCACGGCATCCACGCTCCCGTCGGGAATGCGTTTCATCCCCTCCAGGCAGTCCTCGTTGTAGATGGTGTCAAGTTCGATCATACTTTTGTCTCGTCACTAAGGCTTTTGTAATCGTTCCACCCGCACTGGTAGCCGATGGAAAAGAGTTTTAGCAACTGCTGGTAGGCGGTGTCCTTTTCCTTGCCATCCACTTTGACGTGGGCGTTAAACAAATACTCAATGCGCTTTCCAATAATCGCCTTTTCAAAAGCGATGTGCTCGTCCTGGAGTCGCTTGAAATAGCCCAGGAGCTTTCCGCCTTTGTCATCTACTTTTAAATCGAAAGACATCGACTTGTTTTTCCAGTTGTCGTTACTCATGTTGTGGTTTTTGAAAACTCAAATTAAACTCCTCCAATACCATCCGATACGCATCCTCGTTGGTCGTCCATGTTGACACTCTGCCACACCTAATCAGGTCCATCAGAATTTCTACGGCATCTTTGTCTGTCATTTCTGTTTAACGTTGATTTCGTTTTCCAGTTGGCAACGCTCATCGAGAACGGCAATGTATTTTTCCATGATTTCATGCTGACGTTTCATGAGGTTCTTTTCATTCTCCGGCAACCTTTCAAATTCTTTTGTCTTGAAAAACCAAGTGAAGTCATTAGACTCATTAACCATGTCTTCCAACTCTTCGCACAGTCGGGCGTAATAAGCATCTTGCGATTCACTTAGCAGCCAATCCGTTGCAAAGATGTCCTCCCATGTGGGAACGTAATACGTCGCCCTTGCAGGTGTCTTCCCATCATCCGTGAAAGTAATGACAATCACCTGGTCGTGATACTCTATCTCGCCACTGCCAACCGTGCTGATTTTCGGTTTGATTGACTCCTGTACCGAAGTCATCTTTGGCACAATGTCCTTGCCTATACGCTGCGGTATCTGCATCATGATTTCCTTGTCGCCATCTTCGGCCCATGACATTCGCCTTGCCGTGCCGCCATTCTTAATGCAGCAGATTACGTCTTTAAATTTTACCATTGTTGATAGTTGTTTTACTTATATGTTTGTAACTAAAATAAGAAAATTCGTTGCTTTACTTTTCGTCCTATCCACGGTACTCCCATGTGCCGTCTTCAAGTTGGTAATAATCTTCTTTGTAATTGGGAAACATTTCAAAGGCGATGTCAAAAGCCGCAGGGGTGCGATGTTCTTCCACACCGTCGAAGACACCGTTTCTGAACGTGCCCTTGATAGTGTGCGATCCGATGTCCTCGTCAGCAGCCGTCAGGTCAAACTCCACGTCAGGCCACTTCCTCGACAATTCCTCAACCACTGGCTTCGGGTAGCCGTTGGCCGTCTCAAACTCCAGCGTGTCACCCTTGCGCTCATTCGCGCCGTAGGAGTTCCACTTGGAGCCCCAGCGTCCGATGTGGAAAGCATACCAGTTCGGGTACTCATATTTGGCGATGTTAGCGAGATACTGGCGGGCAAGTTCCTTCGCCTTCTTTTTACTCTCATCATCCCAATTCTCGTAACGTTCCAGCGCCATCTCCAACATCGGGTTGTCAAAGCCGACAACCATTGTGAATTGAGACTGTCGCATATAGAGCAGTACGACCATTTCTGCGCTGCTGTTGCTCTCGATGTATAAGTCCTTCGGTGTCGGAATCACCTTGTCGAAGTCAAACACTCGGTCGCTGCCATTGTTGAATGCACCTTTTGTGCAGATGGAGTCGAACACTTTCTCTAATGTCTCACGCTCACCTCGGAGCATCAGACGGTTTCTGAAATCATTAGCCATAATTTCATTTGTAATACTTTGCCATTCTCTTTCTTCTGATGTCATTCTTGCGCTTCAGGCTGCTGCCACGGTAGTTCATGCCGAAGACCTTTGGCGGTGTGCCGTAGTCTCTTGGGAGGATTGGCCAACCCATTTGGGATGCCAATTTCACATACGCTTCATACTCTTGGTCTGCTCTTGTCATGATTCTGTGTTTTTAAATTGTTATAATAATAATGAAAATGATTATCAAAACTCTAACGGCTTTCGGCTTCGGCGGTTTTTCCCATCGGATGTCTGCCCGGATGAAAGACCGTGCCAAACGCCTGAAGCCGGTTGCCACACAATTCAGCACATCGTATTTGTCGGCTGCACAAGCGATGGCAAAAATTGCCCTCCAAAACCAATAAGGCTTGCATTCCCATAAATAGAAATCCAACCAACCACCGTGTGTGTTATGCAAGCGGCTGGCCACCTGCTTGACGGCGGACTGCCAACGTGGGTTGTTGTGTTTTTGTTTTATTCCCATACTTCAAGTTTTTGTTCTATGCTTTTCCTCACCACCTCAGCGTAGTGCGTGATGTCCTCCAGCCATTCGTTGTCGTTGATGCAGACAATGCCCACGTCAGGGCGGAGGATGGTGTCACGTATTTCATTGATGCCGTTTTTCTTTACGGACAAGAATTTTCGCGGCGGCGGGGTAGGGATGTGGTTGCCCGTGAAATGCTGGTGCCAACCGTAGATGTATTGGTTGAAGTTGCGAGCGTCGCGGAAGGGGGTGACGCTCCCCTCGATGACTTTAGGAAACCGCTCCCACAGGTGGCGGCAGGTATCAAGCAGGATGGGCGCGATGCTGTGCCCGCCCTTTAGCCATGTATGCGTGTAGTGCTTGCCAAACTGCGCCGCCACGAAGTTGAGACCGCCAAGGCACGCCCGATGAAACTGATTGGGGGTGCTTGGGAAATCCTTTTCCGTAAACCGCTGGCAAGGCACGGGACCGATGAAGAAATCAGTCTCTTTCAGCGGTGACAGCGGAAACATGTCATCATTGCCGTAGAGGAACCGCTCGGAGAGACGTGGGATGCGATGCAGATACATTTCCATCGCCCGGCTGTTGAAGGTGGGCAGTTTGTCCTCCGGAATGAAATCACGATGATACACCACGCGCACACCCTCGGCGTCCATCCACGGCTGCCGCTGGCTCTCCTGAGCAAGCAGGACGATGATGTCATGCAACCACGGTATGAAACGCTTCACACAACGGATAAGCAGGTGTTCCGTTCCCCAAGTGCGGTAGCGCACATCGGCCATTGCCGAAGCCGCGTTGTAGGTGCGTCCATACAACTGCCGGAGATTTGCCTGCCATGCTCGGTCTTGCGGGAAGACCATCGGAACTATGTAGTCGATCATTTAGATTTGAGATTTGAGATTTGAGGGTTGAGATTTATTTCTTGCGTCTTATGAAGTACGTGTATTCGGCAAAATCCTCCGTCTTGCGGCGGCGAACCAGGACAGGACGCGCCACCTGCTCCGCGATGACCTCTTCGGCAATGCGCGTGACGATACGGACGAGTTGTCGCTCGCGTCGCTTCTGCTTTCGGTTTGGAGTTGTCTTATCCTGTCGTTGATATACCATATTGCCTTGCGTAGATCTTCTATTTCCTTGTCACGGTCGGTCATCCCTTCCTCTGTTTTCAATCCGGCCCGCCAAAGGTATTTGATGGCTGCGCCGATGTCATAGCAGTAATGCCGGATGATGTCGATGCACTCCACACCGCTGGGATGGCTATTGTAGTGCTTGGGATGATTGACGTTTTCCTTGTCTTTCATGCTTCAAAATTAATCATTATGGATTGGACGGATGTATCATTTCCGGGTTGTCATGCAATCGTATATATTCCCAAAAACCTCGATTGTGTCTAATACGTCACTACATTCGGATGCAAACTCTAACAGTTCTATCCACTCTCTTTTTACATCCACCGCCAACCATTCTCCAAAGTCGTAACGAATAACATGCCTTCCAGGGAAAGGAATGCCATCCACAATATCACCCTCGTAGATTTTATGCTTGTTCTTATCAAACAATCCCGTAAACTCCCCCAACGAGTCGGGGTCAATCTCATAGTCGTTCCACGATTTGCCATCAAAATCATCAGGGCAGACAAAATGTGCACCATGATTCTGCAAATAAAATCCGTAGAGCCACTGTTTGTTTTTGCGGTTAAACCCGCGAAATTCTATTTCTCTCATGGTCTTATTTTCTTTTCAGCTGTTCCAGCCTTTCCTCGCGCTTCTGCTGCTCGATGTCTTCCACTGCCGCCGCCCTCATTTTCTGCAAGTCGCGAATGCCCTTCTTGGCCTGTCGCGTTGATTTGAAAATTTCATCCTGAAAGTCTTCCACGGCAGCGATGGTGGAGTCAAATGGCAAGTCAGGAGAGACCCAAAGTTCACGGAGTTGATCCAATCCATCGGCAATGTTTCTTTCCTCAATCTCATCCAGGGTGTAAGTCTTTGTCTCTGGAGCCAATGCCTGGCACGCCTTATGCCAAGCCATTGCCACTTTCTCCATTTTGAAAGGGTCGTAGATTTTATGAATGACAGACATCGGGAGCACAGGCACAGCAGCCTGGACGGAACGCATGGCAATCTCCCACACCTCGACCGCAAGCTCCAGCACAGAAGACCCCACCAACCCCCAAGCCACAATTTCCGGGTATGGCACATCGTGTTGCTGCAACGACAAGCGAAACTTGTTCCAAAGAGAGTTTACCCATTTGATACTTTTCTGATAAGCCAGGTTCCCCGCCCCTTCCCAGAACTCAAAATACTGGGCATCGGTGATGGACTCCCCATATTTCTTTTTTGCGCTCTCGGTCAAATCCTTGACATTGAAAAAACTTACATCACTCCCCACAGGCCATCGCAGTCGGTTGCGATACCGCTTGTAGAAGTCAAGGACGGAATTAGGCTTGTCTTCAAAGAGCCGCCTGATTTTCTTGTCGGCATAGCGTGGGTGTTTCCTGATTTGACGCAAAGCGTCCATCATGATGTAGTAGGCTCCATTGTTTGCCATACCTGTCATCAACTTTACAAAGCCGGAACAATTAGCGATGTCGCGCTCCACCTCTGCCACGGTCATGCCAGTGGGGTTGTTGGCACGGGAGATAAGACTAAGTTTCATTTTGCTGGCTGTTTAAATGTTGTATATATATTTCGTTTTTACTCAACTTGTCATTCAGGTATTCAAGTTCCTTTCTGTATTTTGCACGCTGCAATGGTTTAAGTGTTGCCTTGACATTCGCCTCACACCTTTTCTTGTTGCGCACATCCACCCATAACTCATTCAAATATTTGTCGCCACGGATGTAATTTCGCACGGTTTTTTCCGCGATGGCAATGTTATGGCATTTCTTCACATGTTCATAAATAAGCTGGAACTTCCATCCCTGCATGATACCGTATTCAATGGCACCACGGCATATCTCTATCTTCTGCAAGGTAGCAGAGTGGTTGGACTTGTTGCGGCAGACATCTTTTCTTTCGTATTCTATCTGATTATACTCTATGTATCTGGAAACACATTCAGTGGTCACACCAAAACATCGTCCGATGTAAGCCAAGGATTTCCCCTCGGTACATAACTTGCGGACTTCGGCATCGAACTTTGACAACTTCATGCGACGATTTGAATGCGTCACGCCGCCTAACACGCCACCGCGATTCAAGAAAACATTCACCCCCTCTTTCATTCGCTTCACAATCATATCGCGCTCTATTTCTGCGGCAAGGCCAAAAGCAAAAGCCAAGACTTTTGACTGTATGTTGTCTATTAATTCATAGCCATCCTTAACCGTATAAACTTTCAATTCCTTTTTCATACACGTTTCAAGAAAACGCATTACCATCATCAGGTTGCGTCCAAGACGTGACATTTCAGGGGCAATAAGAGTGTCGCCTTTCTGGCATCTGCTCAACAGTTTTCCAAGGTTTCGCTCCTCATAATCGACTGTTCCACTTACACCTTCATCTTTGATGTACTTGTCAATCTTCAAGTCCTTGCGCTTGCAAAAATCTATTATGCTTTCCTGTTGCGCACGGACATCCTGTAAGTCTGTGCTAACTCTCAAATATGCGTATATCATTTTCTATGTTTCCTTTCTTTTTCTAAAAAACCGTAGGCACATTTCTTCATATAGTTGTAAGGATTGACAAAGACAGCACCTGCTTCAGTTTCCTCCATCAGGCGAATTGTCGCCTTTTCGACAATCACTTCAACGACAGTAGGATTTCTATGTTTGTGGTTCAAGAAGAATTGTCTTACTCGCTCTGCTTCCCGCTCCACCAGTAAAAAGAATGGACGCTTGTCACCTTTACGAAATTTTTTTATGCAGTCAAGGTTCTTTTGAATTTCCTCGATGCTCATTCTGCTATTTCGCTTATTGCTGGCTATGTTTCTTGCAACTTCATACCTGTCTGTAAGGTAGGTATTGCCTTTTTGGTCACGCATAACGACATTATTGAAGCTCAATTTGTTTGGATTGACCCCCATTTTTGCGCAATACTCTAATCTCGCCAATGGATAATGATGTGTTGTTCCGTCGTGATAAATGCTTACCAAATTATACGGTTTGCATACACGAAGAGGTTTAAACCTATTTCGTTTCAATGAATAGCAGACGTGATTTATGCAATCCACAGCATAGCCGTCAAGCCCTACAATCGGCAACAGTTTCATTTGCAAAAATCCAATAATCCTTTTCCGATATTCCTTAATTCTTCCTCGCTGTCGAGATACCATGTGCGGTGTCCTGGATCATCGTAATTTTCGTGGTCTATCAGACTCACTTTGTATTTCGTCTGCGGCGGTCCGACAAGATGGCCGAAGTCATCAATTTTCTCGACTTCCAATCTCCACCGCTTGCTTACAGGATATGCGTTTCTAATCATAGAATATCAACTTGTCAGGATATATGACTGTTCACCCGCTGCTCCACCGGGTCGAGCGTGCCATAGACGGCCTTGTACTTCTGGAAGTCGCAGGTCTTGAGTTTTGTGATGATGCGCTCGCCACGACGGTTGCGCAGTCCTATGTCGGTGCGGATAACCAAACCCTCGGCCATGAAGTCCTTGTTCTCGGCGATACGACTCTTGAAACCCTCGCGGACGTAGGCAATGGCTGCATCGAGCGTCATCTTGCCGATGAACGGCACGACGGGAGCACCCAACTTCGCGGCAATCTCGTCGCGATCCTTGGTCAACAAATAGAGGTTGTCCACCTTCACATCGAACACCGCGAAGCCGTTGCCGTGACTCAGATAGTTGCCGCCAGCCTTCTGAATCTTCGCGCCATAGCCCTCGCCATAAATGGTGTATGTCTTCGGAATGTCCTGATACGACTGCCACTTGTGGTCGGCAAACTCCTCCACGGGGATAAATGTTTTCAGTCCAAGCGATGCCAGCACCTTCTCGGCTGGATAATTGTCGGTGAGATGCTTCATCAAGTTCGGATGGATGTTGGCATTGTCGGTCTTGCCCTTGTAGTACACATGGAACTCTGCACCCTTCATCTGGTAGAGCGGAAACATCAGTTGGGCGGCTTCGTCGTAGGTCGGCGACATCCATTCGCCCAGTTCGTTCTCGCCCACGATAGCGTGCAACACCTCCAGCCGAATGTTCGTGCCATCAATCTTTTCCTCACAATGCCACGGCAGCGAGCGCAGATATTCAAAAGCAGGGTCAGTCAACTCGTCATAAGGCATGATGACATTTTTCTCGTCTCTCTTGAACACGGTCTGAATCTTCTGATACGTGTTCTCACTTCTTTTCTGTTTTCCCATTTTGTCATTTCTCTTTCATTTTTTTCTTTTTTATTTCATACACACCACCGAGAGCAGTGTTTATTACCCTAAATCCCGTGAGGCCGCAGACATAAGCGGCAAGCACAAGCCGCATGTGGTCGTATTCCGACATATCCAAGCAGTTGTTTACGCCCACCACCTCGAAGCTGTCAGGCTTTGCCGACGGTTCCCATGCCCTATCACCCATATAGTGAAACTTGGCTATCATATAACACTTGCGGTCAACGACCACGCAAAGGTCGGCATCAATGCAGTCGGGGTCGCCCTGAAACAAAGGGACGGTGTTTGTTGGTGCCCATCCGTTCTTTTCAAGCCATGCCCGTGTCAAACACTCGTTTTCTGGAAATTCGCTCATAATCTTAATTTTATATACTTTATAATTCTCTCACACTCCAAGCACCTCTTTCGCCCTGGCAATGTCAGGTCGTTGGCTCTCGATGAAGTTGCGATACCCACGACAACCACCGCAGGGACGGAACTCACGCATACGCCGCCAGATGTCGGCAAAGTCATCGGTGCAAACATTGCCCACGTTGGGGCACAGTCGGCTCTCGCTCATGTGGACGAAACCCAGCGCGTCCACCTGCGGCTTGCAGAACTTGGCTTGCAGAGCAAGTGTAAATCCAAAGTCTGACGGATTGGCCACCTGCCTCGCACAAAGTGCCGCATTCAGGCACGACATGAAGTAAGGATTCTTCGCCGCCTCCTGCTGTGCCGCCTCGGAAATCCGCGCACGGCCAAGATCCTGCATGAATATCTTGCTATCCGCGTCAACAAAGACGTGTGGGTATCGTTCATATTCTGCCCTATGACTTGTAACATAGTCATACTCCCGGTACCAGAGTCGGTTTGTATAGACCTGCATCCCGGAAAACGACGGCATCCGGCAGATACGCTCCACACACTTTCGCTTCCTCTCATCCTTTAGCCACATGCCGTTTGACACTATGAAAAACACAGGCCCCATTTTATGCACCGTCGCATCCAACCACTCGCACATGTCGGCAAATTCCTCATTCTCCGTCGGCTCACCGCCAGACAGCCCAAACACGCCACACCTGATATATAGTCCGAACAAGACGGCTTGCTTGAACGCCTCCATTGTCATCACGTCGCCATCCTCGCGTGCGTCCTCCATGCAGTGCGCACACCCCATCGTGCATTTGCTTGTCAGTTTGATGAGCATAGTTTGTGTTTTTATTGTTCGGCGTGGATATTCACTTGACAATGAAATCTCCGACGGTTGTCCTTTGCGAGCAGTTCTGATTCTCATCGCGGCGGTAGATATACCGCTCATTCAGTTTCTCGTCGGCAATCAGTTTCTTCATCAACTGAATCACAACATCCATCATGCTCTCTCCGAAGTAGCGGTACATATATCGGTTGCCATCGGTCTTAGCCTCACAGACGTAGCAGATCTGCCAGCCAGTAGAGTTTGCCATCAGTTGTAATTGGTGTGCGTCGATGATAGGCGGCATCAGCTGAATCAATCGTTTGAGCGACCATGAAGCGATGTTTTTATAGCCCGATTGGAACAGGCTTTTTCGGTTCATCCAATCCTGAATGACGTTGGCATCGTAGTTGCGCTCCAAGGCGGAGCCATATTCAGATTCAGTCAAATAAAAGTCGGCAGTGTTAATCATCAGTCCTGCCTTCATCAGCTCTATACTTTGAGCCTTGTTTGTGGAAATATTCTCTGCCATTTTTGTTTTACTTTTTATTGGTTGTTTTTCTTCGCCTTTACCGCCTCCTTGTAGATGTTCTTCAAAACCTCGTCGGAAGCATAGGAATTGGCTTTCAGGATTTCAAGGAATTTTTCTCTTCCAAGTTTCTTGTAGTATTTCTGGAAATCCTGCCGGAGCAGGTCGGCAGGTTCGCCAGGTGGGATGGCCTTTTCGCTCCCTGCACGGTCTTTCGCCATAGATGCCTCATAGAGGTCACGTCCGTGCTTGTCAACGATGATGTACTGGTGCCCGCCTATTGTCGCTCCACCGCTGAAACGTGCCAGGGATAGTTGGGAGTTGATCCAAAATTCCTCCGGCATCCAAATTGCAATTCTGCTCATGGTTCAATCTGTTTCGTTGTCTGTTATTTCCTCGATATACTCCAGCATCGTCTCCATCGACTCGTCACAGTCAATCGGCATCCACTTGGTGACGTAAGTATAGGGAGGAGTCTCGACGTTCCATTTTCCCTTGTCGTTGATGAATGCCACACGGTAGGAGAACCGCCAACCAAAAGTCATGTCGCAAGTCATTATCTGACATAGATACAACTTCGGAAGTCCGTCAGATTTTCTTTTCTCCCTCTTGGGGGGTTTTGTCTTTTGCTTCTATCCAGTTCATAATTATCCATCTTTTGATCATCATTCTTGTCTTTAGGTTGATCGAAAAACCATGATTCAACGTAAAAATCTTCACGGTTCCCAAACAACACAAAGAGAATAAATGTAACCGTCGCAGAGATATTCAAAATGGGGACCAAAGCAATGATTAGCATAAAGATGTAGGTGATGCGAGGAAACACAATCTTCTCCCCTTTCTTTTTTGAGTAGCAATCCCACTCGTATGTACGGAAAGAGAGCAGGTAGGCGGCATAAAGAGCCGCCGCCGTGCTCAGTATGATAAAAATGAGTGTTCCCATAGCTACTTGTTCATTATCTTTGATATATCCATAATCATCCCACTGCCACCGACAATCTGCGGCATCGTGCCATCCCATTTCTCTATCAAGTCCTCCTGCACTATCATAGGAGACAGCGAGGCGGCGATGGTGGCGTTGTAGTAGGCTTCTGCATCAGCCTTAATCTTCATGGCCTTGGCATTTCCCTCGGCTTTCGCTACGGCAATCTTGGCATTTGCTTCAGCCTCCTTCACCTCATTCTCCGCTTTGAGGGCAGACTGTATAGCGGTGTTTTTTGCGTCAATCATGGCAACAAGAGATTTCGGAGGAGTGATTTTCGATGTAAACTCCTCCACGATGAAACCCTCTGCCATTAGCGACTTTTCAAGTCTGGAGCGCACGTCACGCTCAAAATTGGCACGGTTTGACATCAGGGAGTCGGACGTGTATTGATTACCACACGTCCTGTATGCCTCATAGATACAAGTGCGGATATAGCCCTCCTCCAAGTCCTTGATGCCTACGCGGTATTTCGTGAAGATGTCGCAAGCCTTTGCCGGATCGATGCGGTAGGCTATCGTCGGGTCCATCTCAAAGAGCGACGCATCCTTGGCGTTCACGGAAAACGTCTCGTACTGCTTTCGCTGCGTGAAGGTCGGGTAGGAGAACACGCTTGTTGTGACTGGGTTGTAGAACACCCATCCCTTGCACGTCCCTTCCACTCCGCCATAGTCCTGCTCTGAAGCGGACCATTTGTGGAACTTGATGCCTACCTCGCCACTGTCAACGACGGTGCAGCAGAGTCCAAACACGATGGCCAGCAAAATTGCGGCCCCAAATACAGATGCGACCATACGCACCACTTTCTTGTTGAAATTGATAATTGTTTTCATTGTTTTTAATTATTCGTTATTATCTAATTCCCAGAATTAACTTCAATGACATTCTCCAACTGGACGTTTCTCACATCGTCGCCATAAAGGAAATTCAGTTCTCCGAAACGCCTTGCACATTTCATAATTATCTCTTTCACGACCGGGTAACGACACATCGAAAAGACAATCTGTGCGGCGATATTATCTGGTTTACCACTCAATACAAAGGCATTTGTCTCGTGTCCTATAAACAGCACTGTTGCCTTCTCGTTTTGCAACTTATCCAGCAAGGATTTTACTTGCAACTCTATTTGCTTTACTTCTTCTTCTTTCATTTTGTTATGAATTTATGTTGTTGTCATGTCCTTTTCCCACATACAAAACGGCTTTGACGATTACGTTTGGGAAATCGCTTTCTTCATCTACCTGGAATTGTATCAATCCTTGTCTCCTGACATACATAAACAATTCTTCCATGCAACGCCGTTTGGCATCTTCAATGACTCCAGAGACAGTCATGTACGGCGGCAGCGATTGCACTCCTCCGTTTCTTTCTGCAAGAAGCTCATTTATTCTTGCGTCTTTCAACTGGCTATCTCTTAATATTACATAACTATACAATTTTTGCAAATCTTCATTACGACGATAATAGTTAAGAGCATCAACCATTGGATTGACCCATTTCGGGCATAAACGAGAATGCGGATTGCAATAGTTGATTGGTTTCAGGTTGTTTGCCATCCTTTCCAATTTTCCGCCCAACCATTTCTTCCATTTCGGTTTCAGGTCTGGCCCGTCAAGGCAGCACCCTGTGGTGTATAGGATGAATAAGATAAAGATTGTTATGGTCATAGTTTATCCAATTCTGATAGTTCAATGTAGTCACATTCACAGCCAAGACAGGAAGAGACATTATAGATGCCATTTTGCCTTGTCAGATAGATTTGTCTGCCGTCGCCATTTCCAGCAATGCCATCCTTCCAGTGCTTCCATATTGATACTTTCTTTGGCTTCTCACCTTGCTTTTCAAGCCAGGCAAGGATATTAGCAACAGGTTCACCGTGCCACTTACCTAATTTATCTTTGCAAAGATATTGCGCTGTAAAAGTATGGTGTAAAAATGTTCTTATCTTCTCATCCTCACTCTCTTTGAGTTCGGAAAAGATGTCAGAAGGTCTAATATGTACCAACCCATTTTCATCTGGAATGATGTCACTCATTGCTTCAAGAGCCATATCATAAGCCCTTGCTTTTTCTTCGTTGTCAAAGGTTCTTCCAGATGTAATTACTCCATCCTCGGTTTTATAAATATTCACCAATCCATCATGCTTGACGTGAGCCATGAATAGGTCAAATTCGGTTTCCAAGCCAAGACGTACTTGCCCGTTAGCCATATATGAGACCGGCCCTTCGCCGTCATCGCCACAATCCACCAATGCAACAACAGGGTATGCCCCCTTTGCATCAAAGCATATAATCCTTGCCTTATGCCCATCCCTTGTACAGACGGGATAGCCTGCAAGTGCTTTTCCCAAATCAAAATTCTTCATATCATTTTATCAACTTTTTCTTTAGTTTTAAGCATTGGTGCCATTTGCAAGGGCAATCCCTGTCCTTCATAATATCACACCTTGGAGTTTGTGATGGTGTTCCGGCATCACATATGTCACATCTGTTCTCAAATATATCTACGTGAGATATATCTACTCGTTTATAATACTTTCTCCACCATGTTTCTCGGAGAATGTAGTTGTATAACATGACGAGATATTTCATAGCCCTAACCTTTCTTTTTCTTTCGCAAAATACTGCATTTGGGTCGATGTCACATTGTTCACCCATTCCATACAATATTTATGGTATTTCCTGACGTTATTGCGTAGGAATCTTTCTATGAGATATTCGTTCATTTTCGTTGTATTGTCAGTGTTAACTTTCAATTCTCCATTTACCGTCGTCCTCTTGTATGAGGGTGTCGCCAGGGTGGGCGAATAACGGCTGGTCGTCATCGGCCATCATGTCGGCCAACAAATGATATACTGGTCTTTCGTCAGGCATTCCGCTCTTATGGAGGCCGCTGACGCATGACAGGGCATAGACGGAGTGCGTTACTCGTTCAGGAATGATGATTGCTTGTTTCATTTTTTAATATCTTTCAAAACGTTTGTTCAAATCGTCAAGAGTAATTTCGCCATTGTTAAGTTGACGTAAAAGGTCACGGCCATAAGCCACACCTTCATTGTAGATGTCGTTTCTCTCTTTGTTGAGTCTTTTCTGCATTTCCTTTTCCAAGTTCTCTCGCTCTCGTTTCAATGCCCATACTTCTTCACAAATTACTTTACATAGTTCTTTGGCGGTTTCAAACGTGACCTTCGGCAACACATATACTTCAGATGAAGTTCCACTATCGGCACATCCTAATATTGTGTTTTTCGCCGTTTGACAACCACAAACATACTTACTATCAAACTGAGAAAAAGTTTTAAGCAATCTCCGTAATGCCCAATCAATCTTACTGACTGGGATAGAGTACCATTGAACATAGACATTCATCAACTCACCTAAGTTGCAACTCTCTCTTTCAAGGTTACGCTCTTTTGTAAAAGTATCTCCTAATTGCCATTTTTCCCGGCATTCAAGGCAAAGACCGTCCTTTTGCATTCTTGGATGTTCCTTGCCAGTCCTGCCACATCCCGGACACGGCTTGTCACCTTGATACATTCTTACACTCATTGTTTCTCCTCCTAGACTAATTCAAATGAATAGGCATAGACCCAGGGATTTTGCTCCCATGTACCACGACCTGATATGCGGTCGATAAGGGATGCAAAAGCCTTACGGGGTGTCTTGAAAGTGATATGGTTTGGAACATCGCCCCATTGGTCGAAGTAGAACGTGTCCCATGTGTTCATAAACTCACCCTCCATGATACCTTCGCGCATACAGTCTTCATCGCTGATGTCTTGCAACCGCTCCAGTTTGATGTCTGTGATGCGGATGCGATAGGGCATGAGGTCTGCACATACAAACATTTTGTTGGTCCAACCAGCCGATTGCTCCGCAAATATAGGGCTAACCATGCCTGGTTGAATATCCGATGCGACAAAACCAACAATGCCTCGCTCGTCGATGTCTTTATAACTTTGCGATACTGCTACAACCTCGCCAATCTTATATCGTGGTTTGAGATGATAAGTTTCCGCATGAGAACCATTGAAAATGCGTCGACCAATGATAATTCTGAAAATGCGTCGACCAATGATAATGCCATCCTTATACTCAAACTGGAACTCTGTAGAAAGAGGGTCGTACTCCAATGGCAGTACATCAAGACTTTTCTCTATTCTGCGAGTGTTAGTCTTGATTAAATCTACAACCGCTTGCGTCAGTCCGTATCTGTCGGAAAAGGCTATCTTCTTCATTCGCTCAACAGTTTCTCTACTTCCTCACCTGGTATGTCGTCATCGGTGCGGTAGCCTTTTTCAACAGCATAGTCAACGATGCGCTTGATTTGCTCATGCTTCAGTTCCTTACCATTAAAGGAAAAGAAACCATCGGTGTGCTTTCGTGGGTGGCGACGCATCCAATTCTGGAAGCCACGCATGTTTGTAGTGATGTGGTGGGTTACTTTCATGGGTCTTGTGGTTTGAATGGTGGGTTGGAGAGGGCAACGGCGGAGCCGTCACATACGGAGAAATGAAATGTGCTTAGTGCTTCTAACCATATCTCGAAGGGAGTGAAGTAAATGGGGGGGGTGATTTGATTAATGATTTGATTGAGGGTCATATTTTTTATTTCTTTGTGTGGGGGGGTAAGCGGGAAGACTCGAACTTCCAAACACCTTGGCTGTCACGCAGCATTGGTGTATCGTGGTATTCAGGATCCTTTATTTCCACGTATTCCTCCTGCGTAGGAGCACCGTTATCCAATTACGATTACGCTTACCATGTTTTTATTCATTTTCATTGTCGTATCTTCAGCATTTTTATTTCATGCTTTATGTCATTCAAGTCACGGTCTATATGGTCGAGTTTGTCACCATGACTGCAAAACGCCATCATCAGCACCATAGCGATGGCAAACAGCAAGCATCCCAAATCGTTGTTCCCGCTGTCGTTGTTTCCATTGTCCGGTTCTATGTAGAACATATTTTTTTCGTTAGTGTTGTCTCAACCGAAGAATCAAGGCATCTGCGATGAACACTGCATCATCAGTGATTGACTTTATGAGCTTTCTTTCGCATTCCGCATGGCCAAGGTCTTGATATTCTTCAGGAAGACCATGTTTTTGGATTGTATTCAAAGAAAAGGTGTAGATATGTTTCAACAGCTCCTTTGCAGTCTCGTATCGCCGCTGTTCCCAAACGGTTTCTGAAATCGCCCCTATAACATCTGGGATGACTGATGGTTTATCTTCTTTCATAATACATGTTGTTTTGAATGCCATTTTTGATGTCCGCCCGAAATCGGTCGGACGGGGTTCCCTTTTCTGGGATAATCTTTGCACCCGCTGGCGGAATCGAACCGCCCCTCATCTCAGGTTTTAGACACGTTAGCGGATATTGCAGTGTTGTTCCTGTATCACTGCTTTAGCGGGTGGGAGTGGCACATGCTCCTACGGTTCCAAACGGATTCTTGGGAAGAACCTGCTGCTATCTCACGATAGCGGCCATGTGCCACGGAAGGCTTTAACCGGCCGATTTGCTTGTTGTTTCACACCACCCGCACAGGCACCTGATTATGGGACTATCAAAAGTGGAGCCTGCGCGTCGGGGTGGTGGTATTTGTGTGCTATTTATCATAACAATGATTATATCTACAAAAGAGAAGTGAGTTTTCAAGCCGTTTTCGACCTGATTTCTTCAAGTATATCGGAAAGGATCTTGAAGTCGCTGGCGTAATCTAAGTTTATCCAGTCGATGCGGTTGGTGTATTCTTCAGACGCATCGAGCAGTTCCTTTGCCCGGTGCCGCTCCAACTCAAAGAAGATTTTGCCGAGCTGCTCCTCGTTGAGCGATTTCAGTTCTCTGAGGGTCGGCAACTTGAACGGTATTTGGGATTGTTCCATATCGGGTAATTTTCTGGGTTTATGTTTAACGGTTGCAAATATAGTCATTATAGATATATTTTGAAAATGTTTATTCAAAATAGTTAATCGGATTAACATTTATTATCTTTTGTGGCGTCTATAATGATTAAGCGCAAATGGAACAGAAATTTTAATTTTGAATAGGGTTTGGAGTGCGCTTCGCGCAGAAATCTTACAAAATCAAAAACAAAATCAAACAGAAATGTTTTGTAAGATTTCTCGCCCGAATGGGTGACTAAAAAACCGCAGGGCAAACCTCTCACTCGTTGCCCTGCAGAAATTTATTCTGGTTGTGAAGTCGGTTTCACAACCAAAGTTTGGTGATTGATGTCACGCCGTGCGTGTCACCATGTGCCTTCGTATGGCGTGATCCAGTCGCTTACTGCGCTTTCGTATAATGGGAAGTTTAGGCTTACGTCGTAGGCGTGTCATCAATCTTCATCGGCATTTGCAGCAGCACGAGGTTGCTGTTGGCATCCTCCTCGCGGATGGTGATGGCGCGGCTGTTGTCGGAGAACTCCATGATGGCGGTGCCAGTCTTCACGCAACCGAGAAGGCCCAGCAGACAAGCCGCCTTCAGTCCGATGCGGAAGCCGCCGGGCAGGTCGGTGTCGTCGCCGGAGGGTGCCACGGTCTCGTTGGCGGCGCGTCCGTAGTCGATGTCGTCGGCGGAAAGCACGATGTCCTTGCCGTCCCAACCGAGGATAATCATGTTTGACGACTCGCTGGCAAAAATGGCCACACGACGAATAGCGGCGGTCAATGCCGACACGCTCACGGTGACGTGGTGGGGCTGCTGCTTTGGAATGACGGAATTGTAATTGGGATATTTGCCCTCCGTGCCTCGGTGGGTCAACGTGAAGTCATCGGAGCGCAGCGTCACCATCTGTCCGTCGGTCTCTATGCGAATGCTCTCCGCAGAAGCGAAGGCGGCCTGAATGACATCGAAGACGCTCATGTGGAGCAGCACAACGCCGGGGTTGCCCTCCAAGAAACCGCCGCCGACACCCACCTGCAGGCGGTCCTTGTAGAGCGTGTGTTCGTCGGTGCCGACAAGGCACACACCCTCATGGTCGGCATCCAGTGCGATGTTTGACATGACTGGCCGGAGATTGCTTTCCTTCACGCACACCTTCGCAGCTTTCACACGGGGGATGAGCCAACTGCCATCGAGCGCGAAGGCGCACACCGACTTGTCGGCCACCTTCGGCTCCGGGTATTCGTCGGCATTCACCACGGGAACGGTGAACTTCCCCGAATTGTAGCTGACGGTCATCATCAGTTTCTCCTCGTCGATGTCGCAGAAAAGACGTTGGTCGGGCACGGAACCCAACATCTGCTTCATCGCCTCGGTGGGCAGACAGATGCGCCGTGTGCCGATAGCCGCCGTAGTGCCACTGAGCACCGACACCGATTCCTCCGGCATCTTCATCATGCCCCATGCTTCGCCATTGCTGCCTGTGACATAAAAAGCACCGTCCTTTTGGGTAAGCAGCACATTCCCCAGGACGGGGAGCATGTTGCGCCTGTTAATCACTCTCGACACCACGCCAATGGCGCGTGCCAAATCCTTGCTCTCAACTGAAATTTGTAACATAACTCTGTATTTTTTTGATGGTTATATATTAAATCCAAATTGCTCAGGATAAAAATGGCGAATGGCTTTCGATGCCGTCCCATCTTTCTTGGCGGGATGGCACAACATATAAACACTTCCATAAGAAACGACAAATCCATCATAGAAATATGTCTCTCCTCCTTTTGAAATGATTTTGCCTCCACGTTTTACTTGCTTTTCCGATTCAAACTCTGCTTCTGCTGAAACGACCAACTCGCGTGTCAGTTTTTCCAAATCTCCTCTTAGGAAATTCATTTGTTCTTTCACGCTGTCAATGTTTGCTTTGATTTCACTTGTATGTCTCATAAATGTAAATAATTAATAATTAATAATACTCGATGATTATTCCCGCAGGGTGTCCTCCGTCGGCTTTCAATGTTCTGGAAATGCCCCACAATGGGCGGCGCACATATTGCTCTTGTTGATTCCAATAGCAGCCGCCTATGCGCTTTATCCGACGCTGACAATGACGATGTACCCCGTTAGGGGCGGTTATGCACTGGCAGATGCCGCCAACGCCTTGCACGTTGCCGTCGAAACCGCCCTTGAAACGATCGTAATAGAGGTTGCCCTGCTTGTCGATGGTTTTCATTTCCCTGCCTTTTCAATCATCCCCTCCACCTCTTCCACTGTCGGCTTGTGGTCGGTCACGGCGTAGATGTATTCCTGGTTGTCCTCGTTCTTGCGCAGAAAGGCTTCCACGCTCTGCGGCTTCAGGAAGAGCGACGCTGGCGCATCGTCTTCGAGGATGTCGGCGATGGTCTTCGTGAGCGGAAAAGGCCGAGGAAACTCATACTGCGTGTCGCCCAGCACATCCTTGCGGATGGAGAGCATGAAAACGCGGTCGCGGTTCTGCGGCACGCCGTAGTCGCGGGCATTCAGTACACCGGCAATCGTCATCGTGCCGTCGGCCTTCGGGAATGATGGCGGCAGAAAATTGACATAGCCGTGGCTCTCCAGCACCCTGCACCACTCGCGGAAATGCGGCATGTTCTCCTTGTTGATAAGGGCACGGACATTCTCTTGTAAGGCCATCTTCGGTTTCAGGTGGGCGATGGCATCCTCCGTGCTCCAGAGGATGCTGGAGCGTGTGCCGCTGCCCTTGGCGATGCCGGCACGCTTGCCCGCCTGTGAGATGTCGGTGCAAGGTGTGGAGTAGGTCAATAGGTCGATGTCGCCGGGATATGCGTCGTTGTCGTGCATCCACTTCGGCCAGTCGATTTTTGTCATGTCGCCAAGGTTGCGCCCTTGCCGTGTCGGGAAATTCAGGTTGTGCGCCACGACGGCAGGCTGCTCGTCGATGGGGCGGCTGCTTTCGGGGTCGTACTCTGCCCAAGCCACAAGGCGGTAGTCGAAGTCCGGGTGTTTCTCCTTCAGCATTTCCATGGCGATGGCCTGACTGTCGTAGCCGCTGCAAAGGGTGAGCAACTTGCAAGGCTTCTCCTGCCAGTCGCGCTGCAAGGAGAATTGCGGCAAGTCGAACAAGGAAGGCTGCTCGCCAGACAAGCGGTTGCCGGTAGGGAAGAATGCTTCCTCATAAATCATCATCAGCACGTCGCAAACAATGCTGTTGCCAGCCAACTTATAAAGGCTGCTGTTGGATATGCGCTGCACCAAGGCCGTGCGCTCCACCCGTGGGGCGGCAAGAAGACGGTCGCGGGCTTGCTCAATAGTAAGGTTCTTTTCGTTTTCCTTTTCGACTTCCTCCTTTTGCTCTTTGTAATAGTCGGAGGTGTAGATATTGTAGTCCATGGCAGACCAGCCGCCATTGGCCTTGATGCTGACAATTTTTTGATTTGCCTTTTCGTCGGGAAGCGGATTGAGCAATATGCCGCACCTGTATTTGTAGCCGGAATAATTGTTGCCAAAGATAAACTCTCCCCATTCGTCGGCACGCTCGCGCAGCACCTCCTGCACAAACTCACCAACAGTCTTTGCTGTCGAATGCGTCACAACGTAATCGAAAGTCTCATCCCCGTGTGGCCCGTCGGTGATTTCAAGGGTGAGAGGGCCGCTTAGTATTCTATCAGCAAGTACGGCGTCGTGTTCGCCATCTTCATTTTGCTTGTTCAACAATTCTTCTGCCGCATCGCGTATCTCCCTTGGCGTGGCGGCATCGTCAAGTCCGAGCAAGGCAAGTTCTTCCTCGCAGCCGTCGATGGCCTTGTAGGTTCGCACCGCCTTCTGCATCATTCTGTCAATGTACTCCTTTGGGACGCCCATCAATGTGAGGCATTCCCTTGGCGAGAGTTTGCGGATGTCAAAGCATCTGCACTCCCTGGTTTGGATGTTGATTTGTGCAATCATCTTTTGTTGTTTAATATTCTATCAGTATTCCTGTCGCTTCCCTTGTCGTTTGCAAAAGGAAATTGGCGACGCTTGTTTTGTAATACTGCGCCTTGATGGTCCTTGCCACGCCCCCCCCTATGGCTGTTGATGACTGTGATTTTCATATTCAATCAGTATCTTTGGCGTGTCGATGTCGTGCCCTTTACCCCCCCCACAAACGCAGGGAGAAATGCCGTGCTTTGAAACGATTAATCCGTTTTGCGAGGGCGAGTAGTAGCCGAGCTTGATGACTTTAGACATGCTCTATCAATATTCGTGGTTCATTTCCACTCCCGGTATGGTGGGCGCAACCTATGATGCAAGGGGCGATGCCGTGAACACTGTAAACCTTTCCGCGTGGATAGGTGGCATTCCTTCCGTCGCGTGTGCTGCCCAAGAGGATGATGTTATCCGACATGCTTTACTCCTTTGTTTTCCACCCATACGAGTGTGTCCTTTTGTACCGTGGTGATTGTCCCGCATACCTCCGAGCGCAGTTCAAGAAACTGTCTGCCGTTGCCATTGAGTGATGTGCGCAGCCTTGGGTTGTCAGCATCCCTGCTGACGATGGCGCAATATCTTGCCTTTGCGTCCGCAGCCAGCAATGGATAACTGTCGATGATGGGCATTGTCTCATTCATACGCTATCAGTACATAGTTGTCCTTGTCGAAAGTCGAGAGGGCGTTGCTGCATCCGTCCTCGCGTGGGCGCAGGGCATGGTCGCGGAAGTGGCACCGCCCCCCCCCTGTCGCCAAATTTGCGGCGAATGGCCTTCAGTTCATCCGTGCGCACGCGGCGCAAAATCGACATCTTCATCATTCGTATTCTATCAGTATTGCAGTCTTGGAGTAGTGTTTCAGGTCCCAAATGTCATTCGGAACACGCATGGCATCGTAACGAGTATTCAAGCACAAGCAAACTTGCCCTCTTGCAACATTGATTGGAGTCTGGCTTCTCCCCCCCCCCTATGCGCGAAACGGCATGACTTGTGTAAGTCAATGGTGGCTCATTCATACTCCATCAATATTTTCGGGCAGTTGCCGTGACCCGCCATGTGGCAGGGTGCGATGCCGTGTGGAGACACCAGCACCGCATCCTGCGACGTGGAGAGTTCGCCAATCTTGTTACACGCGGTTGATACATTTTTCAGAATGGCAAATCATCGTCGTTGTTATATCCGCCGCCGAAGGGGTCTTGCTGCTCCTGTGGTGCCTGGTAACTGCCGAAGCCTTGTGCCGCCGGGGCGGTGCCGGTGTAGGAAGACTGCTCCTTTGGCTTGTTGGCGTAGGCAGTGCCAAGA
Source organism: uncultured Prevotellaceae bacterium (assembly GCA_902786665.1). Taxonomy (GTDB): domain Bacteria; phylum Bacteroidota; class Bacteroidia; order Bacteroidales; family Bacteroidaceae; genus Prevotella. Next base: position 24,051 of record CADADN010000004.1, on the reverse strand, counting down.
CGGACGCGCACGGCTTCATAGATGGCGTTCTTCAAGTCGCGGTTGGCGTTCTCGTCGCTGCCCCATTCGGGATGCTCTTTCATCAGGCGTGCCTTTGCAGCCGCCTTTGCCTTTTCCAAGAACTCCTGCGAATAGCCCAATTCGATGGTGTGTGATGGTGGGTTGTAGTCGGCTGTGTCCTCCCCACGCTGCGCCCTGCGGTCGATACACGCCTGGCGGAACTTGTCACTTGTAGGCCATAGGTTCACGCGCATGTTGGCGCGATAACTGCCCGGCTGCTGCCGGTTCTCCGTCACTTTGATTTCTGACCAGTCCACGGGGATGCAAATGAAATTCCTCCCAGGATGCTGCTGGTCGATGCCGGAAAGAAGCCTTGCCCCCTTCAACTGCATCAGGTCGATTGTTGCGTTAAAACTTGCCATATTTATATTGAAAATTAATAATTGAAAATTGAAGATTATGATCAGCGACCTTGCCGTTGCCGTGATTAGAAGAATTTAGCCAAAAAAGCTATTGAAATGATTTGGTTTTTGCTTCATTGTTTCTTCGATGAATCTTTGTTCTTCCACGCAATCGACACAAAGGCCGTTGTCGGTGATTTCATCGGACTCCTCATTACAGCATTCACAAACGCCGTGGTGAAGATCCTCACGGAGATAAATTCTTTCTTCTATCATAGTTGTTGTTTTAGAGTCGCCTTGCGGCGAGAAATCCTACAAAATCTTATAAAAAATCTTACGACGCTGGAGCGTCAGAAATTATAAATTCATTAGTTCATCTTGATACGCCCATTTGGTGTAACAGATACCTTCTATCTTCTTGCTGTCCCTAACAAATTCAGCAAACGGCCAACGGAGTCTTTTGCTTATGTGGTCCATGCAATCCGAAAGCACCACAAATCGTTCAGGGTCGGCATTCTCTGTCAATTTATGCCAAATGCTTTTCGCTGGAGTAAAATCCAATCCTTCACGCAGAATTTTTAACAGCCGTTCCAATTCAAAATTGCGAAAAGCGGTCATTGCGTAGGTGTGCGGTTTAGTATGATTGTAACCAAATTGGTCGATGTACTGCTGGCAAGCACGCTTGGTGAGGAATGCGCCTGTTTCACGCGAAATATATTCTTCGTCTCTTTGATACACCCAAGTGCATTCTTTGCAGTTCATTTTTTGTTGGATGAATCCAACCAAATCATCCACGTTGCTATAGCACCATTCCTCCCAATGGTCTTGTATGTCCTTGTGTAACTCTTTCCAAAGAACTTGTACTTCCTGACTGTATTCACCAATCCTTTCATTGACCCACTCGACAGCTTCTTCCAAGGACAACGCAACCCCATCGCCGACGTGGATAGCAGCATCCCCACAACCTTCAGGAACACATACTTTTCTTGTTTCCATCACTCCCCAATACACAGGGTCGGCGTTGCCATCGTTGGATTGCGCGGCCAACTCCTGTTGCAACTCCATCAGGAAATGGTAATCTTCAAAAGGCAATCGTATTGTTTCCATACATAATGCGGTTTTACTTGTCAATGCCGTGTTTCTCTTTGCGCTGCTTGCGCAGTTTTTCTATCAGTTTCTGGCGCAGTTCGGGAGTAGAGCAATTCACATACTGGTTGACGATTTCTTCGGTGGTTTGGGATGGGTCGGCGAGGGCTGCTTGCAACTTTTCCACCAGTTCCGATTGTACGACTGCCGCATATTCATACACATCAATGATGGCGGTCTCCGACACGCTGGCTTGCACGTAGTCGAGCATGGTACCTTTCATCACTGTGTCGATGTTGTCGAGGGCGTTGTGGAGAGAGGTCGCTTCCACCAGGTAGGTGACGTTGCTGCGCTTCTCCTTTTCTGTTTTTTCGTTGATGGTGATGAATTGGAGTTTCGCCTTGTAATAACGGGAGTCGGTGTTGGTCCACTTTTCCAACGGACGGTTAAAGACCTCCATTCCCTTTTCCATGTCACCCATCTGTACGGCTTTGGCTAAATCCTCGGCTTGGTTTTGAAAAGCCTTTTCGGAGTCGTTCATGAAGAAGATTTCCTTGTAGGCGGCCTTCTTTACGTCCGTCACCTCGAACTCGCCAGAAATGAAGGGAGATAGTTGCTCGGTGATGCGTGCTTCCGCTTCCGCGAAAGACAGGGCATCCACAACATACTGCTTCGTAACGGCTTTTTGTAAACCATTGTCTTGTGTCTGGTCGTAGCGCACCTTGCACTCAAACCATGTTGCTGTTCTTGATCTCATAGTCTCTTTTGTTTTTTTATTGTGAAAGTTATTAATCTCTTACGCTCATTGTAGGTGTATAGTAATCGCGTCCTTCATCAAACCCAATTTGATAAAGGGTTTCAAGTTCCTTCTTAAAGTCGTTTTCGCTCATTCCACCATGCCTGCGCTTTAGCAAGCAGGCTATTTGCTCGTTTTTATTTCTTGCCATAATGTTTGTTTTTAGTCGGCTTCGCCGAGAAATCCAACAAAATCTGTTTCAAAATTCTACAAATCATCTTTGAAGAGCGACGGCCATTTGGCACGTTCCTCACGGTCTTCTATAAGGGACTGCCGTTTACGCATTGGCTTGTCTTCTTGGCTTGCCGCCAGTCTCTTCGCCGCCCAAATGCGAAAAGCAAGCAGCCGAAAAAGTTTGCGTTCCTCCTTGTCGGAAATGACATACTCGCCGTATGGATTCATCTGCCCGGCTCTTACGTTCACCCAACAACAGCGGCCGTAACGAATGTTGGTTCCTTCGTCATTCCAGTCTCTATAGACTATTATTCCGGCTTTGTAAGGATTGTGCTCGGTGGCCTTTTCTACTTTGGAAAAACTATAATTATTGTCGGCAAATTCCCCTTCATACAACCAATGGAAAACACGCTCTGCCATCCTGTAAGGAACAGCAAAATAAAGATGCGACAATTTCTTGTCGTAGTGGTTGTGCCCCTTATGGAAGTCGGCCATAAAGTCAGACCATGTGCGCTTGATTTCAATTTCCGTGAGCTTCTTTTGCTGTGATATGACAAGCAAATCCGCTTCATGATTTAGAAAACCCCACGACACATTCGGGATGACAATGTTTCGCCTGATATAGAAAGGGGAGTCCACCCTTTCCACTATCGCACTTTCTATTTGATTGATTGAAAGTTCTGTCTCCTTCATAATTGTTTATCTATTGTCCCCCGCTTCCGTCGATTTTGCCCCTCTCCTGTCGGGAGGCAAGTTTTTCAAGGTTCATTTCTGCCACGTCTTCAAGGTTCCAACCCATGACGGTGCATAGGCCGGAAAGTTGCCAGAGAATATCGCCGGCCTCCTTTTTCAGTTCGATGGGGATGCCGTTGCCGCCTATGTACTCCAGTTGCATCTTGTCGTCGATGCACATGTTTCCTTTGCGGATGGCCTTTGCCACCTTGCTTGCAAACTCGCCCACCTCGCCAACGAGGTTGAGCATCATGTAAGAAAAGTTCTCGCTTGTGGGCATGCACGTTGTCATTGCCTGTTCCTGATACTCTTGTAGTGTCATTTTGATTTCGGTTTATGTTGCTAAATATTGATTTTCTTTCCGTCCATATCCACGGTTTTTGAAAGCAGTTGATCCATTACTTCTGGTGACAGGCGTTGACAGAGCAATTTTTGAGTGCTTTCCTTCAAATAGACCGTCCTTTCGTGCTTGCTTGCCATGCCTATGATTTCCGATACGGCATAGAAACTTTCGTTAGGGTCATAATAATCCTTTTTCACGCCGGAGCGAAGACCAATCTTGTAGTGCTGGCACCATGGAAGTGATTTTCCGATGACATCCTTTGCCGATTGCCAGTCGATGACCGGCTCGATGCTTGCGAAAGTGGAGAAACCCATCAAGTACATGCGGCGCATGGCCATGATGCGGTCTTGGTTGTGACTGGCATGTGGCTCCATGTCGTCGTGTCCTGTCAGGGTAAAACCAAAATGAATGCGGTCACGGTAAAGGATGTTCGTGTCCTCCAACCAAGCCATAAAATAATCGTCGTAAATAAAAGTGGCGTCCTTTGTGAGGATGTAGACGGGAATATCTCTGACTGTCGCCTCGATAATGGCCGTCAACGTGAGTGAGCGTGTTTCCTCCATCAATGGGTCGGTGGTAAATGAAATAAATATGCCGTATTTTTGACATTCCTTTTCCCATTTGTCAAGTTCATGCCGAAATATTTTGGCTGCATCCTCTTCGTCCTTGAAGCATTTCTTCAATTTTACATCAGTACCGCCAAGGTATTTGCTTGGCGCACCACGTTTCAAGTAACAGTAGGTGCAGCCGTGCGGACAACCCACATAGAAATTGCATCCTATGCGCCCGTATTCCCTTGCCGCTCCCTTTGTGGAGTAAAGGGCTTTGCCGTTGATTTTGATTCCTTCCATGTCGTTTCTATTTTCTGAATGATTTTCCCGTGAACTTCACCACCTTTGTAATGGCCTTCAAGCGGTCGAGCGTGCGGATGCCGTATTTGTATTCGATGCTGGGGATGGGATTGCCGTCGGCATCCGTCTTGTGGCTGGTGCGAAGGTTGGTGGTGATGACAAGGAGGTTGGATTTTTTCTCTGCATTATCCACGATTTCCGAGAAGGAAAGATGTCGCTCGCCGAAGCGCACGGCTTCCGGCTCGGTGCCTATGTCGTCGATGAAAGCCAGTTTGTTGTTCATCACCTCCCGCGTGCGGTCGTTGATGTCGATGGCGGAAAAGGTGGCCATCACCTTTCTGGAGTAGGTCAATAGGATGGTGGGGAGGATGCTGCCGCAAATAAGCGTCTTGCCCAATCCGCAGTTGCCCATGCACAACAGCCCCCGCCCCTGGTTGTCGGTCATCCACGCCGCTATCTCGTCGTAGCACGGCAACCACTGTGCGCTGTCGCCAAGGAAATATTGCAAACCCTGCTGCAACAACTCCTTCGCATTTGGGATTTGTATGCGCACGCGGTCGGGGTACATGTCGTAGCCCTGCAACCGCAACCGCTCCACCGCGCTTCTGAAATCTGCCTTATCCATTGTTATTGAACCATCGGTCGTAATGCCATTCTTCATTCCAGTCTTCTGGTGCTTCGTCTATGGCTTCCAAAGTTTCATTGTCACCTGCTATTGATTTTTCGGCTGCTGCATTGTATATCTTTATTCTTTCAAGGACATTGCTGCCAAACAACTCTTCATCGCCATTGCAAAAACGAATGTCGTTCGACACCTCAAGGGCGTATTTACGGGCTATCACATCCATAACTATTTCAAATGCTTCGCCTTCCTCTTTGGATATAGAACTGCTCTCATAATCTGAAATATCTTTCAAGATGTTAAAGGCAATCAGATGTATGTCTTTATCGCTCATTGTCTCATAATTTTTTTAATAAAATAGACTAAATCCTTCATGTCCTCGACAAACAGCGTTTCCTCAACCTCGCTAAAACAAATTCTCAATGGCGTTATATTGAGTTTCGTTTTTTCTCTGTTTGCGTTCACCATCAACTGCCTTGTTTCCTCTGCAAGTTCCTTATTTGGAAATGCTATTGTCGAAGTCTTCAACGTCACTGCCCCATTCATGGCGCACTGATTGAATGAATAAATCTTCTTCATATCACGCCCTCTCGATTAAAAAATTTTCATACACCAACTCGCATACCTGCTCCACTTTGTCAAGATCAAAGCGGTCGTTAGTGCGCACGCCGCTCTCCATATCGATCCAAAATCTGTTTACATGGGGTAGCGATGTTATTTCTTGGACTTTGGCTACCACGTTGTCAGGACTGATGCCACCGGCAAAGCCCACATGCACGTTTTGAAGATATATCGGCATGTTTATAGGCGTGTCGATGCCATTGCCGCCAGATCCATCGAGCAAGATGGAGATGCAATCGCCACTGGCAATACGGCAAAGCATGAAAGTGTTGTGGTTGAAAGCCTGCTGAATGATGATTTCCTGAAGCGGGCCTGGCAGTATGTACGGAGACATGTTTTCGGGTTCGTCATAGTTGCTGACATTCAGTTGTACGCGGGAAAACATATCAATGATTTCGGAAAAATCGCCTGTGTTGGAAAATCCTCCCATGCGCAGCACGTCCCTTGCAATCGAACCGCAAAGATGTGCCGACAGGCGCAGTCCCAATCCGCGCAATTCCTTGGTCTTAAATGGAGAAAGATAGCGTTTTCCATTCTCAACCCATTTCCTTGACACCAAAACGCCAAACTCCACTTTCGGGTATCGCTGTTGTATGCTCACTAATCTGTTGAAATCGGTTTCGTCATCCACTCCCGTAAAAGTGATGTGCGTCAGGTCCCAACCTTTGAAGTTGCAAGACAAGATTTCTGGTTCTGCGATGAGCGCATTATACAGCTTGTCATATTGACCAGCGTATTTCTGACTGATTTCAGTGATTAATACGTCGGGTGCCCATAGGCGATATGTGTCGATGGCTTGATCCAGGCTGTCGGCCACCACCAACTTGCCGTTGATTTCAAAAACTTTTGTTATTGTAACTCCGTTCATATTTTATATTTTTATAAGATGTTACAGGATGGAATAGGAGCGACGGTAAAGCCGTCACCTGCGGAGAACCGTCATCACCACGTCTCAGTGTCTTCGTAATTCACTTCGTTTTGCTGAATGGCGGTCTCGCTTCGTGTCTGCGGTCGTGCCCTGCTGCCGTGGCCGGTGCCAAACTCGCCGCGCCGCTGCTCCCAGGTGGTGAGACATGCTTTCCAGTTCTTGATGGGCTTGCCACGGCTCTGCACCCATCCATTTGCCTCGTAGTGTGCCCAGAAGGCTTCGGGGTTGATGCTTGTGCCGCGCTCCGCAAAGTAGGCTTTTACTTCCTCCAATGTCGGGGGGATAAATGGCGGTGTTTTCGGTTTCGGTTTTCCGTCATCCGTTTTTTCTCCCCCTGCACCCCCTATATTACTCTTCTTGTCACCATTATTAATATTCTCATAACTCATATTCTCAGAGCGCGTGTGCGCGATCGCGTGCGCAGGAAAGTCACTTTTTTCATCGTTTTTTTGTACCGTTTTCGGGGCGTTTCCAGGGTCGGTATTTTCTGGGTCATCGGCGGCTGTGGTACAGCCGCATGCAGAACCGTCGGACTCCCCTACCCTATCCATATCTTTTTTAAGAATATGACCGCCCTCGCGGTACATTCGCGGCTGTATGATGGCATCATCCTCCAGCACTATGACGCCATAGAAAAGCAGTTCTTTCAGGGCACGCAAGATCTCCGTTTTCTTCCACGGCATCTGCCGTTGCAGAATCTCCGCAAAAGGCGGTATCTTAGCGACTTCCGACGTGGCCAACAAACATCTTTGCGTGAGCGAGCGTTTGAGGTCAGGCCGCCGTTCAAGGAGGCTCAGCCGATAGCATCCCCGCACCTTGGTAGAGTTGAGCAGACATAGTAGATAACTATACACGCCCCATGCCGCCGGGCTACACATTCTGAGCCTTTCATCACCAGTATAATCCTTGGTGTAAAGCTGTAGGAATATCTGCTTTTTTCTGCCCATTTCCGTATGAATTTAATGTGAAAAACGAGTGAAATTTTGCATCAATTTTTGCACTTTTTTCTCATTTTTCTTTCCGTATTGAGTTAATATTTTGCAAGTCAACAAGTTATGTTGTGTCGCTGCGGTGCTGAAAGCGGTTGTAAACACAGCTCGCAGCGCACCTAACACGTTGGTTTGCAAAATATTACGGAGGTTTTCAAGAAAAACAGGGAAAATGTTTCGTTTTTGCATCGGTTCTGATGCGGAAACAAAGCAAAAAACGAATCGAATTTTACACGATTTTAAAGCAAAAAACAGTGATTTTTTGCAAGGTTTATAGTAACGACTGTTGCCGTTTCCTGCAAGGTGAGAGGATAAAAAGCGAGCAGGGTGTATCATATCGGAGCGGAGATTATGCGGAGGAAGCATCAGTTTGCTTCCTCCTGGGTGAAAAGAATGCGTTTTCTATCGGTCGTGTCAGCCATTGATTGCAGGACTGATAAGACATTCGTTGATGATTTCTAGTGCCTGCCAAGTGTTCCATGACGAGCGGATGCAGTCGTACATGGCATCATGCACTGTGCCGGACTCAATGATGTCCTCTGGTAACGGTTTGTATATCTTATAGGCTTTGCACGGCTGCTGAAGGATGTCCTTCGGCTTGATGACAGAACCATCGGCACATATCATTCCGGCTGTCTCAGAGTTGTCCATGGTGTATCTACTGACCTGTATCACGGCGGTTTCAAGGATAAGTGTGCGACAATCCCTAAACTGCTGATAGCGGAATGGCAGTTCAAGGTCGTATTTGTGGCAGATGTTTCGGAGGATGGCACCGTCGAAGTCCATGCCCTGACACCACAGGCAGACGCTTTCGGCCTTGGTGTCTTTTTTGACTTGGTTGATCCATTCGATGAAGCGGATGAACACCTCTTCAATGGGTTCTGCCAGTCCGTCTGTGACGGCTTTCTTGGCCTTGTCGGTTTGGTTGGCCCACCACTTGACGGTGGCTTGGTCGAAATCGAAGCCATCGACTACGCAGGTGCGCAGGTCGATGTGCTCGTTGAAAGACTCCATGTCGGTATTGGCGACTGTCATACAGTCGCATACAGAACGGAACGGATTTTCTTTTGCCGCTCGATTCCACGCTACGGCGGCGACCTGCATCACGGCAGCATTGGCCGTGGTCGCACAGGTCTCCATGTCGAAAGTAATATCAATGTGATTCATGTTCATTAAGTTTTCGGGTATATTTTATATTGTCATAGATAATCTCATATTCGCAATTCAAGCGGTCGAGTGTCTTCAATGTTTCACGCAGTCGGTCACGGTCGGTCGGCGGTGGCTGCAATTTTGAATAAGAAGGTCTGCCTTCTGGAAATTGCCGTAATGGTTCTTCTGCTTCAGGAGTTGCCTTAAATGGATTCTTCATAAATTCAAAAACTTGTTGATGTCCTTGTAAAAATTCACTTCGTGACCTTGTTTTCTGAGATGTCGCTCGATGAAGTCGCGCAGGGCGTCGAGCGACAGCATTTCAGGGTGATAGTCAATGGGCGTGAACACCCATCGCCAGTATGCCTTGCCGTTGCGCCATTGCCAGGCGTGCTCATGCTCCACCTTGCAACCGCTCATGACGTAGCCACCCTTGCACAGCAACCTGAACGCCTCGAACAGCGGATTTTCTATTGGACTGAGAAAAACGAATGTCAGCACGTCATCGTCGAAGCCGCGGTAGTCGATGGCGTATGCCATGCGGGCGGGCGGCTCTGGTTCAGGCTGTTTCTTATTTCTCGGCATATAGGTTGCAGAACTCCTCGATGACGGCACGCACGCCCCGACGCTCCCACTCCTTCCAGTCGTCGGTGTCGAAACGCTTCTCCACGGTGGCGCGATGTACCATACCCCGCTCAGCCATGTGGCTCACCAACCGCATACGGTAGCCGGAACCCTCCGGCAAGGCACTGTAGAAACCGTCGTCGGTGCATAACAGGATTTTTCTTATCGCCTCGTTCTCCACCGTCTCCACAAAATCGGCCTTGCACTGATTCACACCCATCATTTCCCACGGGTCAAAACCCTTGTCGAAAAAGCGGTTGTAGGTGGTGCTTTCGGGAAGCCCGTACTTCCCCATCAGGGCATACAGACCGCGCTTCTCGTCGGCGGTAAGATCCTTTGCTTCAAGGTGCCCTCCTGGGCTTTCGAGCTTATAAAAAATGTCTCTTTCCATTCCTATTTGTTATAAATATTTTTTAATTTTGTCGCAAAGATAGGAAACAAAAATGAATATTAGTTATTTTGGATAGTTAAAACGGATAACTTAAACATTTTTTAAGAATAGCATTTGTTAAACATAACCAAAAAAAAGTATGAGAAACTACACCTACAACGCCGACTATTTCGGAGAGTGGTTTAGGTCCTCCGGGGTGACTATCACCCAACTGATGAAAGACCTCGGCGTGAACAACACCAGTCTGAAGCGGTGGATGATCGACAAGTCGAACCCCCTGCCCGTGGAGAAGATGGTGCTGCTGTGCAACATCTACGACATCGACCTCTCGGAGTTTTTCTTTGAGAATGGCCGACAGGCAGACGTAAGACCACGGCGCAACCGAGAGACCGCTCATTCCGAGAAGAAGTCCTCACCTGCCCCACCCGTACCACCAGCCGGCACCATCACCAAGGAGGAAATGCTGCAAATCAAACTCGATTACCTTCAGGAGGTGCAACGCATCCAACAAGAGGCACGCGAGCGGGAGGAAGCCATGCGCAAGGACTATGAACAGCGGATTGAGGAATACAAAGAGATGGTGCGCGACGGGATGCAGACCGTCAGAATGGCCTTGTCAAGGATTGAACCGAAGCAAGAGGTTTTTCCCAGCGGCTACGGAGTGTCAGACCCGAAGACGATGGGCGGTGCATTCCCCGATACAGGGGTGTTTCCGCATGTCAACCCCAAAAAACGGTGATCGCCCACGGCTTCTATATCTATGCCATGTTATCCATGTCGCGGAGCATCTGGTTTTTCCTCACTGTGAAACATTGCGACGTAATCTCCTTGAAACCCTCCTGATTGATTGGAAAATCCAAGCCTATAAACCAACTTTCCTGATAAGCGAAATAGACGGGCGTGCATGGCTCCGTCCGGGGTTGTTTTTTGTCCATGCTCACCACCTTGCAGCCTCCGTCGGGGTTGTCGCTGTTTGAGGCTTCGTCATTGCCTTTCTCGTCAGGCATCGGCTTTGCCGTTGCCCCTGTAATGTCCGCACCCACGATTCGGTAGAAGTCATCGACATGCACCGTGGGCAACTTCATTCGCAGCTGCTCGGCCCGTATGGCTTTTGAACCATCCCAACTGCTCTTCCTGCCCAACACTGGAGCCGCCATTGGAATGATTTCAATGTAGGTGTAGAAACGCTTGTCTTTCAACATGCCGATGACTGCCTTGGTGTCTATCTCCTTATCACCTGATGAATGAAACCCACAGAATGCCAGCCATTCTTTAAGAGAATACAACTGCCGCACGGCATCCCATCCAACAGGTTCTTTCTTGTAGATACGTCCTGCCACTTCGCTCGGCGTGAAACCCGGTCGCGCCTTAACACAACCAAAGGAGGTGCGCACATTCGGTTCAAACCACTGCGTGCTGTCCTCTCCCTTGTAAACTTGTCTCCAAATGTCGGTGTTGACTTTCTTGGGTTCGGCGAATGCCAGTGCCGCCACGCCGCCCGCAAAGAAATTCAGGTCCTCGAAATAACTCTCCGCGCCCATACGCTTGGCGTACTTCTGTGCCTTGGTCTCAGCGTCGATGCAAGCACGGTGGAACTTTGCGAGCTGCTTGCCTTGCTCACTGTCTAATGGAAACTGATAATAATACTTTGCCATGAATGTGATTTTGATGAATATACAAATGGAAATTATCGTTGCGGTGATACAGCAACAAACATAACACTCAAAACAGCTCCTCCACCAATATAGCCGGCTCTCCCATGATTGAAACGCTCATGTAGAAGCCCTGGATGGCCAGCTCCTGCAAGTATAGTTTCAATGGGTCGCCAAGAGGAAAGACGTAAGCCTTGAAAAACTCCCTGAGTCTTTCCTCGTTAAATACTTCAGTAGAAAAAGTCTGTTCTTTGACAGGTCGGTATTTCCTGGCGAATGCCATCACCTTGTCGTAGATGAAAAAGTCTTCCAGCGACACGGCCTTTTTGTCCTCGCCGCCTTCTGTTTCATAGTCTTTTCTTGCCATAAAAGATAAAGGGTATATTTGTTGGCTGCAAATATACCCTGTCTCGTTTTAACATTTGGTACGGTTTTCGACCGGAATTGGTCGAATCATGGTGATTTCGGAAACACCCTATATTGAAGGTTTGCGCCCTTTCCGAAGTGCTTGATGATGTTCGGTCGCAGCAGGTCTTTAACCACCTCGTCCTGTTCCAACCATCTGAAGTCATCCATCGTTGTCCTCAGAACGAGGTTTTTTGTGTCAAAGTCGAAAGACTCAAACGTCAGATTGTGGAATATGCGGCGGTTCTCCTCCTTGACAACCTTGGCAAGAATATCCTCACGGCATTTCTCCCAACGCTGGCGGCTTTCCTCCCGCTCCTGTTCGGCAAACAGGCTCTCAGACTTCCTCCCGTTGGCGATACGTCGGTTCTTCATCCATTCCTCCATCAACGCCGTGGCGTAATTGGCCACGTCGTCCGGCTGCTTATGCTCCACCTTGTTTCGCAGTTCGCCGTAACAGAAAGCCTTGAAGTCCTCCTGGTCGTCGATTGCCACGTCTTCCACCATGAAACGTATGTCGTCGGCCTTCATATCGGGACACCACGCCACCATCTTTTCCACGAAATAACGATTGCTCTCACGGCGTTTCTTTTCCTTGTCGAAGTCGATGGCAAGGTCTCCTTTGACGATGGAGAATAAAATCTTTGACGGGTTTCCGCGTGCCCTTCCCTGGTCGTAGATGGGTTCGTAGGTGAAAGTGAAGTCTATTTCACCCAGCCGCACGAAGTCGTCAAGTTCCTTGCGCGACGGTTCCAGTATCAGTGACTTCACCTTTGAGAATTTCCGATAGGGATTTTCCCATTTCTCTATGCGCTCGGTGCGTTCCTTTTTGGTGATTTCGTTTTTCTTCACTTGCTCGTCAAGACGTGTTATCATGTCAAGTCTCGCTGTGTCCTCGTCGATGCCAAGGAACTTGCAGAAATCGTCGTAGTCCACTTCCTTTTGTCCTTGATCCTTGCAGTGGCTCAGGAATATGTAAATCCTCGGTGTGCGCTTCTTCTGGCACAGTTGAGCCACCTTCGCCAGGTGGATGGTATAACCCATGGAGAGGTTGAAGAAGTCCTGCACGTTCTCCTTCAGCATGACGATGCGTATCTTGCCACTCTTGCGGTCCTTATAGTATGGCATTTCCGCACGGGCGAACAGCGGAGCCACCACGTAGCGTGTCTTCGTCTTACCTTTCTTAGGAAAGCCAATCTGTATCTTCATCAAAGCCTTCAGCGCGTCTTGCAGATATTCGTAGTTGGCCGGTATGACCCCCAACGAGCGAGGGTCTATTTCCAATACGATGTTGTCATTCAGTTCCTCGTCCTCAAAGAGCGACGGCCAGATGCGCAACTGCTTCTGATAACTGATACCCTTCTTGATGCGCTCCTGCAACCTCTCCAGGATGCCCACCAATACACGCTGCTGCATCAATGAGAAGTCGCCGCTGATCTGCGAATAGACCACGGGGTTGTAAAGCCACTCCTTTGGTATCAAGTCCGTTGTCTTTTTGTTTTCTTCGGCCATAGTTATATGGTTTTACCCTTTGTTTTCATTGTTTTTTCTCATTCAGATGTCCCGTTCAGAACACCGTAGTTATAGGTTTTTACCCCTTTCCGTAGTTATAGGTTTCGTCCACTTAGTTATCATTCACTCGCACTTAGTTATAATTTTCGTACACTTAGTTATATGTTTTATCCCCTCGTTTTCATAGAAATGTCTGAAAATCAAGTGATTTCCGACAGCCCCTATAAATATATAATATATAAATTCAACCAGAGTTGTCATACATATTAGTATTTATAAATGAATGTCACCCGAAGGGGTAAAAACATATAACTATGTGATAGTTTTATATAACTATGCGCAAGTATGATATAAGTAGGCGCATAAGGGGTAAAAAGGTATAACTACGCTCATCTGTCATCGGACGGGATAATTATGCACCCTCTTGTTTATCCAGCCAGTAAGCGATGGCCTGCACCAGCAAATTGCCGATAGTCTCGCCACGCTCGTATTTCAGATTGTTAAGGCGTCGGTACATCGACATGGGGATGTATGCCTGCACGCCCTTTGTCTGTTCCTGGGTGCCGTTTTGCTTAGTGCCAGGTGCGGCTGCTGATGGCTGCACATTCGGCTGCACTCCCCCACCCTGCTCTTTCTGTTCGATGGCCTGATAGCCCTGTACCACGGTGGCCTCCGTCTGCTTCACCAGGGGCGACTCCGTGGCGAAGGAAAACACCTTCTTGTCGGTAGTAGTTGATTTCTTTGCCATGATTGTTGATTTATTGGCTTGTTGATTTCTTGCTTTTTTGAAATGTTGAGTGCCGCAAGCGGCGACTCGTTTCCATCCGCACGCCTGGAATTTCGGTGATTCCAGAAGCACCCTATATTATAGGGTTACACGTCGAAAAGTTCCACGGCCAGTGCGTCGTAGTCATTGGCCACGCTGCTCCACTGCCCCGGTTTATAGGCATAGATGTCCTTCAGCATGGTCTGCGCCTCGTTCATTCTCACGCTTCGGCGGATGACCGTCTCGCAAACGTTGTCGCCGTAGGAGCGTTTTAGATAGTCGATAAACTCACGCACAATCCTCGGTCTTGCGTCCACCATCGTAGGCAGCAAGCCACGCAATTCAAGATGTGGGTTTAGTTCTGACTGAACTTCACGCATGGCCACGATGATGTTGCCCAATCCGTTCACGCTTAGTCCTTCCATCTGCACGGGTATCAGCAAGCCGGTGGCGACGGCCATTGCGTTGTAGGTAGTTTGTGAGAGGGCAGGAGGACAGTCAATAAAAACGTAGTCAAATGCGCTCACCATGTCTTTCAGTCCTTCTCCCGTCTGGTCGTCGAGCGGAAGCCCGAAACTCTTCTGTAGCACTTTCTTCGGGTTCATCTGCCGGAACAGGTCGGCATCCACGTCTTGCAGTTCTGCCGTGGATGGTGCCAGATACACACCGTCGCGGTTGGTCTTATACACGGGCACGCTCTCCCCTTTCCGCATGGCGTCGTAGATGGTGCGGTGCTGCATATACTGGTTGATGTCGAAGCCATGCAGGATTGACAGGTGTCCTTGCGGGTCAAGATCGACTACCAAGACGTGCATTGACTTCTTTCGCCTGACGAGCGCAGCCGCCAGGCTCTGTACGGTGGTGGTCTTCCCCACCCCTCCTTTGTTGTTGACAATCGCCAACACTTCTTTAAGTCTATTTTCCATGTTTAACTATGCTTTATGTGATGATGTATATTCCAATCAATGTGCGCCGGTATCGCCTGGTCCGCAATCGTGGCGCAAATATAGTCAAATTTCAAATATGTACCAAACAAAACTTGATTTATTTGTTGTTTGACAGCAAATTTTCTTTCTTTTCATGTTGTTTTGTTTCTCGCTTGTTTTCTTGCTTTGTCTCTTTCAAACCATATTTCAAAGTATCAAATTTTCTTTGTTACTTTCTTGACGTATTGGAAAAAAACAAGAAAACACACATTAAAACAATATTGTTTGTATGATATAAAACAAACCACTTTGTTTTATTGTTTGTTTGTTTTCCTGATTTCTTGATTTCTTGATTTCTTGAAATTAAAAATTTTTATCCTCTCACGTAGTTCTTGCAGTCTCTGGGCTTCCATTTTTCGTGTTCGGTGATGGTGTGCTGGTCATGCTGGCACATAAGGGAGCGGAGGGTCATTTCATAAATGCAGTGCAGGCATGTATGGCACTGCGGCTTTGTGTTGTCGTAATATTGGCTGTAGTCCATGGTCGTGGGTTATTTAATTAGTCCTCCTGCCAGCCCTCCAAGCAGAGCGAAGGGAATGATTAGACCGCATTCGTAGATGATGAGCACGGCGGCGAGGATGCCGACGCCCTTGGCCAGTTCGCGGGCGGTTCTGTTGCTGGCAATGTTTTTTATGGTGTTGGTGAAAGCGTTACAATCTGTAACCGTTTCATCATCGGCGGGTGTTTCTGTAGGTGCGTCGGCGGAATCGGTGATTTCGCAGCCGTCGAATAACGAGGGCTGCGGTGTGGCGGTGCGAGTGCGGCGTGTCCGGCGGCGGCGTGGAGTGGGGGAGGGGGTTGCCTCCGGCACGGTCACGCCGGGGTCGTAGTCGGCGGTGTCGCTTGCTGATCCGCTTGCAAGGTCGCTTGCGGCCGCTTGCGGGGCGACGGAGGAACCGTCGCATACGGAGAACGGGTCGGCGGCGGTCGCTGTGGGCGTTTCTGTGGCTTCTGTGGACTCTGTGGCGGTGGTGCTGTCGGTGCCGCTGATGGCGGCTTTTGCTGCTGCGATCTTTTGTGCGGTTTCTTCGTCGATGACGATGCCGTTTTGGTCGCACAACAGGCTGGCGGGCTTGCTGAAGCCGTTGGCACGCCAGAAGTCGCCGGCCTTGTGCCATACTTCCAGCAATGCCGGGCGCGGTCCGTGAACGTTGGGGTATAGTGAAGCGTCGCCACCTCTCGGCATGGTCAGCACCTTGTTCCAAAGGGCTTGCAGGTCTTCGCGGCTCTCCTCGTTGGGAGTGCCGCAAAACCTATTATATACGTCGTTGATAAATGCGTCAACGTCGAATGTGCGTATTTCTCTTGTTGCAAAATAGTTGTTCATAGTCCAATCAATATACGTCATTATAATTACTTTTTTTCGGGTTTGATATTCTTTTCGTCGATGGCAAGAAAGTGCTCCAGGCGGATGCCTCTTGCAAATGGTCTGTCAAGCCATACGGCGAAAGTGGTGCTTTCATCATTGTAGGGAAGACATTCTATTTCCCCTGCTCCCAAAGGCGTTGTAACTAGCCATAAAATTTATGATAAATTCATGGGTCGTTCGTGGCAATTCGTGTTCAAGTTCTCACCCTTCCATCATCCTCCTTGCCGCCACGTTGGCGGCTGCTGTGAGTTTCAGTTGGCGCAGGTCTTCGGCGGAGAGCGTTTGCCCTTGCACGTCTGCTTCTATCATGGCTTCCTCTTTTAGGCGGTTGTATTCCGCCAGTTCCTCTGCATCCATCTGGTGCTTCAGATATGGGGTGGGGCGGCGTGATGTATCGACGTGATCGAAGCCGACACCGCGCCGCTTAGGGCGTTGGAAATACTCGTCGGGGTCGTATTGCTCCCGCCAGTCGTCGCGGGGCTGCCAGTCGTCGGCCTGGGTAGCCATGTCGCGCTGTACGCCCTTGGGTGTGGTGGCACGGTAGAAGTATGCGGCCCGGTTGAGTTGCTGTAAGGCGGCGGCGTAGATGGCTTTGTCGGTGGGGTGCTGGTCGCGTGTCTCCTGCCACCATCTTTCCATAGCGGTGTCTTCCTCGTCCATCACGCCCAAAAGTTCCAGATAGACGTTCAGGCCGGGCACCTTTGCGAGGATGCGAAGTTCGTCCTCTTCCTCGTCGTAGTTGCCGCCCATCCACTCCACATAGTCGCGGACCGACACACCCGCCTTCTGTGCGCTTCGTGCCAACAGTTCGCGGCGTTCCATGCTTTTCAACCAGGCAACGCGGTTGTTCTCGTCGCGCTCTCTCACATGGTCGCGCTTCTCTTGAGTCTTATAGGCGTGTATCTTTGCCACGAAATAGGGCGGGCGCGTGCCGATGATGCAGTTTCCGAGGTCGGAGTGGACACCGTTCTGGTCGTTAGTGATAATCCACTCTGCATCTCGCTTCATGTCGTAGTTCACCTTGTGCAGAGAGCAAGGGAACATGAGAAATTTCATTGTGTGCATGATTTTCTGTTTTATTTGCGTTTTTTTATGTGATATTTGTGTTTTTAATCGCCTATCGGCGAGAAATCCAAACAAATCGGGAACAAATTATAACACCTTTTCAGCATCGTGTTGAGATTTGCGTGAAATTTGTTCGAATTTCTGCCCGTCAGGGCACTATCCGTATATAAAAACGTAGTAGAGCATGTAGGCCACTTGTGCGGCCAGTGCTGCATTGATGATGTTTTGGTGGCGGTCCACCCATTGTGCCAGTCTGCGGCCTGTGCGCAGTTCCCTGGCGTAATTCTTGTTGTAATCCATGATGTTTTGTTTTTTGTGCCGATACCTCGGCGGTGTTGAAAATGTGGTGATTATAGATGCAGCCTATATTAGGTCATCATCTTCGTAAAGCTCTGCCTGTCGCTCTTCTTCCTCCTCCTGAAGGCTTAGGAAGTTCCAGGCATCCGTGAGGATGTCTTCAAGGTCGGCGGTGTCGCGGTCGGTTGGGTCGAAGAAATTCACCTCGGCAATGTGTGCCCGAAACTCGTCAAAACTGACGAAATAAGACTCGGCATAGTCGCGTATCAGAATGAAGATACGCGGGAAGTCCATGCGCTCACTTTGTCAGTCGTTGGCTGGCCGCCCCGAATTGGGGCGGTAGCCGCCGCGCTTTTTTAGTTTTTTCCATAGTTCCAGACTTTTAGATTTACGATGCCGTCGGATGTCACAAGGCTGGTGACATACTTGCCATCGGTGTATTCGGTGATCATGTCGGCTGCCTCGTTGCCCTTGAAGATTTCCTCACCTTCGCCATGTGTCTTCTCGATGGTGAAGCCTGCCGGGAGTTCCACCTCTGCCTCTTCAAGCACCTCATGCTTGTAGTGGATGGTGTCGGTGGGGAGGTTGCGGACGGCGTTGATGCCTGTCTCTGCTGCCATGTAAGCCTCGTACATGTTAACGAGATAGAGGGTGATGGTGTCTTTCCTCATCGGTACGACAACGGCTTCGCCATCGTCGTTGATGATCACCTTCTCGGTGTCGTTGTGGCACACGCCCCAGTCGGTGGCGCAATCGCTCACCCATCCTGCTGCCTCAATCATGGCTTCCAGTTCGGCGACGTCCAGACAGTCGGCCTCGTTGTAGTAGTCGGCCACATCCTGCAAGGTCTCTGCGACGGGTACCTCGATGGAGTCGATTTCCACCGATGCCCACTCCAGGTTTTTCTCCTTGATGATGCGCTCGAAGTCGGCCTTCACGTCGTTGGCTTCCTCTTCGGTCATATTATACTCGCCGTTGCCGCTGTTCAGCGTGTCGGTGATCCATGAGTAATCACCACGACCATAGATGCCGGATTCGTGACCAAGCTCATTGCATGTGCTGTCGAAAACCTCTACCGCGAAAAATCTCCTTGTTATCATAGTTTAATTTTTTTGTGCCCTGCCGGGCGGGTTAAAAATAATTAGTTCTAAACTCTGATACAAAAGTAAACAAAATAAATTAACCGTGCAAGGATTTTGAGAATTATTTTTCAAAAAAGTGCAAAGTTTTCGGGTTTCTTGACAAAATTAAGGGGTTTTGAGTGTGCTTCGCACAGAAATCCGGACAAATCTTATACAAATCTCAACACAAGAACAAATCATAACACGTTTTTCCATTGTGTTGAAATTTGTATAAAATTTGTTTTGATTTCTCGCTGCCTTGCAGCGACTAAAAAAAGAAACAAAAAGAGCCACACATTTGCGCTGTGTGGCTCTCATTCTGAAGGGGTGGGGTAGTTATTCCTCCGTGGTGCTTTCGCCGTTGTGGGCGACGCTGTGGGTGCGTCCGTGGCTGTGCGCTTGCGCTCCTGTTCCTGCAATAGTCGCGCCTGGTGCTGCCGTGCCTGTGTGATAGGGTCGTCTTCAGGCGGGCAAAGCAAACGCCATGTCGGCACGCCGATGATGTCGGCGATGCGCTCTAATATCTTGATGGAGACACGCTGCCCGCGTGCAACGTTGCTGATGTATTGGATGCTCACGCCCATTTCACGGGCTATCGCGCTGATACTGGTGCCCTGTTCCTCGATAAGTCGATAAAGATATATTTCCATGATGACGATGTTTTGTAATTGCGTGGCAAAGATAAACAAAATAAATGATTAAACAAAATAAATGAAGCAAAAAAGCGGACACGCCCTGACCGTCACGGACAGGGCGCGCCAAATTCAAATCATGAAAGGAAAAGTCGGTGATTTCGCAGGGACCTTATAACGGGGCGTCGCTGTGCTACAGCGACAGACGGGACGGGCGGCGGTCACGCCACCCGTCCCGCCTGTGCCTTCTGTTCGTCGGCGTAATACTGCGCCAGCACGTCGGCCAGTTCGTCGAGTGTCAGATCGTGCTGGGTGCCCTTGCCGTCGTCGGTTGTGAGGTCCCAATATTCGCCCTTGCAGATGCAGACCAATTTTTGACCGCAAAACTCAAACAGTCGCGGCACGTCGTCGCCACCCCACCAGGAGGCGCAAAGCACTTCGCGGTAATGCTGCGCGTTGCCTTCGATTTCCTTGCCTGTTGTCGGGTCGTAGTTGGTGGTGATGCCCTCGCGGTCGTATTCCTCAAATTGGAACGTGGAACCGTCGGCGCGTCTCTGTGGCTCGTCATACTTCACCACGTATGTTATTTTTCCGTCGCATGTGTTGTGGTGGTCGATGGTGCCGAATATGCCGTAATGGATGCAGAGAACCCGCGCGCCCTCTTCCAGACGGGCGGCGTGTTTCGGCTCATTCCACCCCACGGGCATACATTCCGCGCCGGCGTAAATGTCGCTGTTGCCCATGCTGAAATATTCTTTTTGTTCCTCCTGTGTTGGGGCGATATACTTGCCCGCCTCTATGCGGCTGCGGTGTATTTTGAAGCAAAGGCGGTCGCGGCTTCCTACATTCCGGGTAGTCATAAGCTCGTAAACGTCGTTGTCTTGCAATTCGTAGGCGACAACGGCGGCGGTCTTTTTGAAGGCCACAGCGGCAACGGCCATCCCGCTTGTCGTTGTTTCTGCGTCGTTGTATGTTGACCACCAGCCAGCGGCGAGAATACGGCTTATTTCTCCGCCTACATACAGAACAAAGGCGTAGCAATGGCGGCCGTCTTTGTCGGTCACTGCCTGCGGTTGCTTTCTGGCTTGCTCGTTGTTCTTCACTTGGTTTGCACTCTCGTTGTTGTTGATGATATTTGTTTTCATAATTGTGTGGGTTTTGTGCCCATTCCTGGGCGGTTTTTATTGGTATATTTGAAAAAATGGTGATAATTTGGAGGGCCTATAATAAGGGAAATTTTTCAAGGTGGGGCGATTACTCGCCCACCTCGATGATGTGAACGGGCTGCCCTGCCTCGCGGCGCGCCAGGAGCCACGACAAAAGCGGGTCGCCCTGCGCTTTCAGTCGGGCGATGTAGTCCGCGTCGCTCATGTCGTCGGGGTGTTCTACGGCTGCGTCAATGCGGGCGGCCAGCTCGTCACAATATACGCCCGTAATGCGTTGCGCCTCGCGGCCGTGGTCGTCCTGTAAAATGATGTCGTAGAGGTCTCGCCCCTCGTTCAGGGCGACGATGACGCGCCCGGTGTGGATCAGTCCGCGCACATGGAAGACAAGACCGCACACGTCGCCCATGATGATGGCGGCTGGCTTCTCCATGCCCCACGATTGCAAGATATTGGCGGCGGCTCCCACCTTAATTTGCGACAAGATAACGGATGCGATGCGGCGTGCGCGTTGCTCGCGGTCGGTCATGCTGCCAATGTTGGCGGCGTTTTCATTCTCTGTTTTCATAATTCGGTGAAAATTTGGAAGTTCTATATTATAGGAAAATTTCTAAAAATGCCCCAGGGACCGCCATTTTAGGCGGCGTCCCTGTGGTCGGTGGCCTCCCTGACGGCGGCGGCCTGGTTGGGGCGCTGCGTGCGGTCTATCAGGTCGAACAGTTGCCCGCGGGCGTATTCGATGGCCGGGGCGATGGTCTCAGGGTTGAAGCCCTGGTGAAGTTGCTCGGCGAGAGTCCAGAAGATAACGCCGAGGGCGTCAAACTCGCGGCGGTTGTCAGGAGTGAGGCACCCAAGACAGGCGCACACCTCAGACAGTTGGGCGGCGGCGCATTTGGTACCCGTGGCGGTCTCTGTGCGCCAGCGTTCTAAGGTGTCGGCGGAAATGGTCACGCCATCGTATTTTTTCGCCTCTGTCATCGTGTCGGCGATGATGCGGAAAAGGTTTGCAAAGGCTTCCACCAGTGGGGGTAGATCGGCGGCGGCGGTGGAACCGTCGCCAACGGTGGCGGCGTCGCTTTCGGGGGCTTCCTGTGCGCCCTGTGCGCTTTCAGTGGTGCCGGTGGTGGTGTCGCCCGCTTCGCCCGTTTGCGTCGATTGTGGGGCATTTGTGGCGGTTGTTTCGCTTTCGGGGGTGCTGCTGTCATCAGCAACACCAAACCAGGCGCGGAGGGTGGCAACGTCGGCGGGGTCGGTGGCTTGCCATTGTTGGGCGTCGCGGTTCCAGCGTGCGCCATGTGCCTTTATTGCCTTGCGGTTTTTATAGGTGGTGCGACTGTCGCCCACGACGGCGACGCCGCCGGCGATCTCCACTAGTTGCAGCCCGTCAGCGGGTGCTTCGTCGGTGTCGGGCGTGTCGGTGGTGTTGTTGGTTGTCTTGTCGGCTTTCGTGCGCTTGTGGGCGTTTTCTGTGGCCTTGTGGTCGTTGCCTTCCTGCTGTGCGCGGTTCCATTCTTCGCGCTGTCTCTCGATGTCGGCGGCCTCCTGGCGCAGTGCTTCCAGTGTTTCGGGCTTTATGCCCGTGGCTATCACGCTGCCGTAAGTATTGTAATTTGTCCCCTCGAGGATGATGCCGGCGGCGGCGTATTTCTCCGCGCGTTTGGTCTGTGTCTTGTATCCGCCACGGCTTAAGCCGCTAACATATTTTTTGCCTTCGTAGGCGTATAACTTTCCGATTGTGACAGATTCGCCGCGTGCGAGCATTTCGGCGGCTTCCAAAATAGTTAGTTCTTTTTCTGTATTCTTGCCGTAGGTGCAAAAAGTATTGCCGCCGAGAGCCTTTTTAATTGCCTTATACGCGGGGCCGTATGCCGGCACAAATACGGGTGCTTCGTCTTTTGGCGTAACTGACACCGTCGCGCGGTCGTAAAGTTCACGCCTTACGGCTGAAGTGTAAAATTTTGCCACGTCGTGCCCGTTGTCGTCGCGCATGTCTTCGGATGCAAAGCGAGTCCAACCGAGGCCGACGGCGTATAAATCAACGCTCCCCCACTCGTTAACCTTTGCGCCCATTGCTTTTGCAAAATTGATCCATTCGTCAAGGGTGGCCGCAAATTTGCCGTATTTGTCCGCGTTGCTCCAGTTGGCGAAGATGCCGCCGGCGATCTCCTCCGCTTGTTTCTGTGCGTCGTCGCTAAGTGTGCGTGTAAAATCAATGTCGGTGCAGTCGCCCAGGGCTTGGCCGTATGCCTCGCGCCATGGTGCCGTGCCTTCGTTGCTTTTGTAGTCGCCATAATCGGCGTAAGGGTCGCTGACGTAATTTGATGGGATAAAATAGTATAATTCTTTTATTGCCCGCATTTCTGGCACGCTCGGCCCGTCTTCCCAGACTATTTCAAAATTTTCTCGCCAGATGCGGCCGGAAATCTTGATTTTGACGTTAAGGCCGGGGAAGTAGTGATTTATCACGGCTTTTATATTGCGTTTTGTGGTGGCCACGAAAGCGGCGGCGGCTTTCTTGTCGGCGAAGTCCCACGCGCGGCGGCCGGCGTTGTTCACACGCTCCAGGCGGCCGGCCCACTCTGCCACCTTGCGCCGGTTCTCCTCCTTTGCTTTCTCTATGCGCTCACGCTCGCGGCGTTCTTCCTCCTCGCGGGCTTTCCGTTCTTCTTCCTCCCAGCGTGCCCACGCTTCACGCTCGCGGCGTTCTTCTTCCTCGCGTTGGCGGCGTTCCTCCGCGGTCTCTGTGTGGGCGTTGGTGTAGGTGTACGATGTGCCGGCGGTGCCGTTCATAAATGCGGCCTTCAGGCTTTCAAACTCGGCTTGCATAGCTTTAAAATCTTCCTCGTTGCCGCCGCGGTCGGGGTGAAGAGTTAAACATAATTCACGGTAAACTTTTCTTAACTCCTCGGCGGTCTTGATGTTTGCAAAGTATTTCATAATTTTAATTTTTTGTGGCCGTTGTCGGCCTGGTTGTTTTATCAGTAAAATTGGAAAATCGGTGAAATTTTGGAGGGTCTATAATGCGGCGGCGGTGTCGCCGATGTTGCCCGGCCGTTTTTATTGGTAAAATTGAAAATTCGGTGTTATTTTATGGTGTCTATATTATAGGGAAAAACACGCAGGCGGCAGCCGAAAGCCCAAGGGCGGGGCCTGTCGGGGCGGTCGTGGGGGCGTCGTTGCTTTCGGCGGTGTCGGTGTCGCTTTCGGCGGTGTCGGTTCCTGTTGCGTCGGTGGTGTCTGTTGTGTCTTCGCTTCCATCGTTCAGGATGGCAGCAGGGGCGGCGGTGTCGCTTTCGTTGGTGTCGATGGCAGCAGGGGCGGCGGTGTCTGTTGTGTCTTCGCTTCCATCGTTCAGGATGGCAGCAGGGGCGGCGGT